>DAOMFL010000013.1:0-62288 GCA_035429805.1 Burkholderiaceae bacterium
CGCACCGGCCGCAGCGCCGCGTACGCGGCCACCGGACGGCGCGGCAGCGCTCGAGGTCGAGGAGGTCGCGGCCTGGTTGGCCGCGGCGAGGGTCTGATCGTAAACGGACTTCGCCTGCGCCCGGCAGGCAGCGGTATCCGCCTGGATCTGCTCCGGCGTCTGTCCCTGCTGCGGGATGACGGTCTCGGCGCCGGCGCGCGACCCGAGCATCAGGACGACCGCCGCGCAGGCAGTCATGAGAATCCTGTCGTCCACGGTCGCCTCCTGCAGCGTGGGTGTGGCTGCTTGCGCAGCCAGTGTAGCCGTGTCGACTCGCCGGATCGAATCAGGGGGTGCCGCAATACAACGCGGCATGGCCGCCGCTGCGCAGGTTGCCAGCGATTGCTGACATCTATCGAATCCATTGAATCAATCGTTCATCCGACGATCGAGGTCGCCCGAAAATCACGGCGTACGCAATCGTTCCGCTGGATGGAGGAGAACCCATGCCGAGCAAATTCACGACCCTGGCCGTCGCCTGTGCGCTGACCGCGATACCGTTGCTGCCGACGGCAGCGGCCGGTACGACGGGCGCGCCGATGCCCAACAAGTTCTGGTGGCCCGACCAGCTCGACCTGTCGGTGCTGCGCGCGCACGACGCGCGGTCGAACCCGCTGGGCGAGGACTTCGACTACGCGCGGGAGTTCGCCAAGCTCGACCTGAACGCCGTCAAGGCGGACATCAGGAAGGTCCTCACGACGTCGCAGGACTGGTGGCCTGCCGACTACGGCAACTACGGGCCGTTCTTCATCCGCATGGCCTGGCACAGTGCCGGCACCTACCGCACGATCGACGGGCGCGGCGGTTCGGACGGCGGCCAGCTGCGCTTCGACCCGCTCAACAGCTGGCCGGACAACGCCAACCTCGACAAGGCCAAGCGCCTGCTGTGGCCGATCAAGCAGAAGTACGGCAAGAGCCTGTCATGGGGTGACGTGATGGTCCTCACCGGCAACGTGTCGCTCGAGTCGATGGGCTTCAAGACCTTCGGCTTCGCCGGCGGTCGCGCCGATGACTGGGAGCCCGACCTGGTCTACTGGGGCCCGGAGCAGAAGTTCCTCGCCGACGAGCGCTACAGCGGCGAGCGCCAGCTGCAGAAGCCGCTCGCCGCCGTGCAGATGGGCCTCATCTACGTGAACCCCGAGGGACCGAACGGCAACCCCGACCCGCTCGCGGCCGCGAAGGACATCCGCGAGACGTTCGGCCGCATGGCGATGAACGACGAGGAAACCGTCGCCCTCATCGCGGGCGGCCACACCTTCGGCAAGGCGCATGGCGCGCACAAGCCGGATGAGTGCGTGGGCCCCGAGCCCGCGGCGGCCGGTCTCGAGGCGCAGGGCTTCGGCTGGGCCAACAAGTGCGGCAAGGGCCACGGCGCCGACACGGTCACCAGCGGCCTCGAGGGTGCCTGGTCGGGCAACCCGGTCGCCTGGACCACGCAGTACCTCGACAACCTGTTCGCCTTCGAGTGGGTGCAGACCCGCAGCCCCGGCGGCGCGATCCAGTGGATTCCCGCCGACGACCAGGCCGCGAACCTGGTCCCGGACGCGCACGACCCGACGAAGCGTCACGCGCCGATCATGTTCACCACGGACCTCGCGCTGAAGTTCGACCCGAGCTACCGCAAGATCGCCAAGCGCTTCCAGGAGAACCCCGAGGAATACCGGCTCGCCTTCGCGAAGGCCTGGTTCAAGCTGACGCACCGCGACCTCGGCCCGCGTGCCCGCTATCTCGGCACGGAAGTGCCGGCTGAAGTCCTCGCCTGGCAGGACCCCGTGCCGGCGGTCGATCACCCGTTGATCGACGCGAACGACGCGGCGGCGCTGAAGGCGAAGATCCTCGCCGCGGGCCTCACCGGTCCCGAGCTGATTCGCACGGCCTGGGCGTCGGCGGCCTCGTTCCGCGGCACCGACATGCGCGGTGGCGCGAACGGCGCGCGCATCCGGCTCGCCCCGCAGAAGGACTGGGCCGTCAACGACCCGGCGGAACTGGCGAAGGTGCTGCAGCGTCTCGAAGCGGTCCAGCAGGACTTCAACCGCTCGCTGTCGGGCGGCAAAAAGGTCTCGCTCGCCGACGTGATCGTCCTCGGCGGCAACGCCGCGATCGAGCAGGCGGCGAAGAAGGCGGGTTTCACGGTGCAGGTGCCGTTTACGCCGGGCCGCACGGACGCCACGCAGGCGCAGACCGACGTGGAGTCGTTCAAGGTCCTCGAGCCGGCCGCGGATGGCTTCCGCAACTACTACAGCAGCAACGCCGGCGTGTCACCGGCGGTGGCGCTGGTCGACCGGGCGAACAAGCTGACGCTGACCGTTCCCGAAATGACCGTCCTGGTCGGCGGCCTGCGCGCCCTGGACGCCAACGCCGGACAGTCGAAGCACGGCGTGTTCACCTCGCGTCCGGGCACGCTGAGCAACGACTACTTCGTCAACCTGCTCGACATGGGCACGAAGTGGAGCAAGTCCGCCCAGGCGGACGGCCTCTACGAAGGCCACGACCGCAAGACCGGTGCGCTCAAGTGGACCGCCACGCCGGTCGACCTGGTGTTCGGGTCGAACGCCGAGCTGCGTGCCGTGGCGGAGGCCTACGCCTCGTCCGACGGGCAGGCGATGTTCGTGCAGGACTTCGTCCAGGCGTGGAGCAAGGTGATGAACCTCGATCGCTTCGACCTGCGCTGAGCATCGCCCGGCTCGTGCCGGGCCGAGCATGGACCAACGGCGGCGTTGCGAGCGCCGCCGTTCTCGTGTTGACCGCTTGGCGTGGTGTCGTGCCTTCACCACTGGCCGTAGGTCAGACGGCGCCACAGCCACTCCAGCGGGCCGTAACGGAAGCGCCCGAGCCACCAGCGGCTTGCCGCGATCTGGCTCGCGTAGGCGATGGTCACGATCGCGACGACGCTCGCGCTGCCAATCCTGCCCGCGAGCGCGAGGCCCGGACCGACCCCGAACAGCACGAAGGCGTAGAACAGCGACTGGGCCACGTAGTTCGTCAGCGCCATTCGGCCGGCAGGCGCGAAGTGCGCCAGCCACGACCGCGGCCCCGGGGTGTGCAGGCCGACGACCACGGCGCACAGGTACCCGGTCGCGAGCACCGGCACAGCCAGCATGTGCAGCGCGTCGCCAAGCAACTCCCAGTGTTCCCAGTCGGGCAGCCGGCCGCTGTCGCCGTAATACCCAAGGATGCACGCCAGCCCTTCACCGATCAGGCCCGCGGGCAGCGCAACCTGCAGCACACGCCGGAACCCGGGCAGATGTGCGTGCGCGGCCTGCAGCCAGCCACGACGCCCGACCCACGCGCCGATCATGAACCGGCCGAGCGCGTACAGGACCCAGCCGACGACCAGCCCGTTCAGGAGGTAATCGACGAGCGTGTACCCGGCGAACAGCCTGAACAGGCCCCAGTAGTCCCCCGCCAGCGACGCCTGCTGGCGCGCCAGCACGGCCTCCTCGGTGTACGGTGAAGGCAGGCCGTGCCAGTCGTTCAGGTGGGCGAACTCGGCGAGCAATTCATGGACGGTGAGAGAGAAGAGGGCCAGGAGCAGGCCGCCCCAGAGCAACGTGCGGTCCTTTGCGTCGCGCAGCGCGAACAGCACGAATCCGGCGAGCGCATAAGTGTTGAGGATGTCCCAGGAAAAAAAGAACAACGTGTGCACGATGCCGAAGCCGAGCAGCACCGTCAGGCGTCGCACGTAGATACGGTCGAAATCCACGCCACGGGACTCGAGGCGCTGCATCTGCAGGTAGAAGCCGAGCCCGAAGAGGAACGCGAACAGCGTGTTGGCCTTGTCGGCGACCAGCCAGTCCGCGAGCTGCGATGCCACCGCGTCCGCCGGGGCCGTCGGCAGCGACAGCAATTGCTGCTCCGTCGCCATCAGCCCGTCGCCCGCGAATCCCAGCATGTTCATGAGGAACACGCCGTAGAGGGCCACTCCGCGCAGCACGTCGAGTTCCTGCACCCGCTCCTTGACGCTCACCGGGCCCGAATGGCGGGACCTCGACGTCGGGATGCCGGAGTCGGCACGTACCGGGGCGTGTCCATCGGTACCCGGGTCGCCAGACGGACTACGGCATTGCTCGCGCGGATTTGCTGACCCCATGGCTACTGAATAGAATCGGCGCAGCGCGGGTGTAGTTCAATGGTAGAACTGTAGCTTCCCAAGCTACTAACGTGGGTTCGATTCCCATCACCCGCTCCATTTCCTCGCGGTCGGGACAACGTCAGCCAAAATCCCGCGCCGAAACGTGCGGTGCTCGCGCGACCGCCGCGAGGTTTGTCTTGCCCCACGCTGGCTGATGCCGTCAGTCGCCGGTTGCTCTCGCAGCTGTGCTCCGCCTGCGACCTACCATCGATTGCAACGCTTCAACGCGCGCCGAAGCGGTACATCACGCCCGCACTGATCATGAAGATCTCAGTGTCGTGGAACGCGACGTCCGAGTTGCCCTCGCCCCACAGCACGCCGCCGACCGCCTGCCAGCGGCCGCTCTCGAACGGCAGCCGGTAGAACAGCGTCGAGTCCACAACGACGCCATCGGTGTTGGTCCGGGCGCCGAAGATCGGGTTACGGGCGTCGAAACTGCTGCTGCCATAGGCGAGGTTACTCGCCAGGGTGTAGCCCTGGCCGAGGAACACGTAGCTCAGCTGCAGTCGGTAGGCATCGCTGCTGATCGCCTCGCCGTCGCGGTCGTCGATCGTGTAACGCACCAAGGGTCGCACGAGGTGACGTCCGCCTTCGCCCAGCCGGTACAGGTACGACACGTCGAGGCTGACCTGGTCGCCGTCGCGCACCAGCAGTTCCTGGCAGGCCGCGTCGCAGGCGACGCTCAGGACGCCCTCGCCGCTGCGCTCGGTGTCGATCGAGATGTCCCGGTAGGACAACGTGACATCGAACGCTGACCCGAGGATGCGGTCCCACTCCAGGCGCACGCCGGTGGAGTCGCGATCGGTTTCCTCGCGGCTCACACCCTCCGCATACGGATCCTCCCAGACCTGGGTGGGGATGCCGCTGAACAGGAAGCCGCCCTGCACGATGCCAGCAGAGCCCATGTCCTTGCGCGCCCCGAGCTGGGTCACGCCATCCAGCGTGACGGCATCCTCGAGCGACGTACCAAAGAAGGCCTGCCACCCGCCACCGAACGTGTAATGGATTTCACCCGTGATGACCGGGTGAAAGGTGTCATCGCTCTGCGGCCGCTGCGCCACCGAATCGATCACCGGCTGGCCGATGTCGATGAGGTTGTTGCCGGCGACGGTGTTGCTCTTCAAGTCGGCATAGCCGCCGCCCACGACGACGAAGCCGCGCCAACCGGGCGTCGAAGGGATGGGCTCGATGGCCAGTGCGGCCGGCACCACGCCGACCGTCAGCATCGCGAGCACGGAAAGCTTCAGGTGCGTCGAATTCATGTGGACACCGCCCGTCTATCGAGTTGATTACCGCGGGAACAGCAGCGTGACCGTGATCCGGAACCCGAGGCCCTCGGCCCCGCTGTCCGGGCTGTCGGCCCAGTACCGTACGCCGCCGCCCACGCTGACCAGTTGCGTGCCAAACCGCATCAGCCGCGAGATATTGGCGTTGACCGGCACCGACCACTGCTCGTTCTCCCAGTCGTAGGTCGACTCCGTATTGAGTGCGAACGTCCACTGGGTCGGCGTGGTGTAGGTAAGGAACGGCTGCAGGAAGGTCGCATTGACGTCGGCGCGATCGCCGTCGCCGGCAAAAGACCAGATGTGGTTGGCGAGCACGCCGCGCGTCCAGCCGTTCGACTGCTTGAGCACTACCGCCGTCGGGCCCGCGCCCCACTTGTCGGTCGTCAGCAGGTCGTTCGAACCCATGGGCAGCAGCAGCACCGGACCGGCACCCCAGATCCAGCCCGACGCCGTCGGCGCCTTGGGCGAGAAGAACACGCTCTGCACCACGTCGCCGATCCCGGTCTGCGTGCCAGCACCCGGGAAGATGTCCGACTGCCGCACCAGCGGCAGGATCGTGCGCGAGATCAGGTTCCAGTCGTCGTTGAGGTCGAATGGGATCACGGGCTGCACGTTGAGCAGCCAACGATCGCCGTCGTCCACCGGGCCGATGTCCTGGTCGTAGTTGAACTGCAGCGGCACGCTGATCAGCGCCGCGACCGGGTTCGACAACTGCATCGCGAGGTCGGTCTCATACGCCTTGCTGGCTTCGTCCGCGGGCGCCGGCAGGACCGGTGCGATCGCACCGAGCAGCATTGCCACTGACCACACCGAGAGCTAATTCAAAGACACTATCGAATCTCCGCCGAAACGGCCTGAATCCAGGGTGCTCCGCGCTTCAGTCCGCGACGAGGATCTTCGGCGGATCCCAGGTGCCCTTGCCGAGCGGGAAGATCGACGGCGGCTCCATCTTTGGCCAGTACAGCCGCATGACGACGAACATGGGGCCGTCGGGTGCCGGCAGCCAGTTCGATTCCTTGTCCTTGCCGGGCGAATCCTTCTGGATGTACAGCGTCAGCGACCCGTCCGCGTTCTTTTTCATCGCCGGGAGCATCGGCGAGTTGATCAGATAGCGGTCGATCGGGTTCTTGACCAGGAACTGGGTCTTGCCGTCGTACATTGTGATCGACCAGAACGCGTTCACCGGCGGCAGCTCGCCCGGCGCAAACGTAAGCGTGTACCGGTGCTTGCTGGCGTCGAGCGATTTCCCGGCGGCGTCCACACGGGTCAAGGGATACGTCGCCTCGACCGCGTCGAGCCCGTAGATGCCGGCGCGGGCACCGACCGCGCGCAGCAGCCAGTTGCCGTTGAAGTAGGACCGGTTGCCCTGGGCCGAGCCGACACTCCAGCCGTTGATGTTCTTGCCGAAGTTGGCCACGGCGTCATCGACTTTGGCGTCGCCTGCCTGCATACCTCGCAGCACGGCAGCCCGGATCTCGGGCGACAGATCCTTGAAATCGAATGTCTTGTCGGGCCCGACGCCGATGCGGGCGAGCCTGGCGCGGATCGCCTTCTCTTCCGGGCCGGGAGGCCCGAAGGGCAGCACGAAATCGAGATACTCGAAGAAGTTGGCCTTGACCATCGCATCGTCGATCTTCGGAAAATCGATCGCGGGTGCGGCGGGCGGTGGCGGCTGCTTGAGGAACGCGGACAGCGGCCGCGCCTTGTAGCCGGCCTGGACTTTGGCCACGCCGGGGAGATCGGCCGGGCTGAAGAGCTGGGTCCGGAAGATGACGATCGACTGCTGTGTCGAGGAACGGAATACCTTCTTGATTCCCGCCGGGGTTGCGCCTTTCCACTCGGGACCCACGATCAGGAAATCGCCGGCGTCCGGACCTGTCGTTCGCGTCCCGATGAAACCGTAATTAAAGGTATTGCCGTCGCACAGGTGCACCGAGTAGTAACGCGATTTCGGGACCGCGGGGACGGACACCACCATGGGTTCGGCGCGCAAGTCCAGCCAGAGAAGACAGTAGGGCGTGTCACTGTTGGGAGTGACGACGGCCGTGTTCTCGTGCGTGAAGACGTTGGCTTCGCAGTGGATCTGGTTGAACGGCGCCTTGAACTGTCCGGAGTTGCGGTTCACCGAGAACGCGTTCATCACCGCATAGTTCATCACCAGCGGCAGTCCGTAGACGAAACCCTCTTCGGCGATGGCCTGGGCTTCGGCGGGACTCGGCTTGGCCGCCGCCGGGCTGGCGAACGCGATCGGGCTGCATAGCAACGCAGCCGCGGCCATCACGCCGCCGATCAACGACCACCTACCCGTTCCACATCTGCTCTTGTGCATGATCGAGTCTCCCAACTGGGGAAGGCCGCGGTCGGAAACCGTCCGGCAACCGACCGTTCGGTGGCATTTCGCGTGCCGATTGTGCCGTCGGCCGAAGTCGACAGCTTGACGCTTGGGGCCACAGCATTGACTATCCGGGCCAACGAGGAAGCGGCGGCATGCCGAAACGGGGACAGCCTGGGCCGCGAAAAATCGATGCCCGGCCGCTACTGCGGCAGGCCGTCGCGCCCGGACACGTTCGCATTGGTCCGCTCATGGCGACGCCATCGGTGCTTGCGGAACTCGGCATCACGCCAGAGCCGCTGCTGGCGGAGCTCGATCTCGACCTCGCAGCGTTCACCGACCCGGAGAACCGGGTGCCGTATCAGACGGTCGCACGACTCTTCGACCGATGCGTCGCAGCCACCTCGTGCCACCACTTTGGCTTGCTGGTCGGCAGCCGCGCAGGCCTGTCGTCGCTCGGCGTGGTCGGTTACCTAGCATCGAGCGCGCCTAACGTCGGGACCGCGCTGGAGATCCTGCGGCAGCTCAATTCCGTGGCAGATGCAGGCGGCACAGTGACTCTGGACTGCCAGGAGAGCATCGTTTCCCTCGGCTACGACGTCGTCGAGCCCGGCATCGAGCGCACCGAGCAGCTCGCCGCGGCGGCCATCGGTATCGGGTTCAACATCCTGCGCTCGCTCTGCGGCCCGCAATGGCAGCCGCACGATGTCCAGTTCTCGTTTGCAGCGCCGCGAGCCCTGTCACCCTTCCGCAAGGTCTTTGGCCTGTCCCCCCGCTTCGACCAGGAACGCTCGGCGATCGCGTTCCAGGCCCGCTGGCTGGCGAACTCGCCGCCGGGCGCGGACCCAATCCTGCATCGCATGATGAAGGACCGGATCGACGAGCTCATCGCCGGCAATGCCGACGACGTGGTTGGCCGGGTGCGCCGACTGCTGCGGGCGACGGTGACGACGCGTCGATCCTCGATCGACGACGCGGCGACGACCCTGCGTATTTCAACCCGTACGCTGAAACGCCGCCTGGCGGCCGCGGGCACGACCTTCCAGCAGTTGCGCGATGAGGTGCAGTACGAACTCGCTTGCCAGTTGCTGCGCGATACAACGATTCCGACGGGCCAGATCGCCTCGATCGTGGGCTATTCGGAAGGCAGTGCGTTCAATCGGGCGTTCAGGCGGTGGGCCGGAGTTCCGCCCGCCGAGTGGCGGCACCGGTGATCGGGCTGACGCGTAGTCACACGTGAATCACACGCGAGATCATCGCCGTCGGCAAGTGATTGATCTGTAGGGCGAGGCTGAGCGGTTCACGTGGGTTCGATTCCCATCACCCGCTCCAGCTTTTCCCCACGAACGGGAACGTAGGGGAGAGCAAAGGGGCGCGGGCGCCGCCCGCTTCCGCCGCTGTTCTTCAACCAACGCATTCATGGTTTGTAGAGGCCGCTGGTGGCGTTCCCGACGTTGGCGAAGGGACCTCCCTCTCGCAAATCCCAGCCTCCACCTCACGCAGGATCTCGATGAACACTTCGGCGGCAGGCGGTGGCGTGCGACCGGCCCGTTGGATGATTCCGTAGTTCGTCGTCATCCAAGGCAGATGTAGATCGATGATTGCAAGCGATCCGTTCAGGACGTCCTGCGCGATCTGACTTGGCAGGGCGATACCGATCGCATCGCTCTCCACCGTGATCAGCCGAGCGAGATGCAGGGTCTCGACCCGTATCTCCGGCTGCACCTCGCGCTCCGCAGGTTCGAGGCCACTCTCTTGCGCACGTGTCTTCGTCAGTTCCAGCAGGCGGACCGGCAGCGTGTTCATCACCAACGGGTAGGCGCGCAGGTCGTCGAGCGTGACGTTCTGTCTGGACGCCAGCGGGTGTCCGGGACGGATGAAGAACACGCCGCGATGTCTTGGCAGCAGTTCGACTACGAAGCGCGGATCGTCTGCTGCATAGCTGGACTCGCCGATCGCAATGTCGAGTTCACCGGATAGGACCATCCGCATCAGCGCCGGCCAGTCGTGCAGCGACAGATCTGCCTTCAGGGAAGGATGCCGGCGGATCAGCCGGCCCACGGCCGTGCCGACGGAAATCTCAGTCGCGTAAGGTCCTGAGCCGATCTTCAACTCGCCGGCATCGAGATCGATCAGGGACTGCATGTCACGAGCCGCTGCATCAGCCTGCGCGACCAGCATTCGCGCGTGCCGGATCAGCCGTTCGCCGACCGGCGTCGGAGCGACCCTCGAGCGGTCACGATCGAAAAGCCGCGCACCGAGTCGTTGCTCGAGCGCCCCGAGGCTGTGCGAGAGCGCGGGTTGCGTGAGCCCCAGGTGTTCTGCGGCACGCGCAAAGTTGCGGTGCGCGTCCAGGGCCAACACGTGCCTCAGGTGTCGAAGCTCCATTTCCATGAAGCGAATCTATCAAACGAGCGATTCAAATGCATTGGACTGAGGAGAAGCTAATTGCGCACACTCAGACCCACTCGATCGATTTCGTTGGCGGCTCATCCCGCCACCGGCCCAGTTCGACGGCTGTGACGGAAGTGCCTGCAATTCCCACCCCCCGCAGGCGCGCCCCGTCACGGCTCGTCGACTTGAACGAAGCAAGAGAAGAAGCGCCACGAGGCGCCGGATGCATTGAGGGAATCACGGCAGATGGGAGGGAAATCATGCGCAACTTGACTCGTATGCGGGGCCTAGTCGGGCTCACACTGGCATTGCTGTTCGGACCGGCCGCGATGGCGCAGGAGACGCAGGCCGTCGGCCCTTACACGGACTTCAAGGGCAAGATCAGCTTGGACGTGCGCGACTCAAAGGCCGACTGGGGACCGTTCACGCCCAAGAAAGCGCCGGCGGGCGCGCCCAATATCCTGTTCGTTCTTTATGACGACACGGGCCTCGCGGCGTGGTCGCCGTATGGCGGCCGCATCAACATGCCAACATTGCAGCGCCTTGCCGATCAGGGCTTGCGCTACACGCAGTGGCACACCACCGCGCTTTGCTCACCGACGCGCTCGACCATCCTGACCGGCCGCAACCATCACCTCAATGGCATGGCCGCCATCACCGAAGCAGCCGATGGCTATCCCGGCGCGCATGGCCGCATTCCCGCGCAGGCGGCGACCGTCGCGCAGATCCTGCAGGACAACGGCTTCAGCACGTTCTGGATCGGCAAGAATCACAACGTGCCGGAGCAGGACGTCGCCTCGGGCGCCAGCCGCAAGCAGTGGCCGCTCGCGATGGGTTTCGACCGCTTCTACGGGTTTCTCGGCGGCGAGACCAATCAGTGGTACCCGGACCTCGTCGAAGACAACCGCTTCATCGAGCAACCTTACGGTCCCGAGCAGGGCTATCACCTCTCGAAGGATCTCGCCGATCAGGCGATATCCATGATCCGCGACCAAAAGGCGAGCAACCCGTCGAAGCCGTGGTTCATGTGGTACAACCCCGGCGCCAACCATGCGCCGCACCACGCGCCGCAGGAGTACATCGACAAGTACAAGGGCAAGTTCGACGACGGCTACGAGGCGTACCGCGTCTGGGTGCTCGCTCGCATGATCGAGAAGGGCGCCGTGCCGAAGGGCACCAAGCTGACGCCGCTGAACCCGTTGCCTGAGTCGGTGGCCAATCCGGGCGACTACGTCCGCCCCTGGAAGTCGCTGAGTCCGGACGAGAAGAGGCTGTTCTCCAGGCTGGCTGAGGTCTATGCGGCATTCTCCGAGTACACCGACGTCCAGGTCGGCCGCATCGTCGACTACCTGGAAGCCACCGGTCAGCTCGACAACACCGTCATCTTCTACGGTGCCGACAACGGGGCATCGGGTGAAGGCACGCCGAACGGGTCCGTCAACGAGAACAAGTTCTTCAATGGGTACCCGGATGAAATTGCCGAGAACATGAAGCTGATCAATGAGCTCGGTGGTCCGAACACATACCAGCACTTCCCGACCGGCTGGGCCGCGGCGTTTTCGACGCCGTTCCAGATGTTCAAGCGCTATTCGCAGTATTCCGGCGGCACCAACGACCCGCTGGTGATCTCGTGGCCCAAGGGCATCAAGGCCCGCGGCGAGATCCGCAACCAGTATCACCATTCAACGGACTTCGTGCCGACGGTGCTCGACATCGTCGGCATCGAGATGCCGAAGGTGTACCGCGGCGTGGAGCAGTTCCCGCTGTCCGGCGTGTCGATGAAGTACTCGTTCGACGCCCCGCCCGATGGACCCACGCAGAAGAAGCGCCAGTACTACGCGATGCTCGGCACTCGCGGCCTCTGGGAGGATGGCTGGCTGGCCACTTCCGTGCATGCGCCGCTCACGGGCAAGGGTAAATTCGACCAGGACCAGTGGCAGCTCTATCACGTGGACGTCGACCGGTCAGAGTCGGTGGATCTCGCGAAGAAGCATCCCGAGAAACTCAAGGCGATGATCGAGGCCTGGAATGAAGAGGCCCGCGTGAACCTGGTCCTGCCGCTCGACGATCGCAGTGCCGTCGAAGTTCTGGGTACCGAGCGTCCGTCGGAGGAGGCGGTGCGCGATCGGTACGTCTACTACCCGGGCACGGCTCCCGTGCCGGAAGGCGTCGCTGTCAACGTGCGCAACCGCTCGTACAAGATCCTCGCGAACGTCGAGATCACCGATGCGGACGCGTCCGGCGTGATCTTCGCCCACGGCTCGCGCTTCGGTGGCCACACGCTGTTTATCAAGGATCGCAAGCTGCACTACGTGTACAACTTCCTCGGCATCAAGCCCGAGCAGCACTTCGTGTCGACGCAGGAGCTGAAGCCGGGCAAGTACACGCTGGGCATGGAGTTCATCCGCGAGAGCGCCGGCAAGAACGGCGAGTCGATCGGACGCACGAAGCTGTACGTGGACGACCAGGTTGCCGCCGAAGGCCCGATGAGGACACAACCCGGCAAATTCACCCTTTCGGGTGACGGACTGTGCATCGGCTACGACAGTGGTGACGCGGTGAGCCAGCAGTACAAGACACCTGGCGAGTTCCACGGCGGCGAGATCCAAGGCGTGGCCGTGTCCGTCGAGAAGGCCGCTTATACCGACCTCGAGCAGGAGGCCAAGCGAGCCATGGCTCGCGACTGACCTTACCTGTCGTCGCCGGCATCGCGCAGATCACGCGGTGCCGGCGATGAGACCTGGCAGATAGTTCGCGAGGTAAGGGTGCGCGCAGACCTGCTGCCTATCGCGTGTCCGGTGTGGGTCTCGGCGGGCGCCAGTGGCACACGCATTGCCCGGTAGCTATCACCGGCGGCGGCCTGACCAGCTACCGCCGAGGCGAGCAGTCACACGTGAATCACACGCGAGACCATCGCCGTCGTTAAGTGATTGATCTGTCAGAAGGAGCGGGGCGACTCATGTGGGTTCGATTCCCATCACCCGCTCCAATTCTCTCTCGCGCGGGCCGGCCGCGCACTCGAGGAGTCAGCGGCTCCTCGTCAGCCAGTATTCGCAATGTCACGCAGTCGCGCCGGGTCGTTCAGGGTCAACGATCTGTAGTCGAGGGTCAGGAGCCCACGGCTCGAGAGGTCCTTCACGACGCGGCTGAAGGTATTCCGGGAGACGTTGCAGAGCATCGCGAGCTCGTTTTGCGAAGCCGGGATCTCGACGGGCAACTCCGCATCCGGGCCCGAGGCCCAACTTCGTCCGGCGAGGCGCAGCAAGACGGCCGCGCAGCGCGCCGAGGCGTTGTGTATCAACAGGTCGGCGGCAACCTGCATGGCGATATCCGTGCCCCAGACCGCATCGCGCGCCAGTTCGGAATGCCACTGCGGGCGACGTCGCAGCAGTGCCCGCAGGTCATCGCCGGGAATTCGCAGCAGACTCACGTCGGTTCTCGCGATGGCGCTCATGCGTCGGCCCTTTCCGAGCAGCACGGACCAGGTGCCAAACCATTCTCCGGGCCACACCATGTGCAGCAGCACCGCATCCGGGTGGCTCAACCTGCTCTGCAGTGTTACCACACCAGAATATATACCGAACACGTCCTGCCCGACCTCGCCCGCCTGGAAGATCACGTTGCCGGCTGCATAGGATTTCGGGCGCGCCAGTGCAAGAAAATCGCTACGGAAATCCGGGGGACTTTCCGCAAACCACCCGCGGATCGGGAAGCCGGCTTGAACACTGGATTCACGGACCTTGGACATGCTGCGCCATCGGCGGGAATCATCGGATCACATGGGTGCCAATTGTGCCATTTGGGGCAAACAGCGTCTCGGGCCCGTGCTATCTACTGCGCCGCATAATTCTGCAAACCGGGGTGCGCCGTGAAGACCAGACTCGCCTATTCTCCTTGGGAAGCTGTCGTAAGGGCTGCCGCCGTATTGTGTGTACCGCTCGCCTTCAACGCGGGCGCGGTGGCCGCAGAGGCTCCCGGCGTGCAGCAGGCAACGGCGAATGTCGCCCACTTTGACCCGCAGGGTAAGCCGCCGTCGACCTTCACGCTCGAGATCCGCGACCGTCTCAAGGCCGAGTTGCCGTTCGCCGACAAGCGCGATTTCGACGAAGCGGCCAAGGGCTTCATCGCCGCGCCACCGTACAAGCAGATCATGGCCGACGCGGGCAACGTCGCCTGGGACATGGGCAGCTACCAGTGGCTGCTCAAGGGGCAGGACTTCGCCAGCATTCACCCGTCACTGCAGCGCCAGGCCGTGCTCAACATGGCCTACGGCCTCTACGAGGTGGTGCCGGGCCGCATCTACCAGGTGCGCGGCTTCGACCTCGCCAACATCAGCTTCATCAAGGGTGACACGGGCTGGATCGTGTTCGACCCGCTGACCGCCGCGGAGACGGCGCGCGCCGCGCTCCAGTTCATCAACGAGAAACTCGGGGCCCGGCCGGTGGTCGGCGTCGTGTATTCGCACACGCACGTGGACCACTGGGCGGGTGTGCGCGGCGTCGTGAACGAGGCCGACGTCGCGAGCGGCAAGGTCATGGTGATCGCGCCTGCGGGCTTCATGGACCACGCGATCTCGGAGAACGTGTTCGCGGGCACGGCGATGTCCCGGCGCACCCAGTGGCAGTACGCCACACTGCTGCAACGCAATCCGTTCGGCCACGTCGACCAGGCGATCGGCAAGAACGCCGCAAACGGTTCGGTCGGCTTGATTCCTCCCAATCGCCTGATCAGCAAGAACATCGAGGAGATCACCCTCGACGGCGTGAAGATGGTGTTCCAGGACGTGTCGGACACCGAAGCGCCGGTCGAGATGAACACCTATTTCCCGCAGTTCAAGGCGCTTTGGTCGGCCGAGGTCGTCACCGGCACCATCCACAATATCTACACCCTGCGCGGCGCCGCGGTGCGCGATGCGCTCAACTGGTCCAAGCAGATCAACGAGGCGCTCTTCTACTTCGGCGGCGAAGCCCAGGTGATGTTCGCTTCGCACAGCTGGCCGCGCTGGGGCAACGAGCGCATCCAGGAGGTGCTGCGCACCCAGCGGGATGCCTACGCCAACCTGAACAACCAGACGCTGCACTACGTGAACCAGGGCGTGACGATCAACGAGGTCCACAACGTCTATGAGGTTCCGCAGAGCCTGCAGCAGAGCTGGGCGGCACGCAGCTACCACGGCGACGTGCAGAACAACGTGCGCGGCGTCGTCAACCGCTTCATCGGTCACTTCGACGGCAACCCGGTCAACCTGATCCCGCTGTCACCGTCCGACTCCGCGCCGCTGTACGTCGAAATGATGGGCGGCTCGGACAAGATCCTCGCCAAGGGCCGCGAGCTGAATGCGCAGGGCAAGTACCTGCAGGCCAGCGAGATCCTCAACAAGCTGGTGTTCGCCGAGCCAAAGAACATGCCGGCGCGTAGGTTGCTGGCTGACGCCTACGAACAACTCGGCTACCAGGCCGAAAGCACGAGCACGCGCAATACATTCCTGCAGGGCGCTTTTGAGTTGCGCAACGGCATGCCGGGCGGCAGCGCGCCGCGCACGCTGGTGCCTGACGTCGTGCGCGCGATGACCACCGAGCAGTGGCTGGACTTCCTCGGCATCAGCATGGACCCGAAGAAGTCAGAGGGGCTTCACTACAAAATCAATCTCGTCACGCCCGACAACGGCGAGAAGTTCGCGATCGAACTGGAGAACGCGACGCTCACCAACATCAAGGGCTTCCTGGAGCCGAGCCCCGGCCTGACGATCACGGTCAACCGTGCCGACCTGAATCGCGTGATGACGGGCACTGCGAGCTTCGACCAGCTGGCGACGGAGGGCAAGGCGAAGTTCGACGGTGACCGCACGATCATCGGCAAATTGCGCGACCTGATGGTCACTTTCACGCCCGACTTCGAAATACTGCCGGGCACCGCGCCCACCCAGCGCCAGGTGCCGCCCGGGCGATCGTTCGCGCTGCCGGACCCTGTTCCGGCAGCACTGGGCGGGAGTTAGTACCCGCCGGCAGTCTTGCAAGCCGCGCGCGCCCGGTTCCTGTTTCGAGGCCGGGCGCGTTGCGCAGGGCCTGGCAACCATGTCTTGCGGGAATCTGAGATGTCTCTGAACCGGCTTTCATCCCGGTCGATTGCGGTGCTGCTCGGGGCGTTAGTGACGGCCCGGCCGGCGCTCGCAGACGAGGCGAGCGAGGCGTACGAGACCAGCCTCGCGATGCAGCTGTCGAACCCGGTCGCGGCACTGATCAGCGTGCCACTGCAGCTCAACTACGACCAGGACGTCGGCCCGGCCGATGACGGCGACCGCTGGCTGCTCAACGTGCAGCCCGTGATCCCGTTCGACCTGAACGACGAGTGGAACCTGATCTCGCGCACCATCCTGCCGGTCGTGCGGCAGTCGGACGTCTTTCCGGGCGCCGGCACGCAGACCGGGGTCGGCGACGTGGTCCAGAGCATCTTCTTCTCGCCCAAGGCGCCGACAGCGTCCGGGTGGATCTGGGGTGCTGGCCCGGTGCTGCTGTTGCCGACGGGCTCAAATGACCTGCTGACGACCGACAAGTGGGGCGCAGGCCCGACGGCGGTGGTGCTGAAGCAGTCAAATGGCTGGACGCGCGGCGTGCTCGCCAACCACATCTGGTCGTTCGCGGGTGACGGCGATCGCGCCGACGTCAACGCGACCTTCCTGCAGCCGTTCCTCACCTACACCACGCCGACCCAGTGGACGTTCGGCTTCAATACGGAGTCGACATACGACTGGGAGAACGAGCAGTGGTCGGTACCGGTCAACGCCAGCGCCTCCCGCCTGGTGCGCATCGGCGCACAGCTGGTCAGCTTCGGCGGCGGCGTCCGGTACTGGCTCGACAGCCCGGACAGTGGCACGGAAGGTTTCGGCCTCCGCTTCACGATGACGCTGCTGTTCCCGAGGTAGATGAGCCGTTCGGTCGATTGTCCGGCGGAACACACGCGAATCACACGCGGAGCCGAGGTCGTCTATAGGTGATTGATTCGGCGAGCGGGGTGGCAACGCTCACATGGGTTCGATTCCCATCACCCGCTCCACTTTTTCGCTGGGGCTCCGCCGCGTCTACGTCATCCGATGCGCCTGAAGAGGATTGACTCTTGTCCCTAAGCCGCACGACCGCGCTCTGCAAGACAAGGTACTGCGCGTAGAGCGACCCAGGGTTGATTAACCCCGCAATCGTGGGGATCGCTGATCCGGTTGTAGAGCTCCCAGCAGAACCCGTAAGGCCCTGGTGTAACGCTATTGCTTGCCGGTCCGCACCGGGTCAGCGACGGACCGGTGCGTCTGTCGGCTCAAAATCCGACCCGGAGATCGACCGCGGCCACCGTCGGATGCGCGGCGAGTATCGCCCGCTGTCGCGCCATGTCACGTTCGATGTCGGCGAACACGGCGCGGAACTCCGGTGTGTTCCGGATCGAGGCCAGGCTGGCGTCGAAATCACGGTAGAAGCGCCACAATGGGCCCCGCCACCCTGCGCGTTCAGCTTCGCGCAACCTGGCGAGCGCAGCGGACGTCTGGCCTCGAAGAGCGAGGATCTGCACGTCGGCGATGCCGAAACCGAAGATGCCGAGCCGCGTCATGCCGCGTATGACGGACTCGCTGCGGTCCAGCAGGACTTCTGCCCGGTCGGTTTCGCCTGCCCGCAGCAGCACGGCCGCCAGATCGATGGCGGCGCCGTAACTCGACGGACCGAGCCGGTCGAACAGCGAACCCGTGGCGAGGCGATGCGCCGTTTCGTAACGGTCGATGGCGGCCTGCACATTGCCCTGCGCGACATCCGCATTGGCCAGCAGCGCCAGCGCAAGCCTGCTCCGCGGATTGGTCGCGAGTGCCATCCTGGCGTACCGCAAGCTCTCCTGCTGTTGGCCGCGATACAGAAGCCACAGGCTCGCGTCTTCGGCGGCGGCATCACCGGCCTCCACAACAGACAGACGCTCGGCGAGGTCGGTCGCCTCGTGCTCGCGGAGTTCCTCGCCCAGGTCCAGGAGCAACCTGGTGCGGGCCATCACGGCGGCCGGGTTCTGCGGATCCAGTTGCGACGCGCGCGCCAGCATGGACAGCGCCAGATCGAATCGATCGGCCGCATAGGCGGCCTGTGCCGCCTGCAGCACATAGGCAGGCGCGAGCTGGGGGTAGCGTTCGACCAGCGTCTGCAGTCGTTCGGTCGCCTCGGCAAATCGTCCCGCTCCGTGCAGCGCGGCGGCGTAGAACATGTTCGCGATCGGCGAAAGCGGATCCAGTTCGACGGCCCGCTGGACCAGCGTCAGGCCCTCGTCCTGGACTCTTGCGTGCGGCGTGCCGCCCAGCCACAGGTAGGCTTGTGCGAAGTTGGGATTCAACGCGATCGCCCGTCGCAGCATCGCTTCGGCGTCGTCGTAGCGGCCACGCTTGGACGCGATCAACCCTGCGATGCCCCATGCCTCGGCAAGGCTGCTGTCCAGCGCGAGTGCCTGCATCACGGCTTGCTCCGCCTTCGTGAGCGTTGCGTCCAGCGGCGCGCCGCCGTAGGCCACCTGGAGCGTGAGCGCCTGCGCAAGTCCCGCGAAGGCCAGCGCGAAGCCGGGATCGAGCTCGATGGCCTGTCGCATGAACTGCTCGGCTTCGCCGAGGCTCTTGTTGTTGCGACTCGCCATGCGCTGAGTGCCAAGCTGGTAGGCCTCCCACGCCGCCAGCACCCGCGTGGGGACCGCAGTGATCCGGGCCTTCTCGACGGCGGGGAGCGTCGTCCGCAGCGCGGCGGCGACGGCGATTGCGACCTCGCTCTGGATCGCGAAGACGTTGCCAGCCGTCAACTCGCGATCGAAGTGGTTCGCCCAGATCTGCGTCTCGGTCGCCGCGTCCACGAGCTGCAGGCTGATTCGCACCCGATTTGCGTCGCGCTGCACACTGCCTTCGAGGATGGCTGTCACTCGCAACTGCTCGGCGATGCTCTTGACCGGCAGATCGCTGCCGCGGAACCGCTCCACCGACAGTGGCGCAATGACCCTGATCCCGCTGACCCGGGTGAGCTGGGTCGCGATGTCGTCATGGATCCCGTCGACGAAGAATACATCCTCGGCACGCTGGCTGCGGTTGGTGAACGGCAGCACGGCGACCGAGGGGCGATGGTCGAGCACTTCGGTCTTGCCCAGCGCCGGAGCGCTCGCCTGCGTCACCGGCCGGTCCAGCCGCGCAACGACCACCGCGACGGCGAGGCCGGCGAGCAGCAGCCCCAGCGCGATAACCGTTGCAGCTCGATGGCGCAGCAATGCCTGACGCGGGCGTGGCTGCTCGACGGCAATGACATTCGACGAGTCGTTGTGTTCCGGAGCACCGGCGGGGCCCTGGGCGGCCGCCGCTGTCTCGTGCACGGGCCTCCGGTCGCGTTCAACTGGCGGCAGCAGGCGATAGCCGCGACCGCGGACACCGGCTACGTAACGCGGCGCGTCCGCGTCGTCGTCCAGCGCGCGACGCAGCAACTTGATGCGCTGGCTGACGGCTTCCGGACTCACGACCAGCCCGGGCCAGACGCGCTCCATCAATTCGTCGATGGAGACCACGCGCGGCGAAGCGTCGATGAGGACGATCAGCAGGTCATACGAAAGCCGCGGGAGGGGAATCGCGAGTCCCGCACGTGTCACTTGCGCGCGGTCGAGATCGACGAGCAAGTCGCCGACGGCAACGATCGACGGTCCCTCGGTCGCCATGGATGGCGCGCCTGCTTCCTGCCGCCCAGTGCATCGCTCCGGCTGTACGGGTGCGGTTCCCGCACGGTCGGGCCTGTGGCTGTCCTGCGTCCCGATAATATTGGTGTTGTCGAGGAACATGCAATGTCGGGTCGGCGGGCCCAGGCGACGCGTGCAGGACGGTCAATGGCTGGCTGCGACGGCGATCGGCAGCCACGCGACCTCGCGCCCAATGACGCGACCGGTGCTGGTCACGCGGCGCTTGTCGAGCGACGGATCGAAGACGCGGACGTTGCGCGTCGGCTCGATCGCGACGTACGCGGGGACACCCAGTTGCTTCGCGACCTCGACGTCGTTCTTCGAAAACCACTCGATCTCGCTGCGCTCGTAGGCGCCCCAACGTGGATCCGCACCGTGCGTGTGGTACCAGGCGACCAGCGTCTCGCCGCGATGCAGTCCGATGCGAAAGCCGAGGGCCATGGTCTCGCCGGTGGTCACGGGCGTCGTGTAGAAGAACTTCCCGTCTCGCTCCACGATGGCGCCGCCCACTTCGGCGCGGGGGAACGGCTGGGTGACGGTCTCGTACACGGCGAGAACCGCCTCCGTCACCGAGTCGAAGGCGGGACTGTCCTCGACCATGGTGCGGGGGAGCGAGGCGTTGTCGGTGGCGAAGGCGGGTGCAGCGACGAGAAAGAGCAAGGCGAGCGTTCTCACGGCGTCCTCCCAATTCAGGAAAGAAATTCCTGCCCCGGGTCCGGCCACCGCTGTGCTCGCTGCGCGCCACGCCTCTCAGCGCGGCGCCAGCGGATTTGGGTACTGTGTGGTTAGGTGCTCTGGTTCAGCCTCTGCGGTGGCCATGACGTCCGGCGACCACACCGGTCGACGGTTGACGGGCGGGACGATGTGACACCCATGACGTCATTCACCGCATGAACAAACGGGAAAAATTGCCTGAAGATTTCGTGCAACCGTTGCCGACGCTGGCCACGTCGACGGCGCACGGGGCCGCCTGGCGCGGCCTCGGCTGAGAGGGCCAGCGGTGCATCCGGGTCGAGCAGCTCGCGTGGTGCCAGCGCCTACTCAGGCGTCTGCTATCGCAACGCCGAGAAGCTCACGTCGGTCGGGTGTCGGGCCGACCCCGGTGAGCGAGCGGGTAATCGATCCGGCGCGGGCGCTGCCCATGCGTGGATACCGACGCACGTCGGCAATCTTCGGCAGGCGGGCGGCCCCGGCCAACGGATAGCCGGGCGGCAACAGAATGTTGATCTTCTCTATCGCGATGTCGATTCAACCGGAGATGACGCTGTGGATCAGGGCGGGCCAGTCGTCCGCGGTTACGTCCACTCGAGTTCGAGGGCACGCTCAGACCAGCCGTCCCACCGCTGTGCCAACCGAGATGTCTGCCGGGTGGACGCCGATACCGACTCGCAATAGGCCGACATCGAGGCCCAAGAGCCGCCGTAGGTCCCTCTCGACGTTATTGCCAGGGTCCATCTCGGGCATGCAGCGCCCGCTAGCGGGCCTTGGTTCTCGCGGAAATGGCGGTTCGACGCACTGCCACACGTGAGTCACACGCGGAGTCGTCACCGTTCGTAAGTGATTGATCCGGCGATCGGAGCCGGGCGACTAAGGTGGGTTCGATTCCCATCACCCGCTCCACCTAATTTCAATGGCTTAGAACGGCCCAGATGGGCCCTCGTCGTTCTTGGGCATCTTGCCGGAATGTAATCGAACGATTACACTCGATGCGTGTACGTCATCAAGACCCTGCCCGAGTTCGATGCCTGGCTGAAGGGGCTTAGCGACAAGACGGCTCAGCGTCGGCTGGTCGCGCGACTTCGCAAGGCCTCGCTCGGCAACCTGGGTGACGTGAAGCCCGTCGGAAAGGGTGTCGTCGAGATGCGAGAGCATTTCGGCCCCGGCTGGCGCATGTATTACACGCTGAGGGGCGACCAGCTGGTCGTTATGCTCGGCGGTGGGTCGAAGTCTTCGCAACGGGCGGACATCGCAGCGGCGCAACGACGAGCCGCGATGATCGAGGAGGGTTGACGGTGAAACGCAAGAAGATCAAGGCCAGTGATCTGCCGGAGTTCGACGCGGCCGAATACCTGGACAGCGAGGAGGCGGTCGCCGAGTACCTCACGGCCGTCCTCGCCGAGAACAATCCGGCGCTGTTGGCGGCGGCACTCGGCGACATCGCGCGCGCAAGGGGCATGAGCGAAATCGCGAAGTCCACGGGCCTCGCGCGCGAAGCCCTGTACAAGGCGTTACGGCCGGGTGCGCAGCCGCGATTCGACACGGTATCTCGAGTCTGTGCTGCCCTCGGAGTTAGGTTGGTCGCCGAACCAGTGTCCTGATACGTCTGAGTTTTCCGTTCGTCACGCGTCAATCACACGCGGGCCCGTCGCCGTTAGCAACTGATTGATCCGGCAAGCGACGCGGGACGACTAACGCGGGTTCGATTCCCATCACCCGCTCCATTTCCTATTTCTGCGGCGTCCCACGGCTGTCCGACGACGCAGTCAGCGTTCGCGCCCCTCAGCAATCTCCTTGAGTCCGGCTGCATCCACGACCCGCAGCGACCGGTAAGCCTGCTCGACCAGGCTTCGTCCTTCGAAACGCCGCAGGATCTGCAACAGAGTCGTCCGCGAGACGTTGACCAGCGTCGCGAGCTCATCCTGAGTGATGGAAACTGACCGGCGCTCGGGGCGGGAACGTCGCGGGAACTGCAGTCCTGCGACACGCAGCAGCGTGCATGCGCAGCGACGGTCGTTGTCCTGGAGCAACGAATCGGCGTAGCCGGAAATCGCGATATCCCCGTACTCGAGCGTCGCGCGGGCGATGTATTGCCACCACTCCGGTCGCTCGCGCAGCAGCTCCTGCATCGCGCGCCAGGGCACGCACGCGAGCAGGACGTTCGTGCGGGCCACCGTCGTCACGCGCAGCAGTTGTCCACGCACAGCGGCGCCGTAGCCGATCCACGAGCCCTCGTGCCCGAGGTGCAGCAGGGGGTTGTCGCCCGCACCGTACCTCGAATAGATCTCGACGGACCCGTCGACGATGCCGCAGGGGTCGGTCTGGACATCGCTCGCGCTATAGATGGGCTGCCCGGCCGTGACCTCTCGCCATTCGCAGCGAGACAGCATTGCCTGCTGGAACTCCGGCGCGGCGGTTCCAAACCAGCCCTCGTGATCCGTGAGGACCGCGCAGCGGTCGGCCAGGGCCATCGGTTTCATGTGGGCGCCATCGGCTCCAATTGCACGGATCCGCGCAATCTTCGGCGGCGCGACTCATAGAATCAAGGCACGACTGCTCGCCCGGGCTCCACGGCAGCGGGCGCCACAGATAGCGAGAAACCTCAAAGGACCGAACCCCGTGACACCCAGGAATCATCTCGTCATCGCCTGCGTCTGCGCGGTTGCCGCGTGGATGCCCGCAGCCAACGCGCAGCTGCACGGTCGCCAGGAGACCCGCTCCGGGGTGCTCGAGTTCGAAGCGAACGGATATCCGACCGACGCGACCGTCGAACGCGTCCGCGAGGAGATCGACTACCAGCGCGCCGTGCAGGCCTACATCCACTTCGTGCCAGCCATCGGCATGATGCAGTGGCGCAACGCGCACTTCGGCTCCCTCGGCGGCAAGGCGGGCGATCTCATCGTCTACCGGACCACCGAGCAGAAGCTGCCGATCCTAACCGCGAACGACACGACGACCTACGTCATCACGTTTGCGGAGTTGAGCGACACCGGCGGCGTGCTGATGTACGAGGTGCCACCCGGGCCGACCGGCGGCGGGGTCATCGACCTCTGGCAGCGGCCGGTCTCCGATACCGGCATGGTCGGGCCGGACCGCGGCAAGGGCGGCAAGTTCCTGATCGTGCTGGAGGGCACGAAGATCCCCGAGAATCACGGCGCCGACTTCGTGATCACATCGAAGACCAACACGGTGCTGATCGGCACGCGCATCCTGACGCCGGATCCGAAGGAAGGTCAGCGCATCCTGAACGCCCACAAGATCCATGGCCTCGGCCAGGAGTCCAGGATCCGGATCTTCGAAGCGCCGAACAATGGTTGGGAGGGTCATCAGCCGCGCGGGCTCGAGTACTGGAAGGTCGTCCACCAGGCGATCCAGCTCAATCCGATCGAAGAGCGCGACATGGCCGTGATGCAGGGGCTCAAGAATCTCGGCATCGAGAAGGGCAAGCCCTTCGCCCCGACCGCCGCCCAGCAGAAGATCCTCGAGGAAGCGGCGCTCGTCGGCGAAACCTGGGCGATGGGCAACAGCTTCGCCAAGCCCCATCCGGTCAAACACTGGACGGACGACCCGAAATCCCAGTGGCAGTACATCCTCTTCATGCAGAGTCCGCTCGACCAGATGGCGAAGACCTACATGGAGATCGACGCGCGCACCGCCTACACGTACGAGGCGATCACGGTCACCGAGGCCAGTACGCAGAACCTCGTCGACGCGGGCATCCAGTACTTGGCGGCCTACAAGGACGACGCCGGCCAGTGGCTGGACGGCGACAAGGCCTATGAACTGGTCGTGCCGAAAGACGTGCCGATGCTGAACTTCTGGTCGGTCGTACTCTACGACAACGACACGCGCTGCATGATCGTCAACCGTCAGGGCAAGACCGAGGTCAACAGCCGACAACCGCTCGTCAAGAACAAGGACGGGTCCGTGCGCCTCGTCTTCTCCCCGACCAAGCCCGCCGCCGTGCCCGACGCGAACTGGATCCAGACCAATCCCGAGAAGGGCTTCTTCGCCTACTTCCGCTGGTATTCGCCGACCAAGGCGTTCTTCGATCGCTCCTGGAAGATGGGGAACATCGTCGAGGTGAAATAGGAATGGACAGGAAAATGACGATTAACCGACGCAGATTGCTGCAGACGCTGCCGGCGGCTGGTCTGCTGGCCGCGGCCGGCCCGCTGGCGGGTCGCGCCGTCCACGCAAGCACCGCCGCCGCGCAAGCGGTGCCGGGACCGGACATCGACAAGTTCCAGTGGCGCGCCATCGAGGCGATGATCTGGGGGATGCCGGCCGTCAACCTGGAGCTGATGCGCCAGGCGATGCTCAAGGTGACTCAGGGACGGACCAACCTGATCCTCTACTGGTCGCAGCTGCTCGACTGGAAGTGCCAGACCCTGACGCCGAACTCCGACGTCATCTACCTGAAGCCGTTCTTCGACACGCGCGAGGCCGGACCGATCGTCGTCGAAGTCCCGTCGGCGGACGACGGCGTGATCAACGGCACGCTGATGGATGCCTGGCAGTCGCCGCTCGAAGACGTGGGACCCGCGGGCCTCGATGGCGGTGCGGGCGGGCGTTATCTCCTGCTGCCTCCCGGCTACGACAAGCCGATACCCACCGGGTACTACGTGTTCCGACCCGCGACGTTCAGCGGCTACGGCCTGTTCCGCTCGATCCTGCGCAGCGGAAGTGCCGCCGACCTCGCGAAGGCGGTCGAGTACGCACGGCGAGTCAAGCTGTACCCGCTGTCGGCGGCCGGGAACCCGCCGCCGACGACCTTCGTGGACGCGAACGGCACGCTGTTCGACTCGACGATTCCGTACGACGCGCGCTATTACGAGCACCTTGCCCGAGTGGTCGACAAGGAACCGTGGCTGCAGCGCGATCGCGCGATGATCGACACGCTGCGCACGATCGGCATCGAGAAGGGCAGGCCTTTTGCGCCGGACGACACGCAACGACAGCAGCTTGACGCTGCGGCGGCGCGGGCGCACGCGCTGCTCGACGATCAGTTCGAGCGCCTGTTCGACACCCCGTTCTGGCCCGCCACCCGTTGGGCCTTCCCGGCATCGCAGGACCTGGCGGCCGAGTTGACGCAGGATTTCCCCGATCCGAACAGCTATCCGCGGGATGAGCGCGGGCTGCTGTTCACCTACGTCTTCTTCGCGCCGCGGCGGCTGGGCAGGGGCCAGTTCTGGTTGATGAGTCACCAGGACTCGACAGGTGCCGCGCTCGAGGGCGGCAAGAGCTACCGCCTGCGTGTTCCGCCCAACGTTCCGATCCGACAGTACTGGTCGATGACGGCCTACGACCGGCAGACGCACGCGTTCATTCGCGAGGTGTCCGCGACCAGCCGCTCGTCACAGACGCCGGGCCTGCGGGTGAACCGCGACGGCTCCGTCGACCTCTGGCTGGGCCCAACCGCGCCGAAAGGCTGGGAACGCAACTGGCTGCCGACCGATCCGAAGGGCCGATTCGAATTGATGGCACGTTTCTACGGTCCGGAGCCGGCGCTGTTCGACCAAAGCTGGAAGCTGCTGGACGTCGAGCGCATGGCCTAGGCAGCATCGGCGATCACGCTCGCGCGTCGCGTCCACGGTGCGGAATCTGGGGCCGCCTGGTGATTCGGCGGCCCATTTCACACGTCAATCACACGCGGACTCGCGATCGCCGGTAAGTGATTGATCGGGCGGGCGGGGCGGGGTAACTCACGTGGATTCGATTTCCATCACCCGCTCCATCTGCATTCAGAGACCTAACAGGGTCCCTCAAAACCCTTCTTCTTTACGTTGGGCACTGCCCGCACCCAGCCTCTTGCGGTCGGACCGGCCGTGGTTCGACGGGTTTGATGTTTAACGTTAACCGTTATAAGATGGCTGCGTGATCAAGACCTTCCGTTGCGCGGAAACGCGACGCTTCTTCGAGACCGGCCGGTCTAAACGGTTCTCGGCGATTGCGAACGTTGCGGCGCGGAAACTCGTGATGCTCGATGCTGCGCACACCCTGGAATTCCTGCGATCACCACCGGGCAATCGGTTGGAAGCGCTGCGGGGCGACCGGAAAGGCCAGCACAGCATCCGGATCAACGACCAATTCAGGATCTGCTTCCGTTGGGCCGACGATGGCCCGGCGGACGTGGAGATCGTCGACTACCACTGAGGTGAACAAAGTGTCCAAGAACGGCATGCGACCTGTTCATCCCGGCGAGGTGATCCGTGAGGAGTTCATGGTCCCGCTGGGCTTGAGTGCCAATGCCCTGGCGAAGGCACTGAACGTCCCGGCGCCGCGGATCAACGACGTCGTACGCGGGCGGCGGGGTGTCTCGGCGGACACGGCAATGCGGCTGGCTCGTTACTTCGGTGGCGACGCACGGTCCTGGCTGAATCTCCAGGCAGCGTACGACCTGCGGGTCGCGGAGATCGCCAATGGCAAGCGAATCGCGCGTGAGATATCGCCGGCGGCAGCATGATCTCCGGCAGCCGCAGGTCGGTCACACGTCAATCACCCGCGGAGCCGCAGTCGTCCTTAAGTGATTGATTCGGCGAGCGGCGTGGCGACGCTTACGTGGGTTCGATTCCCATTACCCGCTCCAACCCCCTCCCGGCCTCATTCCACGCTGCATTCGCGCGAGGTCGCGCCATGCACAGGCACGACCAACGCTGGCCTCGCAATCGGGCGAGCCTGATCGTCGCAGGCCAGTCACCCGGTTTGCGTCTCACCGCTTGCTGGCGATGACATAGTCCCGTTGTGTCCGGTTGTAGAGCTTGGCGCCGTCGTAGTACACCTCGTCGTTTACGCGCCAGCCCGAGGCGTCGTTGCCCGCCGCAACCTGATAGTGGCTGCCGTCGGTGAGCGTGATCGAGCCCCAGTGGTTTGCCGCAACGTAGGCCGACGGCGCGTTGCCAGGATGCATGAGCGGGCCACCGCGCGCCACGCGTCGTCGGGCGGACGTGATCGCATACACCGCGAAGATGGCGACAAGGAGCAGGAAGACTATTGCAATAGGGGCCAAGCGGTTTTCCCTCCGCTACTTGGATCGGGGCTAGGATCCGGCCAATTCGATCTTGCCATCCGGCAGCCATCGCACCGGCAGCAATCTGCATCCCTTCAAGCTCTCGGCAATCGCCGCGCGCTTGTCCATCGCTTCGACCTGGAAGCCGTTGTTCGGCGGCAGG
Source organism: Burkholderiaceae bacterium (assembly GCA_035429805.1). Lineage (GTDB taxonomy): Bacteria > Pseudomonadota > Gammaproteobacteria > Burkholderiales > Burkholderiaceae_F > JALORV01. Next base: position 27,793 of record DAOMFL010000013.1, read on the forward strand.
TGCAATTGGACGTAGCTGCAATCGGCCTGCGGATCTTCGCTGTAGCAGCGGTACACGTAGATCTTGCGGCCATCGGGGCACGCGTAGCCGCCGGCGTCCGGTCCGACGGCAAGCGTGGCGCTGGTCACCTGCGCAGGTGCAGCCACTTGCACAGGCGAGCGTGCTGCTGTTCGGGTCTGCGCAGCACCGATGCGAACCATGGCACACGGCACCGCTGCACCGATGAGTGACCAGCGATCCGGGCTCTCGAACTGCAGCGGCAGCAACTGGGCACCCTGCTGCGGCAGCACGAAGACGACGGTGGGGTCCTTGCCTTCGCGGTACGTCACCGGTCCCAGGTCCGTCGGGCCGTCCGCGTCGGTGACGAGCCACCGATCAGCGCGGAACTCCACCGTACCCTCGCCGAACAACGCAGTGCAGCTGCCGTTGCCGATCATCTGCATCATCTGGCTCAGCGGGTCACTTGAGTTTGCCTGGGGTCGCGCGGGCTGCTGCCAGCGGCCGAGCAGCGGGTTGCGGTTTGCGGGCAGCGCAGGCTGCTTCTCGAGCCTCGCGCGCAACTTTGCTGTCTCAAGCGAAGCTTCGGCCGGCGCATTCAAGATGCCGGTGCACCGGTCATACCACGCTTTATCGGACTCCATGGCCTGCTGCGGGCAATTCCAGGCATTGGCGGGCGTCTGCGCCTGCACGCTTGTCGACGCGCACAGCAAGAGGAGTGCCGTTGCGAAACAGCATGGGATCGATGTTGCCATGCAAGGCTCCTCCCCGACGGTGCGCTGTACTGCGCGATTCGCATAGGTGCCCGTCGAATCGAGCGCTACACGCCCGTCGGACGCCCAGTTTTCGGAGAGCCTACTCCTGTCACAAGCGCTCGTGCCAGCCTGCTTCGTCGGGCACGAATCGAGCCTGATCGCGCAAGCCATTGCACCGCAGCAGAGGTGCTCCGCATTCGCGTTCGTCACCGAGACATCCGCGAAAGCGTCGCTGCGACCAGCAGGGCGGTCACATGTCAATCACACGCGGGAACGGCCGCTCCCGACTCCAGCGGGCCCGACTTGGCCATGGAAGCGGACGTTCGCGACCGGGTACCATCGGCCACCAGCGGGCCTTGGTTAAGGCGGCCAAGATTGCTGCGACGCCGACACCGATACTGCCCGCGGCCGTTGAACGAGGATCAACGGCAGCTGTGTACGAGATGGGCATCAGGAGAACTCGCAACCTGGCGTTTTCAATGGACATTCTCATGTACCGATTCCCCGAGATAGGCGCCAGGGCGCGGGCTGGATCAACGGACGGCTGCGCCCCATAACGCATTCGGCGACAGGAAAGTCCGAGGGAGAACTGACCCGTCAACGGGCGCGAGATCCACGGACCTGACCCACCAAGTCGTGGATGTGGGCTACTGATCGTGGTGAGGCAGTACTCCACGGTTCGCATGATGTAACCAAACCAGAAGAGGATTTCTCCGATGACCGTTTCCGAAGTCCTCGCTCTGCTCGACGCTGAACGCGATGAGCGGGGCATAAGCAACTGGGAGAAGCTGGGCTCGAGCACCGCGGGGATGAGGAGTTACGGAGTTGGGCTCACACGGCTGCGCAAGCTGGCAAAGCGGATTGGGCGCAACCGGGAGCTCGCGAACGCCCTCTGGAAAACCGACGTCTACGAAGCCAGAGTGATCGCGCTTCTCGTCGACGACCCCGCGCGAATCACCCGTGAACAGGCCGAGAGACAGGTTGAGGAACTGGCCGGTGGCATGCTGGCCCACGTGTTTGCTTCCTGCGACGCAACGCTCGCGAAGACGTCATTCGTGATCGAGCTTGCCGACCAGTGGGTCAGGAGCGACGACCCCGTACGCCGCGATTGCGGTTACGGGCTGCTCTATGAGGCGTCGAAGTTCTCCGGCAAGAGGGCGCCGAGCGAGGAGTTCTTCCTCGCCCATGTCGAGCGCATCGCGGACAGGATCGGGGCGGAATCGGGGAAGGTCCGCCTGGCTATGGGAACGGCGCTGATGGGGATCGGAAAGCGGAGCGCTGTGTTGAACGCGGCGGCTCTGAAGGTTGCGCGAGATGTGGGGCCGATCGAGTTCACCTCCGCCAGCGGCGAGTGCGAGCCGTTCGACGTAGTAAAGCACCTGACCACCGACCGGCTGAAGGAGAAGTTGGGGGTGTAGGTGTGACTGGAATGGCATCACCGACGGCCTCGGTCTGAGCGAGAACGAGTAGGGCGCTGCTCCTCGTGAAACGACACCCCAGACGGCAAGCTCGCCGGCGTCAATCGCATCGATCGCGAGTATGAAGGTTGTGTCCTGCACGAGCGCTACGGCACGGCACGCGGCTACGCTGGAGAGAGCCTGAGCGCTTACGACCCTGGGCGTCGACTCTGGCACCAGACCTGGGTCGACAATCAGGGAACTCTGCCCTTGCTCGAGGGCAGCTTCCAACCGCCAAGCATGGTGCTTCAGGGCCAAACCAAGGCGGCCGACGGCAAGGTCACCAAACACCGAATCACCTGGACGCCGGCCGCTGACGGGAGTGTTCGGCAGCACTGGGAGTCTACGACCGTTCTCGGCGAATCTGAGAGGCAGCAACGGGTCGATCCCGGGCTTGCAGGGTCCGCTTCTGGGGGGCGCCGTTCTTTCGCCAAGGATGGTTCGCCGGACATTCACACGTCAATCGCACGCGAGATCATCGCTGCCGGCAAGTGAATGATCCGGTGAGCGGAGCGGCGCGACTCACGTGGGTTCGATTCCCATCACCCGCTCCAATCCGCTCCGGATCCCTGCGCCGCTCGAGACCGAGCCGAGCACCAGCGGTAACCAAAGCGCGGCGCACCGCGACCCGGTCCGCCTGCGGGGGTGGGGTTGCAGGCTGGCGAGTCGCGGGCGCCGCATCGAACGCGACGACCGCTCGCGATCTAGCGGGACAGCAGGTTCTTGTAGACCTTGCCGTCCTTCATGATCACGACGAAGCTCGTTTCCGGTGTGGCGACGAGCGAGAGGTTGGCAAGCGGATCCCCGTCCACCAGCAGCAGGTCGGCCAGGGCGCCTTCCTCGACCACGCCGAGTCGGCCAGCATAGGGGCTGCGTGGTCCCGACATCGCCAGCAATTCGGCGTTGTCGCGCGTCGCCATCCGCAGCGTCTGTGCCGGAGTGAACCAGCGTGTCATCTTGGCGAGCTGCTTGCCCTGCCGTGCGGCGAGCGTGGGATCGAACAGAGTGTCGGTCCCCCAGCCCAGCTTGACGCCGTGCTTCTTCGCCAGGGCATAGGCATTGTCGGTGCCGCGGGTCATCTCGATGAACTTGGCGCGGTTCGCGGAACCCTCGGGAAACGGCACGGCGTCCTCGTCGTCGAGGAAGGGCTGCATGCTCCACCACACGCCTTCCTTGGCCGCGAGGCGAGCGGTGTCTTCGTCGGCAAGCTGTGCATGTTCGATGCAGCGCACTCCGGCCCGTATCGCCTGCTGGATGGCCTTCGGCGTGTAGGCGTGCACCATGACGTAGGTATTCCATGCCGCTGCCGCTTCCACCGCCGCGCGCATCTCGTCCTCGGTGAACTGCGTGACGTCGAGCGGATCGTAGTTCGAGGCGACACCGCCGCCCGCCATGAGCTTGATCTGGCTCGCACCCTGCATGAGCTGCTCGCGCACGGCTTGCAGGACTTGCGGGCGTCCGTCGGCAACCACCGCGAATCCCGCGCGCTCGGTGAAGTGCGGATCCCGTCCCGGGCCGGCGGGCAGGTCGTGCGCCGAGGAGCGGTAGTCACCGTGGCCGGAGGTCTGCGAGATCGTGGCGCCGGAGGGCCAGATGCGTGGCCCTGGCAGGATGCCCTCGTCGATCGCGCGCTTCAGCCCGAATGACGGTCCGCCCGCGTCGCGGACCGAGGTGAAGCCGCGCATCAGGGTCGCGGTGGCGCCGCGACCGGCCGTGAGCGCGAGGTAGTTGGGGTCCGCCGACAGCACGACCTGCATCGGCGTCTCCGCCATCATCATGTGCACGTGAGCGTCGATCAGCCCGGGCATCAGCGTGCGACCACCGCCGTCGATGCGCTGCACGATCGTTCCGGCGGGCGGGGCGACGGGTGCGATCGAGATCGCCTGGATCACCTTTCCCACAACCAGCACGTTCGAGGGTGGCGACAAACGCTCCGACGACCCATCGAAGATCCGCACGTTCTCGAAGAGCACGCCGGTCGGTCGCGCCGACGGCGAGGGCGGCGCCGTGGCTGCTGCCGTCATCGACAGGGCAACCGTGCCGCTCAGCGCCAATACCAAGCGTCGCATCATCCATACCTCCCGCGTGTTCTATTTCCACGATTCGAAAAAGGTGCCAACCTGCGCCAGCGGCATTCACGGAAGGCCGACGGAGCCACGGCATGACCGGACGAACCGATCGCGCTACCCGGTATCGCGTTTCTGTCTCGGCAGAGGCCACGCAGCGCGAACTGCGGATGTGCGGATTTGCCCTGTTGCATCAGTACCTGGCGATGCACCTTGTGATCGCCGAACACCTGCAGCTCGAACCCGTCGAACTGCTGATACTGATCGCCACGACGACCGGCAACGTGCAGCGAGCCGTGCATCCAGGTGGGCTCCCGGAAGTTCTGCGTGGCAGCACCCCGCTGCCACCGGAACTGATCGTGCCGATGTCGCGGCGCGCCATCGCGAGGGTCACCGGCATTCCGAAGGAGACCGTACGCAGGCATGTGGACAGCATGGTCAGGCGCGGAATCCTGTTGTCCATGCCCAGGGGCGTGCGGGCCAGGCCCGGACTGGCCGACCGCACGGCGATGACTGCAATCCTCCGGGTCGTCGAGTTGCATGCGGCCTGCACCGAACAGCTGATCAGGTTGGGGGCGATCACAACGCACCCGGCGGCACCCGCCAGGTCGAGAAGAGCATGAGTCCGGCGCGCCCCTGCCGGCCATCGGGCAGTGGCCCAAAATGGGCCACCTGAGCGGCCCGCGGCCGACCGGACGGGCTAGGCTCGCCCCCGAATCGATTGCCACATCGGGGGATGTATCAAGATGGCAACTGTCACGGGATGCCGTTGGGTCTCGGTGCGCTTCGCGCTGCCGCTTGCAGCCGCAGTCGGAACCGCACTGCACGCGCCAGAATTGCCCGCCCAGGAACAGACTGCTGAGCCACGCGCGCTCGAGGAGATCACCGTCACCGCGCAGCGACGCGAGCAATCGCTGCAGGACGTCCCGATCGCGATTTCGGTGCTCGGCAGCTCCGACATCGAGCGGCTGAACGCCGCCGATGTGCGCGACCTGCAGTTCGCCACGCCCAATCTCGTCGTCGTCAGCAGCAACGCGGCGCAACCGTTCTTCGGCATGCGCGGCATCTCGGACACCAGCCGCAACCCGGGTTACGAGCAGCGCGTCGGTGTCTACGTGGACGGGGTATGGGTCGGACGATCCGGTGCCTCCAACCAGTCCGTCCTCGACATCCAGTCCGTCGAGGTGCTGCGCGGCCCGCAGGGCACGCTGTTCGGCAAGAACACCGTGGCCGGTGCGATCAACATCACCACGCGCAAGCCCGGTCCGGACTTCGGCGGGTACCTGCAGGCGGAAGCCGGCAACTACGGCCTGTGGCGTGGAGCGGGGTCAATCAACGTGCCATTCACGGACAACCTGTTCGGCAAGTTGACGTTCAGCGCTGTGCAGCGCGATGGCTTCGCCAAGGACGTCGTCACGCGCGGCAAGGAGTACGACGAGAGGGACGAGCAGGCGGTACGGGCTCAGTTGCTATGGCTCGTCAGCGATGCAACGTCGGTCGAGCTTAGCCTGGACGACTTCAGCAACGACTTCCGGGGGCTCATCGGCGAATCGACGGCGGACCGCATCGCCCCGCGACCGTTCGAAGTCGCGCTGGATGGTCGGCAGCAGTTCGAAACGGGCAATGACGGAGCCGGGCTCACGGTCAACCACGAATTCGACAACGGCTTCAAGCTGACTTCGATCACCGGACTTCGATCCGAGACCTGGTCGGTGGTGGGCGCCGACGAGGACTACACGCCGCAGCCCATTGCCTTCACCGACCTGACCGAGTCGGACGGGGACTACCTTTCGCAGGAGATCCGCCTGGCGTCACCGGTGGGCGAGAGATTCGATTACGTCGTCGGCCTGTACTACCTCGATCAGGATGTGACCGGTCGCGGCACGGCTCGGGTCTTCGCGCGCGCGCTGGTCCCCACGGCGCCGGCGGTCTACGTCAACGCAGCCTACGACGCCGACGTCGAGACCCGGCAGATCGCACTGTTCGCGCACGGCAACCTGCGCCTGACCGAGCACTGGTCATTGACCGGCGGCCTGCGCTACACCGACGAAGACAAGGACCTGGACTACAGCATCACGGACACCTCGGGCCTGTTCACCAACGGCACCACGAAGGACAGCCGGTCCGAGAGCAACTGGGCGCCCAAGATCAGCGTCAACTGGACTCCCACCACCGACCTGCTGGTCTACGCGAGCTATGGACAGGCCTACAAGAGCGGCGGCTGGAATACCGACTTCATCAACAACCTCGCGGCACTGCCGTTCGACGGTGAGGAAGCCGAGTCCGTCGAACTGGGCGTGAAGAGCACGTTCGCCGATGATCGAGTCAGGCTGAACGCCGCGGTCTTCGAGTCGACCAACTCCGATTTCCAGGTGCAGTCGTTCGTGCAGCTGCCGAATGGCGGGACCGTGCTCACCATCACCAACGCGGCCGAGGTGACCAGCCGCGGTTTCGAAGCCGACCTGCAATGGCTGGCGACGGATTGGCTGCGCCTGTGGGCAACCTACGGGTACACCGACGCAGAGTTCGACTCGTTCAAGAACTGCGGGGCGGGCGGCGCCGACTGCACCGGCAACCGCCCGGCGGCTGCGCCCGAGAACAGCTGGAGCCTGGGCAGCGAACTGACGTTTCCCATGCTCGGCGGCGAGCTGTTCGTCCAGGGCGACTACTCTTCGCGCGACGAGTTCTATTCGAACCCGAACAACCTGCCCGTGACGCTGAACGAATCGCTGTCTCTGCTCAACGGACGGGTCGGCTGGAACTCGCCGCAGGGCACATGGTCGGTCGCGGCCTGGGGCAAGAACCTGACTGACGAGGCGACACAGATCTGGAATACGCGGTCGTTCCTCGGAATTCCGCGTGCCAGCTACACGGAGCCGCGTACGTATGGCCTCTCGGTGCGCTGGAACTTCGGGGGCTACTATTGAGCGAATCACGACATGCGACAGGCAGGCATGAGCATCACTTCGGCGCGAGTCGGCAATAGGACGTTGTCAGGGATCGTCGGCTTGGCTGGGCTCGTGCTGGTCAGCGCCGCTGTTGCTGGCGACCAAGCCGGCGGCACGGCGGCATCCGCGATCAGGAATCGGGCCGTTGCGGTCGTGGACTCCGATTCGGCGCGGCTCGAGGCGCTGTTCAAGGATCTGCATCGGCATCCCGAGCTGGGGTTCATGGAGACCCGAACGGCCGCCATCGTCGCCAAGGATCTCGAGGCGCTTGGCTTCGATGTCCAGAGCGGCATCGGCAGGACCGGTGTGGTCGCAGTCCTCAAAAACGGTGCCGGGCCCACGGTGATGTACCGGGCCGACATGGACGCCAACGCGGTCGAGGAGGCAACCGGCCTGCCGTACGCCAGCAAGGTGCGCGTGCGGCGCGAGGACGGGTCGGAGTCGCCGGTGGGACACATGTGCGGCCACGATGTGCACGTGACCTGGATGCTGGGCATGGCCAGGGCGATGGTCGCGCTCAAAGACGAGTGGCGCGGCACTTTGATTCTCGTGGGCCAGCCTGCTGAAGAGCTCATCCTCGGCGCGCAGGCGATGGTCGACGACGGTCTTTGGACCACGCGGGGGCTGCCGAAACCCGACTTCCTCATCGCACTGCATACGGCACCTGGGCCGGTCGGCGTCGTCGTGAGCTCGGGCGGGCCCAAGATGGCCGGCACAGACCAGATCGACATCCTGTTCCGAGGTGTCGGGGGCCACGGCTCGACGCCGCAGTTCGCCAAGGACCCGATCCTGATGGCGGCCTACGCGGTGACGCAGTTTCCCGCCATCCTGAGTCGGCTCATAGAACCGCAACAGACGGCGGTGCTCACCGTCGGATCGATCCAGGCGGGCGCCGACAACAACGTCATCCCGTCGACGGCGCTGGTGAAAGCCAATCTGCGCTGGTACGACCCGCGGGTGCGCGAACAGCTGATCACCGGCATCCGCGACGTCAGCAACGGAATGGCGCGCACGTTCGGCATGCCCGAGGACCAGCTGCCGGTGATCACGATGAAAGGCGGCTCCACGCCGCTCGTGAACGACGAGGCTCTTGCGGCGCGACTGGCCGTTCCGCTCAAGGCGCTGTTGGGCGACGCGAACGTGGTGACGCAGTTCCCGCCCGCCACCGGCTCCGAGGACGCGCACCTGCTGCTCGGACCGCACCGGGACATACCGCTCAACTACATGATCGTCGGAGTCGCCGACCCGGCTGTGTACGCGGCCGCGCGGAAGCAGGGGAGAGAAGTACCCTACTCGTTACACAATCCGGACTTCGTCGTCGACCTTGCGGCCATCCCGATCGGCGTAAAGGTCGCGACCGTCGCGATGCTGGAGCTGTTTTCGCGCTAGTTCGCAGGGCAGCCGTCGGCTGTGTGACCGACCCATGGCGAAGAATGCCAACCTGCGCCATCGGCACTCACCCCAGATGGAAGTTGGCAAGACCGTCTGGACGTGCCGATAACCCGTTTCTTTTGCTCTTGGGGAGGAATACGGACATGAAGCTTCTGCATCTCGCCACCGCCCTGTTGCTGACCGGCGCAAGCGCTGCGGCCATGGCTCAGAGCGCCGACCGCATCTGGTCCGGCGGGCCGATCCTCACGATGGACGACAAGGCGATGCGCGTCGAAGCCGTCGCCGAAGCGGGCGGCAAGATCGTCGCCGTCGGCTCGAAAGCCGATGTGATGAAATTGAAGGGCCCCAGGACCGAAGTGATCGATCTCGAGGGTCGCACATTGGTGCCAGGCTTCATCGATGCGCACGGGCACATGGTCATTGGCGGGCTGCAGGCGCTGTCGGCCAACCTGCTGGCCCCGCCCGATGGCAACGTCAACGATATCCCGGGCCTTCTCCAGACCATGCGGGACTGGATTGCCGCCAACAAGGACGCGGTCGCCAAGACGCAGCTGATCATCGGCTTCGGCTATGACCAGGCGACGCTGAAGGAGCATCGGCATCCAACTCGCGAGGAACTCGATACGGTTTCGACCGAGTATCCGATCATGCTGGTGCACCAGTCGGCACACTTCGGCACCTTCAATTCCAAGGGACTCGAAGCGGTCGGCATCGACGCGTCGACCAAGGATCCCGCGGGCGGGGTCATCCAGCGCAAGGCCGGCGGCCAGGAGCCCAATGGCGTGCTGGAAGAACTGGCCTTCGCGAGCGCCGCCTTCAAGCTGCTGCCGCGGATCGGCCCGAACGGCATGGAGGTGTTCGCGCGCGAGGGTGCCAGGATGTGGGCGCGCTATGGCTACACCACCGCCGAAGAAGGCAAAGCCATTCCCGATACCGCCAGATTGCTCAAGAAGCTGGCGGATGAAGGCGCTTTCGATATCGACGTGGTGGCCTATGTCGATGTGTTGAGCGATCGTGATTTCATCGTTGCCAACCAGAGCCGCACCTATACCAACCGGTTCCGGATTGCCGGGGCGAAGCTGACGATCGACGGCGCGCTGCAGGGCTTCACCGGTTGGCGCGACCGGCCCTATTACAAGCCGGTCGGAGATTTTCCCCCCGGATACTCGGGCTATCCGTCCGCGACGGCCGAACAGGTGTTCGAATCGGCGCGATGGGCAGCGGAAAACAAGGTCCAGCTCATCACCCATGCCAATGGCGAGCGCGCCTCCGACCTGCTGATCGCAGCCCATAGCGCCGCGCAGGGACGCTACCCTGACGCTCAGCAGTTGCGCCCGGTGCTGATTCACGGCCAGGCGCAGCGTGTCGACCAGGTCGACAGCTACAAGCGCCTCGGCGTCATCCCCTCGCTGTTCCCGATGCACACTTTCTATTGGGGCGATTGGCACCTCGATCATGTCTTCGGGCCGGTGGATGGAGCCAATATTTCGCCCACCGGATGGGTGCGGGAACGCGGCATGATCTTCACCACCCACCACGATGCGCCGGTGGCGTTCCCGGATTCGATGCGGGTGCTCGATGCCACCGTCACGCGTGAGGCCCGCGGGAGCGGCCGGATTCTCGGCCCCGATCAGCGGGTGGACGTGATCACCGCGCTGAAGGCGATGACGATCTGGGCTGCGTACCAGAAGTTCGAGGAAGACACCAAAGGCAGCCTGAGCGTAGGCAAGCTGGCGGATTTCGCGATCCTGTCCAAAGATCCGACGGCGGTCGACCCGAGGACCATCGACACGATCAAGGTCACCGAGACGATCAAGGAAGGTAAGTCGATCTTCCGGCTTGAGCCAGGCAAGCAGGTCGAAGCAACGCCGGCCAACATCGGGCCGCTGCTGCAGGTCATGGCCTCGGGCGGTACGCCCCACGCCCACCCTGACGGCAGCGAGTGCATGGATGCGGCGGCCGTGATGACCCACATGCTGGCCGGCAGCGCGGTCGCGCCATGAATGGAGCATCCGAGCGGCGCGCTGTCACACGTCAATCACACGCGTGAATGTCGATGCACATGAGTGATTGATCCGACGAGGAGGGCGGGGCCACTCACGTGGGTTCGATTTCCATCCCCCGCTCCAATCCCCCTTGCGTGCCCGCGCCACTCCAGACGGCGCTCCCGCCTCGGCCTGTTGTCAGGAAGCGCGGATTCCGCAAGCATGTCCCAATAAAGCATTGCACCGGCATTGGGTCTGGCGGCCAACGTGCATGCAGGTCACTTCAAAGCAGGCCGATTGGGGCCCGCATGGGAGAGTTGCCAATGGCGCTTTCGACTCGCGCGATCGGCTGGGCATTGCTTGCGCTAATTGTGACCGCCCCGACTCTCGCGAAGGACCAGCAAGGCGCGATTACCGTCTTCGTGGCGAAGAAGATCGTCACGATGGATCCGACGCTGCCGACCGCGACAGCGGTTGCAGTAAGGGATGGACAGATCCTTGGTGTGGGTTCCCTGCCGGACCTCGAGCCCTGGCTCAAGAACAACAGTTACACGATTGATGAGCAGTTCAAGGACAAGGTGCTGATGCCGGGCTTCATCGACCCGCATTTGCACCCGCTGCTGGGCGCGATCGCGTTCGAGACCGTCTGGATCACGCCCGAGCCCTGGAGTGTGATGGGCGAGAAGACACCCGCGACCCTCGGGCAGAAGGCCTACCGGGAGGCGCTCAGGACGGCGTTTGCCGCCCGCAGGAAGGACGCGCCGATCTTCATGACCTGGGGCTACAGCGCCGATTCGCATGGCGACCTTTCGGGCGAGGTGCTGGACAGCATTTCGAAGGACGTGCCGATCCTCGTGCTGCAGCGTTCCATGCACGAGGTCTACGTCAACACGCCGATGCTGGCTTACCTAAAGGCCAAGGGCCTGGACGCGGAGAAGTTCAAGGATCACCCGCAGATCGACTGGAAGAAGAGCCACTTCTGGGAGGACGGCATGTTCAGCGTGGCGCTGCCCTACATGGCGCCCATCCTGCTCGAGCCTGCCGCCGCTGATCCGGGCTACCGGAAGACCCGCGACTACCTGACCTACAACGGGGTCACGACGGTCGCCGACATGAACACGGGCGGCACCAACTACGATCTGGAGATGTCGTCACTCAAGCGCAATTTTGACGTGCCTGACTCGCCGGTCCGGGTGCGCCTGACGCCCGATGTGATGAAGCTCGCCGCCGCCCTGAAAAGCCCAGAGGCCGCGATGAAGTTGGTCGGCGGGTTGAAGGCCCAGAACACGGGGCACCTGATATTCAACGATGGCATCAAGCTGTTTGCCGACGGTGCCATGTTCTCGCAGGCGATGCAGATCGGACCTCCGGGCTACATCGATGGCCATCAGGGTGAATGGATCAGCCAGCCCGGTCCGTTCGCGGACTTCGCCCGCAGCTATTGGAATGCGGGTTACCAGATCCACGTCCACACCAATGGCGACGGCGGGGCCACGATGGTGCTCGACACTCTGCAGACCTTGCAGGATGAAAAGCCACGCGCTGATCACCGCTTCACCATCGAACACTACGGGTATGCGAACGACGGTATTGCGCGTCGGATAGCCGAGCTGAATGCCCAGGTTTCGGCCAACCCGTTCTACCTCCATGACCTGGGCGACCGCTACGCCGCGAACGGCCTGGGCACCGATCGCGCCGCCCGCATTGCGCCGCTGGGTGGTCTGGTGCGACGCAATGTGCCGGTGGGGCTGCACTCGGACTTCCCGATGGCACCCGCCGAGCCGCTGTTCCTCGCATGGACCGCCGCGTCGCGGGAAACCATGTCTGGCAAGGTATTCGCCCCCGCCGAGCGGCTGACACTGGATCAGGCCATCCGCGCCGTCACCATCGATGCCGCGTACATGATCAACATGGACACCACGCTGGGCAGTATCGAAGCCGGCAAGCTGGCCGACTTCGCCGTGCTGGACAAGGATCCCTATGAGGTGGGCGTCGAAGGCCTGCGCGACATCAAGGTCTGGGGCACGGTGTTCGAGGGACGGGCGTACCCCGCCAAGCGAAGCGCATCTGGCAGCGCCGGGCGCTGAGCCTGTTGCGATCTCCTACCGAGTCCCCGAACAATAGGCACGGAAGGCTTCTTCGGTCGAAGCGAGTCCTTTCTCTTTCGCGAGTTCCCATGGCCGCACGCACTTGCCTTCCTTGGCGCACCAGGCGTAGCCGGCGGAGCCGATGCAACCGTGCTCGTCGCGGTCGGACCCGGTCATGCTCGTCGTCGTCGGCGCTCCGACGCGCTTCAACAGTAATTGCACCTCGGTCGGGTGACCGGCGGTAATGACCGGATAGGTCTGATCGGTCGTGAAGAGGAGTTGCCCTCCGTGCGTCAAACGGGCCCGAACGACATATTGGTGCGATGAGATGATCTGGTCCGGCCGGTACGCGACTTCGAATGGGTAGGGCGGCTGCCCGACGTCGGTCAACGTGACGCCGCTGATGGTCTGCGATGGGGCGTCCGCGCGGGACACATCCAGCAACAGCACCTCCAACTGTGTGCCGGGCGGGACCGCGAATCGCTCGCGGTACGTCACCTCGCCGCGCACCGTTGCTGTCGGCTCCGCCTTCGCCGTCAGGCAGGCCGCCAGCATCAGGGTCAGCGATGCCACTGCGACTAACTTCACTCTCTTAGCCATCACGGGAACTCCTCATCTCTCACAGCCAGTGTGCCTTGGCTGCTTCGCCGCGCCAAGGCATCCGGGACTCATACGGCGTGCAGATCGAGTCCGATCAGGATGATGCCGTAATCCTGGCCGTCACCGTGGCGATCGACGCGATGGTGCATCCCGGGAAGTAGCACATTCTGCGTCAACCCGCACCGGCGTCACGAGCAGTGTATGCGCGGCAGGCATGGCGACGATGCGAAGTCGCTATTGGACGGGCGTACGCATTGCACCAAGACTTGTCGGCCCCAAGCGAGGAGTCGAGCATGTTTAGTGGGAGATGGATTGTGGCGCTGGTGGTCCTGGCGGCGGCGAGCGTGCCATGCGCGACTCGTGCGCAGGACTGGACCTCCGTTTCCGGGGCGGCGGCCCCCAATGAAGCGACCGCCGCGGCCGAGTCCGACGACGAACCACGCAACGGCGCCCAGCGCTACCAGATGCGCGAGAAGCTGGTGTCGTTCGGCGACGACTTCTGGATCGAGAACGACCGCGGCGAGCGCGTGTTCAAGGTGAACGGCAAGATGATGCGTGTGCGGGGCACGCTCGATTTCGAGAACACCGAGGGCAAGGTGCAGGCGCAGATCCAGGAGCGGATGCTGCGCGCCAAGGACTCGATGGCGATCGAAGATGGCAAGGGCCACAAGGCCGCGGAAGTGAAGCGGGCGCTGATCACGCCGATCCGGGAACGCTGGGTCGTGAGGATCGCCGATGGACCGGACCTCGAGGTTCAGGGCGACCTGCTGGCGCACGAGTACAAGATCGGTGATGGCAAGCACAAGGTCGCCAAGGTCTCGAAGAAGTGGTTCCGCATCAGGGACTCATACGGCGTGCAGATCGAGCCCGATCAGGATGAGGCCGTGATCCTGGCGGTCACCGCGGCGATCGACGCGATGGTGCATCCCGGGAAGTAGGGCACTCTGCGCCAACGTGCACCGGCATCACACGTCCATCACGCGCGGAACCGCTGCCGTTCGTAAGTGATTGATCGGGCGAGCAGCGCCGGGCGGCTCGCGTGGGTTCGATTCCCACCACCCGCTCCATTCCACTTCCAGTCCAGACCGGTCGTGCAAGGCCCGGCAGTCTGGCCGCAGATTGTTGCGTGACGCGCAACGCAACTCACTGTTGCCGTGATCCGGTCGTTTCGGCCTAATGCAGCAAGAACGTCGACTGTTCGGTGATCCAGTCCATAGCGGCATCAGGCGTCGGGAATACCTGGATCTGTCGGTTCAGAACCCCAAGACCGATGAACCGCGTGAGATGGTCGATCACCGCGCGTTCTTTGGTGATCGCCGCAACCAGGATCTGAGGGTTCCTGTACTGCGAACGGATGAGTTCGGCCCTGACCTCGAGTAGGGCCCCATCGTCCACGGCATCGGTGGCATCTCGAAAATCGAGGATGCTGTAGCGGAGGTCACTGAACTGAGGGTGACGGCAGACCTCCCGCACATGATGGAGCAGGTCGGCGGCCGTTACGGACCCGCGGAAACGGGACCGAATGCCACGCAGTTCCCAGGTCATTTCCACCGGCATACACCATTCCCTGTGACGCCCTCACTGGGCGTCACGAGTTTACCCCCGGTACGGCACGCCGAGCAGGGGCCCGTCTGGGTCGACAGCCTGCTTGTGCAGGATCCCGGTGCCCGTCGAAGAACCGATGAACGATCCGTGGCCCGGGAACGGGATAGTGGGTTCTGTATCAGAGGACCTGTCACGGAGCTGCCAGCTGGTAGGAGTGTGCGAATTTCATCCGCCGGATCTGTGCAATCTACGTCCGCCGCCGACAACACCCGCGGAACATGCGCAATCCGGATAGCGACGCGTCGGTTGCGGGCCTCAACATAGGGCTTTGGTGCAGTCGACCAAGAGGGAGGGCGACCTGTGGCGATCGCCCGCAGAATGAATGCAGCGGAGAGTGCGGCGATGAATCTCTCGATCGGACGACGAGGACTCCTGGTGCTGGCCCTCGGGCTGGCCGCATTGTTGGCGGGGCCGCAGAGCGCGCTTGCGCAGAAACTGCCGGCCTACAACGCCAAGGCCGGGATGCTCAACGTTGGCAGGGATCCTGAGCACCCCGACGCCGAGATCTTCCACGTCAGCTACACGATGAAGGGCGGCGATCCCGCGACGCGGCCGGTCACGTTCGTGTTCAACGGCGGTCCCGGCGCGTCGAGCGCGTACCTGCACCTGGCGGCCATCGGCCCGAAGACGCTCGTGACGACGGGCGACGGCAGCTTCCCCGCGGTGCCGGCGCGCCTGGAAGACAACCCCGACAGCTGGCTCGCCTTCACCGACCTCGTCTTCATCGATCCGATGGGCACCGGTTACAGTCGCATGCTGCCCGGGCCCGATGGCAAGCCGGGTGACCCCACGCCGTACTACGCCGTCGACAGTGACGTGAACTTCTTTGCGGGCTTCATCCGCCAGTGGCTCACCGTCAACAAGCGCTGGGCCTCGCCGAAGGCGGTTGCGGGCGAGAGCTACGCCGGCCAGCGCATCGCGGGGCTGACGCGCGTGCTCGCCGAGGATTACGGCATCAACCTGAACCGCGCCGTGTTGATCTCACCGGCGTTCAACGTGCCCGAGATCGCCGAGCCGTTCCCGCCCTACGACCTGCTGCACGCGATGACGGTGTTTCCCACCCTGGCGGCGACGGCCGCGTATCACGGGCGCAGCACGATCACGAACGACGCGGCGGGCCACAAGGCGGCCGAGGACTTTGCGCTCACGGACTACCTGACCGGGTTGGCGACGCTCGGCCGCATGGATCCAAAGGCGCAGTCCGCGTTCTATGCGCGCGTCGGCGGCATGATCGGAATCGACCCGGCCCTCGTCGCGGTCAATCGCGGCCGCGTGGGCGAGGCCGTCTTCGCCAACAACCTGCTCGCCTCGCGCGGTCTGGTGCTCGATCTCTACGACGGCACGCAGGCCACCGAGAAACCCATGCCGGAGAAGCGAGACGAGTACGGTGCCAGGCCGCGTTCGCTCAGCATCCTGACGGGCGTCCTGCAGCCGCCGTTGATCGATTACCTGCAGAAGGACCTGGGCTACGTCACGGACCGGCCTTACCTCGTGCTGAGCCTGGAGGTGTCCGCGCTGTGGAACCGCAAGTCGACCATGGGCACGCCCAGTGATCTCGAGATCGCGCTCGCGCAGAACACCGACCTGAAGGCGCTGGTCGTGCACGGTTACCACGACCTTGGCGCCAACTATTTCCTCTCGCGCTACGTGCTGGAGCAGGCACTGGTGACGCCGTCGGCGCGCGAGCGCGTCGCCTTCCACAATTACCCGGGCGGGCACATGTTCTACCTGAACAAGCAGAGCCGTGCCGAGCTCGCGGCCGACGTGCGCAAGTTCTTCGAGGGCCCTTACGGCACCGCCAGGTAAGCAAGGGTCAGGCGCGGCGCATCCACATCGGCGACCTGACTTCGCCGCGACGCATCGCCATCACCAGCATGACGACGCCGGTGGTCGTGAGCAGCACCAGCGCGACGACCGACGCCTCCATACCGAAGTTGCCGCCGGTGAGCAGCTCGGGGCCGTGCATCGTCGTCCTGATCAGCCCCGTCGGCTCCGGAGTGCCCGACACCGCGCCCGAAAACACCGAGCCCTGCGTGAAGTTCCACGCGGCGTGGAAGCCGATGCATAGCCACAGCCGCCGGGTGAGCATGTAGGCCGCGGCCAGCAGCAGCCCCGCCTCGATCGAGATGAACGTCACGCCCATCACCGTCGCGCCCTCGGTCGACAGGTGCACGAAGCCGAACACGAGCGACGACACGACGATCGCGATCCAGCTGCCGAACCATTCCTCGGTCAGGCGGAAGACCGCGCCGCGGAACCAGAGCTCCTCGTAGAACCCCGTGCCGAGCGTGAGTGCGATGCCCGGCACCAGCACCTGCCAGTTGCCCGTGGCCTCGATGGTGCAGTATCCCAGCGCCACGAGGGTCAGCACGCAGGTGGCATAGAGACTGAAACCGAGCATCGCCCCAAACAGGAACTGGCGGCCACCGCCGGTCAGCGCGACCTCCGACGGCGGTCGGCGCTCGATGAAATAGACGACGACCGCATAAGCCCCCGCCAGCGTCGCGCAGGTCAGCAGGCTGGCCGCGAGCGACGTCAGCGCGCTGTGGGCCATCTGGCCCCTGAAAAAGAAGCCCGCCAGGTACAGGTACGTGAGCAGCACGTAGAGCAGCGCCAGGCGCACGGGCAGGAAGTGCAGGACGCGCAGCATGATCAATCCGTCGCCAGCCGCGTGTCGTTGCGAACTCCGCGCAGCAGGAACAGGGCAAACAGGAAATTGGGCAGCACCATCAGCATCGGCAGCGTCCAGTTCCAGCCTTGCGTGACGTCGATCGGCGGGCCGCTGGCGGCGCTGCCGACCGAGACGACAAACGTCCCGAAATCCCAGAGTGCGTGGTACACGATCGGCACCCAGATCGAGCCGGTGCGGATCAGCAGGGCGATCATGACCATGCCGCTCATGAAGGCGGCCACGGCCTGCACGACGGCCTCGCCCAGCTGACCGGTGGTGACGACGTTCATGACGTGCACCGCCCCGAACAGCGCGGACGTGAGCAGGATGGCCGGCCACAGGGCCAGGCGCGAACGCAGGCCCTGGAACAGCACGCCGCGGAACATCCACTCTTCCGAGAGCCCCACGAGCATCGTGTTCATGATCACGAACAGCAGCGTGCGGGCGGGTGGCAGTCCAATCACCGCCGGCAATGACGCAAAGAACAGCAGGTAGAGCGCCGGGAACCAGAGCACCCGCAGTGATCCCATCGGTGCCGGCGCCACGAACTTCAGGTCCCGCCAGCGCATCACTACGGTGACGACCGCGAGCAACGCGACGGCCATCACCAGGTTCCAGCTGATGCCGTGGGTGACCGACTCGATCAGCGGCCTCTGGGTGCCGTCGCTGGCCCAGCGCATGCCGAACACCGTGACCAGCGTCCAGGCGACGTAGGTCATCAACGAGACGGTCAGGCGCCGGGCGGCGGGGGCTTGGGTCATGCGCCGTGTCAGCTCATGCCAGGACGGTCGAGGTGGGGCAGGGCACACGCGGCCTCACGGTCACTGCCGCTCCAGCAAGCCCCGGAGGTCCGGGAACACCTGGAGCCCTACATCAAGGGCACTCATGAACGATCCGGTCTCGTTGACGATCGCGACGAAGGCCGCACCGGTCTTCGTGTTGTATGCCACCAGTGACTCCCAGCCGATGATCTGGCCCGTGTGCCCGATCCAGCCAGCACCCCAGTCGTAGATGCCGAGACCGTAGTCGCCCTCCGGGATCCTCTGCGTTGCCAGGCGCTCGGCGGCAAGGCTGGCCGGGAGGAGGCTGGTCCCCAGACCAGTCCCTGCCCACGTGCCCAGGTCGGCGATGGTGGAGTACATGCCGCCGCCCGCCTGGCCCCAGCTGACCGTCCACCCGGAGACGTCCGTGCCGGGGGCGATGCTGGCCCCGACGGCCTCCAACTCCTTTGCACCGGTCGCGGCGACATAGCCGTGCGATGCGGGATCGGGCATCTTCGTGACGCCAGGCGCCTGGAGCGCCGACTGCTTCAGCCCGGCGCGCCTGGCGACCTCCGTGACGATCTGTTCGACGGGCTTGCCGGTGAGCCGCTCGAGCATCTTGCCCAGGATGATGGTGTTGGTCGTGGAATAGCCGCCCGTGCCAGGGGCAGCAAGCGGCAGGGTCATCGCCGCATCGACGAGGTCATCCGCGGTCCAGACCTTCGCCGGGTTGGCGGCGACGCCCCTGATCACGATGCCCGTGTTGGCATAGTCCTGGATGCCGCTGCGCATTCCCGCGAGTTGCTCGACCGTGACGCGCCCAATCGCGGGGTATCGGGCGGCCAGCTCCGGCAATAGCTGTTCGATCGTGGCGTCGAGCCTCAACCTGCCTGCAGCCACCTGCCCGAGCACGGCGGCGATGGTGAAGGTCTTGGTGACGCTGCCGATGCGACCGTGATCGGCGATCGTCGCTTGCGCGCCGCCCTTGACCGCTTCGCCGTATGCCTGCAGGTACGCGCCCTTCGCCGGATCCCAGATGCCGATCCACATGCCCGGAAGCCCCGGGTTCTTCGCCAGCGCCTCCCGCGCAAGCCTGTCGATCCCCACGGCGTCTTCGCTGCGCATCGCCGTGGTCGTGAGGCTGGGTCCGCGCCATGTTGCCGACGCATCAGCCGCAACAGCGGACGAAGCGGCGGCTGCGGTGAACAGACCAGCGGCAATGCCGACTCTGACGGTCCGCGCGGCTGGTGGCGTGCCCATCAGCCGCCGAACACGAACGCGTCGGGGATGAGGTAGACCTCGACCTCGCCAATGCGGGCGGTCGTGACGTCGCCGTGCGAGACGTTGGTTGCGCCGCCGTCGACGCGAATCGTCAACGTGTAGTTGGCGGTCTCGCCGCGGCGCGCACTGGCACGCATCTGGTAGACCTGCACCTTGTAGCGGCCAGTGGCTGGCAGGACGACGCTGACGTCATAGGGGTCGACGGCCCCCAGCGAGATCGCCGTCTCATTGCCCGGCGCAAAGACGTTCATTTCCGCTCCACCCTTGGTCGAGGTGAGCGTCACCCTCATCGTCTGGCCGGCGCGGGCATCGACGAGATAGCTGTGATCCTGGTAGCCCTTGATGCTGCCCTTGAGCGTCGCCGAGCTGGCGCCCTTCGCAAAGGCCACGTTGGTCGTCTGCTGGGCGCCGGCCGGCAATGCCAGCAGCAGCACAGCGGCGGCGAGAGCCGTGACGAGTGCCTTGCTCATGTCAGTCTCCTGGTCCAGCCCCACCGGTCGTCCGCGGCGCGAGGCATGTGTCGGCGTGACGCATCAGAATACGGCGAACTCGGCCCGGCAGCCGTTCCCGACCCACACGCTGTTGCCCTCGACACCCCACGAACGGCCATAGGTACAGGGCTTGCCGCTGCGCTGCCTGTAGACCTCCACGTGTCCACGCGCGGGAATGTTGCAGTAGTTCCTCCGGTCGTTCCTTGATTCGCAGCTGAAGGTCCGCCGCGGATCCCCGCCGTAGCCGTTGTACCCGTAGCGACTGTTGGCGTAATAGCGATCGTCATACCCGTAACGATCGTCGTAACGGTCGTCGTAGCGACTGTCGTAGTTCTTGTTGTAGTTCTTGTTGTGGTGGTCGTCGTGCTGGTTGCTGGCAATGATGGCGGCCGCCGCGATTCCGACGACGGCCGCAGCCGCGAGCGCGTTGTTCTTGCTGGCGGGGTTCGGGCTCTGTCCGCCCACCTCGAACTCGGCTCGGCAGCCACGATTGACCCAGATCTGGTTGCTGTCGAAGCCCCAGGTGTCATTCTGCCAGCAGCCCTGGGTGCTCAGCTGTCGCGACAGGCGGACCCCGCCGCTGGCGTCCACCGGGCAGGACTGGAACGAGTCGTTCCTCGATTCGCAGGTGACGGTCGAGGCCTGGACCGCGGCCGCCGCCGACAGCAGCAGGCCACCCAGTGCAAGCGTTGCAAGCATTCGGAAACGGCTCATGAGCGGGACTCCTCCTGGGTCTGGCGTGCCGCGGCAAAGGCGGCAATCTCGGCTGTGTCGAGCTGGCCGTCCTTGTCGACGTCGAAATGGTCGAACACCAGCTGCAGTTCGGCGGCGAACTGCTCGAAGGTCACCTTGCCGGTCGCCCCCTGAACGTCGGCGCCGGCCAGCCATTCCTTCGGAAACTCGTCTCCGTCCAGCACGCCATCATCATTGACGTCACGAGCGCCGAAACGCCGAATCATGGCGTTGCGGTATTCCTCGAAGCCGATCTTGCCGTCCACGTTACGATCCATGCGATCGAGCATCGCCTTGGCCGTGTCCACCGGCTGTGGATCGGCCGCGCTGGCGGTCATCGTCGCCAGCACTGCCATTGCTCCAATGCACAACTTCCTGGTGACCATCCGGATCTCTCCTGTTGACTGCTGCATTACCCAGGCGGGCAGCACCGACTCGACTCGATCAGCGATTGCGCTGGGCGTACTCGTACGACTCCCGCTTCTGCTCGGGCGTGCACTCATCGCTGTATTGCTGTGCCTCACCATGCCGGTTGAAGCGCACCGTGCAGAACGGATTCGACGAGACCACCTCGAACGCCCCGTTGTCGAGCGGGTTGATGCCGTAGTTGCGACCGCTCGCATGCCCGGAGTGCTTGCCCGGAGCGCCGTAGGAGTTGGAGTTGCTCGACGAGTCGTAGTACGGGTTGCCGTAACGATTGCCGCCCCACGTCACGTCGACCCGCTTGCCGCTCTCCCACTTGAGCGACATGCCCGTCGTGCCGGCGGAGGTACGCGTGACCTTGTTGCCGCGCTGGTCCCGGTAGTGGTTGGCGCCGCCGGCGGGGCTCAGGCTGATCGTGTCGCCGTTCTTCAGGTCGATGTCGATGTAGCCCTGGCGTTGCGAGAACGTGCAGGGCCCGGACTTGCCTTTCTGCTTGTCGCCGTCCTTGTGGACTTCGCAGGTTGCGTCGTTCGAGTCGGCGCGGGCGATGCCGGCGCCAGCCGCCATGCCAATCGCGAGCAGCGACGCGGCGAGGATCTTTGAAGTCTGCATCGGGCCTCCAGGGTGTCGGGCCCTCTTTCTTACCAGCGGCGTAGCCGCCGGACTATCCGGATTGCGTCCCGGTCATGCCGTACGCCGGACAAGGCGGAGCGCAGTTCCGGCCGTGCGGGGCGCCTGCCGCGGCGGCGTACGCATTCCGGATAGACCGGTCCAGGTCGGTGCGGTATCAAGTCCAGCCGCTGGCAGCGCTCCTTTGTTCGCCACGGAGCAGCGCTTTGAACAGACTCCTCTGTCCGCCGCCGCCGTCCTTCGCGCAAGTCAACAAGCCGGACGAACGCGTGCGGCTCTGGTGAATGACCCTTCCCCAACCCAACGGAGAGAATCCACATGAACCGACGTTCGAACAGCCTCATTGTCCTGTGCCTGGGTGCCGCGCTCGGCCTGGCCGCTCTGCCGGCGGTGGCCGGTGATAAAGAGAAGCAGTGGAACCGCGGCTGCGCCGACGCCAAGGCGGGCACTTACGACCGTGCCAAGCACAACGAGCACTACGAAAAGGGCTGGCAGGCCTGCAATCAGCAAAAGCAGTCGTCCTCCGCCAGCGGCCAGCCGACGCGCAACATGCAGGAGGCCGATGACTACAGCCGCGGTTGCCAGGATGCCAAGGCGGGGTCGTACGATCGCGCGCATCCCACCGCCGCGTACGAACGGGGCTGGCAGTCCTGCAAGGGCAGCGACTCCGCCGACGAGGGCGCGAACCGCCAGAAGGAATGGGACCGCGGCTGCGCCGATTCCAAGGCCAAGACCTACGACCGCGCGCGGCACAACGCGGACTACGAGGCGGGCTGGAGCGCCTGCAAGAGCAACTGAACGGATGGCGAAACCGCCGCGCGGTGGACGGGAACGACCGCCGCGCGGCGTGTACCGCGCTCAGGGTCCTTCGTGGACGGAGAGCGACTCGCTCACATACAGCAGTGCGGCCAGCAGCAGTTCCGAGCGCGGCAGGGTCCGCACGCTGTCGCGACGTGAAAGCTGCGGCATTTGCCGCTCGAGCGAGATCGCGACGTCCCAGTGGTCGGCGTTCACGTAGCCGAGCAGCGTGGACCCTGGAATGATCGCGTCACCTGCCAGGACCTGGCCGTCGTTACGCTCGTCGTGCCGCGCAAGGTTGCGCCACGCCGGCTTGAGGCCATGGCTCAGGTGCTCTTCGGTCGTGAAGGCCGCCAGCGAGAAGTAGGCGACCCGCTCGGGCAGCGCGTGCGATTCGAACCAGGCGCGGCGAGTCGCCGGCCTCAGGTCGTGCAGCACCTGGCCGTCGCCCGGATCGCAGGTGCCTGGAAAGGCCTGCGCGAGAAAGGCCCGGTACCACCAGTCGCCGGCGTCGGCGAGCGGCGAACCTTGCACGGCGCCGGCCACGCTCACGACGGCGACCACCGGCTGCGCGTCCTGCGGGAACGCCGCCAGGAACTCGAGGATGTCGACGGTGCCCTTGGAATACCCGACCAGCACGACCCGGTCGTCCCGTGCGAGGTCGGCGGAGCGCAGCGCAGCGGCGATCTGTCGTGCATTGTGGGCCGCGCCGGAGCGTCCGCTCACCAGGACGGGTGTGATCCGCGTGCCCTGGGCAGTGAGTTCCCTGATCGCGTCCTCGAAGGGCACGGTCGCGGGGGCGCGGCAGTCGGAAAATGCGCCGCTGACGACAAAGATGCGCAGCCGCGCCGCGAGGGCCGGCAAGTCCGGCGGATTCGCCGCCGGCGCCGGCTCGTCCCGCAGGCGCCAGACCAGGTCCTCGCAACCTGCCTTGGCGGATGGCGTCTCCGCCCGACCGGCGACCAGATCGCAGTAGATCTGCCGGTACCGGGCGCGACCGTCGAGCGCCGCGGGGGGCGGACCCCCGGGATACGGGGCGGCCGTGGCGCGCAGTTCGCCCGGCTGCGGGAACGACGCGCACGCGCTGAGCATCCCGAGGAACACGAGCAACAGCCAGCGTCGAACGCGGGAGCGCGCAGGTGCAGCGAGGTCTAGCATGATGGCAGGGCGGTGGGCAAAACCAGACTTGATAGCGGGGGCGTAGCGGCGCGGCTATCCGGATTGCGAAAAAAACGACGCGGATCAGTGCGGGCCGACGGCGCCAGTGTCGCCGGAGACGCGCTAATATCCAAACCCAGGCATTGCTCCGGAAGCGATGCCGGCGAATTGGGTGCTGGGCAGGGGGGCTGCATGGGTGGTGCGTACCGTTCGAGCGAACCCGAGTCGCGGTCGATCGCATCGACCTCGCTGCAGACTGCTGGCGTGTCGAGGATCGAGTTCCATTCCCATGACCAGGATGAGACCCGGGAGTACCTTCGGCGGAACTACGGCGATCACTCGCGGGTGATCCACGGCAAGGGGAAGTTCCTTTACCGGATCAGCGCAGTCGCCGCCGGGCGCGTCATCGTCGGGCGATCGGATCGCTGGTTGCACCAGACGCTCCGCGCCTCCGTCCACCACCCGACCCTGTTCCTGTCGCTGCAGCCCGGCGAGACGCAATCGTACGGCCGGAAGCGCTACGACCTGCAGCCGGAGCTTGCGTTGTTCAGCGCCGCAGGACACGAGTACACGCGCAGGGGCGGGCCAAGCGCGAGCCTGGTAGTGCGCGTCGAGACGGAACTGCTCGAGCGCGAGATCGCGGCACGCGAGCGACGTCGGTCGCGTCGTTGGCTCGTGCCATCGACGCCGATCATGATGACCGCTGGGCGGCGGGCGGAGCTGCTGGCCTTCGAGGCGCAGCTGCGTGCAGCGGCGGAGTCCGGCGGATCGTGGGGTGCGTACGGCGATCCCGAGGCATTCGAGCTGGCGGTGGCCGGCTGGATGGCCGACCTGGTCCTCGACGCCGCGGGGGTGCAGTCCATCAGCGAACCCGGTCTCGAGCGGCTCGCGCGCGTGCAGCGATGGATCGATGCGCACCTCGACCATGACATTTCGCTCGATCGGCTGTGTGCCGTGGCCGGCGTCAGCCCGCGCGCGCTGCAGAAGACGTTCCTTGTCGCGCGCGGCCAGACGCCGCACGAATTCGTCACGGCGCGACGGCTCGCCGCGGCGCGCAGGCTTTTGCAGGGCGCATCGTCGCCAGTGCGGGTTTCGACGGTTGCGCTCGACTGCGGATTCCGGCACTTCGGTCGCTTTTCGGCCAGCTACCGTGCTGCCTTCGGCGAATTGCCGGCCGAAACGGCGCGCGCAGCACAGGGCACTTTGCGTGGGGCGTCAGGCGACCTGCGGACGTGAGCCGGCTCGGGAGCATGGCGCGGCGGCCGCCAGCGGGTGACTCCGGCTACTGACGCCGGCGGGCGACCACCTGCACGACCGCGCTTGGGCCGTGGTGGCCGCGCCCCTCGTGCACGGTGCGATCCCGCTCCACCGCGTGCACGAGTTCGAGTCCCTGCAACTCGTTGCGGAGCTGGTCCAGCGTTGGCAACAGGTCCACGCTACTCGGCCCGCCCGTCCCGTACCTGAGTTGCTGTGGCGTATAGGCCTCGAGCAGGAACACGCCTCCGACCCTGAGTCCGGCGACGACCTGGCGATGAACCGCGGCCCGCAGGGCGGTGGGCAGGTGGCACCAGATGGACACGATGCCATCCCACCGCTGCGGTTCGATCCGGTAGCCATCGAGGTCGGCGACCACGGTATCGATGTGCACGCCCCTGGTGGCGGCGAGCTGTTCCGCCTTCGCCAGGCCGACGGCAGACTGGTCGACGGCGACGGGCCGCAGGCCTTGCCCGGCGAGAAAGACTGCATTGCGTCCTTCGCCTTCGGCGAGGCAGAGAACGTCGCCACCAGGCCGAATCGCGGCACAATGCTCGCGCAGGAACTCGTTCGCCTCGGTGCCGTAGTAGTAGTCCTCGGTTCCGTATCGTTCATCCCAGGGAATCATGTTGGACCTCCGGTCCAGGATTCTTGCACGCGCCCGCGCGAGGTGCGGGGTCGGCGCGGTCCGTCCGCAATGTCCACCTACCCGCCGCCGGATAATCGCTGTATTTTCGCGGGCCAGAAAGTCGCTGTCCGGAACACCACCTGTGTCATCGATACGAGCCATTCAGCGGTCGATCGCCGCCGGCGCCTGCGCGCTCACGCTCCTGGCGACTCCCGCCGTGGCGGCGCCGCAACCGCCACCGCCGCTCGTCGCCGTGGGCCACGTTCTGCCGGACGTGGTCATGGCGGGCCTGAACGGTCCGCCCAGGTCGCTGTCCAGCTACCGCGGGCGGCCGCTCATCATCAACGTGTGGGCCAGCTGGTGCAGTCCCTGTCGCAAGGAAGCGGCATCGCTCGAACGCCTGGCGTGGAGCAAGGCCGGCAGTCGCTACACCGTGATCGGGATCTCGAACGACGACGACCGGAACGCCGCGCTGCAGTGGCTCCGGCAGTCGAATGCCACGATCAGCCACTACATCGACACGGGGCCACGTTGGCCGCTGGAGCACATGCTGGGCGCCTCGAGCATCCCCGTCACGGTGCTCGTCGACGCAGGGGGGCGCGTCGTTGCGCGGTTCCAGGGTACGCGTGACTGGGACAGCGCCGAATCGATCCGGTTGATCGAGCGCGCATTCGCCGGCGCCGGTCGGTGAGCCGTTCGTGCTGGTGCTGGAGGGGGCGGGAGTAGGGCTCAGTCCAGGAGGGAAATCGGCGGGAGGCCCTCGATGCAGAGCTGTCCATTCTCGATCCGCACGTGCTCTTCGCTCCTCACCTCGTGATCGAAGCGGTAGACGATCTGCGCGGTCCCGTCGGTCAACGACCGGTCCCACTCCGCCGCCGCCTCGATGGTCGCTTGATTGCGCTGGCGCCAGGACGTGAGCGAGCGTTTGCCGTGACGCTGCTCCAGCCATTGCGACACGACGCCCGGCGATACCACGGTGGCCGTCGCATTGTTGCCACCAAACCCCTTGGCGTTCAGGAAGGAGGCGTCCCAGTCCGTCGCCGACCGCTGCAGCGGGCGCGGCGAGAAGCGGAGGCCGTCCTGGTGCACGTCGGCGGCCACCGCGTCGATCGTCGTGATGCCCGGCAGGATGCCGTGCGCAAATACACCGAGCGTCGATGCGAGCTGGTCGCCGCCGGCCGCCGCCATGGTGTGGCCCAAGAAGCACTTGATGGCTGCCACCGGCCAGCCGTCGATGGCGAACGCCTTCGCGACGCCGCTCAGGATCTGTGACTCGGTGGTGCGGTTCTGCGGGGTGCCGGTGCCGTGCGCCTGCACGAAGCTGCGCCGGCGTATCGACTCCTCGCCGACCTCGCGCATCGCCCTGGCCACCGCCTTGGCGAACGTGACGTAGTTGCCGACGCCGGGCGAAGAGATGGATTTCTTGTACCCGTCGGCGTGCACCTGCACGTCGGTGACCGCGCCCAGGACGTTGGCGCCGAGCTCGATCGCCAGCGCGTCGTCCAGCAGCACGGCGAACTGGCCGCCCTCCGCAATCGTGAATCCGCAGTTGTCGCCGAACGGCCGGCACGCGCGGCGCAGGTCGGGCTCGGCTGCGTTGCGTGGCCGGTCCAGTTCCAGCAATGCCTTGTCCGTTCCCAGGGCGCCCATCGTGGCGAGGCCCTCGATCACGTCCGGGCACAGGGGCGCCTCCGCGCCGCCGGCCAGCGCGATGCGCGACCGTCCCGACTGGATGTCGAACATCGCGTGGCGCAGGTTGTACAGGAACGTGGCGCAGGCGCCCATGTTGTGGCCGGTCTGCCCCACGCTGCCGAGAACGTAGGCATTGACGAAGTCCGCCGGCATTTCGGCCAGGCCCATGGGCACCTGCCGCGAGGTGGGTCGCTGGCCGCGGTAGCGGGATGAGAGCAGGCCGCCGTTGCCTTCCTGGTCGAGTTGCCCCATGGCACTTCCGGCATACACGCTGACGCGATCGGGGGGCACGTGCTGCATCACCGTGTCCCAACGGATGCCGAGCGAGCCGAGCGCGTCGTTGGCGGCGAAGAGCGCGATCTGGACCGCTCGCGGGTGACCACGACCCGGATAGAGGGACTTCGGATCGAACCCTGTCGGCAGCTGCCCGGCCGCGCTGACCTCCAGGGCCCGCGTCACGGGCAGCAGGATGTCCGTGTCCTCCGATACGTCGATGCGCACGCGTCCCGCCACATCCTCGCTGACCTTCCAGCCCTCCGGCAGGCGAGCGGGCAGGTCCCGTTGTGAAATGACGAACGACACCGGCCCGTGTCCTGGCACGAGGCGCGCCCGGCAGTTCCAGGCAGCGTTTGCCGTGTCGAGGAACGCGGGCTCGAGGCCGCGGACCAGGGTGTGCTCGAGGATGTAGCGACGGGTCTCCGCGTCGATCGTGCCTGCGATTCCCATCAATCCCGCCAGGCTGCGAATCGTATCGGCCGCGACGCTTTCGTCCAGGACGTCGAGCACCGTGCGCCGGTAGCCCTGGTGGGCCGAGCTGCGGCCCGCCGCGTTGATGCCGCCGATGCCTGCGATGACTGCGAGGGGTTTCATTGCCGGGGGATCCCAGGTGAGGGGCACCACATGCGCCGAGCGACGGGCAGTTTAGCCCGTCCCCACGCGTCAATCACACGCGGAGCGTCCGCTCGACGGCCCCCATCGCCTGGCCGCCGGCTAAAGCCCTAACTGCGCCCAGAAAGTGCAGCGCGGGGTGTTGACGCCGTCGGCCATCCTCGATGACGCGGAGTCGAGCACCAGGTGGCTGTCCCGCGCGGGATCGAACGGGGTCCAGGCCGGCGATCCCTCGGCAGCAGGTGCGCCCGTCGCCGCGAAGCTGCCCCAGTAGCGCTGCATGGCCAGCGACAGGCCGCGTTCCGCGGCGGTCGGCACGTAACCCCGAACGTCGAGCGCACCGTAGAGGAACAGCAGTTCGAGCCCGTGAAAGGCTCCATAGAGTGCGGAACTCGGCGAGTCCGGCACCTCCGTGAAGAAGTACCGGAACACCGGTTCGGACTGCGCGGCCACGAGCGCGCGGGCAATCGTGCCCGAGGGACAGATGAACTTGAGGTCCGACGTCAGCGCGACGTAGGCCTTGCGCGACGACCCGAAGTTGGCGGCCGAGTACAGGTCCGCGACCGCGGCACGTACGGCCGGCGTCTGAAACGTCGTGGTCAGGAAGGCCTGATACTGCGCGTCGGAGAACGTCAGCGGAACGTCCTGGCCCGTCTCGTCGGCGTTCGCCCCGATCACGACCGGGACGCGATTGTGTTGACCGCCACGGATCCGCTCGAGCGGCGTCGCCGGCAGCAGTGTCCCATCGACGCTCGGTTGATAGGGTGCCTGCCCACCCGCGACGCTGACGGTCGGCGGCAGGGCGGCCAGCAGTTCCGCCGGTGACTTCGAACGCAGGCAGGCAGCCACGTCGGCCGCCGTGCTGCAGCCGGCATTCTCGGCGAGCGTCGCCCCGGTCGCGAGCGCCTTGCTGCGGGCATCCGCCACGCAGCCGCCGCTCTGGATCAGCGCGGCGTCGAACAGCCCGGCGGCGGCCGGCGCAGTGAGCAGCGCGCACACGTTCACCCCGCCCGCCGACTGGCCAAAGATCATGACGCGGTCTTTGTTGCCGCCGAACGCGCCGATGTCGCGCTGCACCCACTTGAGCGCGGCGACCAGGTCCTCGAGGCCGTAGTTACCCGAACGCGCGTCCGGCGCTTCGGCGTCGAGCGCGGGGTGCACGAGCCAGCCGAGCGGACCCAGCCGGTACTGCACGGTCACCACGACGTTGCCGGTCGTCTCGGCGAGCGCTGCGCCGTCGTAGAGCATGCGGCCTGGTTCGACCTCCTCGCGTGCGGAGCCGATGACATTGCCGCCGCCGTGGATGAAGACCATGACGGGTACTCGCCCGGCCGCGAAACTCGCCTTCGGCGCGAAGACGTTGAGCGCCAGGCAGTCCTCGTCGCCCTCGGGCTCGCCCGTTGCACGATTGAGCTGAGGGCACTTGGGCGCGTAGGCGTTCGCCGCGACCGTCGTGGTCGGACAGGCCGGTGCTTCCGGCGACCGCCAGCGACGCGCGCCCGCTGGTGCGCTGGCAAACCGGATGCCGAGGAAGCTCCACGAGCTGCCGCGGTCCGTGCCCTGATAGTCGCCGCAGGCGGTGCGCGCCAGTCCCGCGGTCGCTGGAGGAGGAGGAGGGGGCGGCGAGGTGCCGCCGTCCGAACTCGATCCGCCGCCTCCGCAAGCCGCAGCCAGCACCGAGAAGGCCATGACCAGGACCAGACGCATCGTGGATCTCCGCTGGCTCACGAATCCGATTCTCGGCAGCAACGTCCGACACAGGCAAGCGTTGACCACAGCGCGTCAGGGCGTGACGATCGCGAACCGCCCGTCCGGCCGGTCGATCAGCGACAGGAACGACAGCAGCTTGAGCCGGCTGCCCTCGACCTTGAGTTCGTCCGACATCACCACGTCCTTGACGCCCGCATCCCCGATGCCGAGTCGCACCAGGAGGTCGCGCGTCAGGTGCACCGTGGCATCTGCGCCCGGTACGGGATCGGACTGCCGATGGTGCAGGACCGCGTTCTCGAGCTCGACCACGTGGGTCTCCTGCACGTCGTCGAAGATGAAGTTGAACGTCAGGTGCTTGCCGTCCGCGTCCGGCCCGTTCAACCGCACGGCTATGGAATCCAGCGACCGCGCCGGCGGCGTCGCGCGCAACAGGCCGAGTGCGTTCCGCGGATCGTTCGCCATGCCCTGCGTGCCATTGCGCAGTTCGTAGGCCCCGCTCAGGTAGACGTCGCGCCACGGACCCGATTCGGCCTGGTAACCGAGCTGGTCGTAGGTCGACGCGAGCAACTCCCTGGCCGCGACGTTCGATGCGTCGGCGAACACCAGGTGATTCAGCAGCATCGCGGCCCAGCGGTACTCACCCGCGTCGAACGCCGCCTGGCCCTTGCGCAGGACTTCCGTCGCCCCGCCCATCGCCTCGACATACTTCTGCGCCGCCGCGGCGGGAGGCAGCGGATCGAGGTTCGCCGGGTTGGCGTCGTACCAGCCGAAGTACGCCTGGTACACCGCCTTCGCGTCGTGCTTGACCGTGCCGTAATAGCCACGATTCGCGAAGCGGTGGCGCAGCGTCGAGGGCAGCTCGATCTGCTCGGCGATTTCCTGCGACGTGTAGCCCTCGTTGGCGAGCCGCAGCGTCTGGTCGTGGATGTACCGGTAGGAGTCGCGTTGCGCCTTCAGGTAGTCCACCGCGCGCTCGTTGCCCCAGATCGGCCACTGGTGGCTCGCGAAGACCACTTCCATGTCGCCGAAGCGATGCAGCGCCTCGTCGATGTACCCGCTCCACTTGGCTGCATTGCGGACCTTGGCGCCGCGCAACGTGTAGAGGTTGTGCAGCGTGTGCGAGACGATCTCCGCCCCGCACCAGGCCTTGAGTTCGGGCAGGTAGAAGGTCAGCTCGGCCGGTGCCTCCGATTCGGGCGTGTACTGGAAGACGAACTTCACCCCGTCGAGCTCCATTGCCTGCGGCGTGCGGTCCACGATGACGGTCGGCTCGCGGATGCTGATCGTGCCGACGGAAGGTGCCTTGCCGAGTCCGGTGTCGACGTGTCCCAGCGGCGAGCGCGGCAGCGACGCGCCGTACATGAAGGCGGCGCGTCGTCCCATGGCGATGCCGGCCAGGGTGTTCTCGCTGGTGGCTTCGTCCATGAAGCCTTGCGGCGCCACGATCGGAATCCTCGCGGCCGCCGCCGCGTCGGCCGGCAGCACGCCCTCCACGCCACCGAAATGATCGACGTGGCTGTGGGTGAAGATGATCGCCGACACTGGGCGGTTGCCGAGGTGCCGGCGTGCGAGTGCGAGTGCGGCCGCCGCGGTCTCGTTCGCGGTCAACGGGTCCACCAGGATCCAGCCGGTCCTGCCGTCGATCAGCGTCATGTTCGAGACGTCGTAGCTGCGCACCTGGTGGATGCCGGGTGCGACTTCGAACAGGCCATGCTCGCCGTTCAACATGGCCTGGCGCCACAGGCTCGGATTGACGGTCGGCGGAGCATCGCCCTTCACGAAGTCGTACGCCGCCATGTTCCAGGCGTCGACGCCACCGGGTCCGGCGATGACCAGTGGCCGGTCGTTGCCGATGAAGCCCCGCCGCGCGTCCTCGAAGTCCTGCGCGTCCGCCAGCGGCAGCGATTGCGCGACTTTGCGGTTGAGCGACTCGGTTGCCGGCGTCGCGGCAGCGGCGGGTTGCTGTCTGCCGGCGCCGGAGCCCGGTGGCGGCGAGCACGCGGGCAGGGCGATAGCGGCGATCAGCAGCAGGGCAACCTGCGCGCGCATCCAGGCAGTCATGCAACTCCTCCAGCGGTCGTGTGGCTTGCAACCACGACCATGCTCGTCGTCATGGGCCGGGTCTATGCGGTTGATTTGGTCCATCGATTTGAGCTTTGGACGAGCCTGCGGCACGCTAGGCTCCCAAGGCCAAGGAGGTTCTCATGAAGAAGTCATCCAAGCGCACCAATGCTGCCGGCTCGAGCATCGACATCGGCATCAGCAAGCAGGACCGGGCGGCCATCGCGGCGGGCCTCAGCCGGCTGCTCGCCGACACCTACACGCTGTACCTGACGACCCACAACTTCCACTGGAACGTGACGGGCCCGATGTTCAACAGCCTGCACGACATGTTCATGACCCAGTACACGGAGTTGTGGAACGCCGTCGACCCGATCGCCGAGCGCATCCGCGCCCTCGGCCACGTGGCGCCGGGCTCGTACGCGGAATTCGGCAAGTTGAGCTCGCTGCCCGACGCGCCTGCGGCGCCGCCGAAGGCGATGAAGATGGTTCGCATCCTCATGGAAGGCCACGAGGCCGTGGCGCGGACGGCACGCAGCCTGCTGCCCGTCGTTGCGGCGGCAAACGACGAGCCGACCACGGACATGCTCGTCCAGCGGCTGACCGTCCATGAGCAGACGGCCTGGATGCTGCGCTCTCTGCTCGAGAAGTAACTCCTCGGGCTAGGCGAGGTCGAACCGGTCCAGGTTCATCACCTTGGTCCAGGCCGCGACGAAGTCCTGCACGAACTTCTGCCGGTTGTCGTCACAGGCATAGACCTCGGCCAGCGCGCGGAGCTCGGCGTTCGAGCCGAACACCAGGTCGACCCGGGTGCCCGTCCACTTGACCGCGCCCGAAGCGCGGTCGCGCCCTTCGTAGACGCCGCCGGACGACGAGGGACGCCACTCCACCTGCATGTCGAGCAGGTTGACGAAGAAGTCGTTGCTCAGCGTCCCCGCTGCACTGGTGAACACGCCGTGCCGGGACTGCCCGACGTTGGCGTTCAGCGCGCGCAGGCCGCCGACCAGCACCGTCATTTCGGGGGCGGTGAGCGTCAGCAGCTGGGCGCGATCCAGCAGCAGTTCTTCGGCGGGCGTCTCGAGGCCTGCGCGGAGGTAATTGCGGAAGCCGTCCGCGATGGGCTCCAGCGGGGCGAACGACTCCACGTCGGTCTGCGCCTGCGAGGCGTCCGTGCGGCCGGGCGAGAACGGCACCCTGACGTCGTGGCCCGCCTTCTTCGCGGCGGCTTCGATGGCCGCGCATCCCGCGAGCACGATGAGATCAGCCAGTGAGACCTTCTTGTTGCCCGACTGGGCGCCGTTGAACTCCTTCTGGATGGACTCGAGCTTCTGCAGCACCCTGGCGAGCTCCGCCGGCTGGTTCACTTCCCAGTCCTTCTGCGGCGCGAGCCGGATGCGTGCGCCGTTGGCGCCACCACGCTTGTCCGAGCCGCGGAACGTCGACGCCGATGCCCAGGCGGTGCTCACCAGCTGGGGGATGGTCAGGCCGGACGCGAGCACCCTGGCCTTCAGCGCCGCGACGTCGTGCTCGTTCACCAGTTCGTGGTCCACGGCCGGGACCGGGTCCTGCCAGATCAGCTCTTCGGCCGGCACCTCGGGCCCCAGGTAGCGGGCGCGCGGGCCCATGTCGCGGTGGGTCAGCTTGAACCAGGCGCGCGCGAAGGCGTCGGCGAAGGCCTGCGGATCCTTGTGGAAGCGGCGCGAGATCTTCTCGTAGGCCGGGTCGAAACGCAGCGACAGGTCCGCGGTGGTCATCATCGGCGGGTGCTTCTTCGCTGGGTCGTGGGCGTCCGGAATCATGTGCTCCGGCTTGACGTTCTTCGCCACCCACTGGTGCGCTCCGGCCGGGCTCTTCGTCAGCTCCCACTCGTAGCCGAACAGCATGTCGAAGTAACCCATGTCCCACTTGGTGGGATTCGGCTTCCACGCGCCTTCGATGCCGCTCGTGGTGGTGTGCACGCCCTTGCCGGTGCCGAAAGCGTTCTTCCAGCCGAGGCCCATCTCCTCGATCGGGGCGCCCTCGGGCTCGCGTCCCACCAGCGCCGGGTCACCGGCGCCGTGCGCCTTGCCGAAGGTGTGGCCGCCGGCCACGAGCGCGACGGTCTCCTCGTCGTTCATCGCCATGCGGGCGAACGTCTCGCGCACGTCCCGACCCGACGCGACCGGGTCGGGATTGCCGTTCGGGCCCTCGGGGTTCACATAGATCAGACCCATCTGCACGGCGCCGAGTGGGTTCTCCAGCTCGCGGTCGCCCGTGTAGCGCTCGTCGCCGAGCCACGTCGTCTCCTTGCCCCAGTAGATGTCCTCCTCGGGCTCCCAGATGTCGGCGCGCCCGCCGCCGAAGCCGAAGGTCTTGAAACCCATGGATTCGAGCGCGCAGTTGCCGGCCAGGATCATCAGGTCGGCCCAGGAGATCCGGTTGCCGTA
>DAOMFL010000014.1:0-59668 GCA_035429805.1 Burkholderiaceae bacterium
GCGTCGCACGTGCGCTCGTCCCGGAAAGGCATTTCAGTCGGCTGCGCTCCGGAGCAGCCGCGCGCTCCGCCGAACTGGAACCCCGCGCACTCCGCCCCGCGATGCTCGTCACAGTGTCAGGGAGTTGGAGGAGTGCGATCCTCCTCCCGCTCGGCGGGAGGTCGGGTGGGTGCCGTGCAATTGAAGTTCGGCGGAGCGCGCGGCCGCTCCGGAGCGCAGACGACTGACTGGTCTTGAGCGCGCACGAAGTGCGCGTGCCGCTCCGAGTGCACGTGCGACCGCGGAGCGGTCGCGTACACGAGGAGCGCCACGCTGCGTACACTTCCGCGCCAATGAAACTGCGTTTCACCAAGATGCAGGGGGCCGGCAACGATTTCGTGATGCTCAACGGCATTGCGCAGAAAGTCGACCTGTCGCGCGAGCAGCTGCGTCGTCTGGCGGACCGCCGCTTCGGTGTCGGCGCCGATCAGATCCTCGTGGTCGAGCCGGCCAGCCGCAGCGATGTGGATTTCCGCTACCGCATCTTCAACAACGATGGCGGCGAGGTCGAGCAGTGCGGCAACGGCGCGCGCTGCTTCGTGCGCTTCGTGCGCGATCAGCGTCTCACCGACAAGAGCTCGATCCGTGTCGAAACGCTGTCGGGCATCATCGAGCCGCGCCTGGCTGCATCTGGCGAAGTGACCGTGGATATGGGTACGCCGGCATTCGATGTCTCCCGCGTGCCATTCGACGCCGCCGGACTGCAGCCGCGGGCGGACCATGACGACCTGCTGTGGCCGCTCGACGTCGGCGGGGCGGAGCGGTGGGCCTCGGTGCTGTCGATGGGCAACCCGCATGCGGTGCAGCTGGTCGACGACGTCGATCGGGCGCCGGTGACCCTTGAAGGCCCGCTGATCGAGCAGCACGCACGCTTCCCGCAGCGCGTGAACGCGGGCTACATGCAGGTCGTCGATCGACACTCGATCCGGCTGCGTGTGTGGGAGCGCGGCGCCGGCGAGACGCTCGCCTGCGGCACCGGGGCGTGCGCGGCCGCGGTGGCCGGCATTCGTCGCGGTCGCCTGGCTTCGCCGGTGAAGGTCTCGGCGCGCGGCGGTACGCTGACGATCGAATGGAGCGGCGGTCCGGTCTGGATGACCGGGCCGGCGACCCGGGTCTTTGAAGGCGAGTTCGAATTCTGAAAGAGGGCCATGCAAGTCGAGGACATCGCGAACTATCTGTCCGGTCATCCGGACTTCTTTGACCAGCATCCGGAACTGCTGGCGAGCCTGCAGCTGCCGCACCCGCAAAGCGGTCCGGCGATCTCGCTGATCGAGCGTCAGTCGTTGATCTTGCGCGAGCGCATCAAGGCCCTCGAGGCGCGCGTCGCGGACATGGTGCGCAACGCGCAGGAAAATGACGCGATTTCTTCCCGTCTGGCGGCGTGGACGCGGGCCCTGCTGCTCGCGGATGACCCGAGCGCGCTGCCGGAGCGGCTCGTCGGAGCGATGAAGGAGACGTTCAGCGTGCCGCACTGTGCGCTGCGGCTATGGTCGGTGAAGCCGGCCTATACGTCCCTGCCCTGTGCGCGGCCGGTAGCGCCGGACACGATCTCGCTTGCCAACAGCATGCGGGCGCCGTTCTGCGGTTCCAACGTCGGCTTCGAGGCGGTCACGTGGTTCGATGAGGGGGCGGCTGTCCAGAGCCTGGCGATGCTGCCGCTGCGAGTGGGCGCCGATCCTTCGACCTTCGGCCTGCTGGTGCTGGGCTCCGCCGACAAGGACCGGTTTCAGATCGGCATGGGCACGACGTTTCTCGAGCGCATCGCCGAACTGTCGAGCGCTGCGCTGGCGCGGCTGCGCGCCTAGCATGGCCGTACCGGCCGGGAGCTGATGCATCGATGGAAGAATCCGTCGCGACGTTCCTGGAGCAGCTGCGCGGCCAGCGCCGCGGCTCGGCCCACACCATCGCTGCCTACCGGCGCGACCTGGAGAAACTTGGCCAACTCGCCGCCGGCCGTGCGCCGGATCAATTGACGTCGCATGACGTCCGGGGTTTCGTGGCGCGTCTGCACGGCGCCGGGCTGTCCGCGGCGTCGCTCGCGCGAACCCTGTCGGCGTGGCGCTCTTACTTCAGCTGGCTGACACAACGGGGATTGCTGCCAGCCAACCCTGCGCTTGGCCTGCGACCGCCGCGGCGCGAGCGGCGCCTGCCCAAGGCGCTGACGGCGGACCAGGCGGTCACGCTGGCGGCCCACGAGGGCGACGGGTCGTGGCTGGCGCGGCGCGACCACGCGCTGGTCGAATTGCTGTACTCAAGCGGATTGCGGCTTTCCGAACTCGTGTCGCTCGACTGGCGCCACTTCGACGCCGACGGGCCGCTGCCGCGGTCGGCGAGCTGGATCGATCTCGAGGCCGGCGAAGCCACTGTCCTGGGGAAAGGCTCGAAGACGCGCACCGTGCCGATCGGGACGGCGGCGCGGACTGCGCTGACGCTCTGGCTCGAGCAGCGCGGCGCGCTGCCGGGTGCTGATCCGCGCGCGCTCTTCATTTCCTCGCGCGGCCGGCGGCTCGCCGCACGCAGCGTGCAGGCGCGTCTCGGGGCGCTGGCGCGCCGGCTCGGCCTCGGCGTGCACGTGCATCCACACGTGCTGCGGCACTCGTTTGCGTCGCACCTGCTGCAGTCCAGCGGCGACCTGCGTGCCGTGCAGGAGCTGCTGGGCCACGCGAACATCTCGACGACGCAGGTGTACACACGTCTCGACTGGCAGCACCTCGCGAAGACCTACGACGCCGCGCACCCGCGCGCGAAGCGCCGGGCCTGAGCCCGCCTGGAGCGGGCCATCCGCAAGTCGCTGCAATGAGCCGCATCGTCCTGAGGCCGGGCAAGGAGAAATCCCTGTTGCGGCGACATCCGTGGGTCTACGCCGGCGCGGTGGCGCGCGTCGAGGGCTCGCCCGCCAGTGGCGCCACGGTGGAAATCCGCGGCGCAGATGGCCGCTTTCTTGCGTGGGCCGCCTATTCGCCCGCTTCGTCGATCCGCGCGCGTGCGTGGTCCTTTGCCGAAGCGGCGCGTGTCGATGCCGATCTGCTGCGCCAGCGGGTCAGCGCGGCCGTGCAGCGACGTGAGATGCTGGCCGCGGAAGGCAGTGCGGTGAGGCTCGTGTTCGGCGAGGCTGACGGTCTGCCGGGGCTGATCGTCGACCGCTATGCTGACCAGCTCGTCACGCAGTTTCAGTCGGCAGGTGCCGATGCCTGGCGCGCCATCCTGGTCGATGCGCTGGCCGACGCGACCGGCTGTTCCAATGTGTTCGACCGCAGCGACGGCACCACGCGCGCGCGCGAGGGGCTGCCCGAGATCAGCGGCGTACTGCACGGCGCCGAACCGCCGGCGCAGATCGAGATCATCGAGCATGGCCTGCGATTTCTGGTCGACGTCCGGCGCGGTCACAAGACCGGCTACTACGTCGACCAGCGCGACAACCGGCGCCTGGCGCGCGCGCTGGTCGAGCGGCATGAAGCGCCGGGTCGGCACGCGCCGCGCTGCCTGAACTGCTTCTGCTACACGGGCGGGTTCTCGATCGCGATGCTCGCGGGCGGGGCAGGGCACGTGCACTCGATCGACTCCTCGGCCGACGCGCTGCGGCTGGGCGCCGAGCACGTGGCGCTGAACGGTCTGGCTGCCGAACGGGCGCACTGGCAGGAGGCCGACGTCTTCACGGCCCTGCGTGCGCTGAAGGCCGAAGGTGCGCAGTTCGACATCATCGTTCTCGATCCGCCCAAGTTCGCGTCGAGCCACCACCATGTCGACCGCGCGGCGCGGGCGTACAAGGACATCAATCTGAACGCGCTGCGGCTGCTGTCTCCCGGCGGGACACTGCTGACCTTTTCGTGCTCGGGCGCGATCGACGTCGACCTGTTTCAGAAGATCGTGGCTGGCGCGGTCATCGATGCCGGCGCCGACGCCTGGATGGTCGCCCGCCTGGGCGCTGGAGCGGACCATCCATTGATGATGACCGTGCCCGAGACCGAATATCTCAAGGGACTGCAGCTCACGCGCGTCAGCTGACGGGCCACCGGCCCGGCTGGCCGGCGCCTGCGACTGATCTGCGCGATCCACTACACTCCCGCCCCTTCATGAAGGCACCCTCGAGTGCTCTCCGGGGGAAAACCCTATGCACGAAGCAAATCTGGTCCCGGTGACTGTGCTGACCGGCTTTCTCGGCGCCGGCAAGACGACGTTGCTCAACCGCATCCTGTCGGAACAGCATGGCCACAGGATCGCGGTGATCGAGAACGAGTTCGGCCCGGCGGGCGTCGACAACGAGCTGCTGGTCACCGAGACCAACGAGCAGATTGTCGAGATGAACAACGGCTGCATCTGCTGCACCGTGCGCGGCGACCTGGTGCGCATCCTCGCGGATCTCAGGCGCAAGCGCGAGGCGAAGCAGCTCGACTTCGAGCGCGTCATTATCGAAACAACCGGCATGGCCAATCCCGGGCCGGTGACGCAGACATTCTTCATCGAGGACGAGATCTCCTCGTACTTCCTGCTGGACAGCGTCATCACCGTCGTCGACGCCAAGCATGGCCACGACACGCTCGATCAGCAGGTCGAGGCGCAGAACCAGGTCGGGTTCGCCGACCGCATCCTGATGTCGAAGACCGACC
Organism: Burkholderiaceae bacterium; assembly: GCA_035429805.1. Taxonomy (GTDB): domain Bacteria; phylum Pseudomonadota; class Gammaproteobacteria; order Burkholderiales; family Burkholderiaceae_F; genus JALORV01. Next base: position 4,647 of record DAOMFL010000014.1, read on the forward strand.
TCGTCGACGCCGACGAAGTCGCGTCACTGCGCGAGCGGCTGGTGCGCATGAACCCGCGCGCGCCGATCAAGCCGGTCAACTTCGGCCAGGTTCCGCTGAAGGAAGTGCTCGACCTGCGCGGCTTCAACCTGAACGCGATCCTCGAGATCGATCCCGCCTTCCTCGCAGCCGAGCACCCGGACGCGGCGAAGTCGCGCGGTGGCAACGGCCACGCGCATGAGCACGAGCACGATCATGTCCACGACGAGCATTGCGGACACGATCATGACCATGATCATCACGGTCACCATCATCATCACGATGATGCGATCAAGGCATTCGTGTTTCAGTCCGGCAAGCCGTTCGACTCGGCCAAGCTGGAGGAATACATGGGGGCCCTGACTCAGGTTTACGGCCCTGACATGCTTCGGTATAAAGGCGTGCTTTTCATGAACGGGACCAACCGTCGCATGATCTTCCAGGGCGTGCACATGCTCATGGGAGCAGACGTCGGGCGGCCGTGGGGCAAGGACGAGAAGCCCGCCAGCAAGATCGTGTTCATCGGGCGCAATCTGCCGAAGGACACCATACTCAAGGGCCTAGAAGCGTGCCTCGCGCGCTGATCCCGGCCGCAAGCCCAGAAGACTCAACGAGGTAGAGAAACGATGGCTGCAGCAAAGAAGGCGCCGGCCAAGAAAGCGGCCAAGACCGCTGCCAGGAAGGTCGCCGTGAAGAAGGTCGCCGTGAAGAAAGTGCCCGCCAAGAAGGCGGCTGCGCCCAAACGCAAGCCGGCGAAAAAGCCGGCCCCGGCGCCGAAGTCCAAGGCCCCGGTGAAGCCAGTCGCCAAGACGGTGAAACCGTCAGTCAAGGCCGCGCCGAAGCCGGCCGCAAAGACTGTGACGTCGCGCGTCGCGGCGGCCAAGGACGCTCAAGTGGTGCAGAAGAAGACGCCGGCGGCGAAAACCGCCAGGGTCGAGCGTCCGGTCGTGGCCGCTCCCGCACCGATGCCGGTTGCGCCTTCGCCCGTCGCGGTCAAGGCGGCGCCCGCTCCGAGTCCGAAGGACCTCGCCGCCGCGCACGAATACCTGCTGGCCCGCTCCGCGACGCGCAGCGAAGAGCCGGTCACGCTCAACGGCAAGCGCCTGCCGACCGAGGGTGAATTGTTGAAGATGCCGGACTCGGCCTACATGAACGAGCAGCAGCTCGCATTCTTCAAATACCGGCTGCAGCAGATGGAACGCGAACTGCTGCAGAACGCCGATGAGACCACCGAGCACCTGCGCGAGACCGTCATCGTTCCCGATCCTGCCGACCGCGCCACGATCGAGGAAGAGCATGCGCTGGAACTGCGCACGCGCGACCGCGAGCGCAAGCTGCTGAAGAAGGTGCAGCAGGCGCTCGGCCGCATCGAATCGGGCGAATACGGGTACTGCGAGGAAACCGGCGACCCGATCGGTGTCCCGCGCCTGCTGGCGCGACCGACCGCGACCCTTTCCCTCGAAGCCCAGCAGCGCCGCGAGATCAAGCAGAAGATGTACGGCGACTGACGCGCCGCGTCGTCGGCCAACGTGCCCGCGGTCCGGGCCCCGCCATGGGGCCGGCGCCGCGGCCGCAACCCTCACCGCCGGGCGCATCCGGCGATGCTTACGATGCCTTCGCCCCGCCGCCGGTGCGCGCCGGCGTTGGTGATTCTGGCGCCTGACTTCGATCGGCGTGACGACCTTCGGGCTGTGCTGCGGCCCCGGGCGACGCTCGGCTAGCGACAGCAACCAAGTAATCCGCTCGGCCGGGAAGCGGTAGCCGACAGGCGGGATAGTCGCCCAGATCAGCGGTTTGGCGGGTGTTGAAAGTTGTTACTATCAGATGGACCTCGGCTTTCCGCGACCTGTCCCTCAACCAGAGCGCGGTGGGGCCTGAGCGGCTCCGCGGCGTGAGCGTCGGGTCCCGGAAGCTCGCGCTAACAGGGTATGAGGTCTGACCTTCGGCCGCGCCGGGACCTGCCGTAACTTGGTACAGAGGGTTTTGCAGTACAGCGGGCACGATTCCAGGCAAACGGGACAGCAGGCAGCGTGGTCTTCTCCTTCTTCAAAAAGGACCCGAAGGACGAATCCTCGACCGGAAAAGGCGGGGCGTCGCGTTCTTCGCGCTCCGGGGCACGGCCGCTGCCCGGGCCCGTCAACCGCAATGCCGCCGCCACCCAGCCGAAGCCGGCCAACACCGATAGCGCTCCGGACAAGGATCTGGCCCGTACGCTGGCGATGGAAACCGCCGCGAAAATCGATGCGATCGAATCCGAGATGGCGCGTGACTTCATGCGCCCGTCGGGCGGCGGCCCGGTCTTCTCCAATTCCGCGGCCAACTCGACGCTGGGCCGCTTGTCGCAGCAGCCGGTCGAGCAACCGGTTCCTCCGACGCCGCCCAAGCGGCCCGAGACCGCTGACCTGACGGTCGAGGAATGGCAGGGCAACGCCAACGCGATCGAGATCCACGGAGAGGGTTCCGGGTCCGCAATCGACGAGGCGGCGATCCTTTTTGCGAACGGGCTGATCGAGCCGGCCGAAGCCGGATTGCGCGCTGCGATCCACTCCGACTCGCTGGGCGATTCCGCGCAGCGCGCGTGGCTGATGCTGTTTGAGCTGTTCCAGCAGCGCGGCGACAAGGCAAGCTTCGACAACCTGACGATCGAATACGTGCTGCGCTTCGAAAGTTCGCCGCCGGCCTGGATCGATTACCGAGACGAGGCAACGGCGGCTGCCACCGGCAAGACCGCCGACGGTGCGCCGATCGTGCGCCTGCCGGAGGTTGTTGACGCCAACGTCGTGAAAGTCCTGGAGCAGTTGAAGAACCACTCGGTCCAGCACCAGTCGCTGACGCTCGACACCTCGGGCGTGCGGGAGATCGACCCCGTGGGCGCGGAACTTCTGCTGCGCGTGATCAACGCGTTCAAGCGTGCCAGCCATGAACTGATGGTCCTGGGCGCGGACCAGCTGATCACGCCGCTGCGTGCGGCAGTGGAGCCGGGTCGCCGCGACCAGAGTGATGCGGCCTGGATGCTTCTGCTCGAGGTGTTCCGGCTGCTGCAGCGGCAGCATGACTTCGAGGAAACAGGAATCCAGTACTGCATCACCTACGAGGTCTCGCCGCCGTCGTGGGAGCCGCCACCGCCGAGCCTCAAGACGCGCGCGGCCACGCCGGCTGACCGGCCGGCCGAGGTCGACGACGGCATGCAATGGAGAGGCACTGTGCGTGGCAACGGCGAGCCGCAGTTCGGCAAGCTGCAGGCCGCCGCCAAAACCGAGAAGCGGCTGCCCGTCGACTGCACCTACCTCAAGCGCATCGAATTTGCGACCGCAACGTCGCTGCTCACCCTTCTGACCAAGCTGCGGCAGAGTGGCGTGACGGTCGAATTCCGCAACGTCAACCACATGATCTCGGCCCTCTTCTCGCTGCTGGGCGTCGACATGGTGGCCGACGTGCAGTTGCGTCGGATCTGATCGTCCCCATCTAGACTTCCGGGCCTCACTGGCCGGAGCTCTACATGGAAGCCTTTCACGGAACGACCATCGTCTCCGTTCGCCGCGGGTCCGCCGTGGCGATGGGCGGCGATGGCCAGGTCACCCTCGGCAACATTGTCGTCAAGCAGACCGCGCGCAAGGTCCGCCGCCTCTACCACGAGCGCATCCTTGCCGGCTTTGCCGGGGCCACGGCCGATGCGTTCACGCTGTTCGAGCGCTTCGAGGCCAAGCTCGAGAAGCATCAGGGACATCTGGTGCGCTCGGCGGTGGAACTCGCGAAGGACTGGCGCACGGATCGCATCCTGCGGCGGCTTGAGGCGATGCTGGCGGTCGCCGACCGCGAGGCGTCGCTGATCATCACCGGCAACGGCGATGTGCTCGAGCCCGAGTTCGGCCTGATCGCAATCGGCTCCGGCGGTCCTTACGCGCAGGCCGCCGCCCGTGCGCTGCTCGAACACACCGAGCTCGCGCCCGCCGACATCGTGAAGAAATCCCTGACCATCGCCGGTGACCTGTGCATCTACACCAACCAGAGCCACACGATCGAATCGCTGGATTGAGCGGCGCCAGCGCGATGCCTCCCCGTAGCCTTTGTCATGCGCGCGTACGCGCGGCCGCTCCGAAGGGAGCGCGCCTAACCTGAGCACTGCGAGTGCACGTGCGACCGGGCAGCGGTCGCGTACACGAGCGGTGAATCTCCATGATGACCCCCAAAGAAATCGTCCACGAACTGAACAAGCACATCGTCGGCCAGGATCGCGCGAAGCGCGCCGTCGCGGTGGCGCTGCGCAACCGCTGGCGGCGGCAGCAGGTGCCGGACCCGCTGCGCACCGAGATCACGCCGAAGAACATTCTGATGATCGGCCCGACCGGGGTCGGTAAGACCGAGATCGCGCGCCGGCTCGCGCGGCTTGCGGATGCTCCGTTCATCAAGGTCGAAGCGACCAAGTTCACCGAAGTGGGCTACGTCGGGCGCGACGTCGACACGATCATCCGCGACCTCGTCGACATTTCGGTCAAGCAGACGCGTGAGGCCGAGATGAAAAAGGTTGCGATGCGCGCGCAGGACGCCGCGGAGGACCGCATTCTCGACATCCTGGTGCCGCCGTCGCGCGATGTCGGATTCGCCGCGTCGGGTCGCGACGAGGAGAACGTCACGCGGCAGAAGTTCCGCAAGAAGCTGCGTGAAGGCGAGCTTGACGACAGGGAGATCGACGTCGAGCTGAGCACCGTGCCGGCGTCCCTCGAAGTGATGGCGCCGCCGGGCATGGAGGAGCTCACGCAGCAGATCCAGTCGATGTTCGCCAACCTGGGGCGCGAAAGGCGCAAGGCCCGTCGCATGCGCATCGCCGAAGCGCTGAAGGCGCTCGCCGACGAAGAGGCTGCACGCCTCGTCAACGAAGACGAGCTGAAGACGCGGGCCGTGGCCAACGCGGAGGCGAACGGCATCGTCTTTCTCGACGAGATCGACAAGATCACGTCGCGCGCCGAGCTGCAGGGCGCGGACGTGTCGCGGCAGGGCGTGCAGCGCGATCTGCTGCCGCTGGTCGAAGGCACGACGGTCAACACCAAGTACGGCATGGTGAAGACCGATCACGTCCTGTTCATCGCGTCCGGCGCCTTTCATCTCGCGAAGCCGTCGGACCTGATCCCGGAGCTTCAGGGCCGCTTCCCGATCCGGGTCGAGCTCGATTCCCTGACGGTCGACGACTTCGAGCGCATCCTGAAGACGACCGACGCCAGCCTCACCGAACAGTACCGGGCGCTGCTCGGCACCGATGGCTGCACGCTCGAGTTCACCGACGACGGCATCCACCGGATCGCGGAGATCGCCTACGCGGTGAACGAGAAGACCGAGAACATCGGCGCGCGGCGCCTTTATACGGTGATCGAGAAGCTGCTGGAGGAGATTTCGTTCGAGGCCGGGAGCGGCGTGGCCGGCTCCGGTCGCGTGCGCATCGACGCGGCCTATGTCGATGCGCGCCTCGCCGACCTGGCACGCAACGAGGACTTAGCCCGCTACGTGCTCTGACGGCCGGGCTTTCGTCGCACGCGCTGCAGCGGAGGTCAAGCAGCATATGCCCTGAGCCGCAGGCGCTCCGGCGCGCAAGTACCGCCACCTATACTCGTGGCCCACCGGGCCCCGCCCGGTGCAACCCATCGGGCGCCGTGACCTTCTTACCCCTGCGAGCGGCTGAGCGGGCGCAACCGGTGTTGCGGGCCGCTCCATGACGCTGTTGCTGCTGGCCCTGCTGCCATTGGCCGGCGCTGGCGTGCTCGCCCTGGTCCCGAACGACCGACGCCATGTCGCGGCGTCGGTTGCCGGCACCGTCACCGTCGCTGCGCTCGCACTTGTGATCGCGGCCGCTCCGGCGGTCTTCGAAGGACAGGTGCTGCGCTGGTCGGTCGACTGGATTCCGGCATTCGGAGTGACGTTCGGCTTCCGGATGGACGGGCTGGCCTGGATGTTCGCACTGCTCGTCAGTGCGATCGGCGCGCTGGTGGTGCTGTATGCGGCGTACTACCTGAGCGCCGACGATCCCGCGGCGCGCTTCTTCCGGTATCTGCTGCTCTTCATGGGCGCGATGCTCGGCGTGGTCCTCGCCGACAACCTGGTGCTGCTGGTCGTGTACTGGGAAGCGACGAGCCTCGCGTCGTTCCTGCTGATCGGTTACTGGAACCACCGTTCCGACGCGCGCGAAGGTGCGCGCATGGCGCTGACGATCACCGGTGCCGGCGGCCTCGCCCTGCTGGGCGGTGTGCTGCTGCTCGGACACATCGCCGGGAGCTTCCAGCTTGACACGGTGCTGGCTGCGGGCGACGCCTTCCGTGCGCATCCGCTGTACGTGCCCGCGCTGGTGCTGGTGCTGCTCGGAGCGTTCACGAAGAGTGCGCAATTCCCGTTCCACTTCTGGCTTCCGCATGCGATGGCGGCGCCGACGCCGGTCTCGGCCTATCTGCACTCGGCCACGATGGTGAAGGCCGGCGTGTTCCTGCTGGCGCGCCTGTACCCCGCCCTGGGACACTCGCCCGAATGGTTCTGGATCGTCGGTCCGATCGGTCTCGCAACACTGCTGGTCGGCGCCTATCTCGCGATCTTCCAGCACGATCTCAAGGGGCTGCTCGCGTACTCGACGATCAGTCATCTGGGGCTCATCACGCTGCTGTTCGGCATGGACAATGCTCTGGCGGTGGTCGCCGGCGTCTTCCACATCCTCAACCATGCGACGTTCAAGGCGTCGCTCTTCATGGCCGCGGGAATCATCGACCACGAGACCGGCTCGCGTGACATGCGCAGGCTCAACGGCCTGTGGAAGTACCTGCCTTGGACCGGCGCGCTGGCGATGGTCGCCAGCTCTGCGATGGCTGGCGTGCCGCTGCTCAACGGCTTCCTGTCGAAGGAGATGTTCTTCGGCGCGGCGGTCGCGGCCGACGGACCCCAGTTTGTCCGCGCGCTGCTGCCGATCGGCGCGACGATCGCAGGCATCTTCAGCGTTGCCTACAGCGCGCGCTTCATCCACGACGTGTTCTTCAATGGCGAGCCGATCGGCCTCGACCGCCTGCCGCACGAGCCGCCCCGGTTCATGCGGGTGCCGGTCGAGGTGCTGGTCGTGATCTGCGTGGCCGTCGGCATGGCACCGGCCGTCACGGTGGGGCCGCTGCTGGCGGTCGGTGCCGGTGCAGCGCTGGGCGGAGCGCTGCCGGAGTACAGCCTCGCGCTCTGGCACGGCTTCAACCTGCCGCTCGCGATGTCGGCGATCGCACTCGCCGGCGGCCTGGCGCTCTACTTCGGGCTGCAGCGGTTCGTCAACCTGCACCGCGTCACGCTGCTCGCGCGCGGTGGCCGCGAGGCGTTTCGCTTTGCTGTCGAGCGCGGCATCGGCGTCGCGCGCGCGCTGACACTGGCGCTGCAGAACGGCAGCCTGCAGTGGTACCTGCTGCTGCTGGTGCTGGTCGCGGTCATGGCGGGAGCGCTGCCGTTCCTGCGGGGCGGAACCCTGGGAGGCGTGATGCCCCTGGCGCCGGTCACACCGCTCGCGATCGCCGTTGTCGGGCTCGGCATTGTCTTCGCCGCCGCGGCCGCAGCAGCACACCGGCGGCGTCTGGTGGCGGTGTTCTACCTCGGTGCGGTGGGCCTCGTGGTCGCGTGGGTCTTCGTCTACCTGTCGGCGCCGGACCTGGCGCTGACTCAGGTGCTGGTCGAACTGGTCACGGCAGTGCTGATGATGCTGGCACTGCACTGGCTGCCGCAGGCCAGTCCGCCTGAGCCACGGTGGACGCGCAAAGCGCTGCACCTTGCGGTTGCGGTGGCCGCCGGGATCAGCGTTGCGTCCCTGTCGTTTCTCCTGATGACGCGCCCGTTCGACTCGATCTCGCCGTACTACCTTGCGAACGCAGTGCCGCAGGGCGGCGGCGCCAATGCGGTCAACGTCATCATCGTCGACTTCCGCGGCTTCGACACGCTCGGCGAAATCACCGTGCTCGGCATCGCGGCCATCATCGTCAGCGCACTGCTGGTCCCGGGCGCGAAGGCGTGTGCGCACCAGCGTGCAGATGCGCTGCCGCTGTCCACGGGCGAGGATTCGCTGATGCTGGCCCTGATATCGCGGCTGATGCTGCCGTTCGTCGTGCTCGTGGCGATCTTCCTGCTGCTGCGCGGACACAACGAGCCGGGAGGCGGCTTCATTGCCGGACTCGTGCTGGCGATCGGCCTCGTTCTGCAGTACATCGCCAACGGACAGCGCTGGACCGATGCGCGCCTGCCGCGCGATTTCTCGCCGTGGGTGGGCGTGGGCCTGCTCGTGGCCGGGGCCACCGGAGTGGCGAGCGTCTTCTTCGGCAGCCCGTTTCTTACCAGCACCTACGACTATCCCGACGCACCGCTTCTCGGACCGGTGCCACTGGCGAGCGCGAGCGTGTTCGACCTTGGCGTCTTCCTGACCGTGGTCGGCGCGACGATGATGATGCTGGGTGCGCTCGGCCGCCTGGAGGGCAGGCGCTGATGGAAGCCCTGCTTGCGCTCTTCATCGGCGTGATGACGGCGGCGGGCGTCTTCCTGCTGCTGCGCGCGCACACGTTCGATGTCGTGCTCGGCATGACGCTGCTTTCGTACGCGGTTAATGTCTTCATCTTCCTGACCGGGCGCGTCGCCGTTGGCAAGCCGCCGATCGTCGACGCGGAGCGCGCGCCGTCGCTGGCGCAATACGCCGACCCGCTGCCGCAGGCGCTGGTGCTGACGGCGATCGTCATCAGCTTCGCGATGACGGCGTTGCTGCTCGTGATTGCGCTGCGGGCCCGCGGCGAAACGGGAAGCGACCACGTCGACGGGGGCTCCGGGACGCACGACGCTACAACGACCGGAGAGCAGAAATGAACCCGGCGCACTGGGTTGTCGCACCGGTCGTGCTGCCGCTGCTGGCGGGCGCGCTCGCGCTGCTGGCCGAGCGACGCTCGCCCAGACTGGCGGCGACAATCTCGGTGGGCGCAACGCTGCTGCTCGCGGCGATCGCGACGCGGCTCGTGGCGCTGGCTGCGGACGGCGGAGTCACCGCGTATCTCGTCGGCAACTGGCGTGCGCCGTTCGGCATCGTGCTGGCACTCGATCGCCTGTCCGCGCTGATGCTGCTGCTGACGGCGATCGTCGCCGTGGCGAGTGTGATGTACGCGTGCGGCCGCGGCCGGGCCGGTCGTCACGACGAGCGTGGCCCGCACTTCCACGCGCTGTTCCAGTTCCAGCTGATGGGACTCAACGGCGCGTTCCTGACGGCCGACCTCTTCAACCTGTTCGTGTTCTTCGAGGTGCTGCTGATCGCGTCCTACGGTCTGCTGCTGCATGGCGCGGGACCGGTGCGTCTGCGCGCATCGGTGCACTACGTCGTGTTCAACCTCGTGGGGTCGGCGCTGTTTCTCTTCGCGGTGGCCGCGCTGTATGGACTCACCGGTACGCTCAACATGGCGGATATCGCGCAGCGCATTCCAGCCGTGCCTGCGGACAGCGCGGCGCTGCTGCAGGCGGCGGCGCTGCTGCTGATCGTCGTGTTCGGCGTGAAAGCGGCGATCTTTCCGCTCTACTTCTGGCTCACCGACACCTATGGCGCCGCAACCGCACCAGTGGCGGCGTTGTTCGTCGTCATGACCAAGGTCGGCGTCTACTGCATCGCGCGGGCGACGACGCTGATGTTCGGGGCCGGGGCGGGCCCGGCCGCGTTCGTCGCGTCACCGTGGCTGCCGTGGCTGGCGCTTGCGACTCTGGCGCTGGCCGCATTCGGTGCGCTCGCCGCCTGGCATCTGCGGCGACTGGTCGCCTATCTGGTGCTGGCCTCGGCCGGCCTGCTGCTGCTTTCGATCGGGCTGGCCTCGGCCGGCACGATCGCGGCCGGGCTCTTCTACCTGGTGCACAGCACGATAGTTGCTGCGGCGTTGTTCCTGCTGGTGGATTCGATCGTCGCCTCGCGCGGCGAAGCAGGCGACGAGATGGTGCCCGCGCCGCTCGCCGGGTCCGCGGGTTACGGCACGCTGTACTTCCTGCTCGCAGTGGCAGTTGCCGGGCTGCCGCCGTTTGGCGGGTTCCTCGGCAAGAGCATGTTGCTGGCAGCGAGCCGGCCCGGGCCGTGGGCGGTGACGGTGTGGGCGGTCGTGCTGCTGTCGAGCCTCGGCATCGTCGTCGCGCTGGCCCGCGCCGGCTCGACGGTCTTCTGGAAGGCGCAGGCGCCGAACGCGATGCAGCAGGCCGCATCCCGCGCGTCGCTGCCAGAGCGTGGCGCACTGGCGCTGCTGAGCGCGGCGGCCTGCTCAATCGTCGTCATCGCCGGACCGGTCGCGCGCTACACGGAGGCCACGGCGCAGCAGCTGCTCGACCGGACCGAATACATCCGCGCCGTCTTCGGCACGGCGCCAGCTCCTCCGGCATGGGATCCGCGTGCCGACATGAAGAGTATGAAATGAAGCGGCTCCTGCCTGCTCCGCTGCTGTCAGTGCTGCTGTTCATCGGTTGGCTGCTGCTGGCCGGCAGCCTGTCGCCAGGACAGGTGCTGCTGGCAGCCGTTCTGGCCGTCGTAATCCCGTGGTGGACCGAAAGGCTGCGGCCCGAACACGCGCACATCGGCGCGTGGGGCACGGCAATGCGGCTCACGCTGGTGGTCTTCTACGACATCGTCGCCTCGGCAGTAACCGTCGCGCGGCAGATCCTCGGACCTGAGGATCGCATCCGGCCGGGCTTCGTCTGGGTGCCGCTGGCGATCCGCGATCCGTACGGCACGGCAAGCCTGGCCAGCATCATCACGATGACCCCGGGCACGCTGTCGGTGGACCTGTCACAGGACCGCCGCTACCTGCTGGTGCACGCCTTGCATGTCGGCGACGAAGCCGACCTGATTGCGTCGATCAAGAACCGCTACGAGCAACCGCTGATCCGGATCTTCGAGGGAGGAATGCGATGAGTCTCCTTTCCGCCGTGCTGCCGTGGGCGGCGGGTGCGTTCACTGTCGCCCTGCTGCTGGCCGGCTGGCGGCTGCTGCGCGGCCCGACGCTGGCGGACCGAATCCTGGCGCTCGACACGATGTACGTGAACTCGGTTGCGCTGCTGATCCTGGTCGGCATCCGCTTCGGCACCCTGATCTACTTCGAAGCGGCGCTGCTCATCGCCATGATCGGATTCGTCAGCACGGTCGCGCTGTCGAAGTACCTTCTGCGCGGAGACATCATCGAATGAGGGACCTGCCTTTGATGCTCGACATCGTGCTGTCGGCGCTCGTCGCGGCCGGCGCCGCGTTTGCGCTGGTCGGCGCATGGGGACTTGCAAAGTTCCGCGACTTCCTGAAGCGGTTGCATGGCCCCACCAAGGCGAGCACGGTCGGCGTTGGTGCGGTGCTGCTGGCGTCGATCGGCTATTTCGTCGCGGCCGGACGGGCAAGCCTGCATGAACTGATGATCACGGCGTTCGTCTTCATGACGGCGCCGGTGGCTGCCCACATGCTGGTGAAGGCCGCGGCGCACGTCGATCCCCGGTTGCGGCCACCGCGGGGTCCACAGCCGGAGTCCGAACCGACGGAAGCTAGACTGCCCCATTGAGGGAGGAGACGCCATGGTGCGCGTGATGATTGCTGTGATGCTGCTGGTGTGGGCAACGGCCGCCCCGGCGCAGGTGCAGGTGAAAGAGGCGTGGGCTCGCGCGTCCGTCCCGGGGCAGTCGGCCACGGGCGCGTTCATGGCGCTGACGGCGGACGAAGGCGCGCGCCTGATCGGAGCCTCGAGCCCGCTTGCAGGCGTGGTCGAGATCCACGAGATGGTCATGGATGGCAACGTGATGAGAATGCGGCCCGTGCCGGGGATCGACTTGCCGCCCGGGCGTCGTGTCGAGCTCAAGCCCGGGGGCTACCACGTGATGCTGATGGACCTGAAGCGGCCGCTTCAGGCCGGCGACCGGGTGCCGATCGAGCTGCGCTTCGAGACGCGCGACAAGCGCCTCGTGACGCAGCCGGTCGAAGTCGAGGTGATGTCGCGCGCGCCGGCCGCTGGCAGCGCTGCGCACAAGCACTGACGCCGGTGGCGCGGCCGATGGCGCGCAAGACCACGGGTCGCGCCGCAAAGCCGAAGGACGCCGCCGCGAAAGTGCGGCCGCGCAATCCACTGGCGATCGCGGCGCGCAAGCGCAGCGCGGGGCCGCACGGCCCGTCGCGCAAGGCGGAACGGGCGGCGGCGAAGGTCCGGCTTAAGAAGGGACTCGACGCAGCCTGAGCGTCACGCGGGCGACACGACGTAGTCGCCCGCCGCGGCAACGGCGGCCTGGACAGCCGCCGGGCTGAGAGCCTGCGGCGCGTCCAGCGTGATGCGCGGCGGATCCAGCGTGACCTGCACGTCGTCGGCGATGGACTGCAGCGCGCGGGTGACGCGGGCGACGCAGCCGCCGCAATGCATGCCGTCGATACGAAACTCCTGCTGCATCGTAGTTCTCCTCAGGTTGCACGAATGCTACGCCCCGCGACGACTCGCTGCTGCGCACGGCCGGACTGCGACGCCCGGCTTCCGGGCCGGGCGTCGGGAGGCGCGCGGTCGGACGGGTAACATGCGCGCCGAGCCCGGGTGCGACGGCACGCCGCTCGCTTCCCGTTTCCACCCGCTACCGCCATGGACACCGCGCAGATCCCCCCGCAGCTCAAGGCCGACATCCTTTCGGAGGCGCTGCCGTACATCCGGCGGTTCCATGGCAAGACCATTGTCATCAAGTACGGCGGCAATGCGATGGTCGACCAGAACCTCAAGGAGGCATTCGCGCACGACGTCGTGCTGCTGAAGCTGGTCGGCATGAACCCGGTCGTCGTGCACGGGGGCGGGCCGCAGATCGACGAGGCGCTCGAACGGGTCGGCAAGAAGTCCACCTTCATCCAGGGCATGCGGGTCACCGACGCCGAAACGATGGAAGTCGTTGAATGGGTGCTGGCAGGCGAGGTGCAAGGCGAACTCGTCATGCTGATCAACGCGTTCGGCGGCCAGGCGGTCGGCCTCACCGGCAAGGACGGCGGCCTCGTTCGCGCGCGCAAGCTGCGCATCCCCGACAAGGACGACCCGACCAAGAGCCACGACATCGGCCAGGTCGGCGAAATCGAGGCGATCAATCCAGCCGTCGTCAAGGCGCTGCAGGACGATGCCTTCATTCCCGTGATCTCGCCGATCGGCTTCGGCGCCGACGGCCTGTCGTACAACATCAACGCCGACGTCGTGGCCGGCAAGATTGCCGAGGTCCTCAAGGCCGAGAAGCTGGTCATGCTGACCAACACGCCGGGCGTGCTCGACAAGAACGGGCAGCTGCTGACCGGACTGACGGCGCGCGAAATCGACGAACTGTTCGCCGACGGCACGATCTCGGGCGGCATGCTGCCGAAGATTTCCTCCGCGCTGGAAGCGGCCAGGAGTGGCGTCAACGCCGTGCACATCATCGACGGACGCGTCGATCACTGCCTGCTGCTTGAAATCCTGACCGACCAGGGCGTCGGCACGATGATCAAGAGCCACTGAGCACGGTGGCAGCGGTCGTGCGCCGGGGCCGCGGGCGCAATCGCGGCGGATCAGCGCCGCATTCCCCCAGCGGCGCGGGCCGGTTTCCACGAAGACTGGCCATCGAGGTGCGGCGCCCGGCCGCCCGCCCGCGCCCGGTCTGGCTGTTCGACCTCGACAACACGCTGCACGACGCATCGCACGCGATCTTCAGCGCGATCGATCAGCGCATGACCGCGTATGTCGAGCGCACGCTCGGCGTCGACCGCACCGAAGCGAACCGGCTGCGCGTCCTGTACTGGCGGCGCTACGGCGCGACGCTGCTCGGCCTGGTCCGCCACCATGGCATCGATCCGCATCACTTCCTGCGCGAGTGCCACGACTTCGATGTTGCGGCCCTGCTGCGCGCCGAGCGCGGACTGGCACGCCTGTTCGCGCGACTGCCCGGGCGCAAGGTCCTGCTCAGCAATGCGCCGCTCGCCTATGCCGGCACCGTGCTGCGGGAGCTGGCACTGCACCGTCACTTCGCGACGCGCTACACGATCGAGCGCATGCGTGTGCACGGCACCTTCCGGCCCAAGCCATCGCGGCTGATGCTGCGTGCGACGCTCGCACGCGAGCGCATCGAGCCGGCCGCGGCGGTGCTGGTCGAGGACTCGGTTGCCAATCTGAGGTCCGCGCGTGCGCTGGGCCTGCGCACCGTGCTGATCACGCGCCACGGTCCGGGGTCGAGGCGTCACGCGGGCGCCAGCGTCGTCGGCCTGCGCATCGCCTCGCTGCACGAACTGGCGCGACGCATGCCGCGCTGAGCCGGGCGCCCAGGCGTCGACACTTGACGACGCGGTAAGCTCGCCATCCCTCCATGAACCCAGGTATGAAGCCATGGCGCAACCCGGCCTGATTCGGCGATTCTTCCGGGGCCTGTGGCGCGGGATCGATTTCTCGCGCCGGCTTGTCCTCAACTTGCTGTTCCTGCTGATCGTCGGCGTGGTGCTGTTCTCGTGGCTCGTGGCCGACAGATCGCCACGGCTGTCGCCCGACACAGCCCTGGTGATCAACATCCAGGGCGACCTGGTCGAGGAATACACCGTGGGCGCGCAGGAGGCGGCGATCGCCGAAGCGCTCGGCCGCGACCGCTTCGAGACCCGCCTGCGCGATGTCCTGATGGCCCTCGACAGCGCGGCGCGCGATCCGCAGATCGCCCGTGTCGTGCTGGTGCTCGACGACATGGACAGTGCCGGCCTGGCGACACTGCGCGAGATCGGCTCCGCCGTGGAACGCGTGCGCGACGCAGGCAAGCCGGTCTTCGCCTGGGGCGCATCCTTTACGCAGGCCCAGTATTTCCTGGCGTCGCACGCCGACGAGATCTATCTGCACCCGTCGGGCAACGTGCTGATCCGCGGCCTTGGCGGGCCGCGCGGCTACTACAAGGACCTGCTCGACAAGCTGGGCGTCAAGGTCAACACCTTCCAGGCGGGCCGCTACAAGAGCTTCGGCGAGCCGTTCACGCGGACCGGCCCGACGCCCGAAGCGCAGGAAGCGGAGGCTTACCTGGTGAACGGCCTCTGGTCGACGTGGCTCGCCGATGTCGAGGGCGCGCGCAAGCTCAAGCCGGGCAGCCTGATGGCCGCGCTCAATGACCTGCCGCAGAGGCTGCAGGAGACCGGCGGCGATATCGCTCAGCTTGCGCTGAAGGAGAAGCTGGTCGACGGACTGAAGCGCCGCGACGAGTTCCGCCGCATGATGATCGAGCGCGGCGCGCCCCCCAGCGATCAGGACACGGAAACGTTCCGTCAGATTTCCATGTACGAGTATCTCCGGTATGCCGACAAGCCGATGCCGGGCAAGGCCGTCGGCGTGGTCGTCGCGCAGGGCGAAATCGTTGAGGGCGATGCGCAGAAGGGCACGGTCGGGGCCCGCGCCACGGTCGAGCTCATCAAGCGCGCGCGCGAGGACGACGACATCAAGGCTGTGGTACTTCGCGTCGACTCCCCCGGTGGCAGCGCCTTTGCGTCCGAGCTCATACGCGAACAGCTGGATCTGACGCGCAAGGCCGGCAAGCCTGTCGTCGTTTCAATGGGTGATGTGGCCGCCTCCGGCGGCTACTGGATCGCGATGGGTGGCGACGAGGTCGTCGCGGATGCGACGACGATCACCGGATCGATCGGCGTTTTCGCGCTGGTCCCGAACTTTGCCGGGACGATGGAGAAGGTCGGCGTCAACACGGCCGGCGTGGGCACGACGTGGATCACCGAGGCGATGGATCTGGCGCGGCCGCTGGACAAACGGCTCGCGCGGGTCCTCGAAGTGAGCGTCGGCCACACCTATCGGGAGTTTCTCGATGTCGTGTCGTCAGCGCGGAAGTCGACCCCCGAGAAGATCAACGAGGTTGCCCAGGGCCGGGTCTGGACGGGCGCGCAGGCCCGGGAGCGCGGCTTGGTCGATGTTCTGGGCGGACTCGACGTCGCCGTGAAGTCGGCAGCCGGCCGGGCGTCGCTGGGGGGGGAGTACCGCGTCGAGTACATCGAGCGCGAGCCGCGTGGACTGGATCGATACCTCGCGATGTTCTTCGGCCGCTTCGGGGCGGTCCTGCGTGACGAACTCGGCTGGGACGGTGTGGCTCGGGCGTTGCTGGGCGCGCTTCCACCGCGAGCGCCGCGCGAGCTGGCGCTGCTGCTGCAATCCAAGGATCAGCCGGCGCGTGTGCTGTCATACTGCTTTTGCGAAATCCGCTGAGTCGATCGCCCGGTAAGGCCTCGTAGCGGCCCTCAATTCGGGCCGTCAACGCGCCGCCGTTAATCCGGAAGATGGTTCGCGGCTGCGGACATCTGGGATAGTATGTGTTCACGTCCGGGACGGTCCCGGAGTCGCAGCTCCCTCAGATATCCCCAAGCGCCCGATGGACTCCGCAAGTCCCAACGCCGGCCCGCGCAAGCCTGGAGCGCGCAAGCTGCAGATCCTGCAGACGCTGGCCACTATGCTGGAAGATCCGAAGGGCGAAAAGGTCACCACGGCCGCGCTCGCGGCCCGGCTCGGCGTGTCCGAGGCCGCCCTGTACCGGCATTTCGCCAGCAAGGCGCAGATGTTCGAGGGACTGATCGAGTTCATCGAGACATCGGTCTTCGGGCTGATCAACGAGATCAGCGCCCGCGAGACCTCGGGCCTGCGACAGGTCCGGTCCATTATCGCCATGCTGCTGGAGTTCGCTCAGACCAACAAGGGCATGACGCGCGTGCTGATAGGCGACGCGCTGGTCAATGAGAACGAGCGCCTGCAGGAGCGCATCAATCAGCTGATCGAGCGCATTGAGGCGTCGCTGAAGCAGAGCTTTCGCGTCGCGGCGAGCGAGCACGAGGTGCCGGAGAGCTTCGACGCCGGTGCCCGCGCGGCACTGGTCGTCGCATTCGTGATCGGCCGCTGGCATCGCTTCGCGAAGAGCGGCTTCCGCAAGGCACCCGCCGAAGCGCTCGACGCGCAGTTGCCGGTTCTCGTCGCGGCCTAGGTCTTCGCGGCCGCTACGGCCCGGCGCTGGCCGTACAGCACAAGCGCGGTGCCGAGCAGCACCAGGCCGCAGGCCCCAACCATCGTCGCGGTGACCGGCTCGTCCAGCAGCCACGCACTCCAGAAGATGCCCCAGACGGGTATCAGGAACGTCACTGTCATCGAGCGTGTCGGACCGATCTGCTGGATCAGCCGGAGGTAAAGGACCGTCGCGAGCGCCGAAGCAAGCAGTGCCAGCAGGGCTGCGTTAGCCAACGCGAATGCAGTGATTTCGCGCGGCGGGTCGAGCAGCGTCAGTGGAACGTTGAAGGCCGTGCCGATGATCAGGACACCGGTGCCGAGCGACGCGGCCGGCACGTTGGCTCCCAGCGCCTTGGTCGCGACCCCGGATACTGCAAAGCACAGTGACGCGGCCAGGGCAGCCGCGAGCGCGCCCAGGCCGGCCGGTGGAATCACCGCGCTGCCGGCGCCGGTCAGCAGCACGACACCACCGATGCCGAGGGCGAGGCCGAGTGCGGAGGACGGTGCCACGCGGTCGCCGAGCCAGAGCCGCGCGATGACGGCACCCCAGAGGGGCACGGTCGCATTGATGACCGCCAGCGGCCCGGCGGGCCACTGGGTGGCACCGTAGGCAAACAGCGGAAACGGCAGCGCGGCACCAAAGCACCCGACCACCGCGATCGGCTTCCAGTCGCGGCGCCAGCGCACACGCAGGCCCACGGCCTTCAGGTAGATCAACATGACGCTGGCAGCCAGCGCCAGACGCACGGCCGAGAGGCCCAGCGGACCGAGCGCCGGTACGGCATTGCGGATCAGAGTGAAGGCACCGCCCCAGATGGCGGCAAGGAACACGATCAGCGCCAGATGGCGGGCCGACATGCGCCTAGCGGCCAGCGCACACCGGGCAGGACGGATCGCGCGGCACGCGCACCGAGTGCCATTGCATGGCGAGTGCGTCCAGCATCAGCAGCCGGCCCACCAGCGGTGTGCCCGCACCGGCGGCGAGCTTCAGTGCTTCCGCTGCCTGCACCGTCCCGATGATGCCGGTGACCGGAGCAAAGACGCCCATCGTCGAGCACAGTTCGTCCTCGCCGTCGCCGGGCGGAAACAGGCATGCGTAGCACGGTGACTCGGCGCTGCGCAGGTCAAAGGAGGCGACCTGCCCGTCGAAACGGATCGCAGCGCCCGAGACGAGCGGACGGCAGTGCTTCACGCAGGCGCGATTGACCGCGTGGCGGGTGGCGAAGTTGTCAGAGCAGTCCAGCACGACGCTCGCGTTCGCGACCAGCTGGTCGAGCGCGCCGTCGTCCACGCGTTCAGCCACCGTCACGACGTGCACTTCCGGGTTGATCGCTGCGAGCGCGATGCGTCCCGACTCGGCCTTCGGCATGCCGATGCGCTGGGTCGTGTGCAGGATCTGGCGCTGCAGGTTGGTGAGGTCGACCGTGTCGCCGTCGACCAGCGTCAACGTGCCGACGCCCGCCGATGCGACGTAGAAGGCCGCCGGCGACCCCAGGCCGCCGGCGCCGACAACGAGCATGTGCGCCGCTCGCAGACGCTCCTGTCCCTCGATGCCGATCTCGTTGAGCAGAAGGTGGCGCGAGTAGCGCAGCAGCTGTTCGTCGTTCACGGAACCCGCCGGGGAAATGAAAACGGGCCGCAGGTGCGGCCCGTTGCCCGAAGCTGGCGACTAGCGCGCGGCCTTGGCGACGTTTTCGCCCTTGGGCTTGGCCACCTCGACCGGTTTGCCCTTGAGGTGATTCATCGCCTGCTGCAGCTGATAGTCGTCCGGGCTGCCGAACTCATAGCGGCGTGCCGCCGATGCCTTCGCCGACTGTGATGCATCCGCCGGTGCCGCGGGCTGCGCAGCGGCGCCCGCGGGCGGCGTCGCGCCCCGCGTTGCGTCCTCAGCCTTGGTGCCTTCGAGATGCCGCACCAGGTCGGCCTCGCGCACATTGAACCCGGAGAAGTTGCCGTCCGGCGTGTCATCAACCGCGAAATCCGGCACGATGCCCTTGGCCTGGATCGACCGGCCGCTCGGCGTGTAGTAGCGCGCCGTAGTCAGCTTTATCGCCGCCGGGCCGTCACCGTCGAGGCGCAGCGGGATGATCGTCTGCACGGAGCCCTTGCCGAAGGACTGCGTGCCGATGACGGTCGCGCGCTTGTGGTCCTGCAGCGCGCCGGCGACGATCTCCGAAGCCGATGCCGATGCGCCGTTGACCAGCACGATCATCGGCACGCTTTTCACCTGCGGCGGAAGCTTCAGCAGCACGTCCTCACCCCGGCCACGGAGGTAGTCCTCCGGCGCAGCGATGAAGCGGCGGCGCGAATCCTCGTTGCGGCCGTCCGTCGACACTACCAGTGCGCGCGGCGGCAGGAACGCCGCCGTCACGCCTACCGCCGAATGCAGCAGGCCACCCGGGTCATTGCGCAGGTCGAGCACGAGGCCCTTCAGCGGCCCCTGCTTGTAGAGATCGTTGATCTGCTTGACGAGGTCGTCGACCGTGCGTTCCTGGAATTGCGCAATGCGAATGAAGCCGTACCCCGGCTCGATCATCTTCGCGCGCACGGACTGGACCCGGATCACGTCGCGGATCAGCTTGAATTCAAGGGGTTTGTCCTCGCCCTTGCGCGCGATCGTCAGCGTGATCGGAGTGCGCGGCTTGCCGCGCATCAGCTTCACCGCCTCGGGAAGTGTCATGCCGCGGGTGACCTTGTCGTCGATCTTGACGATGAAGTCGCCGGCCTTCACGCCGGCACGCGCGGCCGGCGTGTCGTCGATCGGCGCGATGACCTTGATGACGCCGTCTTCGGCGCCGACTTCGATGCCCAGCCCGCCAAATTCACCCTGCGTGCTGGACTGCATGTCCTTGAACGCGTCGGCGTCGAGGAACGCCGAATGAGGATCGAGCCCGGCGAGCATCCCCGAGATCGCCTCCTGCATCAGTTTCTTGTCGTCGACCGGCTCGACGTAGTTCTGCTTTACCGCGCCGAAGACCTCGGTGAACTGGCGGATTTCCTCGAGCGGAATCTGGCCGCGCGTGTCACGGAACGCGTAGGCGGAAATGCCCAGGCTGACGAGGACGCCGGCGATTGCGCCGGTACCAATGAGACCCACACTACGCATCCTGCCAGCCATGCCACCTCCGGAAGCCGAAGCTGCGAACGTAATTCGCCAGCCTTAAGAACACCTTAGCGCGCCGCAACCCAGCCGAGCGGGTCAAAAGGGCGGCCCTGAAAACGCAGTTCGAAGTATAGGGCGGAGGCCTCGATTCCCCCGGAATTTCCGACTGACGCCACGATATCTCCGACAGCTACCCGGTCCCCTACGTTCCGCAGAAGGGCCTCGTTGTTTCCGTAGACTGAAAGGTAGCCGTCGCCATGGTCGATGATGAGAAGGTTGCCGAACCCGCGCAGCCAGTCGGCGAACACCACTTGCCCGTCGCCCACGGCGTGGACCGGCGTGCCAGCCGGTGCCTGCAGGAAGACCCCCTTCAGAGCGGGTCCCGCGCCGCCCTCGGCGCGCCTTGGTGACCCAAACTTCGCCGTGACGGTGCCCTGAACCGGCAAGGCGAGCTTTCCTTTCATTTGGCCGAAGTTACCTGTCGTTGGGGGCTGATAGCTCGATGCGGCGGCGGTCCTGGATTGATCGCTTCGTGCCGAAGAGGATCTGGAATCCGACGTCGCATGGCGGGCCGACGCCTCCTCCTGTGCCCGCTGTCGGGCGCGCTCCGCATCCCGGCGCGCCTGCTCGGCGAGGATCCTTGAAATCTGATCGATCAACGCGCCGAGCCGCTGATCGTCACGCTCAAGGCGGGCAATCGCCTGTCTCTGGCCGGCAATTTCCTTTGCCAGCTGCTGCACGGCACGCTTGCGGCGTATCTGTTCTGCTTCGAGCAATCTTCTACTTTTGTCTTCATCGTCGGCCAATTTTGCAATTTCAGCGCGCTTCTCCTCGGTTTGGGTCTGAAGCGACGCCAGCTGTAACCGCCGCACCTCAAGCGCGTTCAGGGACACTTCGGCATTCCGGCTCAGGTAACCAAGGTAGACGCGGTCGCGGCCGGGCTGGTTCGGGTCACCGCCTTCGAGCAGCAGTTGCATCGGGTCCCGCAGCCCCAGCCGGTGCTGCTCCAGCAGCGCACGGTCGAGTTGCCGCTGCTCGAGCCCCTTCCGGCTTGCAACGTCCTGCTGGCGGGCGATCAGCGCTGCCAGCTGCGTTTCGAGTCGCTCTCGATCCTGGCCGAGTTCGAGCAGCCGGCGGTTGGCCTTCGAAATGGCGATGTCGGCCCGGGCGAGGGCGTCCGATGCCTCGGAGCGCGACGATTCGCTTGCGGCCAGCTGGCGCTTCAGTCTGGCGATATCGGACTGTAGGGTGCGCTGCTCGCGCTTCAGCTCCTCCTGTCTCTGCGGCGAGGCGCCCGAGGATGAGGGCGATTTTGCAGCGGGCCTGGCGGTGGACCCGCCGCCCGAGGTGCCGCCCTTCGCGTTGCGGCCTTTGTCCTGGCCCAGCACGGCGCCGCCTGCGCCCAGGAAAGCGGCGATCGCGGTGCCCGCCAGCAGGCGTACCCAGCGTCGCGATGCTGCCGGCGGT
This sequence comes from Burkholderiaceae bacterium, assembly GCA_035429805.1. Lineage (GTDB taxonomy): Bacteria > Pseudomonadota > Gammaproteobacteria > Burkholderiales > Burkholderiaceae_F > JALORV01. The sequence continues at coordinate 26,226 of DAOMFL010000014.1, forward strand.
TTCAAGGGCCGGAGCGAGCCTGTCCCTGCGCCGCCACCGCCGCCGTGGCGCGCGCGATCTCGTCGGCGTCGCCCAGGTAGTAGTGGCGGATCGGTCGCAGCCGCTCGTCCAGTTCGTATACGAGCGGACGTGCGGTCGGGATGTTGAGCCCGACGATGTCGTCGTCGGAGATGCCGTCGAGGTACTTGATCAGTGCCCGCAGCGAATTGCCGTGCGCCGCGACGAGGACTCGCCGCCCACGCTGGATGGCCGGTGCAATCGAATCCTTCCAGAACGGAAGCACGCGCGCCACGGTGTCCTTCAGGCACTCCGTCGCCGGAATCTCCGAGGCTGCAAGATGCTTGTAGCGGGGGTCACGGCCGGCCCAGCGCGGATCGTCCGGAGTGAGCGGATCCGGCGCGACCGCGTAGGCCCGCCGCCAGATCAGCACCTGTTTCTCGCCGAAGCGTGCCGCGGTCTCGGCCTTGTCCAGACCCTGCAACGCGCCGTAGTGGCGCTCATTCAGTCGCCAGCTGTGCACGGCCGGAAGCCACATCAGGTCCATCGCGTCGAGCGTGATCCACAGCGTCCGGATCGCGCGACGAAGCACCGAGGTGTAAGCGATGTCAAATGAATATCCCTCGCTTTGTAGAAGCTCGCCCGCGGCTTTCGCTTCCCGGCGCCCGTTGTCCGTCAGATCGACGTCGGTCCAGCCGGTGAAACGGTTCTCGAGGTTCCACTGGCTCTCGCCGTGGCGCAGCAGCACGAGCTTGAACATGGTGACAAGAGGGCGATGACGAATTGCTTATTCTATAATTCGATGCTTTTCGACCAGCGCCGTTTGCGTGGCATCGACGGCCATCACTGCCGGCCACCAAGTGGCGGCGGCCACTTTCCCGCGACCGGAAATCACGCCCATCGTGCAATTCTTCGTCGACAACATCATTCTGATCGCAGTGGCGTTCATTAGCGGCGCCATGCTGGTCTGGCCTGCAATCCGCAGCCGGGCGAGCGGCCCGTCGCTGTCCACGCTGCAGGCGACTCAGCTCATCAACACGCGCAATCCGCAGATCGTCGATCTGCGTAGCGCCGAAGACTTCGCCAGGGGATCGCTGCCGAATGCCCGCAACCTCCCTTCGGACCGGATCAGCGACCGCCTCGCGGACCTGAAGAAGGACAAGCCGGTGCTGCTCGTATGTGCGACTGGAACGAGCGCCGGCCGCATTGCCGCACTGATGCGCGGCCGCGGATTTGCCGAGGTCTTCGTGCTGGCCGGCGGTATCGCAGGCTGGCGCGAGGCGGGTTTGCCGCTGCGCAGCTGACTGCGGGACGGAGGAGAGATGAGTCACGTCGTCATGTACAGCACCGCTGTGTGCCCGTATTGCCAGCGGGCCGAGGCGCTGCTGAAGGCGCGCGGTGTCGCTGACATCGAGAAGATCCGCGTCGACCTCGATCCGGCGCGGCGCGACGAGATGATTGTGCGCACCGGGCGCCGCACGGTGCCGCAGATCTTCATCGGCGCGACGCATGTGGGCGGCTTCGACGACCTGTCGGCCCTCGACCGCGAAGGCAAGCTCGTACCGTTGCTCACTCAGTAGACGGACTCCAACCCACCGGATTTCAACCCAGTGACGTCGCGGCGACCCCGCCAGTCACTCTGCCAGGAAACATCATGACCGACACTTCCCCCGCAGCGGCAGCACAGGCGCCGGTGTTCCAGGTGCAGCGCGTCTACCTGAAGGACGCATCGCTCGAAATGCCCAACGCGCCGGGCATCTTCCTCGAGACCGAGAACCCCAAGGTCGACGTCCAGCTCGAAGTCTCGGATGCGCCGGTCGTGGACGCGATGCACGAGGTCGTCGTGCGCGTCACCGTCACCGCAAAGGTCAAAGACAAGGTGCTGTTCCTGGTTGAGGGCAAGCAGGCGGGCATCTTCGAGATCCGCAACGTCCCCGCCGAGCAGCGGCCGCCGATTCTCGGCATCGTGTGCCCGGGAATCGTCTATCCGTACCTGCGCGCCAGCATCGCCGACCTGATCTCGCGCACCGGCCTGCCGCCGATACATCTCGCCGAGATCAATTTCGAGGCGTTCTATCAGCAGCGCCTGGCCGCGATGGCACAGCAGCAGGCACAGCCCGCCGCGGCCGCGGGTCCCAACGGCGCCGCCAACGCCTGATGCCATGAGCCGTGTTGCCGTGCTCGGCGCTGGCGCGTGGGGCACGGCGATGGCGTGCGTGCTCGCCGCCCGGCACGACGTCGCGCTGTACGTGCGCGACGCGGCGCAGGCGCGCGAACTTCAGGGTGCACGCTGCAACGCACGCTATCTGCCGGGCGTCAGGCTGGCCGAGGGACTGGCCGTCGTGGACGATCTGGATGCTGCAGTTCGCCATGCCGGGCGCGAACTGATCGTCATCGCCACGCCGACGCGGGCGCTGCGCGAAATCCTCGGTGGCCTGGCGGCGTCCGGCACTGCGGCCTCGGTGGCCTGGCTGTGCAAGGGCTTCGAGGAGTCCGAGTCGCTGCTCGCTCACGAAGTGCTGGCTCAGGTCTGGCCCGAGGCGGCGCATCGATGCGGTCCCGTCTCCGGCCCGAGCTTCGCGCTCGAGGTCGCCCGCGGCCTGCCGACGGCACTGACAGTCGCCGGCGAGGCCGCCTTCTGCGACGCAGTGACCGCCGCGCTGCACGGCGGAGCCCTGCGCGTCTACTCTTCGCAGGACGTCGTCGGTGTCGAAGCCGGCGGCACGGTGAAGAACGTGCTCGCTATAGCCACGGGCATCAGCGACGCGCTGGACCTTGGCATGAATGCCCGCGCCGCGCTGATCACGCGCGGGCTGGCTGAAATGGCGCGCCTTGGCGTCGCGCTCGGAGGCCGGCCAGAAACATTCATGGGTCTGACCGGCGTCGGCGATCTCATCCTGACCGCCACTGGAGACCTGTCGCGCAACCGCCAGGTGGGCCTGGCGCTCGGGCGCGGTCAGCGCATCGACGACATCGTGAGTCGCCTCGGGCACGTGGCCGAAGGGGTGCGGTCAGCGCCAGCGGTACTGGCGCGCGCGCGCCGCGCGTCCGTGCAGATGCCGATCACGGAAGCCGTAGTGGCGGTGCTGGAAGGGGTCCTCACTCCGACGCAGGCCCTGGAGCGCCTGCTGGCGCGCGACCCCAAGCGTGAGAGCATGCTGCAATGACGTTCAACGCGGTCTGCGTGTTCTGCGGTTCCCAGGCGGGCGTACGCGACGAGTACAGCGCTGCGACGCGCGAGCTGGCGCAGGTCCTGGCGCGCCGCGCGCTCACTGTCGTCTATGGCGGCGGTCATGTGGGCCTGATGGGAACGCTCGCCGATGAAACACTGGCGTGCGGCGGTCGTATCGTCGGCATCATCCCGCGGCACCTGATGCGGCCCGAAGTTGCCCACAAGGGTCTCACTGAACTGCACGTGGTCGACTCGATGCACGAACGCAAGCGCGCGATGGCACAGCGCGTCGACGCCTTTGTCGTGCTGCCCGGCGGCTACGGCACGCTGGAGGAAATGTTCGAGATGGTGACCTGGCTGCAGCTGCAGCTGCAGTCGAAACCCGTCGGCATCTACAACATCGAAGGCTACTTCGACCGTCTTCTGGACTTCGTGCGGCATGCGGCCGATGAAGGATTCATCCGGCGGGAACACTGGGACCTGCTGATCGTGGAGCACACCCCCGAGCTGCTCATCGACCGCCTCGAACTGCACGGGCGGCAGATGCAGCGCAGCCATCCGAAGCGGGTCGATTCGCGACGCAGCTGAGCCTTTCAGGCCCCGCCGCGGTAGCCCAGCTGGCGCCAGGCCTCGTAGACCACGACGGCCACAGCGTTCGACAGATTGAGGCTGCGATTGCCGGCGCGCATCGGCAGACGTAGACGACGCTCGGGCGCGAAGAGATCGCGCAGCGCGGGGTCGAGCCCGCGCGACTCCGAACCGAACGCGAACCAGTCGCCCACCGCAAAGGCGACGTCGGCATAGCGACGCGTGCCGTGCGTCGTGCAGCAGTACATCCGCTCGACGGGCGGACGCTCGCGCGCCATCAGGTCGTCGAAACCGCCGTAGACGCGTAGCTCCGCGTACTCGTGGTAATCAAGTCCGGCGCGCCGCAGCTGCTTATCGTTGAGTTCGAAGCCCAGCGGCTCCACCAGGTGCAGGCGCGCGCCGGTGTTTGCGCAGAGCCGGATCACGTTGCCGGTGTTGGGCGGGATCTCGGGCGCAATCAGAACGACGTTGAACACGTTCAGGGTGTCCTTGCGACCACGCGATTGACCACCTTCGCGGCGCCGGCGTGCCTGAGCACGCGCGCGATCTCATCGAGCGTGGAGCCGGTTGTCATCACGTCGTCGATGACGGCCACGCTACGGTCGCGCACCTCACCGGTCACACTAAAGGCTCCGCGGACATTGCGCTGCCGGGCCTCGCGCGCGAGCGACTGCTGCGGCGCCGTGTGGCGCACCTTCAGCAGCGTCCGCTCGGCGAGCGCGATGCCGGTAAGACGCGCGTAACGGCGGGCAATTTCCAGCGCCTGGTTGAAGCCGCGCTCGCTCTCGCGTTCGAACGACAGCGGCACCGCGACCACGACATCGGCACGCGCGGTCTCCCGCTGCGCGAGCAGCCGAGCAAAGGCGTCGGCCAGATCGACCCGTGCGCCGAATTTCAGCGCCGCCACCATGCCAGAGACCGGTGCCGCGTAGTCGCCCAGCGCCGACGTTTCATCGTAATGGGGCGGGTGCGCAAGACAGCCGCCGCACTGGCCGGCGTCCGCGGAATTCAGCCTAAGCGCACAGCGCCGGCACCGAACCGCCCCGGCCGGAAAGAAGTCGTGCTCGCATCCAGAGCAGAGCGGCGCGCCGGGCTCCAGCGCGCACACGACACAGCGGGGCGCCAGCCAGCCTAACCGTCCGATCGTGCGCTGGTGCGGTGCTGTGCTGGTGGCCATCGCCGAAGCTTAGCGATGCGCCATGGAACCTATACTGGATCAAGCCATGCCGCACGTGTTCTCCGATGCCGAGCCCGCGATGGCCGGTCCCCAGCGCACTCCGGCGCGGGCCGGAACCGTTGCACGCCAGTTCGACCGGCGCGTCGCCCGTCTCGCGGCGGCCGACGTGCTCCTGAGAGAGGTCGACCGCAGGCTGCAAAGCCGCCTGGATTACATCCGGCTCGAGCCGCGTGACATCGTCGATGTTGGCTGCGGACTGGGCCGCTCGCGGGATCCGTTGCTCGCCCGGTATCCCGGCGCGCGCTGGGTCGGTGTGGACATCTCCACGCAAATGGCGCGGGCCGGCCTCGACGCCCAGCGGCGCGGGTTCGGCATCGCGCGCTGGTGGCGGCGCAACGGCGCATGGATCGTCGCCGACGGCTCCCGTCTGCCGCTTCCCGACGGCACGGCCGACCTGGTCTATTCCAACCTGATGCTGCACTGGCACCCGATCCCGCACGCCGTGTTTCCGGAGTGGAAACGGGTGCTGCGCATCGATGGGCTGCTGATGTTCAGCTGCTTCGGACCGGATACGCTCTCCGAACTGCGCGCCGCAGTGGCCGAGGTGCTGCCGGAAGCGCGTCCGATGCCGTTCGTCGACATGCACGATTTCGGCGACATGATGGTGGCCAGCGGCTTCGCCGCGCCGGTCATGGATGCGGAGCGCATCACGCTGACCTTCGCCGATCCGCGCGACCTGCTGGCCGAGGTGCGCGCGCTTGGGGGCAACCCGCGCGACGATCGCGCGGCGGGATTGCCCTCGGGGCGTAACGCGCGACGCGTCCTGGATGCGCTCGGGGCCCGGCGTGATCCTTCGGGCCGCATTCCGCTGACGTTCGAGATTGCCTATGGACATGCCTGGCGCCCGGCGCCTCGGGCAGCCGGTGTCAGCACTATCCGCGTCGAAGATCTTCAGAGGCAACTGACCGCGAAGAAGAGGTAGTCACAGAAAGGCAGTACAGTGGATTCGGGTTCCGGCAGCACCGGACCGGCAAATCACCCAGAGCGCACACAGAGGAGAAGAAACATGGGCCTGATCTCGTTCTTCAAGGAAGCGGGGGAAAAACTGTTCGGCAAGAAGGTGCAGGAAGTGCAGGCGGCGCCGGCGAAGGTCGACCCGGCGGTGCTGGCTGAGGCCAACCGGGAGGCCGCAACAGCGATCGAGAACTACGTCAATACGCTGGGCCTGACGGTCACCGCCCTCACCATCACCTTCGATGGGGCCACCGGTGTCGCCAAGGTCTACGGTGTAGCCAAGGACCAGGCGACCAAGGAGAAGGTCATCCTGGCGGCTGGCAATGTGCACGGGGTCGGCGGTGTCGAAGACAACATGACGGTCGACCTGTCGCAGCCGGAGGCCAAGTTTTACACCGTCCAGAAGGGCGACACGCTGTCGAAGATTGCCAAGGAGTTCTACGGCAACGCCAATGCGTACATGAAGATCTTTGAGGCCAACAAGCCGATGCTGAGCCACCCGGACAAGATCTACCCGGGTCAGAACCTGAGGATTCCGGCCGAGTAGCTGGCGCAGTCGGCCGTCGGAAGGGCGGTCGAGCGACCGCCTGAGCACCGGTCTGCGGACCGCGTATTTGCGGTGCACCAGCGGAAAGCGGCGCCCGCCGGGCGTCGCTTTGCATATAATCGCGCCCATTTTGCGCCGACACGGTCGACGCGAGGGCAGGCGGGCGCGTGACCGACTCCAGGCACTGGCTGATCAAGAAGAACTGTTCGGCCAGTCCCTGGCAACTGACAGTGGTGTTTGCGTCACTCATGGCGGTGTCATTCGCCTTCGGTGTGGCGTTCGCCGCGCAGGGTCTCTGGATGGTGCTCCCGTTCGTCGGCCTTGAACTGGTCGCGGTGGCGGCAGCGTTTCTTTGCTACGGCAGGCATGCCGCAGATTTCGAGCGCATCGAGCTGCGAGACGGCCGGATCGTGGTGGAGCGGCACGAGGCGACCCGGCGATCGGAGTTCATCTTCGATCTGCCTTGGGTGAGGGTGGAGTTGTCGCAGCGCGGGACCGGACCCGGCTTGCGCGTGAAAGTGGAGCTGGTATCGGCGCGGCAGCGCGTCGAGGTAGGGCGGTACCTTGCGGAAGGGAGGCGCGCAGCGCTGGGGCGGGAGCTTCGGGCAGCGCTGGCGGAGGACCCGCGCGGTAGCGTGTGATCGACAGGAAAAAAGCCGGAGAAGTGAACGGGCGATGGCTATGATAGTGTTCTCTCGATACGGGGCCGCGCGTGCGCTGCTCGCGACCTTTGCAGCCGGCGCCGCCGGAAGCGCGATGGCAGTCCAGAGCCGGTTCAATCTGGCGCCCCCGAAGACCCCGATTGCCGAGCAGGTCTATGACCTGCACACGATGATGCTGGTCATCTGCACGGTGATCTTCGTCGCGGTGTTCAGCGTCATGTTCTATTCGATCTGGAAGCACCGTAAGTCGAAAGGTGCCGTCGCCGCCCACTGGCACGAGAACACCATGGTCGAAATCATCTGGACCGTGATCCCCTTCCTGATCGTCATCATCATGGCGCTGCCGGCGACCCGCACTGTCGTCGCGATGAAGGACACCAGCAACGCCGACCTGACGATCAAGGTCACCGGTTACCAGTGGAAGTGGGGCTACGACTACCTGCGTGGCGAAGGCGAGGGCATCTCGTTCCTGTCGCAGCTCGCGACGCCGGCTGCGCAGATCGACGGACGCGAGGCGAAGTCGCCGACCTACCTGCTCGAGGTCGACAATCCCCTGGTCGTGCCCGTCAACAGGAAGGTGCGTGTCATCACGACGGCGAGCGACGTGATCCACGCCTGGTGGGTACCGGCCTTCGCAGTCAAGCAGGACGCGATCCCCGGATTCGCGCGCGACACCTGGTTCAAGGCGGAGCAGACCGGCACGTTCCGCGGCCAGTGCGCCGAACTGTGCGGCAAGGATCACGCCTTCATGCCGATCGTCGTGCAGGTTGTCTCCGCCGAGGATTACGCCAAGTGGGTCGCGGGCAGGAAGCAGCAGATGGCGGCCCTCGCCGACGATCCGAACAAGACCTGGACTCAGGCCGAACTGGTGGCGCGCGGCGAGAAGGTCTATCAGGCCAACTGTCAGGCCTGTCACCAGGCCAATGGACAGGGTGTGCAGGGGGCCTTCCCGGCGCTGGCGGGCAGCAAGGTCATCGCTGCGGGCAAGGGCGACCAGATCACGCTGATGCTGAACGGCAAGAATGCGATGCCGTCGTGGAAGGCACTGTCTGACGTGGAACTCGCCGCGGTCGCGACCTACACAAGGAACTCGTGGGGCAACGGCGCCGGCGAGGTTCAGCCGGCGGACTTCAAGGCGGCGCGCAAGTAGCCGGATCAGACACAGGCGGCAGTACGAACAAGGACCAGGAGCACCGATGAGCGCAGTCGTCCATTCCCCGACCGATCACGCAGGGCACGATCACGCCCACGATCACCCGCACGGCTGGCGGCGGTGGCTGTTCGCCACCAATCACAAGGACATCGGCACGATGTACCTGTGGTTCAGCTTCACGATGTTCCTGTTCGGCGGCGTGCTGGCGCTCGGCATCCGGCTGGAACTGTTCCAGCCCGGACTGCAGTTCTGGAAGCCGGAGTTCTTCAACCAGTTGACGACGATGCATGGCGTCATCATGGTGTTCGGCGCGATCATGCCGGCGTTCGTGGGCTTCGCGAACTGGCAGATCCCGCTGCAGATCGGCGCGCCCGACATGGCGTTCGCGCGCATGAACAACTTCAGCTTCTGGCTGCTGCCGCCTGCCGCGATGCTGATCGTCATCTCGTTCTTCGTGCCGGGCGGCGCCACCGCGGCCGGCTGGACGCTCTACGCGCCGCTGACGGTGCAGATGGGCCCGGGCATGGACCTTGCGATCTTCGCGCTGCACATCCTCGGCGCGTCTTCGATCATGGGCTCGATCAACATCATCACGACGATCCTGAACATGCGCGCGCCCGGCATGACGCTGATGAAGATGCCGATGTTCGTCTGGACCTGGCTCATCACGGCGTACCTGCTGATCGCGGTGATGCCGGTGCTGGCGGGCGCGATCACGATGACGCTGACGGACCGCCACTTCGGCACCAGCTTCTTCAACGCCGCCGGCGGCGGTGACCCGGTGATGTACCAGCACATCTTCTGGTTCTTCGGGCACCCCGAGGTCTACATCATGATCCTGCCGGCGTTCGGCATCGTCAGCCAGATCATCCCGGTGTTCGCGCGCAAGCCGCTGTTCGGCTATGCGTCGATGGTCTACGCGACCGCGTCGATCGCGATCCTGTCGTTCATCGTCTGGGCGCACCACATGTTCACGACCGGCATGCCGGTCACCGGTCAGCTCTTCTTCATGTACGCGACGATGCTGATCGCCATTCCGACCGGCGTGAAGGTCTTCAACTGGGTCGCGACGATGTACAAGGGCTCGATGACCTTCGAGACGCCGATGCTGTTCGCGGTCGGCTTCATCTTCGTGTTCACGATGGGCGGCTTCACGGGCCTGATCCTGGCGATGGCGCCGATCGACATCCAGCTGCAGGACAGCTACTACGTGGTGGCGCACTTCCACTACGTGCTGGTCGCGGGCTCGCTGTTCGCGCTGTTCGCCGGCACCTACTTCTGGCTGCCGAAGTGGACCGGCCACATGTACGACGAGACGGTCGGCAAGTGGCACTTCTGGCTGTCGATGATCTTCTTCAACGTCACATTCTTCCCGATGCACTTCCTCGGGCTGGCCGGGATGCCGCGGCGCTACGCCGACTACCCGCTGCAGTTCGCCGACTTCAACATGCTGGCGTCGATCGGTGCGTTCGGTTTCGGCCTGACACAGCTGCTGTTCCTGTACGCGGTCGTCAAGTGCATCAAGGGCGGGCCCAAAGCCGCCGCCAATCCGTGGCATGCCGAGGACGGAGGCCTGGAATGGACTGTGCCGTCGCCGGCGCCGTTCCACACGTTCGAGACGCCGCCGGTCGTCAAGTGATCGTGGCTGACGCCGTGAAGCGCGATGACGAGGAGCGCCGGCAGAACCGGCGCACCGCACTGATCCTCGGGTCCATCGTGCTGGTGTTCTTCCTCGGCGTCATCGCGCGCCGCTGGCTGGTCGGCGGCTGAGGGCGGATCGTGCGCACCGGGCAAACGGCATCCGAAGTCGCGGGCGACAACCGCACGATCATGCGCAAGCTCGTCGTCGTGGCCGTGCTGATGTTCGGCTTCGGCTGGGCGCTGGTGCCGCTGTACCGGAAGATCTGCGAGGCCACCGGCATCAACATCGTCACGAACCGTGATGCCGATGCCGAGCGCGCGGCGCGCAACACGCAGGTCGACCGGTCGCGCACGATCACCGTGGAGTTCGACGCCAACGCGCAGGGCGCGTGGCGCTTCAGGCCGCATGTGAACCACATGCAGGTGCATCCCGGCGAACTGGTGCACGTGACCTACGACCTCGTCAACACGCAGTCGCGCACGATGGCGGGGCAGGCGATCCCGAGCTACGCGCCGATGCAGTCAGCGGCGCACTTCCAGAAGCTGGAGTGCTTCTGCTTCCAGCAGCAGACGCTGGCGGCAGGAGAAACGCGGCAGTTCCCGGTGGTGTTCTTCATCGACCCGGCGCTGCCGCAGGACGTGAAGACGATCACGCTGTCGTACACCTTCTTCGAAGTGGGCGGTGCCGTCGCGAAACCGGCGGCGGGAAGCGCGGCGACGCCGAATGGATGAAGTGATGGCCGACGACCCGAATACCGACCGCGGACCGGCTCCGGCGCCGCGCCGGGCGGGTTTCCTGCAGACGATGCGGGCCGTGCTCTGGTCGTTCTTCGGAGTGCGCAAGCGCGCAGGGTATGAGAGGGATGCAGCGCAGCTGAATCCGGTGCACGTGATCATCGCCGGCATCATCGCGGCGGCGGTCTTCGTGACGGTGCTGCTGCTGGTCGTAAGAACGGTCGTGAGCTAGACGAGAAGAAGGGAGAGAAGATGGCCAACACACACGGCGGCGCAGCGCCGGACTACTTCGTGCCGGCGCCGGCCCGCTGGCCGATGGTCGGAATGATCGCGATGGCCTTCACGGGCATCGGCGCCGGTCTCGTCGTCAACCACAACACGACCGGATTCATCCCGCTGGCGATCGGCCTGGCCACCCTTGTCTACATGATGATCGGCTGGTTCTCGACGGTCGCCGGAGAGTCCGAGCACGGCGCCTACAACCGCAAGGTCGATGCCTCGTTCCGCTGGGGGATGGGCTGGTTCATCTTCTCCGAGGTGATGTTTTTCGCGTCGTTCTTCGGCGCGCTGTTCTACGCGCGCGTGATCACGGCGCCGATGCTGGGCGATTTCGATCACAAGCTGCTGTGGCCGGACTTCAACCCGACCTGGCCGCACAACGGACCCGCGGGCATCGTCGATGCATTCACGAGGATCGGACCCTTCTGGCTGCCGACGATCAACACGGCGCTGCTGCTCAGCTCGGGCGTGACGCTGACGATCTCTCACCATGCGCTGAGGGCCAATCACCGCAGCAGCGCGATCATGTGGCTGGCGCTCACGGTCCTGCTGGGAGCGACCTTCCTCGGCGTGCAGATGTACGAATACGGGCACGCCTACTCACACTTGAACCTCAGGCTGTCGTCGGGAATCTTCGGCTCGACGTTCTTCATGCTGACGGGCTTTCACGGCTTCCACGTGTTCGTCGGCGCCATCATGCTGAGCGTCGTGCTGCTTCGGCTGGCGCGCGGGCACTTCAAGCCGGACCATCACTTCGCCTTCGAGGGCGCCGCGTGGTACTGGCACTTCGTCGATGTCGTTTGGATCGGCCTCTACATCGTCGTCTACTGGCTCTAGCCGACGGTCCGGGTGGCAGACTGCGGCGCCTGCGGGCGCCGCAGTCTTTTCCACGCCGCTCTAATAGGAACGCGGCTCGATCCAGCCCATCCAATAGCTGAAGAGGATGAAGAGGAACAACGCCACCGACAGGCCGACGCGCACCGTGAGTGCATTCACTGTCCGGTTCGTGCTGCCGCGGTCGCGCACGAGAAACACAAGCGCCGAGCCCAGTGAAACGAGGATGCCGACGAAGGCGATGACGATGATGGTGCGCATGCGTGAGTGCCGATCGGCCTTCGCATTATCCCACTGCGGACGATGAACACCCGCGCCTCGACGCTATACACGGCACTGGCAATCGCCGCCGGCGTGGCTGTCGCAGTGCTCGCGACGCTGCTCGGCAACTGGCAGACGAGGCGCGGCGATGCGAAGGAAGCGATCGAGGCGCATTGGATCGCCGCCGAGGCCGCCGCGCCGGTCGCGGTGTCGAGCCGCAGTGATGCACTGGCGGTGGCAGCAGCGCTGCCAAGCCGGGTCACCCTGCGGGGTGGCTTCATTGGCGCGGCGACAGTGTTCGTCGACAACCGCACGCTCGATGGAGCTGCCGGCTTCCAGGTTGTCACGCCGCTGCGACTGGGAGACGGGAGCGCAGTGCTGGTGAACCGTGGCTGGCTGCCGCGCGATGCGCGCGACCCGGCGCGCATGCCGCCGCTGGTGACGCCGGACGGGCCGGTGACCGTCGAGGGCCTCGCGGTGGCGCGTGTGCCACACCTGCTCGAACTCGCGCCGGCCGCAAGCCTGTCGCTGCCGGGAATCTGGCCCAATCTCGAGTTTGCAGACTTCGAACGGGTGGCCCGCATCGACGTTGCGCCCCTCATCGTGCAGCAGACAAACGACACTGCCGATGGACTGCGCCGCGTCTGGCCAAGGCCGGCGGCAGGTGTGGAGAAGCATCGCGGCTATGCGCTGCAGTGGTACGGGCTCGCCATCCTCAGCGCCGGTCTGACGCTGTATTACGGCGCGCGTGCGCTGCGGCGAAAGGGCGCATGAACCTGAAGGCCGACGCCGTGAGGGGGCCGGGCCACTGGCGCCGATACCGCCTGCTTTATGCGGTCATCGCCGTCTGCGCTGCCCCGGTGGTGGCGTCGTACCTCGCCTATTACGTGTTTCCTCCGAGCGGACGCACCAACTACGGTGCGCTGCTCGAGCCGCGTCCGGTGCCCCCACTCGGGCTTGCCAGGCTCGACGGCCGGGCATTTTCTTTCGACGAACTGGCCGGCAAGTGGGTGATGGTGACGGCGTCCGACGCCTCGTGCGACGCTGCGTGTTCGGCGGCGCTGCTGCAGATGCGGCAGCAGCGGCTGATGACGGGCAAGGAGCGCGACCGCATCGAGCGCGTATGGCTGATCACGGGCGACGCGGCCATTGCACCCGAGCTGCTGCGCGACTATGACGGCATGCTGTTCGTGCGCGCGCCGTCGGCTGCGGTGCGCAATCTGCTGGCGCCGGACGGGAGTGCGACCGCGGGTCACGTGTGGCTCGTCGATCCGATGGGCAACCTCATGCTGCGCTGGCCGCAGGAGCCGGACCAGCAACGCGTGAAGAAGGACCTGGCGCGCCTGCTGACGGCATCGAGCCACTGGATGCGCGTCGAGCGCAAGGACTGATGGACGCGGCAGCGCTCGGCTGGCTCGCTCTCAAGGGCGTCGGCGTCGCGGCCGTGCCGCTTGCGTACGTCGCGCTTTCGCGTGACCCGGCCAAGTACCGCAAGCTCGCGTGGGTCACCGCCTTCCTGACGCTCGACCTCATCATGTTCGGCAGCTTCACGCGCCTCACCGACTCGGGACTGGGCTGCCCGGACTGGCCCGGGTGCTACGGGCATTCGAATCCGTTATCGGCGGGCGAATCGATCCGCGCCGCGGAAACGGCCCAGCCCACCGGTCCGGTCACGATGACGAAGGCCTGGATCGAAATGCTGCATCGCTACTTCGCGATGGGCATCGGCCTGCTGATCATCATTCTGACGATCCAGGCATGGCGGCGGCAGCGCTTCGATCGCGACGCGCCTTCGCCCTGGCTCGCCACCGCCGCCCTGCTGTGGGTGTGCGTGCAGGGCGCCTTTGGCGCGTTCACTGTGACGATGAAACTGCAGCCTGTCGTCGTCACGGCGCACCTGCTGGGCGGCATGATGCTGCTGGCACTGCTGACGCTGCTGGCATTGCGGGAGGGCCCGCCGCCGCCCGTCGTGCCGCGGGCGGCGCGGCTGGCACCGCTGGCCCTCGCCGCGCTGGGTGTGGTCGCCCTGCAGATCGCACTGGGCGGCTGGGTCAGCAGCAACTATGCCGTGCTTGCGTGCCCGGACCTACCGAAGTGCCAGGGCGCATGGCTGCCACCGATGGACTTCGTGCACGGCTACACGCTGTGGCGCCCGCTCGGCATGACCGGCGACGGCGCGATGATTCCGTTCCAGTCGCTGGTGGCGATTCACTTCACCCACCGCGTCTTTGCGGTGTTCGTCCTGATGCTGCTCGCAGGGTTCGTCGCGGCGGCCTGGAGGGTGCCGGGACTCGGGCCCGTGTCCCGGGGACTCCTCGCCGCGCTGCTGCTGCAGCTTGCGACCGGCCTTTCGAATGTCGTGCTGAACTGGCCGCTCGCGTCGGCCGTGCTGCACAGTGGCGGGGCTGCGCTGCTGGTCGTCCTGCTCGTCGTGGCGGTCGATCGGACGCGTGCAGGCGGTAAAATCGCAGGTTCTTCGCAGAGCCACAGAAACTGATGCCCGGCCAGCTCTCCGCCGCCCAGCGCTCGCTGGGCCACCTCGCGTCCCAGTACTGGGCGCTGACCAAGCCGCGCGTCACGCAATTGGCCATTTTCTGCGCGGTGATCGGCATGTTTCTCGCGGTGCCCGGGCTGCCCTCGCCGCGGGCCGTGCTGATGGCCACGCTGGGCATCTGGCTGCTCGCCGGGGCGGCCTTCGCGGTGAACTCGCTGATCGAGCAGCATATCGACGCGAAGATGGCACGCACGCGGATGCGGCCTTTGCCGCGCGGTGACCTGACGGCCGTGCAGGCGCTGGCGTTTTCCGGCTTCATCGGCGGAGCCGGCATGTGGGTGCTGTACACGCAGGTGAACCCGCTGACGATGTGGCTCACGTTCGCGACGTTTGTCGGCTATGCGGTCGTGTACACGGTGCTGCTCAAGCCGCACACACCGCAGAACATCGTCATTGGCGGCATGAGCGGCGCGATGCCGCCGGTGCTGGGCTGGGCCGCCGTCACGAACAGTGCGCCGCCGGAAGCGTGGCTGCTTGCGCTCATCATCTTCGTCTGGACGCCCCCGCATTTCTGGGCGCTGGCGCTGTACCGCATCGAGGACTACCGCAAGGCCGGCTGGCCGATGCTGCCGGTCACGCATGGTGAGCCGCTGACGCGGCTGCACGTGCTGCTCTACACGATCGGGCTTGTCGCGACAACCGCGCTTCCCTATGTGGTGCAGATGTCCGGACTGCTGTACCTGTTCGCGGCGCTGGCGCTTGGAGCGGTGTTCGTCGCCTACGCATGGCGGCTCTACCGCGCGCCGACGCCGGCTCTGGCCCGTGCGACATTCAACTATTCGATCGTCTACCTCGCGGCGCTGTTTGCGGCGCTGCTCGCCGATCACTACGTCTGATCGCGGGTTCGAATCGGGGAGGCGGCCATGATCCGTGCGTTCATCGTATGCCTGACCGTCATCGCGGGCGGGCTGCTCGCCGGCTGCTCCCCGCCGGCCTTCAAGTCAGTCGACATCACCGGCGCCAATTACGCGCGCGGCTTTACGCTCGAATCGGCGAGCGGCGGACAACGCACGCTGGCCGACTTCCGCGGCAAACTGGTGGTCATCTTCTTCGGGTTCACGCAGTGTCCGGACGTGTGTCCGACCACCCTCTCGGACTTTGCCGAGGCGAAGAAGCGGCTCGGCGCCGCCGGCGAGAAGGTTCAGGTGGTGTTCATCACGATCGACCCCGAGCGCGACACCGCGGCGGTGCTGGCGCAGTACGTGCCGGGTTTCGATCCGAGCTTCATAGCGCTGCGCGGGTCGCCCGAACAGACGGCGGCGACCGCCAGGGAGTTCAAGATCTTCTACCAGAAGGTTGCCGGCAAGACGCCGACTTCATACACGATGGACCACACCGCAGGGGCCTACGTGTTCGACACCGATGGACGCGTGCGTCTCTTTGTCCGGCACGGCACGTCGGTGGACGACATCGTCGCCGACCTGCGCCAGCTTCTCTGAGGCGCCGCGCCTAGTCGATCATTCCGGTGGTTGCGGAGACACGCGTCGCGCTCGACACCACGCGTGCGTCCGCGAAGTATGCGCCCATGCCGAAGCGGTCCCGGACAGAATCCGTCAGGTCAACTTCGAAGCCGATGAAAACGCTCGCTGCCGCATCGGCGTAGTCGCCGGCGCAGTACCTTTCAGCGCCGCGGCGAAGCACGCCGTGGACCTCGAACGGATCGAAGACGACGAGCGCGCCCGGCTCGACGGCAAGGCACAACCCCGCGAGCGGGAACACCATGTCGACCGGCGGCCCGCTGACGTACCAGACGCCAAACAACACGTCGCCGAAGTGCGCGTCGGTATGAAAGAACGCGCCGCGGCACATATACCACTCGAGTCGCGCCCGCAACGCCGGCGCCCATTCCGGATCGAGCGCGGACGCGATCTCCCGGTGGACATCGGCATCGCTCCAGGTCCCTCCCGAATGCACGCGGCCGACTTCGAGCGCGCCGGTGCCCGGCCGATCTGCGCGGCGCCGGAGTTCCAGCGGGATCGGGCGGGCTCCATGCGCGACCCGCGTTGCGACAGGACGCATCCCGGCATCGGAACCGGCAAGTCGAGGCGCGGCCGTGACGGCGAGGTACTGCATCAGCTCATTATCCGGCGCAAAAAAAGGCCCCAGCTAGGCTGGGGCCAGTGTCCGCCTCGTCGGAGGAGAGGGGGGAGGAGCGGAGGCGGAATCCTCAGATTCGTCTAAAACATGTCGGCGCCGATCATTCCTTACTGGTACGACGTCAGCGCCAGGCGCATCTTCTGCAAAGCTTTGGCCTCGATCTGGCGGATTCGTTCCGCAGAGACGCCAAATTCATCCGCGAGGTCATGCAGCGTCGCGGTCCCGACCTGGCCGTCCGCATCCTCGTTCAGCCAGCGCGCTTCGATGATGCGACGGCTGCGCGGATCGAGCTGTTCGATCGCCTGGCGCACGCCCTCGGTCTGCAGCAAGTCGTGCTGCCGCCGCTGCAGCACCTCGGTCGGCTCGGAGTCCTCGTCGGCCAGGTACGCGATCGGCGCAAATTCCTCTTCGCCGTCCTCGATGCGACCTTCGAGCGCGACGTCGCCGCCCGAGAGCCGCGTTTCCATTTCCGCAACTTCCTGGGGTTTCACGTTCAATTCGCGCGCGACGCCCTCGATCTCACCGGGGCTCATCGTCCCGAGACCCTGCTTCATGCTGCGCAGGTTGAAGAAGAGCTTGCGCTGAGCCTTGGTAGTAGCGACCTTCACCAGCCGCCAGTTGCGCAGGATGAACTCGTGAATTTCGGCCCGGATCCAGTGCAATGCGAACGACACCAGGCGAACGCCGCGCTCCGGATCGAAGCGCTTCACGGCCTTCATCAGGCCGATGTTGCCCTCCTGGATCAGGTCGGCATGCGGCAGTCCGTAGCCGAGATAGTTGCGCGCAACGGCCACGACCAGGCGCAGGTGCGACATCACCAGACGACCAGCCGCGTCGAGATCGTTGCTCTCGCGGAACTGACGGGCGAGCCGGACTTCTTCCTCGGCGGTCAGCAGCGGCACGCGATTGGCGGCTTGGATATACGCGTCAATGGTGCCGACGCTGCCCGGATGAAGGATCAGCGCATGCGAGCCCGCGGGGATCAGCCCATGGGTGGCGGTCTTGGAACGGCTACGAGTCACTCCGAAGGCTCCTTTCATAGACATCCTAGCACTCTGTGCTGCTGAGTGCTAACCGATTAGAAAGAGGTTCCGGGGAAAAGTTCAATCCCGATCGATTTGATCGGAAAATATACAGCGTAACGATTCCCGAGAATGTGTGCGCATACTCACTATGGAGAGTGGCGGCGCATTTGAGCCCAGGCCGCGATTGCGCCAACCGCGCCGCCGACCCATGCTGCGACCGCAGCGAACGCCAGCGACCACCAGATCGCCACGTTGGGCAGCACCAGTCCAAGCGATTCCGCGTGAGGACCGAGCCCTGCGATCGCTGCCCTGACGAACACGCAGGCCAGCGCGGCTCCCAGCGCCAGCGCGATCGCGGCCGCATAGGCGTGGGGGCGCCGCACGAATGAAGGCCGCGCTCCAACGCACTGCAGCACGCGTATCTCATCGCGTTGGGGTCGCGCCACCAGAAGCGCCGCGCCGAGCAACGCCGAGACGACCAGCAGTGCGGCCACCGCTGCGGCGCCGGCTGCTGCGACGAACCCGGCCCGCTTCCATGCGACGAGGCGACGGAACCAGTCGATGTCGGCCTGCACGATGTCAACTCCGGCCCACTGCCGCGCCGCGTCAGCCGCGCGCTCGATCTGCGTGGGGTCGGCGTCGAGCGGGAAGCGGGCCACGAGCGTGTCCGGCAGGGGATTCGAACGAGTGTCCGCGACACCGGCCTGGCTGGAGCGCTTGCTGAGTTCTGTCAGAGCCTGGTCCCGCGTAATGACGCGCACGCTGGCTACGCCTTCGAGCGAGGCGAGCCGGCTTCTCATCGCGTCGAGGTCACCAGCCGTGGACCCCGCCTTGACGAAGATGCTGATCTCCGGACCGGCCTTCATCGACCTGACCGCGGGCAGTGTCGCCAGCGCCAGCGCGGCGAGCATCAGCGGCAGCGCCATCGCGGCGGCAGCGAGAGCGACGGCAAGCAGAAAGCGCCCGGGCTGCCGCGCCAGCATCCCGACGGCCCGGCGCAGCGCGTAGAACCGTTCAGCGACCGCGCTCATGCACCGCCCCCAGCCAGCCGGATGACGCGCGCGCGCGACGACAGCGGCTCGGGGAGAGAGTGCGATGCAAACACCACGGTGACACCGGCGCCGACGACCTGCTCCAGCAACTGCAGCACCGTCGTGGCCGCGGCGTCGTCAAGATGGGCCAGCGGCTCGTCGATGAGCAGCAGCGCGGGGCGATTCACCAGGGCACGCGCGATCGCCACGCGCTGGCGCACACTGCCCGCCAGCCTCGACGGCATTGCGTTTCGGTCAACGCCGTCCAGGCCGACCCGCTGCAGGGCTGCAGCTGCGCGCGCCCGGGCTTCGCTGCGCGACGATCCCGCCGCCGCTGCCGGCAGCGCGACGTTGTCGAGCACGCTGCGATCGTCGAGCAGCGTCGGTTCCTGCGGAACAAGGCCGATCGAGCGACGAAAATGCGGCAGCGCGCGTCGACCGAGTTCTGCCAGCGGCTGTCCGGCGACACTGATCGTGCCGGCGGTCGGACGTTCGAGCGCCATGATCAGACGGATCGCGAGGGTCTTGCCCGACCCGGCCGGTCCGGTCAGCACGGCGAACTGGTGGCGCGCGATGGCGAAGCTCAGCGTGTCGAGCACGATCCGGTCACCAAAGCGCAGGGTGACGCGGTCGAAGTCGATCAGCGGCGATGGCGCGATGCTGTCGCTCACGAGCGGATCCGCACCCGGGGCGCCGCTTAGAATGCGTCGAGCCACGACATCCTGACCATGCGGCCGATTGTACGGTCGTCATCGGCGCGTCATCCTCATCCACTATGGTCCGACGCAACAAGCGCAACCCCGATCGATCGAAGCAGCAAGTGCCGGCGGTAGACGTCTACCTGAACCGGGAGCTGTCCATGCTCGCGTTCAACGAACGCGTGCTCGCAATGGCTGCCCGGACCTCGGTGCCGCTCGCCGAGCGCCTGCGGTACATCTGCATCCTGTCGTCGATCCTCGACGAATTCTTCGAGGTGCGGATCGCCGATCTCAGCGAGGAGATACGGGAGACGCGGGGAGCGTCGCCGCTGGCACCCGTGTACATCGGCATCATGGAACGCGCGCACCAGCTCGTTGCGGCGCAGTACGCGCTTTACAACCAGACGATCATGCCCGCGCTCGAGCGCCGCCGCATCGTGGTGCTGAACAGCGCACAACGCGACGAGCCGCAGCGGGCGTGGGTGCGCGACTACTTCATGCGCGAAGTGCGGCCGCTGCTCTCGCCAATCGGCCTCGATCCGTCGCACCCTTTCCCGCAGGTGCTGAACAAGTCGCTCAACTTCATCCTCCAGCTCGGTGGCAAGGACGCATTCGGGCGGCCATCGACCACCGCGATTTTGAAGGTGCCTCGCGTTCTGCCGCGCGTGATCCCGCTGCCCGCGCGGCTGACACCGGGCAAACAGGCCTTCGTGCTGCTGTCGTCGGTGATCCGATCGCACCTGCAGGACGTCTTTCCCGGTCGCGAAGTCGGTGGGTTCTCGCAGTTCCGCGTGACGCGG
The DNA here is from genome assembly GCA_035429805.1 of Burkholderiaceae bacterium. GTDB lineage: Bacteria > Pseudomonadota > Gammaproteobacteria > Burkholderiales > Burkholderiaceae_F > JALORV01. The sequence goes on from DAOMFL010000014.1 coordinate 46,491, forward strand.
GACTCGGACCTGAGCGTGGATGAACGCGAGGTGCACAACCTGCGCCAGGCGCTGCGCATGGAACTCGCGCAGCGTCACTTCGGCAACGCGGTGCGGCTCGAAGTACTGGCCACCTGTCCGCCTCACCTGCAGGCGCTGCTGCAGGAACAGTTCCAGTTGCCCGACCCGGCCGTGTTCCGCGTGGACGGCCCCGTGAACCTCGTCCGGCTCAACCAGCTGGTCGACCAGCTGACGACGCCGGCGCTGCGCTGGGCGCCGTTCGCTCCGGCGTGGCCGGCGAAGCTCGCCGCGGGCTCGGACATGTTCGAGGCCATGAAGCGCAACGACATCCTGCTGCACCATCCGTTCGAGAGCTTCGAGCCGGTCATCGAATTCCTGCGCCAGGCCGCTATGGATCCGAAGGTCGTGGCGATCCGCATGACGCTGTACCGCACCGGCATCATCTCGGTCCTCGTCGACATCCTCGAAGAAGCGGCGCGGCGCGGCAAGGAAGTGACCGTCGTCGTGGAGCTGAAGGCGCGCTTCGACGAGGAGGCGAACATCAACCTCGCCGAGCGCCTCGAGGCCGTCGGCGCGCAGGTGGTCTACGGCGTCGTCGGTCTCAAGATCCACGCCAAGCTCACGCTGGTGCTGCGGCGGGAGGAGGTGCGCGGCAAGCAGCGCCTGGTGCCGTACGCCCACCTCGGCACCGGGAACTACCACCCGACGACGACGAAGCTCTATACCGACTTCGGCATGCTCACCGCCGATGCCGACCTGTGCGAGGACGTGGAGAAGGTGTTCATGCACCTGACGAGCCTCACGAAGGTCGAACGCCTGAAGCTTCTCTGGCTGGCGCCGTTCTCGCTGCACCGGAACCTGCTGGCGGCACTCGACGCCGAAGTCGCGCTCGCAAAATCGGGCAAGCCGGCACGCGTCATCGCGAAGATGAACGCGCTGACCGACGAAGCGACGATCCAGGCGCTGTACGTCGCTTCCCAGGCCGGAGTGAAGATCGATCTCGTGGTGCGCGGCGCCTGCGCGCTGCGGCCGGGTGTGAAGGGGCTGTCCGAGAACATCAAGGTGCGCTCGATCGTCGGCCGGTTTCTCGAGCACCACCGCATCTATTACTTCCGCAACGGCGGCAAGCCGCGCGTCTATCTGTCGAGCGCCGACTGGATGGGGCGCAACCTGTTCCGGCGCATCGAAGTCGCCTGGCCTGTACTTCAGCCGAAGCTCGCGCGCCGCGTCATCGACGAAGGATTGAAGCCGTATCTCGGCGATGCGCGCGACGCGTGGGTGTTGCTGCCCGACGGCGACTACCGGCCACCGCGCGGCGGATCCAGAGCGTATTCGGCGCAGCAGGACCTGCTGACCCGGCTGGCTGCGAGCATTGGCGACTGACGATGGAGCTCATCCTCTGGCGGCACGCCGAAGCGGAGATCGGAGAACCCGATCTCGGCCGCAAGCTGACCGGGCGCGGCGAGAAGCAGGCGCGCCGCGTGGCGGAGTGGCTGCATGCCCATCTGCCCGACAGTGCGCGCATTCTCGTCAGCCCCGCCACGCGGGCGCAGCAGACGGCGCGCGTCCTCGGCGAGCTGTCGCATCGCAAGATGCGCACGGTCGACGAGATCGCACCTGGCGCGGGCGTTCGCGACGTGCTTCTGGCGGCGGACTGGCCGCACGCCAGATTGCCGGCCGTCGTCGTCGGCCACCAGCCGACGCTCGGCCACGTCGCGAGTTTCCTGCTGGCCGGTGAGGCCCTGGACTGGTCGATGAAGAAGGCGGGCGTCTGGTGGATCAGTTCGCGCGAACGTGGCGGAGAGGAACAGGCCGTCCTGCGGGCGGTGATCAGTCCTGACCTGCTTTAGGGCAGCCCCGACGTGACCGCAGGGGCCCGCGTTGGCGCGCGACGTCGCTGATCGCAAGGCCGCTGCTCAGCGCGGCTCATCCCGTCCGCGATGCACCGCGGGCGCCGTGGGTCATGCAGTGACTATCTAAGCTGCCTGCAGCGCGCGGACATTGAAGGCGATGCCGACGCGCTGCCAGTGTGCGGCTTCCTCGTCCAGCAGGTACTGCGACAGCGGATGCCGCGCGAGCCACTCGGCGTCCAGGGCGAACTCGATCGAGCGGCCGAACTTCAGCACGAACCGCGGCAGCGCAGTGCCGCGGCGCGCGTGGTTGAGGATCACGGCCAGGCGCAGCGCAAGCACGCTCGTGGCGCGGTCACGATCCTCGACGACCGCGTGCACTTTCCTCAGGTTGCCGCGCTGCCCCAGTACCAGCAGCGCGATATGGTCCTGGTCCGATGTCGAGAATCCCGCCAGGTCGGCGTGCTGGACCAGGTAGGCGGAGTGTTTGTGATAGTCGCCGTGCGAGATCGCAAATCCCACCTCGTGCAGCAGTGCCGCCCAGCCCAGCTGCTTGCCCATCTCCTCGCGCGCCCCGGGAACGAGTTCACGGTACAGCTGCAGCGCGGTCGCCGCGACGCGCTGCGCCTGCGCGCGATCGACGCTGAACCGCTCCAGCATGCGCTCGACCGTGGAGTCGCGCAGATCATGCTGCTCGCGCCGCCCGAGCAGGTCATACAGGACGCCGACGCGCAACGCGCCCCGTGCCGGACGCATTTCGTCGATCCCGAGCGTGTCGAAGACGGCTGAAAGGACTGCCACGCCCCCGGCCAGGACTTCCTGCCGGTCTGGCTTCAGCCCCGGCAGCCTGATGCGCCGGATCTCGCCGGCGTCGAGCAGGGCATGGCGCAGCCTCAACAGCCCTTCGCCGTCGATCGTGCCATCGGACCAGCCCTGCGCCCGCAGGATTTCCGAAACCGCGCCGACAGTGCCGCTCGATCCGAACGCCTCCTCCCACTGCGCGCGCGAGAATCCGCTGATCGCCTCCTCGAATTCCGCGGCCGCAGCAACCTGCGCTTTCTTCAGCGAAGGCCGATCAATGCGCCCGTCCCTGAAGAAACGCAGCGACGTGTTCACGCAGCCGACCTTGAAGGACTCGGCCCGGTCCGCACTGAAGCCGCGCCCGACGATGATTTCGGTGGAGGCGCCGCCGATATCGACGACCAGGCGCCGCAGGTTGGAGGGCGGCAGCGTGTGCATGCAGCCCTCGAACACGAGGCGCGCTTCCTCGCGGCCCGAGATCACTTCGATCGGATAGCCGAGCGTGTCCTGTGCCTCGACGAGAAAGTCGTTGACGTTGCGCGCCAGCCGCAGCGTCTGCGTGCCGACCGCGCGCACCTGTTCGCCCGGCATGCCGCGCAGGCGCTCGTTCATGCGCGCCAGCGTCGCCAGCGCCGTTTCGATCGACTTCTTCGACAGCTTGTTGGTGTCGTCGAGGCCGGCGGCGAGACGCACCGTCTCCTTCCAGTAGCCCTCGCGCACGATGTGGGCTCCGTCGACACGTCCGATCTCGAGCCGGAAGCTGTTCGAGCCGAGGTCGACGGCGGCGAGGTTCACTGTGCTGCTCCGCTGCCGACCAGCGCATCGGCAAACTCGGCCGCAGAAAATGGCTGCAGGTCATCGATGCCCTCGCCAACGCCGATGAAGAGTATTGGCAGCGGCCGGCCGGCGCGCTGCGCGGCGATGGCCACCAGCACGCCGCCCTTGGCGGTGCCGTCGAGCTTGGTCACGACGAGGCCGGTCAGCCCGACCGCGGCATCGAATGCCTGTACCTGCGCCAGCGCATTCTGCCCCGTCGTGCCGTCGACGATCAGGATGATCTCGTGCGGCGCGCCGGGCAGCGCCTTGTCCTGCGCGCGTTTCACGCGCCGGAGTTCCTCCATCAGGTGCGCCTGCGTGGGGAGGCGCCCTGCCGTGTCGGCGATCAGCACATCGACACCGCGCGCCTTTGCCGCAGAAACGGCGTCGAACACAACAGCAGCCGGATCGCCACCGCTCTGAGCGATCACTTCGACGTTGTTGCGCGCACCCCAGACGGCCAGTTGTTCGCGCGCAGCGGCGCGGAAGGTGTCGCCCGCCGCAAGCAGTACCGAGCGGTTCTGCGCGGCGAACCACTTGGCCAGTTTGCCGATCGAAGTCGTCTTGCCCGAACCGTTGACGCCACAGACCATTACGACATAGGGCTTCGTCCGCGTCGCGTCGAAGCGACCTTCGGCGGGCGCCAGCCGGCGTGCAAGTTCGTCGCGCAATGCCTGACGCACCTCGTCCTGCGTCTTCAGCCCCTTGAGCTTGATCTGCGTGCGTAATGTGGCGACGAGATCGGCCGACAGCGAGACGCCGACATCGGCGGAGATCAACGCCATCTCGAGTTCTTCGAGGAACGCGTCGTCCACCACGCCGCCGGAGAACAGGCCGACGATGTTGACGCGGGTCTTCGTTAGTCCCCGTTTGAGCTTCGCGAGCCAGCCGCCCTTGGCGCTTTCAGCGTGTGCGGGGCTTATCATTTCGCGATGCGGGGGAAGCGATCAGGGCGCTCTGCGGAGGACGAGACACGCGGGCTCCAGCACCCGAGGTCGCGATCGAGTTTAACAAAGCAAGATCATGTTTCCGTGACAGGCCGCAATGGCCGGCGCGGCATGCCGCGCCAGGTGCGCATCATCGGCGGCCGCTGGAAGCGCACGCCGCTGCCGGTCGCCGATCTCCCCGGTCTGCGCCCCACGCCGGACCGCGTTCGCGAGACGCTTTTCAACTGGCTGGAGCACCTGTACCCGGAATTCGCGACCCTGTCCGGCGTCGATCTCTTCGCCGGGACCGGCGCGCTCGGCTACGAACTCGCATCGCGGGGCGCGCGATCCGTGACGCTCGTCGAGTCGAATGCGAAGGCGCTGGATGCGCTGCGCGCTGTGCGCACGCGCATCGAAGCGCGCCAGGTGGAGATCGTCGCCGGCGATGCATTGAGCGTGGCCGCGCGCCTGCCTGCCGCGGCCTATGACGTCGTGTTCCTCGACCCGCCATTTGACAGCCCGCTGCAGGCCCCGGCACTCGCGGCGGCCTGCCGCCTGCTGAAGCCCGAGGGAATCATCTACCTGGAGGCGCCGGCGCCGCTCGACGAAGGCCTGCTGAAGGGCGCAGGACTGGCTCTCGTTCGAGCCGGACGTGCCGGCAGCGTAGCGTTCCATCTGCTGCGACCCGCGCGTGCATAATGCCCGCGCCACGCCCCGGAGCGGGCGCGCGTAGGAGCAGCCGACATGGTGATCGCGGTCTATCCCGGAACGTTCGACCCGTTGACGCGCGGTCACGAGGATCTGGTGCGCCGCGCCGCGGGGCTGTTTTCAAAGCTGGTCGTCGGCGTGGCGGATAGCCGTGCCAAGCAACCGTTCTTCGTGCTCGACGAGCGCATCGCAATCGCGCGCGAAGTGCTGTCGCACTACCCCAATGTCGAAGTGGCCGGCTTCCGCGGACTGCTGAAGGATTTCGTGCGCGAGCAGAACGCGCGGGTCATCGTGCGCGGCCTGCGCGCGGTATCGGACTTCGAGTACGAGTTCCAGATGGCGGGTATGAACCGCTATCTGTTGCCGGACGTCGAGACGATGTTCCTCACACCGTCGGACCAGTATCAGTTCATCTCGGGCACGATCGTCCGCGAGATCGCCCAGCTCGGCGGCGATGTCAGCAAGTTCGTCTTCCCGTCCGTGGAGAAGTGGCTGAAGGCCAAGATCCAGCAAATGGGCGGCAAGACGGAATGACGCCCGCGGCCGCGTGAGTCCGGCTGCGGCGCGCGATCCGCGCCTCGACGCGCTGCGGGGCGCAGCACTCCTCGGCATCCTGCTGGTTAATATCCAGTCGTGGGCGTCGGGCGCGCCGAACGCCATCGGCTTCCTGGACACCGACGCCGGCGCGGCCGACCTCGTCGCCTATTTCATCACCGCGACTTTCGTCGCCGGCAAGTTCATGCCGCTGTTCGGCATGCTGTTCGGTGCCGGGTTCGCGCTGCTCTACAGCAAGCTTCGGGCCTCGTACGCCGAGCCGAGGCGGCTGTACCGGCGGCGGCTGCTGTTCCTCGCCGCGTTCGGGATGCTGCATGCGCTGCTGCTCTACTTCGGCGACATCACGCTCGCCTATGCCGTTGCCGGCCTGGTGCTGCTCCATCACGCTGACAGCGAGGTTCCGAAACTCGCACGTGCGACCGCGCGCTGGTGGATCCTTGCAGCGGCGTGGCTCCTGATCTCGATCCTGCCGTTCGTCGGATCCGCGGCCGAGGACACCGAACCGCTGATCGACATGGTCGAGAGCAACCTCGACGCCGTGCTGACGCTGGGCTACGCGGAGCAGTGGTTCCTGCGGCTGAAAATGGGCCTGTGGCAGATGCAGGCCAACTTCCTCGGCCTGCCGTCGATCATCGCGCTGATGATGACCGGAGCGCTGGCGCAGCGGGCCGGGTGGCTCGGCAACGCGTGCGCGACGGTATCGCGCGGCGCCATGCTCCTCGGGATTGGAGTCGGGCTGCCCGCGGCGCTGGCGTACGGAGCCTGGGCCGTGACACACGCCGCGCTGGAACAGAGCCTTGCCGTGCCTCCCATGGTGCTGGCGTTGCAGGCGCTGAGCGTCGTGCTGTCGTTCTTCTACGCGACGACGTTCCTGCAGCGCGCGCCAGACGCGGTCGTCGCATGGCTGGCGCCGGCCGGGCGCATGCCGCTCAGCAACTACCTGCTCCAGTCGATCGCGATGGCGCTGCTGCTGCCCGCATGGGGCGCCGGACTGGCGGCATCGCTGGGCTATGCGGAGCTGAGCCTGCTCGCTGTCGCGGTGTTCGTCATCCAGGTGCAGGCGAGCCGCTGGTGGTTGGCGCGCCATGCATTGGGGCCGCTCGAGACACTCTGGCGCGCGTGGACCTACCGTGGCGCCGTGCGCCAGGCCGGCTGAGCGGCGTCAGACTGCGAGCGTGACATCGATCGCAGCGCCCCGCGCGATCGTGGCACCGGCACCGGCCGCGACGATCGCATTGACGCCGAACGTCACGCCACCCGCGCGCTCGTTGTCGCGGTAGACCGCGAGCGTGTCGCCGGGCTCGTGCGCGGCAACTCCGGTGGCCGGATCGACGTTCGGCACCGAGCAGCGCACGCAGGGCTTCACCACGCGCAGCGTTGCGTCTCCGATCGACAGTCGTTCGATGTAATCCTCCTCGAACGCCTCGACGCCCGCCAGCACGATGTTGGGCCGGAAGCGCTCGATGCCGACCGCCGCCGCGCCGCGCCCGGCGAGCTTCCGGTTGAGATCGGCGAGCGATGCGGTCGAAGCAATCAGCAGCGCGAAGGCGTCCGCGAACTTGTAGGGAGCCTCGATGGCGCCGGTGTAGCGGGAGCTCGACAGCCGCCGCGCCTCCGGATCGAACCGCATCAAGCGGCACGGCTGGCCGAGATAGCGCGAGAACCACGCATCGGCGACTTCGCCCTGGGTGACTGCCGCGACGCGGTCGTTCCAGACCTGCACCTGGATCACATCGCCTTCGCTGGCGAAGGGCACCTCGAGTTCCAGCATGCCCGGCGCTCTGAGCCGCAGCGCCGTCGAGGTCAGGCGCGTCTCTATCAGCGTCATCTTCGGCAGTTCACGCTGGCTCAGGAACCGGCCGTCCGCATCAGCGACCACCCATTCGCGGTCGCCGATGTCATCGATTTCGAGCCCGGTGGCGGCCAGCCTTGCGCTGTCGACCGGGATGCCGCGGCAGCCCTTGACCGGGTAGAAGAACAACTGGTCGACTATGGCCTGCATGATGATTCAGACGTTGAAGCGGAAGTGCATGACGTCGCCATCGTGTACGACGTAGTCCTTGCCTTCGAGCCGCATCCGGCCGGCATCCTTTGCGCCGGCTTCGCCCTTGTGCTTCACGTAGTCGTCGAAAGCGATCGTCTCGGCGCGAATGAAGCCCTTCTCGAAGTCGGTGTGGATGACACCGGCGGCCTGCGGGGCTGTCGCGCCCTTGACCACTGTCCACGCACGCACCTCCTTGGGACCGGCGGTGAAGTACGTCTGCAGGCCGAGCAGTTCGTAGCCCGCGCGGATCACGCGATTCAGTCCCGGCTCGTGCATGCCCATGTCCTCGAGGAACACCGCCTTGTCGGCGTCCGAGAGGTCGGCGATTTCCGCTTCCACCTTCGCGCAGACCGCGACCACCGGCGCGCCCTCCCGCGCCGCGAGCTCGCGCACCTTGTCGAGCAGCGGATTGTTCTCGAACCCATGCTCCTCGACGTTGGCGACGTACATCGTCGGCTTGGCAGTGAGCAGGAATAGCGGCCTGATCACCGCGCGCTCTTCGGCGTACAGGTCGACGCTGCGCACCGGGCGGCCCTGGTTCAGAGCCGGCTGGATCTTCTCCAGCGCCTCCACCAGTCGCTTCGCTTCTTTCGCATCCGGGCCCTGGCCGGTCTTCGCGACCTTGCTGTACTTCGCCAGCTGCTTGTCGACCGTCTGCAGATCGGCCAGCGCGAGCTCCGTGTTGATGACCTCGATGTCGGACACCGGATTGACCTTGCCCGCGACGTGGACGACATTGGGGTCGTCGAAACAGCGCACGATGTGTGCGATCGCGTCGCACTCGCGGATGTTGGCGAGGAACTGGTTGCCGAGGCCTTCGCCCTTGCTGGCGCCGGCGACGAGTCCCGCGATGTCGACGAACTCGACCGCGGCCGGAATCACCTTCTCCGGCTTCGCAATCGCGGCGAGCGCGTCGAGCCGCGGATCAGGAACTTCGACGATGCCGACGTTCGGCTCGATCGTGCAGAACGGATAGTTCTCTGCCGCGATGCCCGCCTCGGTCAGCGCGTTGAAGAGGGTCGATTTGCCGACGTTGGGCAGGCCGACGATGCCGCATTTCAGGGCCATTGCAGTGTCCGGGTCGCCGCGTGGGCGAAAGCGTGCAATTATCGCAAGCTCCGCGGGACTTTCCCAACCGATGGCCATTGAACTGCGCGAAGTGACGCGCGCGACCGTGGCGGCCGTGTGCAAGCTCGATGCCGGCGACGGCGGCAGGCAGGTTGCGCCGAATGCCATGTCGATCGCGCAGGCGTACTTCGCGCCGGAGGCGTGGTTCCGCGCCATCTACGACGGCGACGAGCCTGTCGGCTTCGTGATGCTCTACGACCACACGCTGTCCGAGGCGCCCGAGGAGCGGGAGTTCTTCCTCTGGCGCCTGATGATCGATCACCGGCACCAGGGCCGGGGCTACGGTCACGCTGCGGTCGAGCGGCTCGTCGAGCATGTCCGCACGCGCCCCGGCGCCGAGCGGCTGCTGGTTTCTCATGTGAAGTCGGCCGAGCGCGTCGCCCGCTTCTACGAATCGCTGGGCTTCCGCTACACGGGGCGAGAAGACGAGGGCGAACTGGTGATGGCGAGAGAGCTGCGTTGAAGCCCCTGCACGAGGAGGCCGACTGGGAAGCGGTGGCGGCGGACGCATCTGCCATTGGCGAGCTGCAGGCCTTTTACGAAGCCAATCCGGAGTACTGGCATCTGGTGCATGGTCACGCCCCGGTGCCCGATGAGGCGACGCAGGAGTTCGATGCGCGTCCTCCCGCTGAGATGTCCTACAGCGCCGTGCCGATGTGGCTGATCCGCGATCGCGTCAGCGGTCGCCTGATCGGCGAAGTCTCGGCGGTGACTGACCTGATGGCGCCGGGCGTGATCCATCTCGGCTTCTTCATCGTCGACAAGGCCCGGCAGGGATCCGGTTTTGCGGCCGAGGTCTACGGGGCGTATGAAGCCTGGGCGATTGCGCACGGCGCCCGCTGGCTTCGGCTCGGTGTCGTCGAAGGCAACCAGCGCGCGCATCGCTTCTGGGTACGCAACGGCTACCGTGAAGTGCGCCGTCGCCATGACTACGAGATCGGCAGTCTCCGGCACACGCTGCTGGTGATGGTGAAGGCGCTGCAGCCGTACACCTTCGACGACTATCTCGCACTGGTGCCGCGCGATCGCCCGGAGACCTAGAGCGGCCGGGCGACCGCGAGGTCCGGTCGCTGCAGCCAGGCCATCGCCGCGTCGGCAAAGCGTTCGCATTCGGCGATGGCGCGGTTCCACACGGCGATACGCGCCGCGTGGTCGGTCCCGTAGTGGTAGAAGTCGTTGCGGTCGGGCAGCTTGCGGTTGGGCAGGCGCTCGAGCAGTGCAGCCGACGGCGCGATGAGGATGACGTTGGAGAGCCAGTCGTGCCCGCGGGGTCGGGCGCGCCAGCGCAGCGCCTTGTCGAGCCAGCCCGGAGTGACCCACGGAACGAAGTGCGGATAGAGCACCAGCCCGCCGAGCGTGGGGTAGGGCAGCAGCAGGTGGTAGTCGATCAGGCCGCCATCCCAGTAGTCCCCCTTCGGGCCGCCCGCGATGTCGCGCACCGGATCGCACACCAGCGGGATCGAGCCCGAGGCGAGCAAGGCGTCCTCCCGGTTGGCGTCGGTCAGCGGCACCGTCTCGTAGCCGAACGCGTCGTCGCTGACGCGCAGGCGCGACGGCGTACCGGCCTGGAACACGACCCGCTGCAGATGCCTGGCCAGACGGTCGCGCGCGATCACGTTGGTCAGCGCTGCGCGAGCGAAGGCACCGCGGGTCCCGGCAGAGAGCGGCCCGCGTGCGCGCGCCGTGATGATCGAGAGCGACACGCCGTCGCGCAGCCGAGGGGTACCGACATTGCTCACCGCGCGGGCGACGCCACGGCAGATGACGGCAACCTGCGCCGTCGATGGCCGATGCGGGTAGTTCTGCTCGTGCACGTAGGCCGACTGCAGGCGGTCGAGCGCGGCCGTCGGGTCCGCCTGCGCCAGCGCGGCCATCCGCCATGCGCCGATCGAGGCGCCGACCAGCTCGAGGGAGGGCATACATGGGAGCCACTCGCGGGCCAGCAGCCGGTCCAGGGGCAACAGCGCCAGCCCCTTGGGTCCGCCTGCGGCCGCGGGAACGCAGCAGATGTCACGCGGCGCCAGGCCGCGTTCTGCGATGTGCCGCCGCGCATCGGCACCGAGACGGATGTCGAGAGGGAAGCTCACCGCGAGCGGAGCAGTTCCGGGGCCAACCTAACCCGTGTGCAGTTTGAGCATCGCTGCTTCGAACTTGCCTGCCGCCAGCAGCTCGACGATGCCTTCGGCACGGTCAATGGCCTCGTCGATCAGCGCCTGATCCTCGCGGCGCGGCGGATGCAGCACGAAGTCCGCGACGTCCTGTTCGAGCTGCAGCGACCGGGGGTGGCCGATGCCGATGCGCAGCCGCCAGAAGTCCGCGGTCGTCAGCCGCGCCTGCGTGTCCTTCAGACCGTTGTGGCCGGCGGTACCGCCGCCGCGTTTGAGCCTGACCGACCCGGGGGGCAGATCGAGCTCATCGTGCACGACCAGGATTTCGGTGGGCAGGATCTTGTAGAACAGGGCCAGCGCGACGACGGCATTGCCGGACCGGTTCATGTAGGTCGTGGGTTTCAGCAGCCAGACGTCGTGGCCGCTGAGCCGCAGTCGCGCGACATCGCCATGGAACTTGCGCTCGGAGCTGAAGCGCGCGCCCTCGCGCCGGGCGACGGCGTCGACGAGCCAGTAGCCGGCGTTGTGCCGCGTCGCTTCGTACTCGGCACCGAAGTTGCCGAGGCCGACGATCAGGCGTATGCCGCGTGGTTGTTCCGCTTCTTCCACGATCCGCGCAATGAAAAAGGCCCGCTGTGATGCACAGCGGGCCGCATTGTGCCGGAGCACGCGCCGCCGCTCGCGCGACGGCCGGCGTCCCGGTTACTTCTTCTTGTCGCCGCCTTTTTCTTCCTTGCCTCCCTTGGCGGGTGCGGCCGCAGGGGCGGCCACGGGCGCCTTCTGGGCCGTCGCCGGGACATCGGCGGCCGCGACCGGTGCAGCCGTCGGCTCTTCCTCGACCGTTTCGCCATGCGTCGAGACCGCCGCGACGACCGGGTTCTCCTTGCCCTTCAGCACCGGCGTCACGCCGTCCGGCATCTTGAGGTCCCGCACGCGAACCGTCTCGTGCGCCTGCAGGCCCGACAGATCGACCTCGATGAACTCGGGCAGGTCCTTGGGCAGGCACGCGACGTCGACTTCGGACATCACGTGGCTGATCAGGCCGGCGCCCAGCTTCACGGCCGGCGAATTCTCCTGGCCAACGAAGTGCAGCGGAACGCGCATGTGGATCTTCTGGTCCTCGGACACGCGCTGGAAGTCGATGTGCAGCACCAGCGGCCGGTACGGGTGCATCTGGAAGTCGCGCAGCAGAACGCGCTCGGACTTGCCGTCGAGTTCCATGTCGAGGATCGAGGCGTGGAACTTCTCCTTGCGCAGCGCGTGGAAGAGCGGGTTGTGCTCGACCTCGATCGCCTGCACGGCACCTTTGCCACCGTAAAGCACGCCGGGCACTTTGCCGGCGTGGCGCAGGCGGCGGCTCGCACTCGTGCCCTGCGCGTCTCGTTTGTTTGCTACGACCTTCATTTGACACTCCAGTTGTCATCCGCGGACCGCGACCAGTCACGACGGATCGTTTCGACGCGGCAACATGCCGCACCGACTTACTCGATGAACAGCGAACTCACCGAGTCCTCGCGCGCAATGCGCGAAATCGTTTCACCCAGCAGGGCCGCACACGACAGCTGGCGGACCTTCCTGCACGCCGCCGCTTCGGCCGACAACGGAATCGAGTCCGTCACCACCAGTTCGTCGATGACCGAATTGTTCAGCCGTTCGACGGCCCCACCCGACAGCACCGGGTGCGTCGCATAGGCCATCACGCGCAAGGCGCCGCTGTCGCGCAGCGCCTGCGCTGCCTGGCACAGCGTGTTCGCCGTGTCGACCATGTCGTCCATGATCACGCAGTTGCGGCCCTCGACCTCGCCGATGATGTGCATGACCTCGGCGACATTCGCGCGCGGCCGGCGCTTGTCGATGATCGCGAGTTCCGCGTCCATGCGCTTGGCGAGCGCCCGCGCCCGCACGACGCCGCCGACGTCCGGCGACACCACGACGAGATTGTCGTAGCTGTGCTTCCACAGGTCGCCGAGCAGGATCGGGCTGGCGTAGATATTGTCGACCGGGATGTCGAAGAAGCCCTGGATCTGGTCGGCGTGCAGGTCCATCACCAGCATGCGGCTGATGCCGACGACCTGCAGCATGTTGGCGACGACCTTGGCGCTGATCGCCACGCGCGCGCTGCGTGGCCGCCGGTCCTGGCGCGCGTAGCCGAAGTAGGGAATGGCGGCGGTGACCCGACCCGCCGAAGCGCGCTTCAGCGCGTCGGCCATGATCATGATCTCCATCAGGTTGTCGTTGGTCG
>DAOMFL010000015.1:0-56317 GCA_035429805.1 Burkholderiaceae bacterium
CACCACCGGCGCGGCACTGCCGGCCTCGCAGCTGGTGCGCACGACGCCGCGCCCGACGGCGGCGACGCCACTCTCCGCCGCCGACATCCCGCCGATTCCGGTGGTGCCGGCCGCGGGCAACGCGATCACCTTCGACGGCGATACGCTGGTGGTGCCGGACTGATCGTCGCAGTCGGTTCACTCGAGACGGGCCCGCGGGCCCGTTTTTTTTCGTTTCGCCCGGGCTGGCCCGGCTGGCGGGCGCCGATGAGCGGCGTAGGCTAACCGCGCCATGGAAACTCCCGCGCCTCTGCACGTCAACCGGCTGGCCCGCGAGACCAGCCCGTATCTGCTGCAGCATGCGCACAACCCCGTTGACTGGTATCCGTGGGGCGAAGCGGCGTTCGCGAAGGCGCGCGCCGAAGACAAGCCGATCCTGCTGTCGGTCGGCTACGCGACCTGTCACTGGTGCCATGTGATGGAGCGCGAGAGCTTCGAGGACGAGACGATCGCGCAACGGCTGCGCGAGGGCTTCGTCGCGATCAAGGTGGACCGCGAGGAGTTGCCCGATGTCGACCACGTCTACATGAGTGTGCTGCAGGCGCTGACGGGGCGCGGCGGGTGGCCGATGAACATGTTCCTGACGCCGCAGCTCGCTCCATTCTTCGGGGGGACGTACTTTCCGCCGCGCACGCGCCATGGGCTCACGGGCTTTTCCGATGTCCTCGCCGCCGTGCGCGACGCCTGGACCCACCGCCGTGACGAGCTCGAACGACAGGGCGAGGCATTGCTGGCGCACGTGCGTGCAGGGACGGCCGCCGCGCCGCGGCGGCCTGTGGACCGGTTGCACGCGCAGGCCGTCGCACAGTTCGCGCGCCAGTTCGACGAAACTCACGGTGGCTTCGGATCGGCACCGAAGTTCCCGCAGTCACCCCTGCTGCAGTACCTGCTGACACTGGCGGCCGCCGGCGACGAACGCGCGCGCACGATGCTCACGGTCACCCTGCGGCAGATGGCCGCCGGCGGCATCTACGACCACGTTGGTGGCGGCTTTGCGCGATACTCGACCGACGATCGCTGGCACGTGCCGCACTTCGAGAAGATGCTGTACGACAACGCACAGCTCGCGCGCATCTACGCCGGCGCGTACCGCCTCACGGGTGACGGGCGGCTGCGATTCGTCGCCGAGGACACGCTGGCGTGGCTGCAGCGCGAGATGCGCCCGGCGACTGCGTCGCCCGCCTTCAGTTCCGCGCTGGACGCCGACTCCGAGGGCGTCGAAGGCCGGTTCTATGTGTGGACCGCCGCGGAGTTCCGTGACGTCCTGGGCAGCGACGCCGACGCGGCGGCGCGGCTGTATTGCGTCACCGAGGCGGGCAACTGGGAGCACGGCCTCAACGTACTGGAGCGGCGCATGCCGGAAGGCGTGCAGTCCGCGCTCGGCCTCGACGACGACCGGTGGCGCGAGTGGGAGCGATCGGTGCGCGAACGGCTTCAAGCCGCTCGCTCGCGACGCACCCGTCCAATCACCGACGACAAGGTGCTGGCCGACTGGAACGGAATGGCCCTGCGTGCGTTCGCCGAAGTCGGCCGACTGCTCGAGCGTGCGGATTTCGTCGAAACGGCGCGCTCGCTGGCGCGCTTCCTGCTCCGTACGATGATGAGCGACGGGCGCCTTCGTCATGCATGGCGCAACGGCGTGCTGCGCCCGGAAAGGTATCTCGCGGACCATGCCCAGGTCGGGCTCGGTCTGCTGGAACTGCACTCAGCGACCGGCGAATTCGAATGGCTGCAGTCCGCGCACCGGCTCGCCGGACAAATCGTCGAGGACTTCCACGCCGCCGGCGAAGGTTTCTACGACGACGAGCCGGGCCCGCTGCCGATGCGTGCACGCGACCGGTTCGATGGTGCGGTGCCGTCGGGCGCAGCCGCCGCCTGCGAACTGCTGG
This sequence comes from Burkholderiaceae bacterium, assembly GCA_035429805.1. Classification (GTDB taxonomy): domain Bacteria; phylum Pseudomonadota; class Gammaproteobacteria; order Burkholderiales; family Burkholderiaceae_F; genus JALORV01. Next base: position 1,929 of record DAOMFL010000015.1, read on the forward strand.
TGCGGCTGGCCGGCGCGTACGAGCGCGCCGACTGGGCCGACATCGTGCAGTCGACGATCGAGCGCGAGGCCGCCCTGATGGAGCAGGCGCCAACGGGCGTGCCTTCGATGCTGCTGGTGTACCTGCTGAACGAGCGCGGTGGCGACCTGCTGCTGCCGGCCGATGCTGCGTTTGCGGCTGCGCGGTCGCGGTTCGCGCCGCTCGCGACTCTCTTTACCGCGCGGACCGCCGCGCTGCCGCTCGCCAACGGGCGCGATGCCGGGATGGCCTACTTGTGCCAGCATGGGAGCTGCCAGCTTCCGGCCGAAACGTGCAGTGAGGTGCAGGCACAGCTTGCGCAGCTGCACGCCGGGCCCGGTTGAATGGCGCGGGGAGGCGCCCATGAGCACTGTCGCACAGATACTGCGGGCGAAGCGCGGCAAGGCCGTTCATACGATCGGACCGCGGTCCACCGTCTATGAAGTCGTCCAGGCGATGGCCGAACACGGCATCGGTGCGCTGCTCGTCGTCGAGGACCAACGCATCGTCGGCATCGTCACCGAGCGCGACTACGCGCGCAAGATCGTGCTCGCCGGCCGCACGTCGAAAGAAACACCGGTTGCGGACATCATGACGCGGGACGTGCTGTTCGTCAGTCCGCAGCAGACGACCGAGGAATGCATGGCGCTGATGACCGAGAACCGCGTGCGTCACCTGCCGGTCCTCGACAAGGGTCAGCTCGTCGGACTGGTCTCGATCGGCGACCTCGTGAAGGACATCATTTCCGAGCAGCGGTTCATCATCGAGCAACTCGAGCACTACATCACCGGCGGCCGCTAACTCGCTGCTCCGTTTTCGAGCGGCGGTGAGGCCCGGGGACGGCTCTCGCGCCTCGGCCCTGATGATGCCGCCCAAGCCGGTCGGCAAGCGCTGACTGCATTGGGATGGAGCCACACTGAAGTCCGGTCAGCAGGGCAGGGGCCAGGAGTGGCATGACGCGGCTGTGTTCGGGGTGACCCCCGAGGTCGGCAGATACCTTGCTCGAGTCGTGGTCAAACGGTTCGGTGTGGCCGCGGTTGGGGCGGCCCCGCACCGGCGATGCTGCGCAACAGCGCCGCAAAGTTCCGTGCGAGTCGATGCTGCGAGCGCGGGATTGCCGCCCGCTGTCACCTCGCTAAAGTGGCCGTCCTCTCTTCGAGAACGCGCTGGGCGACGACGCGCGCGGCCTTCCTCCCGAGCGGCGTGCTGCGCCTCCGCCGAGTCGCGCTCCCCAGAAAGCGGCGTCGTCGCGTTTCCGCCCGTGCCAACGCGCCTTGGCGCCGGACGTCCTCCCTGCGGTGCACGGGCGCGCAACACGGGAGGTCACATGACCCGCAAATACATCGATTGCCGCGAATTCCCGAGCGACATGCACTGCTCGGTCGCGATTTCGGCTGACACCGACAAGGAACTGATCGACGCCGCGGTCCAGCACGCGGTGTCCGTGCACGGTGCAAAGGACACGCCGGATTTCCGCAAGGAGGTCGCAGGCGCCATGCACGAAGGAACACCGCCACTGAAGGCGAAATCGAAGGCCGCGGCGTAGCGCCGGTGCCATGAAGGAGCCGGCCCGGTGACGGCGAGTCGTTTTCACTCGCCGGCTTCCGGCAACCGATTCACAGAGGGGGTGCCATGCAGAGAATCTATTTTCTCGTCCCGGAAGTCGTCTCCGGCAAGGCCATCGTCAACGAGCTCCTGTTGGCACGCATCGAGGAGCGGCGCATTCACGTTCTGGCGAAGGAGGGCACGCCGCTCGAGGACCTGCCCGCTGCCAGTCTCGCGCAGCGCAGCGATCTGATTCCCGCGCTCGAGCGCGGCGCGGCCGCCGGCGGCCTCACCGGCGCGCTGCTGGGTCTGGCCGCGGTCACCTTTCCACCGGCCGGTCTCGTTCTCGGCGGCGGCGCCGTCGTCGGCATCACGCTGCTCGGCGGTGGCTTCGGGGCCTGGGTGTCGAGCATGATCGGTGTCCGCATGCCGAACCGGCGGCTGGCTCACTTCGAGGCCGCGATCGCCAACGGCGCGCTGCTGATGATGATCGACGTGCCGCGCGCCCGCGTCGAAGAGATCGAGGCCATCGTGATGCGCCATCACCCCGAAGCCGAGTTGGAGGGTGTCGATCCCGCCGTGCCGGAGTTCCCGTAGCCCGCCGGCCGCCGTCGTCATTCGGGGCGGTTGGCACGGTCCTGTTCCAGACAATGAAGGGCGGCCGCAGCCGCCCTTCATCTTTTTCTCTGAACCGTTTCGTCGGACCTGCTACACGGCACGGGGTCGCCGCAGACTGACGTTGCCGCGCTCGCCCGGGCCACGGGAACGGCTCACTTCCCGATGGGCGGTATCGGTATCACCCCGGGGAACACGTAGGCCTGCAGCAGCGCGATCAACCCGATGACCGCCGCGCCGGCGATCGAGTGCCAGAAGACCGTGCGGAAGATCGGCCCCAGAGCGGTCGCCCGATCCTTCGGTTCGTCGTAGCAGGCGGCGCACGCCACCATGATCGACTGGGCATCGATCATCTTGCCCATGACGCCGCCGGTCGAGTTGGTCGCCACGATCAGGATTTCGTTCAGGTGCAGCTGTTGCGCGGTGATCCGTTGCAGGCTGCCGAAGAGCGCGTTCGACGCCGTGTCCGACCCCGTGAGGAACACCCCCAGCCAGCCCAGGTAGGCCGCGAAGAACGGATACAGCCACCCGGCCCCGGTGAACGCCAGTCCGAGCACCGCATCGGTGCCTGAATAGCGTGTCAGGAAGCCGAGCCCCAGCACCTGCGCGATCACCAGCACCGGAATCTTCATCCGGTGCAGGGTCTGGCCGAAGGCAGAGCGCCACTGCGCGCCATTCAACTTGAGCACGAGCCCGGACAGCAGCGCCGCGACGAAAACTCCTGTGCCTGCAGCCGAAAGCCAGTTGATCGCAAAGCGGGCGGCCTCGGGCTTGGCGTTGACCGGCGCGATCGGCGGCATGCGCTGCACCATGTTGTGCAGGGCTGGCATGTCCCAGACCGGCAGCGACAGCGTGCCGCTCAGGGTCGAGCCAAGAAGCGTCGTGTTGATCTTGATGTCGGAAAAGAGCGCGTTCAGCGTCTTCTTGAACTCCGGGGCGCCCCACAGCGCACAGCACAGGATCAATATCACCCACGGCAGCCACGCATAGATCGTCTGGCCTGTCGTGTACTTGTAAGTCCACTCGTGCGCATCGGTCGTCGCGGTCGCCGTGCTCTTGCCGGCACGCGCCAGCGCTTCGCGCTCGGAACGCAGCAGGAAGCGCGTCTTCGGATGCCAGACGAAGCGCAGGAACAGTGCGGTGCAGATCACGGAGAACACGCCTGAAACCACGTCCGTCATCAGGTGCAGCTCCGCCGTTCCCGACGCAAACCACTGCATGAAGGCGAACGACGCACCGGCGCACAGTGCGGCCGGCCAGACTTCGAAGACCTCCTTCCAGGTGCCGCCCTCCATCTTGACGAAGGTCGCGACCAGCCAGAACGGAACCATGATCGACACGAACGGCAGCTGACGGCCGGCCATCGCCGACAGCGTCAGCTGATCGAGTCCGCTGACGGCAGCGAGCGTCACGATCGGCGTGCCGATCGCGCCCCACGCGACCGGCGCCGTATTTGCAAGCAGGTTAAGCACCGCGGACTGGAACGGCCTGAAGCCCAGGCCCACCATCACTGCGCCGGCGATCGCGACCGGCGTGCCGAATCCCGAAGTGCCCTCGATGATCGCGCCGAAGGAAAAGGCGATCAGCACGGCCTGCAGGCGCCGGTCGAACGAGATGTGGATGATCGATTCCTTCACGATCTCGAACTGTCCCGACACGAGCGTCATCGTGTACAGGAACATCGCGGCCAGCACGATCCAGATGATTCCGAGGAAGCCCGACAGCGTGCCGAGGCCGAAGGCCGAGACTGCCGCGGCGGCGGGCATCCCGAACGCGATGCAGGCGACGGCAAAGGCAGCAATCACGCCATAAAACGCGGCCCACGGCGCGGAAATGCCCAGATGCCGCACACCGTTCTGGTCGCGGTGCGGGTGCAACGCGATGAAGTACAGCAGCGTGAGTATCGGTATCGCTGCGATGACCGTGGACAGGAATACGTTCCCCATCGGGTCGTAGTTCTGATGGAACATCGCTGTCTCCCTGTGTTGGCGGCTCGGCCGTCTCGTTCTTGCGCGGGCATCCCGTGTCCCGGACGGCGCGCTCGAAGCACGGCGGCCGACGCGGTACCGGCAGTCGTCACCTGCGGCAATCTGCGCAACAGCCTGGCGACGCCGCACTCACGGCGCGTGGAGGCTAGCTTTTCGCGCGTAAACGCCGCGTAAAAAGCCCGCGATTCGCCGCCTGAGGAATCGATGTAGTCGTCAGAGGTCGATCGGATTGGCGAGCAGGCGGTATCCCAGGCCTGTTTCGTTCACCAGATGCACCGGGTGTCCCGGGTCGGGCTCCAGTTTCTGCCGCAGTTGCCGGACGTAGATGCGGAGGTAGTGGGCCTGGTCAGACTGAGCCGCGCCCCAGACCTCCCGCAGCAGTTGCCGCGACGTGACGACGCGGCCCGCGTGACGGCACAGCACTTCCAGCAGGCGCCACTGAGTGGCCGACAGCCGCACCGGCTCACCGCGGCACACCACCGACTTCGCTGCCAGGTCCACGATGGCGTCACCGACAGCAATCTTCTGCGCGCCGTGTAGCGAAGTCTGGCTTGCGTGACGCAGCGCCACGCGCACGCGGGCATGCAGTTCGGCGACTCCAAACGGCTTGGATACGAAGTCGTCCGCGCCCGCGTCGAGTGCCGCGACCTTCTGTTCTTCCTGAGTCCGCGCGGACAGCACAATGATGGGACGCTGCGTCCACTCGCGCAAACGCCCGATGAGTTGCACGCCGTCGCCATCGGGCAGGCCGAGGTCGATCAGGAAGAGATCGACCCTCCGATTGCCGGCGAGCGTTGCGCCCTCGGCCGCGTCCCGCGCCTCGAGCACCTCGTGGCCTTCCGCCTCCAGGGTGGTACGAAGAAGTTCACGGATGGCGCGATCGTCCTCGACGACAAGTATCTGCGCGCGGCGGACGCTGCTCACGCGAGTTCCTGGGCCAGCGCCCTGGGGATCGCCGGCTGCGGAAAGTTCATCTCGAACCGCGCACCGCCGTGGTTTGTGACGCGAATGCTGCCGCCGTGCAACTGCGCGACGGCAGCGCAGATGGCGAGACCGAGTCCCTTGCTGCCCGGGCCGGCACTGTCGCTCGCCCGATGGAAGCGCTGGAAGACCGTTTGCTCTTCACCTGCCGGCACCCCTGGGCCCTGGTCCTGGACAACGAGGGTCCATTGGGCGTCGCCGGTGCTGATGGAGACATGAATCTCGCTGCCGGCGGGTGAATGCCGAGCCGCGTTATCGAGCAGGTTCGTGATCGCCTGACCGAGGAGCAGGGGGTCGCCCCAGACCAGTGTCTCGGGCCGCGCAAAGACGTCGATGCGATGCTCCGCGAGGCGTGGCCGCATCACGGAGACAACTTCCTCGAGCAGGTCATCGGCAGGACACCACTCGAGCGTCGGCTTCACCGCCCCCGCTTCGAAACGCGTCAGGTCCAGCAGATCGCTGCTGAGGCTGTGCAGCCGCCGCGCCTCGGCGAGCAGCCCTCGTGTAAGGCGGATTCGATCCTCGTCGTCGATGCTGGTGCCCTGTTCGAGCAACAGCGTCGCAGACCCGACGATCGTCGTGAGCGGCGTGCGGAAGTCGTGCGAGATGCCGGCAAGCAGCGTGCTGCGCATGCGTTCGGCTTCCGTCTCGACGGCGGCCGCGATACTGCGCTGCTCGAAGATGGAGCGCTCCAGCGCGATCGTTCCCTGGCCAACGAGCGCGCGCAGGAACGCGCTGTCCTCTGAACCGGACTGGTCGGTTGGAAGCGGTTCGACGACAACCACTCCCAGGGACTCGCCGGCGCTTCCGAGCATCGGCATGTAAAGAAGGTCCTCCCCGGCCGGCCGTTCCGTTCCGGCACCCATTTCCTTGCCGTGCGCCATCGCACTCAGGGCCGTGCGCAGGTCGACTTGCAGGCGGCCTACACCCATGGTCCCTCGCAGCGTGCCGTGCGTACCGAGCAGCACCGTCGCCCCGATGCCGAGTGCACGCTCAATCGCATTCACGAGCGCGGCCTGCACGACGCTCGCGTCACGCGCCAGCGCGAGTTCATTGGCGACATCGTTCAGGGCCTGCGCCCGGCGAGCGCGCGCTTCCGCCTTCAGCGCCTGTTCCCTGGATCGCGCGGCAAGATCGCTGATGATCGCGCCCACGAGCAGCATGACCAGGAAGCTCAGCCAGTACTGCGGGTCCGTGGGCTTCAGCGACCAGCGCGGAGGCACGAAGATGAAGTCGTACAGAAGGATGCATCCGGCGACCGAAGCCAGTGCCGCGACACGACCCGCGCGGTAAGCGATGACCACGACGGCCGCCATGTAGACCATCACGAGGTGGGGCGGATGGATGTAGTCCTCGATGAGGGCAGACACCGCAGTCGCCGCCGCGAGTGCGGCGAAAGCAACCCACATCGATCGCTGGTGGGCCTTGAAATAAGAGCCGAGTCCAGTCATACGTCCGTCGGGAAGCAGGCCTAGAGCAGCAGCCTGTCGCTTTAATGGGCCGTAAGTGGGAAGCGTAGCAATCCGAAGACAGTCACTTCACTCATCCCCGCCCTCGCTCCGGCGGGCACTCCAGGTCGCGCTGCTGTGCGTCCGGTCGCCGAACACGGCGGAATGCCCAGGTCGCGCCGAATGAAGGCAGGGACGGCGTGGAAGCCGGTTCTCCTGGCCAGGCGACGCCGGAAAAAAGTACGGCCGGCGCTGTACGCGCCGGCCGAAACCAAGGAGTAATCAAAGGAGAGTGCCTCATCAGGAAGCTGGCTCTACGGTGCAAGCCGCGCACCGATAGGGCCCGCATCGCTGTTGATGCACGGGCAGACGCTAGCGGATGAGGCGTAAATCCGGCGTAAATATCATGCGCAGATCCGGAGCCGGTTTCGAGCGGCGCGCTGGTGCCGGAACATGGCACCGCTGTAACGGGGCGTGCCGGTCGCGTGCGGCCCGGGGCGCTGTGGCCCGCGCGGAAGGCTATCCGCACAAGTTGGAAAGGTCTTGCAACGACGGTGCCGACGGGTAGGCTCGCGACCATCATGAAATCTCCCGCCGCGATTCCCCGGCGCCTGGCTGCGGTCCTCATCGCCGACGTCGTCGGGTACTCGCGGCTGATGGAGCGCAACGAGACCGGCACCCATACGCGACTCAGGGCCGTGCGCGACGAAGTCACGGACCCAGCCATCAAGGTGAACGGCGGACGGATCGTGCGGACCGTCGGCGACGGGCTGCTGGTCGAGTTCGGCAGCGCCACCGCGGCATTGAAGGCTGCGACGGCGATCCAGCGCGACATGCGCGCGCGCAATGCCGGCGTCCCGGCCGAAGAGCGCATTGACTATCGCATCGGCATCAATCTCGGCGACATCATCGTCACGCCGGACGACATCGAAGGCGACGGCGTGAACCTCGCGGCGCGCCTGGAGGCTCTCGCCGACCCCGGCGGCATCTGTGTTTCGCAGTCGGTGCAGGAGCAGCTGCACGAGGATCTCGGCATCGATTTCGTCGACGCCGGCGAGCAGCGCGTCAAGAACATCGCCCGTCCGGTTCGCGTCTTCCGGGTCGTGCTGCAGCCTCTTGGGCAGTGGGGACGCCTGCGTGCGCGCTGGCGGCGCTGGCGCGGTGACGCCGGACTGCGCGGCGTGGTCGCCGGTCTCGTGGTGGTCGCCATCGCCGCGACGGCGGCGTTGTTCTGGTGGAAGCAGCGCGCCTTCGATCCGCCGCGGCTGTCGATCGCCGCCATGCCGTTCGCCACGATTCCCGCCGACATCGACAACGCCAGGCTCGCCGTCGCGCTGAATGCCGAGATTCGCAGCGGGCTGAGCCGGCTGGCCAGCGGCGGTGTGTTCGCGATCCCCGGCGCCGAATATTCCGAGAAATCCGACCCGCGGCGCGTCGCCCGGGATCTCAACGTTCGCTACGTGCTGGTCGGCACGCTCAAGCGCAGTGCCTACCACCTCGATGTACAGGCCCAGCTCGTCGACGGCGAGAGCGGGGCCACCGCCTGGTCCGACGAGTTCACCGTCGCGCAGGACGCCGCGAGCCGTGGCGACCGTGCCGCCGCTTCGCGGCTCGCTGCCGCGCTGCGCTCGGAGTTGCTGCGCCTCGAGGCGGAGCGCGCGCGCCGCAAGCCTGCGGACCAGCGCGACGCCACCGACCTCGCCGCGATGGCCTACGTGATCATCTACGGACCGGATTACGCCAACCGCGAGCGCATGAAGGAGGCCGGCGCCTTCCTGTCGTCCGCGCTCGACAAGGAACCGGGCAATCTCCTGGCGATGACCGCCTACGTCGACTGGCTCGGCTACGAGCTCGAGTACCTCGGCCAGGAGGCCGCGGCGCCGCTGCGGGCGCAGGCGATCGCGCTGGCGAAGCGCGCGGTCGGCCAGGCGCCCAACGACGGCGAGGCGTGGTCGTCCTACGCGAGTGCGCTGGAACTCGCCGGCGAGTACGGGCCGGCACTCGGTGCGATCGACCGTTCGCTCACGCTCGATCCGGCCAACGTCAACTCGCTCCTGTACCGCGGCCGCCTGCTGATGCTCGACGGCCGCTTCAGGGAGGCGGTGCAGCAGGTGCGGGACGCCGCGCGGCTCGCTCCGCAGGTCCAGGATGTCGTCGGCTCGGCCGCGCTGGTGGAGTGTCAGGCGGAGTACTACAGCGGGCACTACCGGGACGCGACGTCCGCCTGCGAGCGGGCCACCGGCCTCGGGGTCGGTGGCTATGTCACGTCGATGCTGCTGGCGGCTCTGTACCAGCAGGCGAACGCGCCGGAGAAGGCCCGGGTCGCGAAGGACCGGGCGCTGGAGGAGTTTCCGGAGCTGCGGCTCTCGACTTTCTTCGCACAGCGGCGCAACGGGCCGCTGGCGGCACACCAGCGCGAATGGGAAGGTCAGCTCCGGAAGGCCGGCTTTCCTGAATAGCGGAGGAGACATGGCCACGAAGCCGAAACATGCGCAGCAGGTCCGGAGCGGCATTCCACTCGCTGCGGCGCGCTCCAAGTTCTATGCGGTCCGGCCCCGAGCCACGAAAGGCCGGCGCCGTTCGCTGCGACTCAGCGCCGACGAACGCCGCGAGCTTCTGGACGGCCTCGAGTGCGTCATCGACGGCGCCTATGCCCACCTCCCGCTGAAGCGGGCGCGTTACGGCTTCGATCCGGTGCAGCGCCTGCGCATCCTGCGCACGCAGGTGAAGGACCTCAGCGACGCCGGCTTCTACACCGAGTTCATCGACATCATTGCGAGGATGCGCGACGCGCACACGCAGTACACGCGTCTCGTGCTCGGCCGGCGCGACACCGTGACGCTGCGCTTCACGATCGAGCGCTATGGCCCGCTCGCGAAACCGCGGTTCATCGCGACGAATGTGCATCAGCACATCGAGGGCCTCTACAGGGAGTTCGTCGACGGCGTGCACATCACGCACTGGAACGGCGTGCCGATAGAGACGGCGCTGAAGCGCCATGGCGAGCACGAGTACGGCGGGCGGCCCGACTCGGCGATGGACCTGGCGCTGTACTCGATGACGATCCGTCCGCTCACCAACATGGATCTGCCGGACGAAGACTCCGTCACCATCGGATTCCGCTCGACCAACCGCGAGGGCGAACCCTACGGACCGGTCCGCGCCGCGGCGCTCGACTGGCATCTGATCGATTCTTCCGCCGACGACGGCGACGGCAGCGATGAAGCGCGCCGCGCGCGGCGCTCGGCCACGCTGGCGCTGCATCCGCTGGCCGCCTCCATCAAGCGCGCCAAGCACGTGCTCTTTGCGCCGACCGGCGCCGCGCCAGCGAGGCCGGTCGTGCAAAGGCCCGCCAAAGGCGAACTCACGGTCGAATACAAGACGTACCTCAAAGGCGGCGTGCTCAAGGCGCAGGAACTGGCGGGGCCGGGTGGTCCCTACGGCTATCTGCGCATCTACCACTTCGACACCGAGCCCGGTGAATTCATTCCGGCCGTGATGCGGCTGCTTGCGAAGCTGCCGGACCGCGGCCTCGTCATCGACGTGCGCGACAACCCCGGCGGCCATATCGTCGCCGCGGAGAAGATGCTGCAGCTGATCACGCCCGGCCGCATCGAGCCGGTGCGCTTTTCGTTGCGGGCGACGCCGTTCACCCGCGCGCTCACCGGGATCGGCTGGCTGAAGGACGAACTCGCGCCGTGGAAGGCATCGCTCGAAGCGGCGGTCCGCAACGGCGAGCAGTATTCCAACGCGCTGCCGATCAGCGATCCGGCCGACTGCAATTCGATCGGGCAGGTATATGGTGGGCCGGTCGTGCTGGTCGCGAACGCGACGACGTACTCGTCGGGTGATCTGTTCTGCGCCGGGTTCGTCGACAACGACGTCGGTCCTTTCGTGTGCGCGGGCCTCGGCACCGGGGCGGGCGGGGCCAACGTCTGGACCTACGAGGATTTCCGCAAGACCCTGAATCCCACCCGCCTGCGCCTGCCGTCGCTGCCCGACGGCGGCAGCCTGACGATGTCGTTCCGCCGCGCCACGCGCATCGGACGCGCGAGCGGCACGCCGATCGAGGATGTCGGCGTCCCGGCGCAGGGCGACCCGTACGACATGACTTTCACCGATCTCACCGCAGGCAACCGCGACCTGCTCGCGCACTGCGTGGACCTCCTGCGCGCGCAGACTTTCAGCCGGCTGCAGTGCCGGGTGAACGCCGCGGCGACGCGCCTGAGCATCACGGCCGAAGGCCTCGATGCCGTCGACGTTCGCTTCGACGGGCATTCCGGCAAGTGGATGCAGCTCAGCGCACGGCGTCCGCTCGCCTTTAGCCTGCCGCGGGGAACGGAGCGCGTGGAGGTGCTGGCGTATCGCAAGGGCCGGCTGCGGCAACGCCGCCTGATCCGGCTCGACGATTAGCGCAGGACACCAGGGCCGCTCCGCGGACCGCTGCGGTCACTACGAGTGCGCGACGATACGTGGGTACTCGCCGGTAGCCTTGGGCCGGTGCAGTCACTGGTCAATAACGTCCTTGGTCACCACGTCGCCGAGCTTGACCTGGCCGTCAACAGGGTGTTACCTTGGTATTACCTTGGTCGGAACTGCAAAGCTGCAACGATGACGACGCCCACCACCCTGAAGTTGCCGGAGGCGCTGAAGGATCGCATTGCCCCGCTGGCTGAGGCCGACGGTAAGACCGCGCACGCCTGGATGGTGGATGCACTGGAACGCCAGGCCGCGCTGGCCGAGGCACGCGAAGCATTCCTCGCCGACGCCGAAGCCGCGGCCGCCGAAATTGATCGTGGCGGCGCGCTCTACGCGGCCGAATACGTGGCGGCGTATGTTCTTGCGCGCGGAGCCGGAAAGCGCGCCCCGGCGCGACCGAGGCCAGTCAAGCCGGCGGCTACGAAGTCCGTCACCAAGGCTGCATTACGTCGCAAGCGCTAGGCTGGCCCTTGGCGACTGTTACCTTCAGCGCCCGGGCGCTGGCCGACATCGACCGGCTGTTCGACTTCATCGCCGAACATGATCCCGCCAGTGCCTCGCGCGCAGCGCAGCGGATCGTCGACGCCACGCGCATCCTGCGCGAACACCCGCTGATCGGCCGGCCGGTCCGAGGTGAAATCCGCGAACTTGTGATCTCCAGCGGGAGCACGGGCTATGTGGCGCTGTACCGACTGCGCGGTGGAGTGGCGCGGGTCGAGGTGCTGACGATTCGCCATCAGCGCGAGGCGGGGTATCGCGACTGAACGACGGGTCCGCGAGCGCCGTTCGCAAGCCGAGCCGTAGCGCTCCGGATCAACAGTCCGCCGGCTATCCGGTCGATGGCATCCTATGCGCCGGGAACTGCCACGCGCGGGCAAGGAACGGGAACGATGGAGACCTCAGACGAAGCGTCCACCGGGGATGCGGCTTCAAGGGCGCTGAAGCGCCGCCGCCGCTGGCGCTGGATTCTGCTGGGCCTGGCGGTCTGGGCCGCGGTGGCGTACCTGGTCGTGCCGCAGCTGTGGACCGCCTACTTCGAGCGGGCCAAGCCGCTGCCCGATGTCGCGCGCCTCACGCACACCTCGGATCGGCACCCGGGCGACCCCATCAACATCGCGCTCGAAGGCAGCGAGCAGGACGTCGCCCGCGCGCTGCTTGCCGCCGGCTGGTTTCCCGCCGATCCGGTCACGTTCAAGTCGAGCGTGCTGATCGCCGTGGACACGGCGCTGCGGCGTCCGGACGACTTTGCTCCGGTGAGCCCGCTCTATCTTTTCGGGCGCATTCAGGATCTGGCGTTCGAGCAGCCGGTTCCCGGCGGACCGCGCCATCGGCATCACGTCCGCTTCTGGCGCTGGGACCAGACGCGCGCGGGGCTGCCGGTGTGGTTCGGATCGGTCACCTACGACGAGCGCGCCGGCCTCAGCTACACGACGGGCCAGGTGACCCATCACATCGCCCCGGATGTCGATGCGGAACGCGACCGCCTCGCCGCGGAACTCGTGCGCGCGCTCTGGGCGCGCGGGGTCGAGTGGATCGACGACTTTCAGCGGCCGCGCGAAGGCCGCAACGGCGGCGGCGATGCCTGGAATACCGATGGACGCCTGGCCGTCGTGCGGCTCACGCCGCCTCAAGGCGCATCACCGCAGCGAGCGCAGCCCGCCGCCAGGTGACTGGACAGTCGCCGCGACGCGGACGCTTCAGGACTGCGGCGGGTACTCCGCGTACGTCGGCAGCGCGGCGTCATCGCACGACCAGGTCGCGCGTGAACCATAGAAGATCCGGCCCTGCGGCTTGATCGGGGACTCGTCGTCCAGCGACCCGGCCGGGATGATCACCGCGTCGGTGCCCGGCGGCTGGCGCGGCACGCGCCCGCCGCAGGTGGCGCAGAACGCGTTGGTGAACCGCTTGGCCTCCGGCACCTTGAACTGACGAACCTGCTCCGCGCCGCTCAACCATTCGAGCATGCCCGGTTGCAGGAACAGGTTCGAGGCGTGGCCGGTGCCGGTCGCCTTGCGACAGCGCGAACAATGGCAATGGACAAACCGCGTCGGTTCGCCCGTGACGCGGTACTTCACGGCCCCGCACAGGCAACTGCCTTTCAGCGTGGTCGGCGTCATCGCGCTCTCCTGTCAGGCGTCACACATCGCAGGAGTCCAGGCGCCATCGCATGGCGGCGTCAGTTGACCACGGCCAATGCCGGCGGATTCCACGTGCCTTCGCCGGGCGGCAGGATCGACGGCGCTTCGGCCTTCGGCCAGTAAAGCCGCATCACCAGATAAATCGGACCGTCCGGCGCCGGCAGCCAGTTCGATTCCTTCGCCTTGCCCGGCGAGTCCTTCTGGATGTACAGCGTCAGCGAACCATCCGCGTTCTTCTTCATGCCGGGCAGCATCGGCGAATTGATCAGGTACCGGTTGATCGGGTTGGCGACGAGCAGCTGCGTCTTGCCGTCGTACATGGTGACTGACCAGAACGCATTGACCGGCGGATACTGGTCCTTCGCGAAAGTCAATGTGTACTTGTGCTTGCTGCCGTCGAGCGTCTCGCCCGCCTTGTCTGTCTTCGTCAGCGGGTACATCGCCTCGACGGCGTTGTTGCCGTAGATGCCGGCCTTGGCGGCGGCAGCGCGGAGCAGCCAGTCGCCCTTGTAGAACGCGCGGTCGCCCTGTGCGGCGCCGACCTCCCAGCCGTTGATGTTCTTGCCGATGCTGTCGGCGGCCTTGTTGATCTTCTCGAAGCCTTCCTTGATGCCCAGGCCCACCGCGGCCTTGTGCTCGAGCGACAGGTCCTTGAAGTCGAATTTGCTGCCCGGTCCGATGCCGATGCTGGCGAATTTCGCGCGCAGCGGTTCTTCCACAGCGGCCGAGCCGATGGCCGGGGCGAACTGCAGCAGGAAGTTCAGATACGCCGGGAATTCGGTCTTGAACGGCTCGTCCCCGACGAACTTCGGGAAGTCGATCGCCGGTGCGGGCGGCGGCGCCGGCTGATTCAGGAAGGCCGACAGCGGCTGCACCGTGTAACCCGCCTGGATCTTCTTCACGTTATCGATGTCGGCGGGGTTGAAGAGCTGCGTGCGGTAGATGATGAAGCTGAAATCGGTCTCGGAGCGGAACGCCTTGGCGATGCCCGCGGGCGTGTCGCCGGACCAACGCGGTCCCGCAACCAGGTAGCAGCCCGCGTCGTTGCCCGTCGCGCGACTGCCGATATAGCCGTAGTTGAACGTGTACAGATCGGCGAGCATCACGGAGTAATAGCGGCCCTTGTCCACCTTGGGTACGCACAGCACGATCGGCTCGGCGCGCAGGTCGGCCTGAACCATCGAATATGGCGTGTCCGAGTTGGGCGTGGGGATCGCGGTGTCCTTCGGCGTGAAGGTCTGCGCGTCGTTCCAGATCTGGTTGAAGCCGGTCTTGAACTGTGGCGACGACTTGTCGACGTTGAACTCGTACATCGCCTTGTAGGCTGCGATCATCGGGAACCCGTAGATGTAGGCCTGTTCGGCAATCGCCTTGGTTTCGGCGATGCTGGGCGCCGGGATGCCGGCGGCGACGTCCTTCTTCACGGCCTGCGTGATGGTGTCTTCCTTCTTGCTGCAGGAGACGACGGCCACAGCGGCGATGAGTGACAGCGCAATGACTGCGCGACGGCTGGCGAACATGTTGTACTCCCCGGGGAGGTTGTGAAGGCCGGGCCGGAGTGTATCGACGGCAGTCTCGCGCCCGGTTGACATTTGTGGCCGCGAGACAGGGCATCGGGCTCTTTCGCCTCGTACTGGTGCAGGGCGGTCGCGCGTGCACAGGAATCTTGCCCTGGCGGAGGGTGCAGATTTCCGAACGGCAATGCGATAACCGTGTACTGTATGAAATCACAGCTCACGACACATCGCCGCCGTGCCGCCCGACTCGCCCGCCGCTCCCTCGCTCGACGACGCCAAAGCACTTACCGGCCTTGACCGTCTGCTCGCCCGCCTGAACCCCGAGCAGCGCGCCGCCGCGCGCCACGGCTTGGCCGACTCCGACGGCGGGCCGCTGCTGATCATCGCCGGCGCCGGCACCGGCAAGACCAACACGCTGGCGCATCGCGTTGCCTGCCTGGTGGAAAGCGGCGTCGACCCACGCACGATCCTGCTGCTCACGTTCTCACGCCGCGCGGCGGTGGAGATGGCCCGGCGCGTGGAAGGCATCGTCGCCGGGCTCGGCGAGCGCTGGGCGCGCGTGTCGCATTCGGTGCTGCCATGGGCCGGTACCTTCCACAGCATTGGCGCGCGGCTGCTGCGCGAATACGCCGAGCGCTGCGGCATGGACCCGGCGTTCACGATTCTCGACCGCGAAGACGCCGCTGACCTGATGAACCTGGTGCGCACCGAGCGCCGCCTCTCCGAAACCGCCGAGCGCTTCCCGCTGAAGAGCACCTGCCTCGCGATCTACTCGGCCGCCGTCAACACCGAGCGCCCGCTCGGCCGCGTGCTGGCCGACGACTTCCCGTGGTGCTGCGCGTGGGAGCGCGAGCTCAAGGGCCTCTTTGCCGCGTACGTGGGGGCCAAGCAGCGCCAGGGCGTGCTCGACTACGACGACCTGCTGCTCTACTGGGCGCAACTGATGGCTGAACCCGCGCTGGCGGCGGACGTGCGCAGCCGCTACACGCACGTGCTGGTGGACGAATACCAGGACACCAACCGCCTGCAGGCGACGATCCTGCTCGCGCTCAAGCCCGACGGACGGGGGCTGACCGCGGTGGGTGACGACGCGCAGGCGATCTACGCGTTCCGCGGTGCCACCGTGCGCAACATCCTCGACTACCCGGCGCAGTTCACGCCGCCCGCGCGCCTCGTCACGCTCGCGCGCAACTATCGCTCGACACAGACGGTGCTCGCCGCCGCCAACGCGGTGATCGGCCTCGCGGCCGAGCGCTTCACCAAGGATCTCGTGAGCGACCGCCCCTCCGCCGAGAAGCCGCGCCTCGTGACGGTGGCCGACGAGGCCACGCAGGCGCGCTACGTCGTCGAGCAGGTGCTCGAGCGGCGCGAGGCCGCGATCGCGCTCAAGCAGCAGGCGGTGCTGTTCCGCGCGTCGAGCCACAGCGCAGTGCTGGAGCTGGAACTCGTCCGCCGCAACATCCCGTACGTGAAGCTCGGCGGGCTCAAGTTCCTCGAGGCTGCGCACGTGAAGGACGTGCTCGCCTTCCTGCGCCTGCTCGAAAATCCGCGCGACCGCGTTGCCGGCTTCCGCGTGCTGCAGTTGCTGCCCGGTGTCGGCCCGAAGACTGCCGCGCGCGTGCTCGATGCGATGGCGCACTCCGATCCGGGCGAAGCGATCGCCGCCATCACGCCGCAGCATGCATCCGCGGACGACTGGACCGCGTTCGCCGAATCGTTCCGCTTGCTGCGCGGTAAATCGCCCGGCTGGCCCGCGGAACTCGAACGCGTCTGCGGCTGGTACGAGCCGCACCTCGAACGCCGGTACGACAACGCCGACGTGCGTCGCGCCGACCTGCGCCAGCTCGAAGCAATCGCTTCCGGCTACGCCTCGCGCGAACGCTTCCTCACGGAACTGACGCTTGACCCGCCCGGCGCTACCAGCGACGAAGCCGGCGCGCCGCTGAAGGACGAGGACTACCTGATCCTCTCGACGATTCACTCGGCCAAGGGGCAGGAGTGGCGCGCGGTGACGCTGCTCAACGCTGTCGACGGCTGCATCCCGTCCGATCTTTCCACCGGCACCACCGCGGAACTGGACGAGGAGCGGCGCCTGCTCTACGTCGCGATGACGCGCGCCAAGGACCACCTGACGCTGGTCGTGCCGCAGCGGTTCTACGTACACCAGCAGGGCGCGGGCGGCGACCGGCATGTCTACGCGTCGAGGACTCGATTCATTCCGGAGGAGATTGCTGCGAACTTCGAGCGGCAGAGCTGGCCGGTGGCGGCGAACGAGTCGGCCGCTGGCGTGCGCACGGCGCCGGTTGTGGACCTCGCGGCACGGATGCGCGGCGTTTGGACCTAGCCATGCTTGACCCGCGCGCGCTATGCGCTTCGGCGGCGCGCCTGCTCCTCGGCGATGCGCTCCTGCCAGATCGCCACGTCACGCAGCTTCTGCATCTCGGCCGGCAGCTTCCGCAGAATCGCGTCGGCCTCGGCAAGCTGGGCGTTTGCATCCCCCAGGCCGGCGACCGCGGCGACGTAAAGCGCCTGCGCGAGTTCGAAGCGCTGGTAGGCCGAGTCGCGATTGCGCGCCGCGAGCGCGCGTGATGGCGCTCGCCGGGCCCAGTCAGGTGCTGGTGTCCGCAACCGTCAAGGATCTGACGGCCGGCGCCGGGATCAGCTACGAACCGCACGGCGTCTACGCGCTCAAGGGCGTGCCGGGCGAATGGGTGCTGCACCGCGCTCTGCAAAGCTGAGCAGCGACTGAACGACCGAAGCCGCTCGACGCGGGCGACAGCAGCATCCGGCGATGGATCTTGAGCTGCGGATGCGGGGCAGGTGGTCGTAAAGGCGTCGTGACCATCGCGCTTCGACGTCTTGACCTGGTCGCTGCAAGCGGGAGAATTCCCTCTCCTGCACGCAACCGACGGAGGGCCATGAAGCGAGGCAGGATTTCATGGCTTATTAGTGCGGCGTTGCTGCTCGGCGCACTCGCGGCCACGGCGAAGCCCCTGCCGTGCGACTCGATTTCGCCCGAGGCGCGCGACTACGTGCGCAGCCGGGGCGCCTGCCGCGATGTAAAGGCCGCACCGCGACCCAAAAAGCCGACGCAGTCCAGGTCGAGCGCTTCCGGCAGCCCGGCTCCTGCGCCCCGGAACCCGTCGGTACCGAACGTGACCGGCCGCAGTGTCGCGGACGCTGAGCGCACTCTGGGCGGGTTCAAGGTCGAACGAGTCGAAACCGCCAGCGCTGCGCCAGCGGGTGAAGTGCTTGCGCAGGATCCTGCGCCGGCTACTTCCGTCCGCCCGGGGAGCACGGTCATCCTGCAGGTATCGGACGGCTCGCTTACCGGCGCCGTGAGCACGAACCCGATCACGGAACCGGCTGCTGCAGCCGCATCTGGGCCGGCGCCCGTCACGAGCGTCGAGCCCACATCGGCACCCGCCGCTACGCCTCCCCCGGAGCCCGTCAATCCGGTCACAACTCTGGCCGCTTCAGCTGCAGCAACGTTGGCGCCGGTGTCCGCTACGAGCCTCGCGCCCGCAGCGACGCCCGTCACTTCACCGCAGCCTCAGGAGCCACTCGATCCACCGGGTGTGCGCGGTCAACTTCCGGCCGGCCTTTCGGCCGGAGCGGCGCTCATCTTCGTCGCTGGCGTTTCGCTCGGGCTGCTGTCCGGCGCACTCCTGATGCGTCAGTCGCTGCTGCGCGGCAGGCGGATGGTGGGTGATGGCGCGCCGCCGCCAGTGCTTCCTCAATTGGGGTACCGCGTCGATCAGCACCACGTCGATCAGCAGCCGGCCGAACCCGACGCCCGCGGCCACCCGGAAACCGGCGCACCGCCTGAAATCCGGTTCGCTGCGTGGCTCGTTCCGTCCGCGACAACGATCGTGCTTGCGCCTCGTCGGATCACCGACGGAATTCGTACGAGCATTCGTGCGACCACCACACGTGAGCAGGTCTGGCTGCTCGCGCCGATCGAGGTCGGTGGCAATGCCGTTGGAAGGGCGCTCGCGGAACAGGGCAAGCACGAATCCGCCGTCGCGCGAGTCGTCGATCGCCTAACCCGAGCAGCCGCTGAAGGCGCGGCGGACGAGCTGAACCGCGCACTCGACGTTGACATTCTCGACGTGCTCGCGCAAGGGTGGGTCCAGGTGCCGGAACTGCACGGTGCAGTCCTGCTGAGTGCGATGAATCGGGGGCCCCCGGTGCTCGCCAAGTTCGAGGTGCCGCACAGCATTACGTCGAGCTCGTATCTTGTGCTCGACACACGTGTGGCGGGGAGCGCGCTGCCGCCGCTGGAGCTGGCGCTCGAGATCGTGGCAGACCTTCAAAGCGCAACCGTTGCCGTAAGCGAGGGCCGGATCGATCTGGTTGCGCTCGGTGAAGCCACCGTCCGCGCGCGGCTCACGTACAAGGGCGTGTTGGTGACAGAGCATGCGACGGAGATCGTAGGTACACCGCGAGACCCGTCCGAGACGCAGCCGGATGTCACCGAGCGACCGGCCAGTGTCGACATCCCGATCTGAGTTGGCCGCTCCTGGCCACGCCGACGCATCCATCATCGTCGCTGGCTTGATTCGTCGAACCGCGGACTGAAACCGCCACCGAACGACGCGCTCGACGGCTGAGGGTGTCTATTCGACCGGCAACGCGTTGTGCAGGTCGAGTGTCACCGAGCGATCGCCCTTGAGATCGACGAGCTCATGCCACATGATTCGTTTGTCGCCGACCTTCGTATCGCCAAGGATCCAGTAGCGACCGACCGGCAAGGTGGCTGGCTGGGCGTGCCCGTTGGCATCGGTCGTTACTCGGCCGAGGACGTAGGGCTGCAGAGCGCGCGCGCCCCTTTCGCAGTCCGGAGTCTTGGCAATGCAGGCCCGCATCCAGTTCTGCAGGACTGACGCGTACGGCGTCGACTTGATGCCGCCCTGTATCAACGCGGACTGCGGGTCCTGCTTCAGCACCAGAAAATTGCGTCCGGCCGAACTGCTCTTGTCGGCGGACAGCGCGCCGACTGAGACGGCCAGCGTGCCGCCCGCTGCGGAAGCCGCGGATGGCGCAGCCGCTGCCGCGGTGCTGGCCGCCGCCGGCGCACGCGTGGCGGCAACGCCCGACGCGGCGCCAGCCCGCACCAGAACGCACTTCTGGCTCGCCCAGTTGATGCGATCCGGGCCTTCGACATCGAACTCGATCAGCTTGAGTGTCGTCCTGGGCAGCACGACCACGTGCCTGGCATCGCCGCGATACTCGACCCGGTCGAGTTCCTGCGGGGGCGTGCGCTCGTCCATGCCCATCAGCCGGTCGGGTCGGAACTCGAATACGCCGCCACTGCCGAACAGCACTTCGCACAGTCCGCCTTTCGCCATTGCGGTGATGGCGCCGAACGGATCGGACGGATTCGGCCGCGTCGACGGCGGCCTCATCCACTTACCCAGGAGCGGATTGCGGTCGGCCGCCAGGGCGGGGCGCTTTTCCCACATCGCGCGCGCCGCGGAATGAGCCTGGGCACCTGTCGGGTCGGCACTCCGTCCTTGGGGCGAATTAGGCGCTGCGCCGCCTTGAGACTGTCCCGAGGGCGCATTGATCCGGCTGGACTCCTCCTGCTGCCGGCGCGCGTTGTCCTGCATGATCTGCTGCTGGCGCTGCTGCTCCTGGCGCTGCTGTTCCTGCTGCCGCCAGTATTCACGCTGCTGGCGCTCATATTCCAGTTGCGAGGGTGTCTGCGCTGGGCTCAGGCTTGCCGCGACCGTGAGTGCCGTTCCAGCGAGGAGACGAACGGCGGAGCGAAGAAGGCCTTTCATGAGACCTCCAATGAAAAGCGCCCCACGCGCAGGACCGCAGCGTGCGACGTGCAGGCCAATGTAGGGTGCCCGTCGTTACCGCGCCGTTACTGCGGTCGCACCCCGTCCCGGTTCCGCACACCTTGCCGCGCAGTTGGCACGTGTTGCCGCTGGCCACGACGAAATCTGGCGCACCCGCGACGGGCGACCAGGTGAGGATCTCGTTGCAGGTTCCGAGTCCATCGCACTGGGACCACTTCTGATTCAAGCCGACGTCGTGCCTGACGGCCTTCGCGAGAGCAACGATCGAAAATGCACCTGCGATGACCACGACTGCGATGCTCGCCCATTTCACGTTCTTCGTGGTTCACACCGCCTTCGTCCTGATGCCGGTTGAGATCGCGACTTGAAGTGCGCCGCCCATGCGCTTCGGGTGGTCGGCAGGCGCACTTGCCCTGCAGCAATCCAGAATGGAGATTGACGCGCACTCCGCTGCGCGGCCGTTACCGGGTCGCTTGTCCCGGGAAGGCCGTTTCAGGCGTGGAGCAGTCCTCCTGGAAGCTGTTCGGCGGCTTGAACTGACAGTAGACGTGTGCGCGAAGCCGCGGGAGTCGCCTCGCGCGGACGCCTCCTCACCGAGCTGGCGCTCGATCGCGGATGCATCGAGGCCAGGACAACACCGCAATGTGATCCGAGAGTGGCGGTATGAGTCCACTGCCGCCGCCCGGGCGTACCGCGTCGGTAGAATTTACATTTCGCGTCTCCCGCCGCGGACCCGTCCTGTACTGTATTGAATCACTGCCTCATTTCGGCTAGGTGCGAAATGTGCTTGCCCGCAAAGGTGGCTTTGGGCGAGGAGTCGGGGGAGGGGCAAAGATGAAACGCGTTAAGGAATTAGCAATATTCGTTGCGTTGTGGCTGTGCATACCGCTTGCGGCGACCGCGACGGTCATCTTCGACAGTGGCGCCCAGAACTTCTTCCCCACTGGCACACAATTCGGACGCGTTACTCGTGACGGCAATCCCAGCGTGTGGGGCGTGAGTAAGCCCTTCCCTGGGGTGGTCGGTGCGCCGACAGCGCGGGGCTACGAACTCTTTACGGTGAACAGCGGGGCTTTCAATCAGTTGCAGATAACGCTGGATGACCCGACCTTTAGTTTGTTCGTCGTGGCCTACTTGAACTCCTTCAATCCGGTGAACAGCGCCCCGAACTACGGGCTCGACGTCAACTACCTTGGCGATGCGGGCTTCACGCAGCCATTCGGCAACCCTAGCGTCTTTCAGATCGACGTCGCGCTGAACAGCCTGATCCTGCTGTCGATCAACGAGATCAATCCGGGGGCCGGCCGTGGACAGCCGTTGCACCTCATAGTCGAAGGATTCGCAGCGACGACCGTTCCCGAACCCTCCACGCTCGCGCTGCTCGGTCTCGTCGTGTCGGGTCTGGCGCTGGCACGGCGGCGCAAACTTCACTAGCTCGCGTTCGGTTGCGGCGCGGCCGGTGAGCCGACCGGAGATCGCCTCAACCCAGCAGGCGCGATATATCGTAGGTCGATCGGCTGCCGAGCGCGGCGCTGTTCGCCTCGAGCCATGCCGCGGCCCGCTGCCGGCCGGCATCGCGCAGCGCCATGAGAAATGGCGCCTGCGCGTTGAGCTTGCTCACGGTGTCGAGCGTCCCCATCAGCTCGGGCGCGTCGATGACGTGCAGGTTGAGCCGCCGCAGGCGCCGTTCAAGGTGCCCCCAAGCCAGCAGCGAGCGTTGCGCGTCCCGCCGCGCCAGCGCGATGCCCTGCAGTTCGCTGAAGAACGCGGAGCCAAAGCTGATCTCGGTGAGCCGCTGTGAAATCTGGCCCGCCGTCCTCGGTTCGTCCGGCCAGCGACACGGATGCAGCAGCACCGCGATGACATCGCGCACGCCGGTTTCGTGCAGCAGCGGATGCAGCGGCGGGTTCGCGGTCAGCCCTCCGTCCCAGTAGCCCTCGCCGTCGATCACCACAGTGCTGTGCAGTGCGGGCAGACAGGCCGACGCGAGCAGCACGTCCAATGTGAGTTCGCGTTTGCGAAACAGCCGCAGCGTTCCGGTGCTGACCCGCGTCGCCGCGATGAACAGGTCCAGTTTGCACTCGGCCCGCAGGCGGTCGAAGTCGATTTGTGCGGCGAGTATGTTGCGCAGCGGGTTGAGGTCGAACGGATTCAGCTGGTACGGCGCGAAGAAGCGCACCATCGACAGGTACGCACTGAAGGCCGGAGTCGGCTTGACCTGCAGGTCGTTCGTCAAAGGCCAGTCGATCGGGACGAAGTTCGGCGGCGCATTGGCAGACACCGCTTCCCAGAAGTCCTTCAGTGCCTGCCGCGCGCCGTCGCGGCCCCCGAGCAGATGGCCGTAAGCCAGCGCCACCGCGTTCATGGCGCCAGCGCTCGCGCCGCTGATCGCCGCGATGTCGATGCGCCAGTCTTCGAGCAGCTGATCGAGCACACCCCAGGTGAAGGCGCCGTGGGAACCGCCGCCCTGCAGGGCCAGCGTGACGGGTGTCGTGCGCATCGAGGCAGCCTACCTGTAAGCGCCATGCGAGTCTGTACCGCGGGTGACTGCTGCTGAATGCAGGCCGTCTCTCGTCACGCGACGGCGCTGCACTGGATTCCGTGGGTCCGGTCCGTCTTCGCGTGTCCCCGATGTGCGTAACCGGGCCACCATCCTGGTCGGGCAGCCTGATACCGTCCGCCGTCCAGGCGTTTCCCGGCACCTGCCAGTTGCACCGTGCGGCCGTGCTCGGCGTGCAGGGCGAACTCGACCGTGTGACGGCCGAGGTGCGGACTGCAGCCGACCTGCTAGAGAGCGACTGGGCACTGCGCGAGCGTCGCGGGCACCTGCTTTGTCTCGTGGTCTACGCCGCGGTAGCCGCAGGCGAGATCGAGCGCGCGTGCGCCGCGCTGCGCACCCTGTCCACCGTTCCGCAGATGCTGGCGACCGACGCATTGAAAGCCATGCACTGTGGCGCCGAGGCCAAAGTGGCGCTCGCTGACCGCGAGTTCACGCTCGCGGCGCAGAAGCTGCGGCAGGCCGTGCGGCACTGGCGCGAAGCCGGCCTGCGCGTGGGTGAAGCGGAAACGCGTCCGCGCCTTGCGAAGTGCCTCCTGCAGGACGACGACGCGGCCGGCGCGGAACTCGAGCCGAATGCGGTGGAGTCGAACTTCGCTTCGGTGGTTTCAGCGCATCGCGCGCGATTGGACGCGTTGCGCAATGCCCTGCGCGATGGTCCGCGCGTCCGCCGCGCATCGAGGTGAGTTGGCGGCGACCGGGACGTCGACGCTTTGCGGACGCGGTTAAGTCCAGAGCAACTGGCGGGGTGCTTCGAGCTGGGCAGGGCGGACGGAGCCTGCCGAGGGAACTCGCGTTCGTGCCCCGCTTAGGCTATCGCGTTCTTCTTGCAGGATTGAGTCTCGAAGCAAGGAGAGCCAAAAAGCCAAACATCGTGAGACCCAGTGCCGATGGTTCCGGCACCGCCTGAGCGCGTGTGGCCGTAATGTTGTCGACCCCTAGAAGGGCGACCACCGCCGGACCGGGAAATGCATCAGCGGGGCCGTGAAATATTCGAAGCGCCGTTACATTTGCAAGCAACGTACTTACGTCTCCGGCAAGTTCGATAAGCGAGGCGGCATCGACTGCAAATTCAGCATGCGTCCAATCGCCACCCACGGGCAGAACGCGAGCGGTTGTAATTGCCTGATCTACAGGCGGACCGACCGTTGGATTTTCGAGGTACAGCCGCACATAGAGCTGTGTCGACCCGAAATTCTTCAGGTCCATTGAAATCGTCGTGATCCCGGTCGTCGCATAGTCGCCAGCCCACTGCGCGGCAATATTGACAGCCGTTAGTCGATTGCCCGCACCTGCTCCACCCACTGATGTGAGCCTCAAATAGTTGTCGCCCGCTCCCAGGGGTCCGCCGGCAGAGACGTTCGTGGGCGGCGCCGGATGTGTGGCACCGAGTATCCCCACCTGCCAGTTCTGGGTAGTCCCGTCTTCAAAGGTGTCTGCCTGACCAATGACGACCGCCGAGGCGACCGATGAATGAAGCAAGAGCATCGACACGGAGCCAATCATCAGGAAATCTGCGGTCCTCATCGAATCTCTCCTAGGGTTGCGGGTAATGCGTTATTACGGGCCTGGCTAGCAAAGCCTTTCGGCGCGACCGCGAAGCAGTCGTGTCGTGTCCTGACGCGAAGCTCTCTCGGAATGTTGCGGACCCCTGGGGCGGGAATCACGGCGCTCGCCGTGCGACAGTGCCGCAGCGAAGCGTCCCTACCCTTCATGATTGATCGATCTGACGGCGCGAAAGATCGCGTCGCGCCGCACCAAAACAGATTCGCGGACCTCGCCAGGCCAACGGGCACCGGCTCAGGGGTCCTCCTAAAGCAAGACCTGTGCGACCTCGATTAACTCACTTCAAATCAGACGTTTCCTGTCAGCAGCCATTTTGCTGTCCACTGTATGTGTCAAGCAAACCGACGGCACCCGTGACTTGCTGCGGCGCAGGGACCGCGTCCCAGGAGTGCTTCAGTGCCTGGGGTGCACCGTCGCGGCCCCCGAGAAAGGCGCCGTAGGCCAGGGCCACCGCGTTCATGGCACCGGCACTTGCGCTGCTGATCGCAGCTATGTCGATGCGTCCGTCCACTGGCAGCTGATCGAGCGCACCCTAGGTGAGGGCGCCATCGGATCCGCCGCCCTAAAGAGCCACCGTGGCGAGTGTTTTGCGCATCGAGACAGCCGGCGCGCAAGCCGACAGCCGGCGCGCAAGCCTCGTATCGCTCCGTACCGCAGGTGAATCCGCGAGCGGCAATGAAGCACCAAGATCGCCGTCTAACGGGTCTCGCCGGCACGTTCTTGTCGAAAGCCCCTCACTGCTGCCCAGCCCGGGAATGTGAACAGCAGGAAGACAGCGAGCTGTGTTGCGACGAATGCCGGAGTTCCTTGCGTTGGCGCGACGGCGATCAGTCCCGGTGTCTTCTGAAAGAGCTGCACGAGCAGCACGAAGACATTCAGGTACAGCGCGACAACCGTGGCGCTGACAAAGACAGGTCTGCAGGCGCCGCTGAGAAGCTTTCAGTACCGGGCGGAGATGGCCACGGCCAGCACGAGAAGCGAGACCGCGCCGACCACATGCGACGGCAGGACAGCGCCGAACGGAACGCCGAGCCCGGTGACGCTGGTAAAAACGGTGGTCACGAAATAGGCGAGGGTCCAGCCGTCGAGTCTCCGCCCTGCGATGAGGCCACCGACAACGTCCAGGCCGGCAATGATTCCCACGAGACTCAATACGACGTGAATCAGCGTGAACGTTGGAAGATCAAAGAACATGGCGCCATCCTTTCGGAATGTGATGCAGCCAGGTTCGTACAACGCGCAGCGCCGGCCGGGAAACTTGCTGCCGGTGAAGAGGGCTGTCACGACATGAGTGTCGGCCGCTGCCGGCCTGTTCCCTGCTCTCCTTCCTGCACGGGTCGCAGATGCGGGTTGCCACCTAGTGAGTCCGCGTGCTCCTTGCCCAGCGGATTCGTTTGTTCCATCACCAATCGGTCACGCAAGTGGCGGGACGGTGAATACCGGCACTCGATCAGGGGTCTTGTTGCTTTGTCATCAGAAGTTTCTGAAGCTGACGAGGCCGGAGATCGTCGCTGAACCAGCAGTCATCGAGCACCGTCCATGGCGCGCCAGATCGTCGAAACTCACGAGACCGTCGAACGGGTTGACCGGAATCTGCGCCGCGGCCTTCATTTCGAGTCGAAGAGTGTCCGCCTTCGCGTGTCACCCAAGTGCGTGACGAATCACTGACCTGGTCGGGCAGCCTGATACCTTCCGCCGTTCCGGCGTCTCCCGGCGCCGCGAGCATTCGCTGTCGCGCATCCGACTCACGAGGACTCCTCCCCGGTCCTCTGCCCCCATCAGGAGCGGAACATGGCTGACGCAGCAGAACTCCCCCCGATCGAGATCCCGTGGAAGCTGGCGTCGACGACGCAGCCGCTGAGTGCGGGTGAACCCGCCGAAACCGCGCTGTCGCTCTTCTTCTTCGAACCCGACGACGCCACGCTGACGAGCAAGTTTCCGGACGACCGCATCGTCTTCGTCAAGTACACGGCATCGATCTCGCCGGCGAAATTCCCGGCGGAACTGTCGAAGGTCGCAGCAACCTTCCTTGGCGAAGGGATTCCCTGCATGCACGTGCTGCTGGACCTGAAGGTCCGCAACTCGGCGGGCGACCTCGATACGATCCGGCCCTACTTCCACACCGCCGCGCCGCTCGCCCGGCGCATGGTGCAGACGGGCGTGGTCGGCGTCGAGTCCTACGAGGGCGAGGCCGACGGCATCGCGATCGGCAAGAGCGGCGCTCAGATGAACGAGACGCTGCGCAGCCACTCGAACACGAACACCTCGAGTGCCTCCGCGGGACTGACGACCGTCCTGCCGATTCCGATCCCCAACCTCGTCTCGGCCAGCGGGTCCGTCCGGAACACCTCCACCGACGTTGCCAGCGACCGCGCGGTGTCACAGGTAGTCGACACCACCAACCGCGAGGCGTCTGAAGAGCGGCGCGAACTGATCAGCCACACCACGCGGGTGGAGAACATCATCTCGCTGCTGTCGGCGAAGTACATCGGCACGCCGCACCTGAGCTTCTCGGTGTCGCCGCAGCCACTGCAGCAGCTTTCGGTCGATCCCGCTGACCCGAACCTGTGGTTCCAGCAACTGCTGGCGCGCCGCTCGAGCGGCATCGAGGGCATCCAGGAGTTCACCGCGGTCCTCGTCGTGCCGCGCGGCACGGATTTCTGCCTCAGCGCGCGCCTGCGCCGCGTGTGCCTGCTCGACAGTCCGCCCGGGCCGTTCAGCCTCGACGAGCGCTTCACCGGCACGCTGGTGCAGCTCGCGCGGATGGTCAACTACCTCAACGACACGTTCCCGGTGGGCACGCCGCTCGAAGAGCTGGACATCGACATCATCGGCGGCCTCACCGGCAGCGGACCGTTCCGCCGGCCGGTGGTCGAGCTGTGGGCGCTGCGCCTGCTCGAGAGCCTGGTGGTTGCCAATGTCGTGTCGCCGGGCGCCTCGGCCGGCGTCGCGGCGCGCGGCCGCGCCAACTACAAGCACTTCCTCGAAGTCTGGCTCGACACGCTGCGCGACGAGTACGAGCGCGAAGCATCGCGCTCGCCGCTCGAGCGCGGCGCGCTGTTCGGCGAGAACCGCCTCCTCGACACCTGCTTTGGCACGAATGAAAGCGGTGCGACCGTCGTCACCAATAGCAGCGCGTCGGTGAGCCCGCTCTTCCGTGTGGTGTTCCCGCCGGGCCTGTTCGACGTCGGCGGCTTCAAGACCTCGTCCGCCTCGCAGAACAGTTCGACTCGGGCGCGCGCTCTGGAAACCACCACGCGCTGGAACGCCGTCGAGCGGCAGGTCACGAACCTTCTGTCGAACAGCACCAAGCTGCCGGAGGTGCCGCTCGCGGCGAACGACCCCAAGGTGCTCGGCGTGCTGGTCGACATCTGGGGCAAGCTGCCGGCGGACGACCCCCGCAACGTGGACTTCGACAAGGCCGCCGCGCTGCTGCAGCTGGGCGACGCGCACCGCAAGCTGCTGAAGTCCGCCGGCGCAACCAACCTCTCTGGCATCGCGTCCGTGCTGCGCGTCGCGCCGTCCATCGACCGGCAGAACGCCGAGGTCGAAAAGATCCGCACGCTCTCCCGCACCCGCAAGATCGACGGCCCGTTGCCGGACCCGCTCAAGTTCGCGGTGACGCCGAAGGACGGCACGGCGATACTCGGCGCGATCGGCGCGGGGCTCGGCGGGCGCGGCTAGGCAACCGGGCCGCTGACGATGGCGCGGCGCCGTCAGCGGCGGCTGCAGCTGGGGCCGGTCGTCGGGCACACCGACGACACCTCGACGCGGATCTGGATCCAGGTCTCCGACGATTCGTCGCGCTACGGCCTGCGCGTCGAAGACGTGGGGCTCTTCCCGTTCGTCAGCACCGAGCTCGGCACCGTGGAGTTCGGCACCGCCATCGCCACCGTCACCGGCCTGAAGCCCGACCTGCGCTACCGCTACCGGGTCGTGCGCGCGGGCCGCTTCGTCAAGGGCGCGAGCGGAACGGTCCGCACACTGCCGCCGCCGGCGTCGATGACTAACCTGCTGTTCTGCGCGATCTCGTGCAACGGTCAGCAGGACGGCGCGTGGCGGCCGTTCAGCGATTTCGTCGAACGCGCACAGCCCTCGTTCATCATCATGATGGGCGACCAGGTCTACCTCGACGAAGACAAGCCCGACATCTTCGACGACCATTTTCATTCCGACAGCACGGCGCGGCGCCGCGCGATGGCCGAGAAGTACCGCCTCAACTGGTCGCGTGACGACATACGGCGGATCCTCGCCAACGTGCCGACGTACATGGTCTGGGACGACCACGACATCCGCGACGGCTGGGGCTCGATCGCGTCCGACAGCCCGACGATGGCGGCGCTCCACCATCGCGGCGCGGAGATCTTTCGGCTATCGACCGAGTTCTTCGAAGACGCGCGCGACGTCTACTGGCACTTCCAGGGTTGCCGCAACCCGCTGCCCGGCGACTACCGCGACCGGTTGACGAACTTGCCGGATCCGGCGTTCCCCAACTACATCGACGGTCCGCTGCCGCGCGGCCTGCGTCGCGGCATGCCGTTCGTGTTCCGCTGCGGGCGCCTGATGCTGCTCGTGCTCGACAGCCGCGGCGAGCGCGATGTCTTCCGCAAGGACTTCCCGATCCTCGGCGAGCGGCAATGGCAGTTCATCGATGACGTGTACGCGCACCTGCCGCCGGACGTCGACGCGCTCGCGGTCGTCACCGCGACGCCGATCGCCTCTCAGGACCCGGATGGCCAGACGCAGCGGCTGATGGGCACGCGCACCGACGACGTCGAAGCGTTCAAGCGCGGCGACGAGAAGGAACTGTTCAGTCCGAAGTCGACCAAGGACGTCTCTGACCTCGTGAAGGCCATTGTGAGCACGAAGATCAGCCGATTCACCGGTCAGAACCCGAATCTGGGCGACTTCCAGATCTCCAGCCTCGACGAAGCGCGCGACCAGTGGTCGCACCGCTTCGCCCGTCGCGAGCAGACCGACCTGCTGACCAAGTCCTTCAAGGCACGCTTCACCCAGCGCACTGCCGCGTCGGGCCGCGAACTGATCTTCCTGTCGGGCGACGTTCACATCGGTTGCATCTTCGACGTCAGCGCGATCCGCCCGCGCACGAAGGCCGTGTCGCTGACGTCGTCAGGCATCAGCCAGATCGACGACACGCAGCCGATCATTGGAACCTTCATCGACGAGGAGTTCTCGCTCGGGTTCGGCATCCGCTCGACGCTGCGCGACGTGGTGAACGAGTTCAACTTCGGTGTCGTCCAGGTGCAGCCGACCGGCAGCGGCGCCGAAATCTCCGCCGTGCTGGCGCACGAAGGCAATTCCTTCGCCGTCGGTTTGGATGTGAAAGACGTGATCTAGAAGGCTGAACGTAGTCAGCGACCCGCAGCCACATCGATTCAGTTACGCTCGCCCCATGAAACATCTCATCGCACTCCTTTTGTTGAGCTTCGCCCTCGTGGGCCTGGCCCGGGCCGACCAGGCGGGCGGCCTGACATGGACCGCTCCCCCCGACTGGAAAGCGCAGGGAGAGCGCCCCATGCGCGCGGCGACCTACAGCATCTCCGCCGCCAAGGGCGACAAGGAGCCCGCCGAACTGGCTGTCTTTTATTTCGGGGCGAGTGACGGTGGCGGGGTCGATGCCAACGTCAAGCGCTGGATCGACCAGTTCCAGAAAGCGGATGGCACCTCGGCAGCGAAGGACGCGAAGGTGAAGAAAGAGACGATCGCCGGGTTGCCCGCCACCATGGTGGACGTGAAGGGCACCTACGCCGGCGGCTCGATGATGGGACCTTCCGCGCCCAAGACCGGCTACCGCCTGCTCGGCGCCATCGTCGAAGGACCGGGCGGCAATGTCTTCTTCAAACTCACCGGACCGGAGAAGACCGTTGCAGCGGCGGAGAAGCTGTTCCGGAAAGTGCTCGACGGCCTGAAGAAGAAGTAGCAGCCTGCGCGATCGTTGCGGCTGTCAGCCCGCCGAATGCACGAACGTGTATTCGCCTAGCAGCCGGTCGCCGCGCTCGTCGACCGCGACGAGGTGAACGTAGACCGTGTGCGAGGGCATCCTGCGCAGCGCCGCGGCCGGCGGGAGGCTGATCACCTCACCGGCGTCGGGATCGAAAGGCACGTCCTCCAGGCGGAACGGCGGCGTGCGGCCGTCGCCGAGATCAACCGACTCCAGCAGGTCGACCCGCCTGACCCCGGCGAGCGGCGCCTGCAGCCGGCTCGCCACGGCATCGTCGTCGATCCGGATCGCGCAGGCGACTTGCTTGCCCGGCTCGGCGGGGTATTCGCGGATGCGCATGCCCTCGCGCTTCATGCTCTCGAGGAACGGCCGCGTGATCACCGCGCGCACCGCGCCGCTGCGCACCGCCGCGCGGATGCCATCGGCCAGCGTGGAGAGTTGTTCCAGCCGGTGGGCGCAGTATCCGCAGCCGAGGTAGTGATCCTCGACCGCTGACTCGGCAGCCGGCGCCAGCTCGCCCAGCCAGTAGGCGACGAGCTGCTCGAACTCGATCGGCTGAGCGCACCGCTCGCTAGCCATCGCGCCCTCCCTCCATGCAGGCACGCAGCCGCGCGAGCGCGCGGTGGCGGATCACGCGCACGTTGCCAGCCGTGAGCCCGAGCGCCTGCGCCACTTCGTCGCCGGTCTGGTCGGCAAAGAACGTCAGCGACACCACGGTCCGTTCGCGCTCGGCCAGCGCCGCGAGGCAGGAGGCCAGGCGCTCGGCGTCGAGCGCGAGCGGCTCCGGCGCCTCGAAGGCCTCTTCGGTGTCACCGTACATCTCGAGCAGCGACTCGCGGCGCCATGTGCCGCGCCGGATTTCGAGAACGACCATGCGTGCCGTGCCCAGCACGAACGAGGCGATCCGTTCGGGCTCGCGCAACTTGCCGGCGCGCAAGCGCTCCAGCGTCATCATCATCACCTGCTGCATCAGATCGTGCGCCGCATGCCGGTCACGCAGGTGGCGCAGGCCGTAGAGCCGCACGCGCGGCGCGAGCCGCCGGTAAAGCTCCCCTTCGGCGGCAGAATCGACCCGCGCGCCGGCCGCCGCAACGCGGCGCGCCAGCGCGGCATCGTCGAGCGCTTCGGCAGATTCCAAGGGCACGCATCGAGCATAACCATCGTTTGCAGGGATGTGTAACGACCGGCCGCGCCGTTACACAACCGGGGGTAGTCCAAGACTTTGCCACCCACCTCAACCCAGGAGCGTCCCATGATCACCAATGCAGCGAGCGGCACCAACGTCCACGAGATCGCCCCGAGCATCTACCGCATCAACACCCCGCTGGATATCCCCGGCGGCCCGAGCTTCAACTTCAATCAGTACCTGATCGCCGACGACGAGCCGCTGCTCTTCCACACCGGCCCGCGGCGCATGTTCCCGCTGGTGGCCGAGGCGATCGGCACCGTGCTGCCTCTAGCGAGCCTGCGCTACATCGCGTTCTCGCACACGGAGGCCGACGAATGCGGCGCGCTCAACGACTTTCTGCGCGCCGCGCCCGGCGCCGTCCCGGTCTGCAGCCAGGTGGCGGCGATGGTGTCGATCAACGACCTCGCCGACCGCCCGGCCCGTGCACTCGCCGACGGCGAGCTGTTGCGCATCGGCAGGAAGGCGCTGCGCTGGATCGACGCGCCGCACGTGCCGCACGGTTGGGATAACGGCTTCATGATGGAGACTGAAACGCGCACGCTGTTCAGCGGTGACCTCTTCACCCAGGGCGGCAACGGCCACAAGCCGCTCACCGAGTCCGACATCCTCGGGCCCAGCGAAGCCTTCCGCGCGCAGATGGACTACTACGCGCACACACCGCAGACCGATGCGATCCTCGAGCGCCTGGCGCGCGAGCAGCCGCAGGTGCTGGCGAGCATGCACGGCAGCGCTTGGCGCGGCGACGGCGCGGCCTTGCTGCGTGCGCTGGCGAAGGCTTTGCACGCCAGGCCGTTGGCTGTCGCTGCTTAGGGCAGCGAAGGCGCCGGAGGCGAAGCCCTCTCTTCGGCGCCTCCCTGCAGCGGCGTACGGCCGCTGCGCAACTGCGGTCAACTGAAGTGGGGCAAAGCGCGCACGAATGCAGCCGGCGTTGGGCAGTCGCGTCCGCGCGGCCATCCAGCCGCCGCTAGAACACGACCTCGAAGCGATAGCCCCGGATGCTGAAGATCGCGGTCCTCTGTTTGATCTCCTCCAGCGAGAGCTCCTCGGTCAGACGGTCCTTTTCCCGATACAGGCGCCCGTTGATGATCAGCGAGCGGTTGGCCGGATCCGGCGAATAGATCGAGCCGCCGATCCCCAACTGCGGCAGTGCTGCGCGCACGTCCGGCGGCAGTTGTTCGCGCGAGTACACGGCCGGCGGCGCGGTGAGGACGTTGCCGAGTGTTAGCACCGGCGCCTCGCCCTTCGCGGCGGCACCCGGAGCCTTGCGCTCCGCCGGCGGGGGCCAGGGCGCGGGCTCGGCGATGTCTTGCACGTTCGTGACCGCGGCGGGCGGTGACGGCGGGGCAGTCACCGCCATTGGCGCCACCGGAGTCGCCACGGCAGTGCCCTGTGGTGCGGGAACGGGGTTCGCGGTCGCCGTGCTCGGAGCAGGCGCGTTGCGCCCGCTCATCATCACCCATACCACGGCAGCCGCCAGCCCGAACGCGGCGCCGAACGCGATCCACTGCCAGTTCGCTCCGGCGCTGGCCTTGCGTGGCGCTTCGGCCGCGGCATGCACCGGCTGCGAGTGCAGGTTCGGCAGCGCGCCGCGTTCGCGTTCCGCGTCCGCCTTGCGCAGGGCGTCGAGGATGAGTGACATGCCTAGGTTGCCTTCTGCAGGCGCGGTTCGTCCACGCCGCTCGCACGATTGAGCTGCATCAGCGTGATCGGCCCGGCACTGCCATCCGAAGGCAGTCCCTGGGCGAGCTGGAAGCGATGGATCCAGTTCCTCAGCGTGGCGTCGTCGACGCGCGGACCGACCGGACCGGTGTCGCCCAGTGCGGCCGCAAGCTGCCGCGCGAGCCATTGCGCGCTCGGCCCGACCTTGTTGTCGACGATCGTTCCGGCGTAGTTCGGCGGCGGCCGCCAGAAGGTCGCGAACTCGCCGCGCCAGTAGTCGGCCAGCACGACGAGGGGGACCGTCTTCTCGACGCCTTCGATGGTCAAGGTCGCGCGGTCGTTCGTGAGCCCGCTGATCATCACGTAGGCAGGGCGGTTGGCGGCGTCGCGCAGCGTCAGAACCCCGGGGCGGTCCAGTTGCCGGATCAGCGCGAGCGTCGCGGTGCCGGTGCGGTAGCAGCGGATCTGCTGCTTCTCCACCGCGGTGCAGGGATCGCCGTCGCCCGCATCCACGTTCCACGCGCGCGCCAGTTGCCCCCACGCTTCCGTGTCGGCGCCGACGAGCGACGCGAAGCCCGTGCGCAGGTCGAAGCTCGCCGGCTTCGGCGGTTCCGGTGCCGGCGTGATGGGCTTCGGCATCGGCTCAGCCGCGGCGGGCGCCGGTGCGGTCGTCGGTACGGCGGCGGGTGCAGCGGCGGGTGCAGCGGCGACCGCCGCAGAAGTGGGGCTCGCATTGGCGACGAGATCGGCCGCCGGCGCGGCCCGTTCGCCGCGGTTCAGCCAGAGGCCGGCGGCACCGACCAAGATCGCACCGGCCACCAGCCCGATGCCCACGAGCAGCGCCCGCTCGTAGTTCGCACCCCGGATCACCCCGAGCTCGCCGACGTCCAGCACCTCGTCGGCCGCCTTGTCGACGATGCTGCTGTCGACGGTGGACTGGCTCGCCGCGTAGGCGCCGAGCAGCGCGCGATCGCACAGCAGGTTGATGCGGCGTGGCACGCCGCCCGAATAGCGGAAGATGCGCCGCATCGCGCGTTTGTCGAACGGACTGGTCTGGCGCAACCCCGCGATGCCGAGGCGATGTTGCACGTAGTGGCCGGTCTCCTCTTCCGTCAGCGGCCCGAGGTGGTAGCGCGCGATCACGCGCTGCGCGAGCTGCTGCATGTCGGGCCGCGCCAGGATCGCGCGCAGCTCCGGCTGCCCGATCAGGATGATCTGCAGCAGCTTGCGTTCATTCGTCTCGAGGTTGGTCAGCAGGCGCAGCTGCTCCAGCACGCGCACCGACAGGTTCTGCGCTTCATCGATGATCAGCACGCTGGTCTGCCGCACGGCGTGCGTGCGCAGCAGAAACTCGTTCAGCGCGTCGACGTAGTCCTTGACGGTCGGCACGCCCGGCCCCGTGTGCTGGTACGGAATGCGGAACTCCGCGCACACGGTCTGCAGCAGTTCCTCGACCGTCAGTTTCGGGTTGAAGATGTAGGCGACGTTGCAGCGCTCGGGCAGCTGCTCGAGGAAGCAACGGCACACGGTCGTCTTGCCGGCGCCGATGTCGCCGGTCAACAACACGAAGCCGCCGCCGCCCCGCACGCCGTAAAGCAGGTGCGCGAGCGCCTCGCGGTGCCGCTCGCTCATGAAGAGGTAACGCGGGTCCGGCGCGATCGAGAAGGGCCGTTGCTTCAGCCCGAAGTGGCGCTCGTACATCGCCGGCAAGCATACTGGCCCGGAACCGGACTGGTTTGCGGGAGAAGACGCGTCTCCGGGACTGTGAGCGCAGGAACGGACGAGACGCGCGGTGCCGGTGCCGCTCAGCAGCCGAGGGCCGCTAAATGAGGAGTTTTCGCAGCGCCGCAGCGCCGTGGGCCAAATGCATTCAGGCCAGCGCGGCGAGGTTCACTACGACGCTCAATGCAAAGGCTGCCAGGAACGACACATTCTTTGACTTGAGGCGCGGCCGCCGCTGCGCGAGCAGCGCGCCTGGCCAGCCTACAGCGACGGAAAGGCCATGAAGCATTTGCTCGCGAGGGCGCCACTCACGTTGCGTGGCCGCGGACTTGTCGCTCCGATAGGCGACAGAGGTGATGACGCTCAGCAACGCATATCAGGCAATACTGTCGTTCATTGAATTTCGAGCCTGGACCCTTTAAGTCGAAGAAATATCGACCTTGGCCCCCTTTGCCAGAAAAGGACGGTATCTGGCGTGGAGAAGCCGATCCGGAAGCTGCTCGACAGGCTGAAGAAGAATTAGAGATTGGCGCCATGCCCGACCCAAATGGCTTGGGGGCGACTCTGGCGCGTCACGTCAGATTTCCGCCATGCCTAGGCTAACGAGATAGCTGTAAGTCTCGTCGTAGAAGGCTGGCGAACGGGTCGGGTCCCCTTCATCTCCTGGCGGCACGAAGATCACCATTCCCTGGCGCGCGCGCGTCAGCAGTACGCGGTAGGCGTTTAGCAGATAGCGCTTGCGATCTTCCTTGTGGATGTTCGTCCAGGCATCGCCGCGAAACGAGTGGTATCTCCACGACGATGCGTGATGACGCAAATCCGCATCCCAGGTTACACATGCCCAATCAAGTTCGAGGCCTTGCACCTGAAACTCAGTTGCGGCGTCCTCTAGGTAATAACTTGATCTTGTGTCGTGCCTATCGTTCAGAAACCACTGGACAGGATCAACGTTGACGCGGACATCAATGGCGTGCGGCTTCAGGCGCTGTGCTTGGGAAGAGGCGATCAGGCCGTACCTTTCCGAACCGCGAGCATGGTTCCGGATCCAGCCTTTCGCTCGTGCCAAGTCGCGCGTAACCGCGATCGGATACCGACGCGTCACTTCAGCAAGAAGGATTTGGGCCGAGATCACATCGCAGTCAAGGGGGGCCTTGACGAAGGAGGACACCTTCTCCGAACGAAAAGATCGCATTGAGGAAGAAAGATGGAGTCGCTGGTCCCAGATCACAGGCGACGCGGCAGCTACGTCCTCAATCACTGCCTTCGCCGCGTACTCGGAATCGGTCAGATTTGGCGATACGTAAACATGCCAGTGCGGGAACTGCCGTTGAATGGCTAGAAACCATTCGCCGATGCCGGCTTCACCAGTGTGGATCTCCTGTCCTCCGCCAACGAGGCAGATGATCGCGGCCCATGAATCGTGTCGGTCGAGATAAGAGATCAAGAAGGCTGGTTCTGACTGATCAAAGTTCGCAATTTTCTTGCGACGTTTCATGAAGTCTGCGGCTTTCTCTTGGGTCCAAGCGCGCTGAGCTTCGTCAAAGATCACCACGTGGTCATATGGCGCGCTCGTCGTACGCACGCCTTCATCTCGAAAGTGATGAACGTTCTGAATGAACGGCTTTACTTTCTGACGGATCGCGCCCTTGCGCTCCGACTTACCGACCCGCTCCATCTCGTCGCGTGTAATCGCCTCCTGAAGAACTGCTACGAGTGGGCCGTTACCTGAGAGATATACGGCTCGCGCCTCGCCGAAATTTTGGCGGCGCGTTGCGACGTTCAATCCGACAAGCGTCTTTCCCGCGCCGGGTACCCCGGTAACAAAGACGATGGACTTCTGTCTGTTGCTTCTTGAGCGCTCAATGATTTCTTCGACGCCGACAGATGTTTCCCTTAAGTTCTTGGCGCCTGCATCGCTGCGAGAAATTGCCTCGACTGAGTGCCTCGAAAAGAGTGAGCGCGCGGCTTCGATAATTGTCGGCGTTGGCCGGTACGGTGCTGCGCCCCACGCTTGAGCATCTATCTTTAAGCCGAAGTTGCTGGCCAAGCCCCTTTCAATCGCCCCACGGATGTGACGCGCACCGCAGCGATACGGCGGGCGCACATGGTCCGGGTACGCGGGCTGCCAGTCCGGATCGGCAATATCGGCTTCGGTCGCCACAAGGATAGGAAGGACAGGAGCATCTCCGCTGCCCGCGTGGAAATTCTTCAAATCGAGCGCGTAGTCCCATGCCTGGTTGTAGTCAGCGAGGCGAAACTGACGTTCGCCACACTTGAACTCGATGGGAAAGACGAGCGCTCCCGTGACGACCACGGCGTCGATCCGGCTGCCGAGCCGTGGCACTTCGAACTCTAGGAATATGGTTCCTGGCAGTCCTTCCAGTGCGGTCTTGAGAGTGGCAATTTCCCGCTCCCAAGCTTGGCGCTGGTCAATCTCGAAATCATGCGCGCTCGCGGCGGCGAGAACTCCAAGGACGAACTGCGCATCCGCGGCGACGAATTCGTCGATCGAGGACGAGAAGTAGGCAGAACTGCGGGCTAGCACATTCGAAACGAAGCACGCGATTCGTTCATTTCGACCAGGAATCCTTCAACGACACCGCCAAATTGAACACCGGCCCCTGCGCGGCGTGGTCCTTCAAATCCGCCACGAAATACCCATTCCTCTCGAACTGAAACTTGTCGTCCGCCTGCGCTTTCGCGAGCGACGGCTCGACGTACGCCTTCAGCACCTGCTTGCTGTTCGGGTTCAGCAGGTCGAGGAAGTTGCCTTCGCCGGCGTCGGGGTGGGGGTCGGTGAACAGGCGCTCGAATACGCGCACTTCGGCGGGGAGGCTGCCTTGCACCGGCAGCCAGTGGATCGCGGTCTTGGTCTTGACGCTGTTCTGGCCGGGTGAGCCGCTCTTGGTTTCCGGCAGGTATTCGGCGTGCACGGCGGTGATGTGGCCGGCAGCGTCCTTCTCGACACTTGTGGCGCGGATCACGTAGGCGTAGCGCAGGCGGACGGGATTTCCGGGCGCGCCGTCCTTGCCGAGCGCGAGGCGGAAGTAGTCGGCGGGCGCGTTCTCCATGAAGTCGTCGGCCTCGATCCACAGCTCGCGCGCGAACGGGATCGTGCGCGTGCCCATCTCGGGCTTCTGCGGGTGCACGGGCAGCACCACGTTTTCGGTCTGGCCGGCCGGGTAGTTGTCGAGCACGAGCTTGATCGGCCGCAGCACCGCGGTGGCGCGCGGCGCGCGGGCGTCGAGGTCGTCGCGCAGCGCCTGCTCGAGCACCGAGTAGTCGATCCACTGCGTGCTCTTGCTGACGCCGATGCGGTCCATGAAGCCCTGGATCGCCTGCGGCGTGTAGCCGCGG
The DNA here is from genome assembly GCA_035429805.1 of Burkholderiaceae bacterium. Lineage (GTDB taxonomy): Bacteria > Pseudomonadota > Gammaproteobacteria > Burkholderiales > Burkholderiaceae_F > JALORV01. The sequence continues at coordinate 40,477 of DAOMFL010000015.1, forward strand.
CGGCGCAGGCCGACCAGCGTGGGCATGCGCGGGTCGTCCCAGCCGTCGACGTGGCCGTCCTGCACGAGCTGGATCAGCTTGCGCTTGCTCATCACCACGTAGGTGAGGTTGAGCCGGTTGAACTCGTGCTGGTGCGGCAGCATGAACGGGTTCGACTTGCGCTCGTCGAGCGCGTGCTGCAGCAGCGGCGTGAAGCACTCGGTGTGTTCGTGCAGCAGCTTGAAGAACTCGTCGGCGTCGCTGGCCGCGAGGTCCGGGTTCTTGCTCCAGCTCGCGAACATCGCTTCGGCGCGGTGTTCGTAGCGGCTGGCGCCGAGCTTGTCGGGCCGCTCGGCGGCGATGTTGCGGCAGTGGAGTGCGAACTCGCGCATCGCTTCGGCGCCGGCGTCGTGGATCTTGTCGAGCATCGCCTTGGCAGCCTCGTACTGCGGCCGGCGCAGAAGCGGCACGATGCGCTCGAGCGTCCAGTCGTAGAACGGGCGCTGGTCCTCGAACTCGAGCGTGCAGATCGAGTGCGTGATGTTCTCCAGCGCGTCCTCGATCGGGTGCGCGTAGGAGTACATCGGGTAGACCTTCCACGTGTCGCCGGTCATGTGGTGCTCGGCGAAGCGGATGCGGTAGATCGCCGGGTCGCGCATGTTGATGTTGGGCGAGCCCATGTCGATCTTGGCGCGCAGGATCATGCTGCCTTCGGCGTGCTGGCCGGCGCGCATCTCGCGGAAGAGGCGCAGTGATTCTTCAATCGGCCGGTCGCGGTACGGCGAGTTGGTGCCCGGCTCGGTCAGCGTGCCGCGCGTTTCGCGGATCTGGTCGGCGCTCTGCTCGTCGACGTAGGCGTAGCCCGTCTGGATCAGGTGCTCGGCGAAGCGATACATGTCCTCGAAGTAATCGCTCGCGTGGTACAGGTTGCTCTCGCCGCCGTGCTCCCAGTCGAAACCGAGCCAGCGCACCGTGCCGAGGATGCCGTCGACGAACTCCTGGTCTTCCTTGACCGGGTTGGTGTCGTCGAAGCGCATGTGGCAGCGCCCGCCGAAGTCGCGCGCCAGCCCGAAGTTCAGGCAGATGCTCTTGCCGTGGCCGATGTGCAGGTAGCCGTTGGGCTCCGGCGGAAAGCGCGTGCGGATCTTCGCCGGGTCGGCCGGCGCCTTGGCGTGCAGGTCGTAGGGGCCGGGGTGGCCGGCCCACTGGCGCGGCTCGTAGGTGCCGTGCTCGAGGTCCGCGACAATGATGTTGCGGATGAAGTTGGTCGGAACCGCAGGCGCGGGCTTGCCGCCCCTGCCCGAGCCTCCGCCCCCCTGCGGTGCGCCGCTCCCGGCGGCTTTCTTGTCCATGCTCGATGCAATCGAAGTGTCACCCGATTGTAACGAGGGACATTGCATCGCATCACGCGCCCCGTCAGCCGATGGGCGGGCACAACAGACCCGCAGCGCCCGGATGATGGTCCGGGCGCGCCTTGGGCGGCAAGCTGCTGGGTTGCGGTACGCCACCTGCGGCCGGGCGTGCCTGGGCGGCCGCCCGGAATGCGCTGGCGGTTACTTCACTTCTGCGACGTGCGGCGGCTTCCAGCTGCCGTCGAGGATCGACGGCGCCTTCTCGCTCGGCCAGTAGAGCCGCATCATCAGCACGAACTCGTCCTTCGGGGCGGGCAGCCAGTTCGCTTCCTTGTCCTTGCCCGGCGATTCGTTCTGGATGTAGAGGTCGATCGACCCATCGGGATTCGTCTTGAACTTGCTGCGCGAACTCACCGTGTAACGGTTGATCGGGTTCGGCACGAAGAAGTAGTCCTTGTCGTACATCGTGATCGACCAGAACGCGTTGGCGGGCGGCAGCTCGCCCTTCTTGAAGTTCACGACGTACTTGTTGGCGCCGCTGTACTTCTTGAGGATGTCCGGTCCCTCGGACGTCGGATACACGGCGTCCTGCGGACGGTTGGCGCCGAGCCCGTACCACGTGATGAGCGCGCGATCGCGGTAGGCCGTGCCGTAGATGCCCGTCTTGGAGAAGAACAACCATCCGTTCTCGACCTTGGCCATGCCGAGGGCGATGGATTCCTTCAGGTTCGAGATCTTGTCCTGCGCGGGCTTGGGCGCCGCGTTGATCCCCTTCAGGACCGCGGGCTCGAGCTTCGACGCGTCGAAGTCCTGTCCCGGCACGATGCCAATCTTGGCCATCTTCGCGACCATCGGCGCGTCCTCCGCGGCCGGCGGGTTGGTCTTCATGAGCTCGGCGAAGAGCTTGAAGTACGCGGCGCCATCGAGCGCGTTGACCTGGTCGCGCGGTGCCGTCTTCATGTCGATCGCGGGATCGACCTTCCCGGGCGCCGGCGTATACGGCTTGCCGTACGCCGACAGGGGCACGACGGAGATCTGGTCCTGGATCGCGTGCACCGCCTTGTAATCCTCCGGCGTGCCGGACGAATAGATGCGGCCGAGCAGCCACACCATGCCCGTCGGCGACTTGTACTGCGTGACACCCGGGGGCAGCGTTCCCGTCCATCCCGGACCGGTGAGCGCGTACTTCTGGGCCTTGGTGCCCGTCGTCCGCTTGCCCGGGACCTCGAACACGTTGGTCCACATGTCGAGCATCGGGAACAGGTAGTAGCGGTCCTTGGTGTCAGGCAGGCTCAGGATCCACGGCTCCTTTGTCACGTCGACCCACGCGAGCGTGTACAGCGTGTCGGCGTTCGGCGCGGTGACAGAGTGATCGTCCGCTGCCGGGTACGCACGCAGGCGGGCGAACTGGCCCATCGGCGCCTTGGAGCCTTCGGCCTTCTCGACGTTGGTCATCACGCGGCGCGTGATCTCCATCGTCACCATCGGATACGCGTAGACGTACGCGTCGATCGCGGCCTCGCGCGCCTCGAGTTCCTTGGCGTCGGATTCGACGGCCTTGACCGCCGCCTTGACGTCCGCCGCGGCCTTCTCGGCAACCTTTGGTGCTTCCTGCTTGCTGCAACCGGACAACGCAAACAGCGCTGCGGCGAACACCGCAGGCAGCCAACGCAATTCAATCTGCATAAGCGAACTCCGTGATGAGGATGAGCCGTGCCGGCGCCGGACGGCCGTGCTGAATACGTCGAACCCGTTGCGGCCTGAGTGGCGCAGCGGCCGCGGTGCTCGACGTCGGGAAAACCTGGGGGCCGAGTGTACGGGCGGTTCGTGCCGACGCGGGCGGCCCGGCTTGTCATTTCCGGACAATGTGACGAAACGGGCGATCGTGTCCGCCGCCGGAGCCCGGGCGGCCGAGGTGCGCCAGGGTCGGCGGTCGCGGCGGCTCGGTAAAATTCCTGTCATGAATTCGACATTGAGCGCCGGCGAGGCGTCTGGTGCAGCGTTGCCCTGGCGCCTCGAGGACATCGACTTCTCGCGCCTCGAGCGCGACAAGGTGCGCGACGACGAGGCGCTGTTCTTCCTGCTCTCCACCTCGGCGCTGGTGGAAGCGGCCACGCACCACTACGCCAGCAATCTCATCGAGTACTACGCGGGCGACGCCGAGCTGGCTGACTGGCTGCGGGCGCACTGGCAGCCGGAGGAACTGCAGCACGGCCGCGCGCTGCGCGCCTATGTCGAGGCGGTGTGGCCCGAGTTCAGCTGGGAGCGCGCCTTCGGCGGCTTCTATCCGGAGTACGCGGCGGCCTGCACGCAGGAGGAACTCGAGCCCTCGCGTGCGCTGGAGATGGCGGCGCGCTGCGTCGTCGAAACGGGCACCTCGACGCTCTACCAGACGTTGAACACCTACGCGACCGAGCCGGTGCTGCGCGAGATCACCGCGAAGCTCAAGGCCGACGAGGTGCGCCACTACTCGTACTTCTACGAGGCCTACCGCAACTACTGCGCAGCACACGGCCGGCCGTCGCGCTGGAAGTTGGGGCGCGCGCTGCTGCGGCGGGTGCTCGAAGCGTTCAACGACGATGGCGACATCGCGTTCCGCCATGCGTGGAACGGGCGGTATCCAGAACGGCCGAGCAAGGCCGAGGACTACAAGCGCTTCCAGACCGCGATGCGCGCGCGCATCACGCCGAACCTGCCGGTGACGATGTCGACCAAGATGCTGCTGAAGCCGCTGGCACTGCCGCCGTGGCTCAACAACTGGGCCGTGACGCTGGTCGGCGGAATCGTGCGCCTCGCGGCCGGGCGGCCGGCGACCTGACCGCCGGCCGCGATCGGCCGTTTCAGCGCGACTGCGTCGACGCCGACTGGCGCCTGACTACTCTTCGTCGTAGCTCGCGAGATCGATCGTCGAAGACTCTTCGATCGCGGCCTTGCGCATCGTCTCCCACGCGCGCTCGGTGTTCGAGTCGACGTAGTCGGCGAAGCTCAGGCTCGACATCTGCGACGTCCACTGCTGGACAAAGCGGCGCAGTGCGTCGGGGCCCTGTTCGGCGGCCGCGCAGGCGCGGGCGTCGATCGACGACGGGGCCGAGCCGCAGCGGTATTCGGCGTGCGCGGAAGCCGCAAAGGCCGCGGCGAGAACGATGGCGGAGAGGCGAAGCATCGGGACGTTCATGACGGGACTCCTTCAGGACTGAAGTTGATCGCCGTGGCCGGCGGCATGCCGGTCATCAGCGAGCGCGGATGGATGCCGCGCGCGTGTCCGGGCGGACGACAGAAGACTGCTCCGACGCGGCCGGACTTCGCCATGGAAAGATCGGCGCCAGGGAGAGCGCAAATTCACGCAGGCCGCCGGCGCGGGCCGCGACCGCCGAGCGCAGTTACCAATTAGCGATCAGAAGAAGGCGGGTTGTCCAGGGCCGCTGCCGGCGCTCGCGTCCGACGCGCGCCGACTCCGAATTGCGCCCACGCGGCGATGGCGGCCATGCCGAGCAGTGCCGATGACGCGAACAGCAGTGCCCGCGCACCGAAAATCTCGGCCAGCGCGCCGCTGACGAGCGCGCCGACGAGCGTGGCGGCGTAGCCGAGCGTGCGCACGCTGGCATCGACGCGTGCCAGCAGCTCCGGCGCGGCGTGCGTCTGCCGCAGCGTGCGGTCGGCGATGTGATAACCCATCCCGCCCGCGTCGCCGATGATCTGCTGCGAGGCGATCAGCGCAATGCCGACCCACGTTGCCTCAATCGCGAGCGGCGCGGCGGCGCTGCCGACTGCCCACACGGCGAGACTGCCGATCAGCCAGGCGCGCGGGTCGACCTGCGGGGCGCTGCGAGCGGTCAGCCAAGAAGCGGCGAGCGAGCCGATGCCGCCGAGCGCGAACAGCACGCCGAGCGCGCCGGTCGAGAAACCGACGTCACGCGACACGTAGATCATGTAGGTGGTCGCGGCGAAGCTCATCGCAAACGCCGTGAGCGTGGCGACCACCGCGAGCCCCCGCAGCACCGGGTCGGCCGCGGTGGCGCGCAGGCCCGTGCGCACTTCGGCGACCAGCGCTGCGGCTCGGTCGCGCAGCGTGGCCGGGGCATGTGACTCTTCAGCGAGCGACGGTGGCTCGGGGATCTTCGCGAGCAGCAGCGCCGAGGCGACGTAGGTAACCGCGTCCGTCACGACGACCACGATCGCCCCGAGCCACTGGAACAGCCACCCGGTGATGCCGAACGACGCCGCCTCGGTGACTGCACTGCCAGCCGCGAGCGCGGAGTTGCGCTGCGTGAGGTGCTCGTTCGCGGTGCTGCGCGCGATCCACGCCGACTGCGCTAGTTCGAACGCCACCGTGAGCGCGCCGTTGACGGCGACGACCGCCACGAGCCAGCCGATTGTGAGCCGCCCGGCAAACGCCATCAGCGGCACCGTTGCGAGCATCGCTCCGCGCGCGAGGTCGGCCGCGATCATCGTGCGACGCTTGGGCCAGCTGTCGACCAGCGCGCCGAGGAGTAGCGCGGCGAGCGCGCCCGCGGCTACGTCGGCCATCGCGAGCCACGCCATCGCCGTCGGCCCGGCGTCGAGCACCAGAACCGCGAGCCACGGGATCGCGAGCCGGCTCATCAGCGAGCCGAAGGTCGACACGACCTCGGCCGCCAGCACGCGACGAAAGGCACCGGACGACATGGGCGGCGATGCTACTGCCGCCCCGCGCCGGCGCGCGCCCTCCCGTCGACCGGAAGGACGTCACATCGCGGCGGCCGGACGCCGGGGGAGTGGCGATCCGGCCGCCGCGATGGGAGAAAGCAGCACGTGCGCGGTCAGCGCGGCTCGCTGCTCGCGACCTTCACGCCGGTGTCGGCGTCCGGCTGGCGGGCGACCCGGCTCTTCGCCTCCCACGACTGCGCCGTCTTCTCGTCGACGTAGTCCGAGAACTGCAGGCCTGCGATCTGTTTGTCCCAGCTCTGCACGTAGCGCCGCAGGGCATCGGGGCCCTTTTCGGCGGCGGCACAGGCACGCTGGTCGATCGAGGTCGACGCGGACGCGCAGCGGTATTCGGCATTGGCGCTGGCGGTGAACGCCGCCGCGAGGACAAGGGCAGGGCAGATGCGCAGGGCATGGGTAGTCATGGCAGGTTCCTTCCAGGTTGGCGCTTCAACACGTCAGCAAGCGGGCTGCCTGCTGTTCCAGAGCCTCGAAAAGATCTCGAGTGCTCTTGATGGATAGGACGCCGAGTCGATTCGAAACCGGACATCAGACCCGCTGAAACCTTTGCGCCGTGTCCGGTATCGGTCATCGGTGCGGGAATTCTCCGCAGCGGTCCGACGAGGGACAGCGGCGCGCGACGAACTAACGGGTGACGGGACGAACTGCGCGTGGGCTGGATGAACGGCGCGAACGCCGCGAAAGCGCGACGAAGGCGCTGGTGCGGTTCATTCCGCGATTTCTGCAGGCTGTCGCAAGTCGCTCGCGGCGGGGGGAAGCCCTGCCTACAGTGCACCCATCGACAACGCAGGCCGCCTCACGAAAGGAACCTACCATGTACGCCACCGACACCGTCTCCGTCGCCGCCAAGCTCGCCGCGTTCGTCGTTGCCGTCATCGCCAGCGCGATCGTGCTGGGCAGCACCGTGGCGGGCATGCAACCGCGCGAGGACGCCAACCAGAACGTCGCGTCGCTCGAACGCGTGACCATCACCGCCACGCGGGTTAACTGAACAGCGCCACACGCCGCGCGCAGTATCGCTCCTGCAGCGTCCCGAGCGGACGGCACGCCAATGAGAGCCCGGCTTCGGCCGGGCTCTTGCTTTTGGTGCGCGTGTTCATCGCCGGGACGCGCTGCTCATGAGTCTTCCCGTCGGGGCTTCCCGGCCGCGTCGGGAAAATAGTGCTTGACATGCGACCGATCGGTCGCTAATGTCCGGTCCATGCAACGAGGTGACGAAGCCCGGCTGGCCCTGATCGACGCGGCGATGCGCGAAGCGAGCCTCATCGGTCTGTCGGCGCTGACGCTCGCGCCGGTGGCCGAGCGCGCCGGCTGGTCCAAGAGCGGCCTGCTGCGGCACTTCCCGACGAAAGAAGCGCTGCAGCTGGCGGTCGTGCATCGGACGACCGAGCTGTTCCGCGAACGCGTGCTGCTGCCTTCGCTCTCCGCGCCGGCCGGCCTGCCGCGGTTGCGGGCCATCTTTCGCCACTGGCTCGGCTGGATCCAGAACACTGGCCTCGAAGGCGGCTGCCCGCTCAATGCGGCGCGCCTGGAGTTCGACGACCAGCCCGGCGAAGTCCGCGATGCGCTCGTCACCGGCTGGAACGAATGGCTCGCTTACCTCGAGCGGCAGGCGGGCAAGGCGATCGAACTGAAGCAGGTGTCGACACCGCTCTCACCGCGCCAGCTCGTCATGGTGCTCTCGGGCCTGGCCGCTGCCGTCGACAGTGCAGTGCGCCTGCTCGGCCGCAACGACGCGCTGCGCGAGGCCGAGCGCGCTTTCGACCAGCTGTTCCCCCTGTTGTCCCACTGACCCACTGACGTTGCAGGAGGCTCCTCCCATGCTTGCTCGCGCCATGAAAGCGACCGGTCGGTCGCTACTATCGTCTGCCGGCCGTGCCGGCGTCCGGGTCGGCTCGCTGATTACGCCGCAACAGACCGCGCGCTATGTCGCCCGCCGATTCTTCACGACGGACCGCGCGCCAGCGGATCGCCGCCGCTTCGTCGCCGAGCCGCCCCGCGTGCTGACGATGCCTCTGGCGGATGGTCCGGTCGTGACCTACGCGTGGGGCGACACAGTGCGCTCGCCGACCGTGCTGCTGGTGCACGGCTGGAACGGCTGGGCGCAGCAACTGGAACGCTTCGTCGAACCGCTGCGCGCACAGGGATTCGCCGTGCTCGCGTTCGACCACATCGCGCACGGCGAGAGCCGCGGCGAACAGGCCACCCTGCCGATGATGATCCGCACCGTCGAGGCGCTGCTCGACGAACTGCAGCAGCCTGCGGGCGTCATCGGCCACTCGCTCGGCGCGGCTGCGGCTGCGGCGGTGCTGGCCAATGCGCCCGGGACGGTGCCGGCCGCCGTGCTGGTTTCGCCGCCGACCGATCCGCGGCCGTTCCTGCGCTGGGTGGCACGCGCGCTCGGCGCGCCGGACGACTTGCTCGACGAGGTCCAGCGTGAAGCCGAGGCGCACGCCGGCGTGCCGATGGCTGAGCTGGCCACCGACGAAGCCTTCGTCCGGCGCATCGCCACACCGCTGCTGGTCGTGCACGACACGAAGGACGCCGAAGTTCCGATCACGAACGGCTATGTGTACGCCAAGGCGCCGAACGCACGGATGCTGGTGACCGACGGCCTCGGGCATAACCGCATCCTGCGCGACCTGCACGTCATCGACGCTTCGGTGCGCTTCATCGCCGAGCAGCGTGCGTCGTCGCCAGTGCACGCGGTCATACCGACGCACGCTGCCGCGCCGATGGCGATGGCGCCAATGCGCAAGGCTGAAGTCCGAGAACATCGCGACATGCTGACCGACGTCGGCGCAATGGCCTGACGAGTGTGGCGATGGTCCGGCCGGCGCTGTCGGCCGGGCTCGGTGCCACCGTGAAGGGCGCGAACAATACGACGGCAGCGCCTTGCCGGCCTCGACCCGGTTCGCGTGGGATCACGTCAGTGCGTGAGCCGCGCAAATGCCCTGGATGAAGGGCGCGCCTCGCCGTACAGTCTGAAGCTCGGCGCTACGCGTGAACGAGGAGGCCCGATGCACTCACCACTCCGACTGGCTGCGTTCAGCATGGCAATCGCGTCGCTCCTGGCGGTGCAAGACGCCTCTGCTCAAGCTTCGGGGCCGGCGCCGTCCACCCTGCCTGCCTATACGGTCTATGCGAGCGGCCTCGAGGGACCGCGCGGTCTGTTGTTCGGGCCGGCGGGCGAGCTCTACGTGGCGGAACAGAACGGCGACACCGTCGCGAAGGTCTTGCCGAACGGCACAGTGGAACGCATCGCGAAGGGCTTTTCGAGTCCGCACGATCTCGCGATTGACCGAGACGGCAATCTGTACGTGGCCGACAGCGGTAACAACCGGATCGCGCGCATCTCTCGCGCGGGGCAGGTCACGACCTACATCGACAAAGTTCCGACGCCGGTCGATCTCGACTTCAGCCCGCAGGGCGAGCTTCTGGTCTGCGAGCTCAACCGCGGGCAAGTCGTTGCGTTCAAGGGTCCGGCGCAGGCACGCGTCGTCGCCAAGGGGCTGTCGTGGCCTCACGGGCTTGCATTCGGCAAAGTGGGCGAGATCTACATCAACGAAAACACCGGCAGCCGCATCGACCGTGTGGACAGTCGTGGAAAGCTGACGAAGTTCAGCGATGTCGAGCGACCGGTCGGGCTGGCGTTCGGACGCTCGGGCGATCTCTATGTCGCTCAGCCGCAGGTCGGCAAGGTGTCGCGGGTCAAACCTGATGGGAGCCGGATCACGCTGCTCGAAGGCCTGAAACAGCCCCGGGATCCGGCGTTCGACACCGCCGGCAACCTGTACGTCGCCGAGACCGAGACCGGCCGGATCCTGAAGCTCGCCGGGGACTTCTAGCGCCTTTCGCTAGATGGCTTGTGTGCGCTCCTGCAGCCACTGCGCGGCCGCGCCGCTGAGCAACGGGCCGACGCGGCGCTGCACTTCCGCGTGGTAGGCGTTGAGCCAGCCGATTTCGTCGGCGCGCATCAGCGCACGGTCGATCAGCCGCGTGTCGATCGGGCACAGCGTCAGCGTCTCGAAGCGCAGGAACTCGCCGAATTCGCTCGGGTCGGCCGGCACGTTGAGCACCAGGTTCTCGATGCGCACACCCCAGTGCCCTGGCCGGTAGATGCCGGGCTCATTGGACGTGATCATCCCCGGCTCCATCGCGGTCTGCGGGTCCGGTGGCAGGTGCGGCGTGATGCCGTGCGGGCCTTCGTGCACGTTGAGGAAGTAGCCGACGCCGTGGCCGGTGCCGTGGCCGAAGTCGATGCCGGCCGCCCAGATCGGCGCGCGCGCCAGCGTGTCGAGCATCGGGCTGCGCGTTCCGCGCGGGAAGCGCGCCACCGACAGCGCGATCATGCCCTTGAGCACCAGCGTGTAGTCGCGGCGCTGCTCGGCGGTGGTCTCGCCGACGGGTACGACGCGCGTGATGTCGGTGGTGCCGCCGAGGTACTGGCCGCCGGAGTCGATCAGCAGCATGCCGTTGCCGGTCGAACCGACCGTGCCGATCGTCGCGTGTGATTCGTCGGTGGCCTTGTAGTGAGGCTGCGCCCCGTTGGCATTGAACGCGGCGATCGTCGTGAAGCTCGGGCAGACGAAGCCTGGACGGCGCGCGCGGGCGCTCGTGATCTTCTCGTCGATCGTCAGCTCGGTGACCAGTTCCTTGCCGAGCGCGGCTTCGAACCAGGCAAAGAACTCCGCGAGCGCGGCGCCGTCCTGCTCCATCGTCGCGCGGATGTGCGCGACTTCGGCCGCGGTCTTGCGCGACTTGGCGAGCGTCGTCGGATTGATCGCCTCGATGACCTCTACGCCGGCCGGCACGACCTGCCGCATGCCGAGCGTGATGCGGCGCGGGTCGATGAGCAGCGTCGCGGCCGGCGGCAGCGCGGCCAGCGCCGCGGCGGCCTGTGTGTAGGGAACGACGTCGATGCCGTCCGCTGCGAGCCGGGCCTCGAGCGCGTTCTCGACCTTGCCATCGGCAACGAAGAGCCGTGCGGTGCGCGCATCGATCAGCAGGTGCGCGACGAACACCGGGTTGTAGCTGACGTCGGCGCCGCGCAGGTTGGTGAGCCAGGCGATGTCGTCGAGCGTCGAAATGAGGTGGTGCGTCGCGCCGGCCTTGCGCATCTCCTCGCGCACGAGGGCGAGCTTTGCCGTGCGCGGCGTGCTGGCATACGGGGCGATGTGCTCGTAGATCGGTGGAATCGGCAGCGCCGCGCGGTCGGGCCAGACCTCGGCCAGCAGGTCGAGGTCGGTGCGCAGTCGGATGCCCTTGGCCGTCAGCGCAGTTTCGAGTGCACGGCCGGCCGAAAGGCCGAGCACGGTGCCGTCGACGGCGACAGCGTCGCCCGCCTTCAGCGTGTCGGCGAGCCAGTCGACGTGCGCTAGGCTGGCGGCGCCCGGTACCTTCATCAGGTCGATGCCGGTGCCGGCGAGCTGCACTTCGGCCTGCGTCCAGTAGCGGCTGTCGACCCAGACGCCGGCGGCCCCGGGCGTGACGACCAGCGTGCCGACCGAGCCGGTGAATCCGCTGGCCCACTCGCGGCCCTTCCAGCGGTCGGGCAGGTACTCGGACAGGTGCGGGTCGCTCGACGGCACAATGACGGCAGCAAGACCGTTGCGCGCCATCGCCTGGCGCAGCGCTTCGATGCGGGCGCGCACGGTGGCGCGCCGGGAATCCAGGGTATCCATGGGACTGGCGGAAGACGGGAGGAGGCGGAAGTGTAGAGCGGCACGCCGGCCCGCGGTGGGGCGGGGCCACTGCACTGTGTGGTCTTTCGGATGAGGAGCGGACGTGGCGAACGCAATCGAGGAATGGCACCGCATCGTGCGCGAGCGCGATGTCGATGCACTGGACAACCTGCTGGCCGATGACGTCGTCTTTCACTCGCCGGTGGTGCACACGCCGCAGCGCGGCCGGCCGATCACGACGATGTACCTGGCGGCCGCGGTCGCGGTGTTCGGCAACGAAACCTTTCGCTACGTGCGCGAGTTCCGCGGGAAGGGAGAAGCGGTGCTGGAATTCGTCGTCACGATCGACGGCATCGAGGTCAACGGCGTCGACATGATCCGCTGGAACGACTCCGGCCGAATCGTCGACTTCAAGGTGATGCTGCGGCCGCTGAAGGCGATCAGCCTGATCCACCAGAAAATGGGCGCGATGTTGCAGGCGGCGCGCTGAGCCGGATCGCGGTCATGGCCCGCCCCGCTGCCGGCCGTCTGCAACAGGTCGGGCGACCGGTCCCGTGCGGCAAGTCGCGCGCGTGCCCACTTACTTCGCGCCCACCGCGGATCGCGTTGACGTGCGTCAACGGCGTCGGCGCCGACCTGCGTACTGTCCGAATTCAGTTGTCTTTCGTCTCGCGCGGCGCCGCAAGGGAGGGGCGCATCGGGTACGCTGGCGCGGTCCCCGATGCGTTTTGCGAGCGCCGCTTTTCTTTTCTGCATGCCGTCTGAACTGATACGCAAGGCCAAGGTTGCGTCCCTGGCCGGGCTCGATGCGTCTTCCTCCGCGCAGGCCGCCGAGGGGGTCTGCGACCATTGCGGGGACACTCTCGCCGGGCTCAAGGTCGTGCGCCGACCGATCGGCGCGCAGATGCGATCGTTCTGCTGCAACGGCTGCGCCTTCATCGCGGAGCAGCTGTTCCTGGCGCAGGCGGGCGCGCGCGACCGCGAGGCGCTCAGCGCCGCCATCGCGCCGGGCGATTCCGCCACGGTAGCGGTGCCGACAGCGCCGACGGCGCAGACGCGCGTCGAGGTGCGCGGCATGGTGTGCGCGGCCTGCGGCCTGCTGATCGAGCACCAGCTGCGACGGCTGCCCGGCGTGCTGCAGGCCCACGTGGACTTCACGACGCAGCGCGCGTTCGTCGCATATGACGACAAGCTGGTGTCGCGCGACGAAGTGCTGCGCGAGATCCGCCGCTCCGGCTACGAGACCGGCGCCGCGGTACGTGACACGCGGCGTGCGGCCCGCATCGACCTGCTGCGGGTGCTGATCGCCTGGCTGATGATGATGCAGGTGATGATGCTCGCGGTGCCGCTGTACTTCGCCGCGCCCGGCGACGTCGCGCCGGACATCGAGCAGCTGATGCGTATCGCCAGCCTGATACTGACGCTGCCGGTCGTGCTGTTCAGCGCGCAGCCGCTGTATCGCGCCGCCTGGAGCCAGGTGCGTGTCGGCAGCATCGGCATGGACGTGCCGGTGGTGCTGGGCATCGGCGCCGCCTTCTTTGCCAGCGCGATCGCGACGCTGACGGCGCGGGGCCATGTCTACTTCGACTCGGTGACGATGTTCGTCGCGCTGGTGCTGGGGACGCGCTGGCTGCTGGCGCGAGGGCTCGCGGCGGCGCGCGAGCACATCGAGAGCGCGCGCCGGCACTCCTTGCTCGGCGCGCAGCGGCTGGTGGCGTTTCCGTCGTCGCTCGCCACGGAATCGATCTCGGCGGACAAGCTGCGCGTCGGCGATCGCGTGCTGGTGCCGCCTGGCGAGACGGTGCCCGCCGATGGTGTCGTCGTGCATGGCCGCTCGAGCTGCTCGCAGGCATGGCTCACCGGCGAATCGACGCCGATCGAGAAGGCCGCCGGCGCGCCGGTGCTGGCCGGCTCGGTGAACCTCGACCAGCCGATGGTCGTCGAGGTCACGCGGCGCGGCGAGGCGACGTCGCTCGCCGCGCTGCAACGGCTGGTCGACGAGGCGGGCCGCGAGCGCCCGCGCGTCGTCGAGTTTGCCAACCGCATTGCCGTGGTCTTCCTGTGGGCCGTGCTGGCGATCACCGCGCTGACGGTCATCGGCTGGTGGATCGTCGATGCCTCGCAGGCGCTGCCGAATGCAATCGCGGTGCTGGTGGCAACCTGTCCGTGCGCGCTCTCACTGGCGGCGCCGGCCGCGTTCTCTGCTGCGCAGTCGGCGCTGGCGCAGCGTCGGGTGCTGCTGGCACGAACTGCCGCGCTGGAGACTCTGGCCGAGGTGGACATGCTGGCGTGCGACAAGACCGGCACGCTGACGACCGGTGACCCGGCGTTGTTGAAGCAACTGCTGCTGCGCGACGTAGAGCCGGAGCGGATGCTCGCTGTCGCCGCCGCGATGGAGACGATGTCGACACATCCCTATGCGCGGGCGCTGCTGCAGGCCGCGCAGGCGCTGTCGACGCCACTGCCGGCCGTGTCGGACGGCCGCGTCGAGGCCTCCGCCGGCATCGAGGCGACGGTCGGTCAGCAGCGCTACCGGCTCGGCAAGATCGATTTCGCGCTGCCCGAGAAGCTGGCGGCGCAGCGCGGTGGCGTCAGTGCCATCGTCGCCAACGAGGGTCTGGCCGCGTCGAGCTTCGTCGTGCTGGCCGACGAGGCTGGCGCAGTAGCGGTGTTCGTGTTCGGCGAGCGCCTGCGCGACGACGCGCCGGCGCTGGTGGACGCCGCGGCTGATCGCGGCGTCGAGGTCGTGCTGCTGTCGGGCGACCGGCGCGAACCGGTGCAGTCGGTCGCCAAGGCGCTCGGCATCGAACGCGCGATGGCGCACCAGACGCCCGATAGCAAGCGCAGCTGGGTGGCCGGGCAGCAGCATTCGGGACACTGCGTCGCGATGCTCGGCGACGGGCTGAACGACGCGCCGGTGATTGCGCAGGCGGACGTGTCGATCGCGCTGGCGGGCGGCTCGATGCTGGCGCAGGCGCGCGCCGACTTCATCGTGCTCAATTCGCGCCTCGCCGACGTCGAATACGCGCTGGCCGCCGCGCACCGCGCGCGGCGCATCGTGCGCCAGAACCTCGCCTGGGCCTTCGTCTACAACGTCGTCATCATCCCGCTGGCCGCGTTCGGCTTCGTCTCGCCCGCTGTCGCCGCGGCGGGCATGGCGGCGAGTTCGCTCGGCGTCGTGGCCAATGCGCTGCGCGCGAAGAACGTCCGCACCGGCGGCGCGCGACCGCACTGACCGCGCATGGACTCGCTGTACCTGCTGATCCCGCTGTCGGTGCTGCTGGTCCTCGCGATCGCGGGAGTCCTCGTGTGGGCAGTCATCTCGGGCCAGTTCGAGGGACTCGACGATGCCGGCGCGCGCGCCCTGCGCGAGGAGCCGGATCCGCCGGAAGACGCTCGCACCGAGCGATCGTCCAGCACGCACTAGCAGGGAACGCGCCACCTGGGAGGCTGCCATCGGGCACGCCCCGTCTTGGTGCGGTTTCGGTGGGGGTATCGGCAGAAATTGTCTCTGGCACGACATTGATACCCCTTGGGGTATGGCCGTCCCTCGCTCTTGACCTGCGTCAATCGGGAAGCGACCGGGGGTTTCTACCATCCCGCCCGAATATCGGTGTACGGTCGCTACGGGGCCGTACCCGTCAAAGAGAGCGGAGAGCCCATTTCAAGTCGACCCGCGTAGGCGCCAGTACGCGGGATCGTCCACGGTCTATTGCACGAGGAACTCATGAACTCAGCTGTCACTGCGGGCACCTATAACTACAAGGTCGTGCGGCAGTTTTCCGTGATGACCGTGGTATGGGGCATCGTCGGCATGCTGGTGGGCGTCATCATCGCCGCCCAGATGGCATGGCCGGAACTCAATTTCGGCATTCCGTGGCTGAGCTTCGGGCGGCTGCGTCCACTGCATACCAACGCGGTCATCTTCGCGTTCGGCGGCTGCGCCCTGTTCGCGACCAGCTACTACGTCGTGCAGCGCACCTCGCAGGCACGGCTGTGGGGCGGACCGCTGGTGGCGTTCACATTCTGGGGCTGGCAGCTGGTGATCGTCGCAGCGGCGGTCACGCTGCCGCTGGGCATCACGACCTCGAAGGAATACGCCGAGCTCGAGTGGCCGATCGA
>DAOMFL010000016.1:0-54822 GCA_035429805.1 Burkholderiaceae bacterium
CGTTGCCGGCCGCGTCGGACAGCTTCGTCCCTTCGACCACGCCCTGCGTGCTCTTCTCCATGGCCGCCACCGCATCCTGCGTGTCGGTCTGAATCGTGCGCACCAGCGCGCCGATCTGCTTGGCGGCCTCGGCCGAGCGATCGGCCAGGCGCTGCACTTCCTCGGCGACCACGGAGAACCCGCGCCCGGCTTCGCCGGCCGATGCCGCCTGGATCGCGGCATTCAGCGCCAGCACGTTGGTCTGCTCCGTGATGTCGGTGATCAGTTCGACGATCTCGCCGATCTCCTGCGACGACTCGCCGAGCCGCTTGATCCGCTTTGCGGTTTCCTGAATCTGCTCGCGGATCTCGTTCATGCCGGCGATCTGGTTGAACACCGCCCGCTGCCCGCGCTCGGCGGCGTCGAGCGATGCGCGCGCCACCTTGGCGGACTCACCGGCGCTCTTGGAGACGTCGTTGATCTGCGACGCCATCTTCAGCACCTTGTCGCCGGTGTCCTTGATCTCCTTCGACTGCGCTTCGGACGCGGTCAGCAGGCGCGTGGCGATGTCGCGCGCCGCAGTCGACGCGGTGTTGACCTGCTCGGCGGTGTTGTTGATGCGACCCACGAGGCCGCGCAGCTCCTCCACCGTGTAGTTGACCGAGTCGGCGATGGCGCCAGTGATGTCCTCCGACACCGTCGCCTGCACCGTCAGGTTGCCGTCGGCGACCTCCTGCAGCTCGTTCATCAGCCGCAGAATCGCCGCCTGGTTCTGCTCGTTGGTGCGCTTGGCTTCCTGCTCGAGCCGCTCGGCCTGCATCCGCTGGATCTCGGCTTCCGCTGCGCGCTTGCGCGTGTCCTCGAGCAGTACCTTGACGATCGCGAAGGCGCAGAGCAGCAGGCCGAGCGCGAACAGGGCCATGATGATCAGGTTGACCTTGCGCGTCGCCTGTTCACGGTTGTAAAGGCCACCGAGCTCGGTCACCTGCTGGCGCAGCGTTTCGGAATCACGCAGGATCGCCAGCTCCGCTTCCTTGGACTGGACGATCGCCTGCAGGCTGCCGATCGCACCGGCAATCGAACTCTGGAAGTCCGCGTACACGCGCGTGAGCTCCTGCAGCCGCACGCGGGTTTCGCTGTCGGTCGACGCCGACACGCGCAGCGCATCGGAACCCTGCAGCAGCGCCTGTGTCAGGTCGCGGAACTGGTTGATGTCGCGCCCCAGCGTCAGCGCCACTTCGGCGTTCGCCACGTTGCCGGCCACCAGGGAGTTGGCGCTCTTGCCGAGCCGCTGCGTCAGGGTGACCAGCTGTGCGGCGGTCGCGATCTCGCGCGCCGGCGCGCCGGACTGCAGCTTGAGCGCCGTGATCTCTTCGGTCAGCTGCTGCAGCCGCGGGCTGGCATCGTTGATCTTCTTGATGACGTCGCCGAACGCGATCAGCGCCTTCTCGTTGGCGATGATGACCGACGCAGCCGACTGGCTGCCGTTCCATCGCTCGATCAGCTTGGCGAGCGGCGGCTGCAGGTCGGAATTCGACTGGGACAGGCCACGCGCCGGATCGCCGTTGGCCAGCGCATCCAGGTTGGCGGCAATCGCATCACGGCTGTCACGCAACTCGAGAAACGCCTCGCGGTTGCCCTCGACCGCATTCGGAGCGGCCTTGGCCAGCCGCTGCGTGTGCATCAGCGTGTCGCCGATGATCTCGGTCTGAAGGGCGCCGTTGGCCGCCATGCGGTTGTCGAAGAAGATGACCGCCACCAGCACGAAGAAGCTGAACCCGAGCAGGATCAGCAGCACCTGCACCTGCGTGTTGACGGGCTTGTCGCCGATAAGCGGCAGCCTGAACGCGAGCAGCCGGTCGACGAAGGCCATGGTCATGCCCTCGCCTCTGCCGCGCTCGATCATCACCGTCTTCGGCGCCGGGCGCGCTTCCGCGCCGGCCGAATCGCGGCCTTTGCGCGATTTGCGCCGTGTGAAGAGCGACCCCATCTCGAGTGCCATCCGATCCTCCGCCTGTACTGCGAAGCCGGCTCAGCGCCGGCTCATGCTTGCCGTCCTGCCCACCATGGCTCGCGCACGTTCGCGGCGGGCCGTCCCGCCACGGCGCTACGCACTGATTGCGGTGAACGCCGGCGCTGCCGCCAGTTCACGCAGGTCGAGTTCCGTCAAAGTGATGCCGTCGAGGTCGCGGTAACGGCTTCGCTCCCAACCGATCGCCGGCGCTGTCGAATCGAGCGCCTCGAGATCCTTGAGGTTGCGTATGCCGAACGCACGCGTCACCAGGATGCCCGCTGCGACTCCGAGCCCTTCGCCGAGGACCAGCAGCTGCTGCGCCTGTTCGGCAGGCAGCGATTCGCGGCCCATCAGATGCTGCAGGTCGATGACCCCGATCAGGCGCCCGCGGACGTTTGCGAGCCCGCGGTACCACGGCTTGGTCCACGGCACCTTCGCGACTTCCGGCAATGCCACGATCTCCGCGGTCAGACCCATCTCGACGAGGTAGTTTTCGCTGCCGATGCGGATCGCAAGCCGCGTGGGCTCGTTCGCCAGGCTGGGCGCTTCCTTGAGCCGCTGCGCGAGCTGCATCGAGAATTCGCGCAGCTTGACCAGCTGGCGTGGGCTGACGTCGCGTTGAGTAGCCATGGAACGTGCGGTCAGCCGAGCGCCGAGATCTTCTCGAACAGCTCTTCGGGTCTGACCGGCTTGGTGATGTAGTCACGCGCGCCCTGGCGCAGGCCCCAGATGCGGTCGGTCTGCTGGTTCTTGCTGGTGCACATGATGATCGGAATGTCCTGCGTCACCGGATCCTTCGACAGCGCCCGCGTCAGCTGGAAGCCATTTTGTCCCGGCATGACGACGTCCATCAGGATCAGGTCGGGCATCACCGCTTTCACCTTGATCATCGCCTCGTCGGCGTTCTCTGCCATCGACACCGCATAGCCCTGTTTGGTCAGCAGTTCGTTCAGGAAGAAACGCTCGGTGGGCGAATCATCGACGATCAGAACTTTCTTGATAGGCATCGGCCCCCCCGCAAAGGCCCCGGTTTCAGTTCATTGAATGCTGACGCACGGCGGTCAGCAGGCTGTCCTTCGTGAACGGCTTCGTCAGGTACTCGCTCGAACCCACCATGCGCCCACGCGCACGGTCGAACAGGCCGTCCTTAGAGGAAAGCATCACCACCGGCGTCTTGTGGAAGCGCGGACTGCGCTTGATCAGTGCGCAGGTCTGGTAGCCGTCCAGCCGCGGCATCAGTATGTCGCAGAAGATGATGTTCGGCTGATGGTCGTTGATCTTCGACAGTGCTTCGAATCCGTCCTGCGCGAGGATCACCTGGCACCCCGCCTGGTTGAGAAAGATCTCCGCGCTGCGGCGGATGGTGTTCGAATCATCGATCACCATCACCTTCTTGCCGCGGATGTCAGTGAAGTCCTGTGCCGCCATGTCGTGTCCTTGATCCTCACCCGGCCCCTGGACGCCGCCGGTCCGTGCCATGCGGGACTCGCCGTGGCAAAAACACGCGAACGATTCGATCGACCGATCGGCGTGTTTGTAAACGAACCCGCCTGCCCACGCCGCGCCGAAAACCGCGGTTCCGGGGTCAGATTTCGACCATTTCGAAATCTTCCTTGCGCGCCCCGCACTCGGGGCAGGTCCAGTTCGGAGGAATGTCTTCCCAGCGTGTCCCTGGAGCGATGCCCGATTCAGGCACTCCCGCGGCCTCGTCGTAGATCCACCCGCAGATCAGGCACATCCAGGTTTTTGCTTCCACGTTGGTCGTCATCATGACCCATGAACTCAAGCGGCCAATCGCTCGCTCAGCGGCTAAAATCAAACACTTAGCCGAGGATCATAACGTGGGCTCATAGGAGGCCGCTACCGCCTTCGCGCGAGCCGCTTTGGGTCCGCGTAGCATCGACGATCTTTGGCCGGGCTTCCCCCATCTGCGTATGACCCCACTGCCTGTTGTGCTGAGTTTCGGTGCGTCGGATGCCACCGGCGGCGCCGACCTGCAGGCCGACCAGCTGGCGATCGCCAGCATGGGATGTCATGCCGCATGTGTCGTCACCACCATTGCCGTCAGCGAAGACGACAGCGAGGGTGCTATCGCACTGGAAGCCGAAACCATCGAGGGCCAGGCTCAGTCGGTGCTGCAGAACATGGCCGTCTCCGCCTTCAAGGTCGGCGTGCTCGCGAGCTCCGACCAGGTGCAGCCGATTGCAGCAATCCTTGCCGACTACGACACCGTGCCGGTGGTGCTCGACCCGAAATTCGGCGCCGAGGCCGCGGATGACTCCGACAGCGAGCTCGCAGTGGCGCTGCGCGAGCTGCTGGTGCCCCAGGCCACCATCGTCTCGCTCAGCCTGTCGCTGGCGCGCCGGCTGGTCAGCCTCGCCAACGATGACGAGGAGCGCAGTCACGATCTGACCGCATCGGTGTGCGCGCGTGAACTAATCGCCTGGGGCGCCGAATTCGTCGTCGTGACCGATGCAGAACCGGGGTCATCGCAGGTCACGGTGGCGCTGCACGACGAGTCCGGGCTGGTGCGCAGCGAGGCCTGGCCGCGCATCGACATGGCTTCGACGCGACTGCTCGGGGTGTCCGACACGCTGTCGGCGGCTCTGGCGGGCCTGCTGGCGCAGGGACTCGATGTTCCCGAGGCGTTCCAGGAAGCGTGCCAGTACACGGCCGCGGCCGCGCTGCACGCGTTCCATGCCGGCATCGGCATGGCCATTCCGGACCGCCTGTTCTGGGCCGGTGACGACGACGATGATGAACGCGACGTCAACTGAACGCACCGCGCTGGCGCGCCGCGTGCACGGCGTCTACCTGCTGACGCCGGACGTGGGCGCTGCGGATTTCAGTGCAATGCTGCGCCGGCTGAATGCCGCGCTCGAAGCGGGCGCCGCGCTGGTCCAGTACCGCAACAAGACGGCGACCGCGTCCGAGAGGAGCCGGCAGGCGGCGCTTGTGCAGGCCGCCGCGCGCGAGCACGGAGCGTTGTTCATCGTCAACGATGATGTCGACCTAGCCGTCCAGCTGCGTGCCGATGGCGTGCACCTCGGTCGCGATGACGGCGACGTTGCCGCCGCGCGGGCGCGTCTGCCCGGCGCGTTGCTCGGCGTGTCCTGCTACGACGACCTCGTTCGTGCGCAGCGCGCAGCGGAGTCCGACGCGGACATCCTCGCGTTCGGATCGATATTTCCGTCGACGACCAAGCCAGCGGCAGCGCGGGCTTCACTGCCTTTGCTGCAGCGGGCACGTGCGGAGTTCGGCTCGCAGCGCATTGTCGCCATCGGCGGCATCGATGCCGGCAACATTGCGGCGGTCGGGGCCGCCGGACCCCACGCTGCGGCGCTGATCTCGGCCGTTTTCGATGCCCCCGATCCAGGCGCTGCGGTCCGGATCCTGCAGCGGGAGTTCAACCAGGGACTGCACCAGGGACTGCACCAGGGACTGCTTCAGCATGAACCGCAACGAACAACTGTTTGAGCGCGCCCAGCGCTCGATTCCGGGCGGCGTGAACTCGCCGGTGCGCGCCTTCCGCTCAGTCGGCGGCACGCCGCGCTTCATCGAGCGCGCCGAGGGCCCCTACTTCTGGGATGCCGATGGCAAGCGCTACATCGACTACATCGGATCGTGGGGGCCGATGATCCTCGGCCATGGCCATCCAGCCGTCGTCAAGGCGGTCCAGGAGGCGGCGGCCCGGGGACTCTCCTACGGAGCACCGACCGAGGCCGAAGTGATGATGGCGGAAGAACTGCTCAAGCTCGTGCCGTCGATGCAGCAGTTGCGTCTCGTCTCGTCGGGCACGGAGGCCGCGATGAGCGCTATCCGGCTCGCACGCGGCGCTGCTGGCGGGGGTAAGGGCCGGCGCAAGATCATCAAGTTCGAGGGCTGCTACCACGGCCACGCGGACAGCCTGCTCGTGAAGGCCGGCTCTGGCTTGCTGACGTTCGGAAACCCGAGCAGCGCCGGCGTCCCCGCGGAGATCACGCAACACACGCTGGTGCTCGATTACAACGATCCGCAGCAGCTGGAAGACGCCTTTCGGCAACACGGCGACGACATCGCCTGCGTGATCGTCGAGCCGGTGGCGGGCAACATGAACCTCGTGCGGGCCACCGGCGAGTTCCTGCGTGCGATGCGGGCGCTGACGGCGAAGCACGGTGCCATCCTCGTGTTCGATGAGGTGATGTCGGGCTTCCGCGTCGCCCTCGGCGGCGCCCAGTCGCTCTACGGCATCGATCCGGACATGACGGTGCTCGGCAAGGTGATCGGCGGCGGAATGCCGGTGGCCGCGTTCGGCGGCAAGCGGGAGGTGATGCAGCACCTGGCCCCGCTCGGCAGCGTCTACCAGGCAGGGACGCTGTCCGGCAACCCGGTCGCGGTCGCATGCGGTCTGGCCACCCTGCGCGAGATCCAGCGGCCCGGGTTCTACGACGAGCTTTCGGCCCGTACTTCGAGGCTGGTGAGCGGGCTGGTCCGCGCCGCGCTCACGGCGGCACCCGACATCCCGTTTTCCGGCGACAGCGTCGGCGGAATGTTCGGCATCTACTTTTCGGCCGAACCCCCAGGTACCTATTCGGCAGTCATGGCCTCTGACAAGGACAGGTTCAACCGCTTCTTCCATGCGATGCTCGACCGGGGGGTCTACCTCGCGCCCTCGGCCTTCGAAGCGGGGTTTGTGTCCATGGCGCACGGCAACGATGTGATCGACACTACGGTCTCGGCGGCGCGCGAGTCCTTTGACGCAACCACAAAGATGGGGGGCAGGTAGGCCTTTTGGCCGGGAACAAATCGGGCCGTCGATGGACGAAAATCACGGAATGCGATTCCTACGCTCCCTCCCATTGGCCCTGGCCGCAGCCGGGCTCACCCTCGCCGTATCCACCGCGGGCGCTCAGTCGCTGCCGCGCTACGGCGCCCCAGATCCGCACGTCAAGGCCACGTTGATTGCGGCGTCCGACGCCGTGGTACCGGGACAGACGCTGCAGGTCGGCCTGCGCCTGGTGCACGACAAGGACTGGCACACCTACTGGCTGGTCCCGGGCGATTCGGGCCTGCCGACCCGTATCGACTGGCAGCTGCCCGCGGGGTTGACGGCCGGGCCAATCGAATGGCCGCATCCGCATCGCCTGCCGGCCGGCCCATTGATGAACTATGGCTACGAGGGCGACACGCTGCTGCTGACGACCCTGCAGGTCCCGGCGAATCTGCAGCCCGGCAGTCCGGTCACGCTGGTCGGCAAGGCCGAGTGGCTGGAGTGCAACGATGTGTGCATTCCGGGCAGCGCCGATATCAGCCTGACGCTGCCGGTCAAGCCGCAGGCCGCGCCTTCGCAGCACGCCGCACTGTTCGACCACGCCCGCAAGCTGGTCCCGACGACCATGCCGGGGCTTACCGCGCGGGGCACGGTCGACGGTGAAAAGCTCCGCCTGGCCCTCGATGTCCCGGCGGGTCGCACGATCGACAAGCTCGAGTTCTTCCCGCTCGAGGAAGCCCGCATCGAGCCGGCTGCGGCACAGGTGCTGAATCGCGCAGACGGCGTTGCGCTTTTCCTCACCGCGGCCAAGCCCGTCAGCCCGGGCGCGAAGTCGCTCGCCGGTGTCGTCGTCGCCAACGGCGGGCCGGCGAAGTCAGGCGGATGGGCTGCCGTCGTTGACGCACCGCTTGTCGCCGGGACCGTCAGCGCAGCGGGCACTGCGGCGCTCGGGACCCAGGCTCCGACCATGTCACTGATTGCAGCGCTCGGTGCGGCGTTCATCGGCGGCCTGATCCTCAACCTGATGCCCTGTGTATTCCCGGTCCTGTCGCTGAAGCTCATCGGACTGGCCCAGCACCGCACGCACAGCGGGCCGATGGCCGCACACGGCATCGCGTTTGCCGTCGGCGTGATCCTGTCGTTCGTGCTGCTCGCGGGACTGCTCATCGCGCTCCAGCAGGCTGGCAGCGCACTTGGCTGGGGCTTCCAGCTGCAAACGCCTTGGGTCGTCGCCTCCCTGACGGTGCTGTTCTTCCTCATCGGACTCAACCTGCTGGGCGTGTTCGAATTCACGTTCGGCAGCGGCCTCGGCAACACCCGCGCGGCCGACGCCCTGGTCGGCAAGTCGGACTGGCGCGGCAGCTTCGGTACCGGGGTGCTCGCGGTGATCGTTGCATCGCCCTGCACGGCGCCATTCATGAGCGCGGCGCTGGGCTATGCGATCACGCAGCCAGCGGTCATCGCATTGTCGGTCTTTGCAATGCTGGGCGTGGGCATGGCCGCTCCCTATCTGCTGCTGACGCTGTTCCCGAAGCTGCTCGCGAAGCTGCCACGGCCGGGACGGTGGATGGAGCTCTTCAAGCAGTTCATGGCGTTCCCGATGTTCGCTACCTGCGTCTGGCTGCTGTGGGTGCTGGCCCAGCAGGTCGATGCGAGCGGCGTGGCACTGGCGCTCGGCGTGCTGGTGGCCATCGGTTTCGCGGTGTGGGCGGTCGGACTGTCGCAGCGCGGCTCGACGCCGTTCCGCTGGGTCGCATTGGTCGGCGCCGTGCTTGCGGCGCTGACGTTCACGCCGCTAGCGATGACCGAAGCAGGCTCTGGGGCGAAGTCGGCGAGCAGCGCAGGATGGGTCGAATACTCACCCGAGAAGCTGGCTCAGCTGACCAGTGAAGGCAAGGTGGTGTTCGTCGATTTCACGGCAGCGTGGTGCGTCACCTGCCAGGTCAACAAACGCGTGGCCCTGAATACCGACAAGGTCGTCAACCGCTTTGCCGCCGAAGGCATCGTGCGGATGAAGGCGGACTGGACCAACCGCGACGAGCGCATCACGAAGGCGCTGGCTGAATTCGGTCGCAATGGCGTCCCTCTGTACGTGCTGTATGACAGGGGCGGCAAGCCGACGGTCCTGCCGGAAATCCTGACCGAAGGGACCGTGCTCGCGGCGCTTGACAAGGTTAAGCTGGCGTCCCGCTGAACTTCATCCGCGTGAAATGAAGATCGCTGCCGTTCTGACTGCAGCGGTTGCCGCACTCTCTCCATCCGCCTGGGCCGCGGCCGTGCCGGGTCAGTCCGCCCCGGACTTCCGCGCCCTCGATACCAGCGGCAAGGCCGTTTCTCTCGCCGACTTCCGTGGCAGGACCGTCGTGCTCGAGTGGTCCAACCCCAACTGCCCGTTCGTGCAGAAGCATTATGTTAGCGGCAACATGCAGGCGCTGCAGCATGGGACCACGGGGTCGGGTGTCGTCTGGCTTGCGATCAACTCGACCAATGACACTCACTCCGACTACATGTCGCCGGCGAAACTCGGCGCCTGGTTCGCAGGCCAGAAGGCCGCGCCGACCGCAGTCCTGATGGACACCAAGGGCGAGATCGGACGCGCGTACGGCGCGAAGGTGACGCCGCACATGTACGTCATCGACCCGCAGGGCATCGTGATCTACGCCGGGGCGATCGACGACAAGCGCAGCGCCAACCCAGCCGACGTGAAGACCGCGACGAACTACGTCGCCGCCGCACTGGCCGACACGCGTGCCGGCAAGCACGTGGCGACGGCGGCCTCGAACCCGTACGGCTGCACGATCAAGTACTGACCGAGCACCGCGGTCCCACGAAGCAAAACGGCCCGCGAATGCGGGCCGTTTCTTTTGGCATACGGCAGGGTGCGAGATCGCAACCTGGCGACCGATTCGCGGATGCAGAGCAAGGAGCGCGCGCTCAGACAGTACGCTGAGGTACGTCCAGCGTGCGCGACGCCGCTATGCGCCGCGAGCAGCCGTCGGCGTTACATGTCCATACCCATGCCGCCCATGCCGCCCATGCCACCACCGCCCGGCGCGGCCGGCTTTTCTTCCACCAGCTCGGCAACCATCGCGTCGGTCGTCAGCATCAGCGAGGCGACGGATGCGGCGTTCTGCAGCGCGGTGCGGGTCACCTTGGTCGGATCGAGCACGCCCATCTCGACCAGGTCGCCGTACTCGTGGGTCGCGGCGTTGAACCCGTAGTTGCCCTTACCGTTGGCGACGGCGTTGACGACCACGCTCGGCTCGTCGCCGGAGTTGGCGACGATCTGACGCAGCGGCTCTTCCATCGCACGCAGCACGATCTTGATGCCGGCTTCCTGATCGGCGTTGTCGCCCTTCAGCTTGGCGATCGCCTGCTTGGCGCGGATCAGCGCCACGCCGCCGCCGGCAACGATGCCTTCCTCGACGGCAGCACGGGTCGCGTGCAGCGCGTCCTCGACACGGGCCTTGCGTTCCTTCATCTCGACCTCAGTCGCGGCGCCGACCTTGATCAGCGCCACTCCGCCGGCCAGCTTGGCGACACGCTCCTGCAGCTTCTCGCGGTCGTAGTCGCTGGTGGCTTCCTCGATCTGGGCGCGGATCGCCTTGACGCGGGCCTCGATGGTCTTGGCCTCGCCGGCGCCGTCGATGATCGTCGTGTCTTCCTTAGCGATCTCGACGCGCTTGGCCTGGCCGAGGTCGGCCAGCGTGGCCTTCTCGAGCGACATGCCGGTTTCTTCGGCGATGACGGTGCCGCCCGTCAGGATGGCGATGTCCTCCAGCATGGCCTTGCGGCGGTCGCCGAAGCCCGGCGCCTTGACCGCACAGGTCTTGAGAATGCCGCGGATGCTATTGACGACCAAGGTCGCCAGCGCTTCGCCCTCGACTTCTTCGGCGACGATCAGCAGCGGCCGACCGGCCTTGGCGACCTGCTCGAGCACCGGCAGGAGGTCACGGATATTGCTGATCTTCTTGTCGTGCAGCAGGACATAGGGATTGTCCAGCACGGCAATCTGCTTTTCCGCGTTGTTGATGAAGTACGGCGACAGGTACCCGCGGTCAAATTGCATACCTTCGACGACTTCGAGTTCGGTGTTGAGCGACTTGCCGTCCTCGACCGTGATGACGCCTTCCTTGCCGACCTTGTCCATCGCGTCGGCGATGATCTTGCCGATCTCGACGTCCGAGTTGGCGGAGATCGAACCGACCTGCGCGATTTCCTTGCTGGTCGTCGTCGGCTTGCTGATCTTCTTCAGTTCCTCGACGGCGGCGATGACCGCCTTGTCGATGCCGCGCTTCAGGTCCATCGGGTTCATGCCCGCGGCCACGTACTTCATGCCCTCGGCGACGATCGACTGCGCCAGCACCGTGGCGGTCGTGGTGCCGTCACCGGCGTTGTCCGACGTCTTGGACGCGACTTCCTTGACCATCTGCGCGCCCATGTTCTCGAACTTGTCCTTCAGCTCGATTTCCTTGGCGACCGAGACACCGTCCTTGGTCACGGTCGGGGCGCCGAAGCTGCGCTCGAGCACAACGTTACGGCCCTTCGGGCCCAGCGTCACCTTGACGGCGTTGGCCAGGATGTTCACGCCCTTGACCATGCGATGACGCGCGTCATCGCCGAAAAACACTTGTTTCGAAGCCATAGATCCTCTCTCAGGAATTTGAATGGCCGGCCGCGCAGCGTCCGGCGCGCATGAACAATTAGGCGACGACGCCCATGATGTCTTCCTCGCGCATGACGAGGAGTTCCTCACCTTCGACCTTTACGGTCTGGCCCGAGTACTTGCCGAACAGCACCTTGTCGCCGACCTTGACGTCGAGCGTGATGAGCTTGCCGTTCTCGTCGCGCTTGCCCGGGCCGACAGCGATGATTTCGCCCTGGTCGGGCTTCTCAGCGGCGTTGTCGGGAATGACGATGCCGGACGCGGTCTTGCGCTCCTGGTCCAGGCGCTTGACGATCACGCGATCGTGCAGAGGACGAATCTTCATACGGTCTCCTAGCAGTTGATCTCTCGACGGGCGAGAAACAAAGAATGGGGGAGGCGGGCCTCCGCGGCCCGACCGAGCTGTTAGCAGTCGATCGGGACGAGTGCTAATTCTAGGGGCCGGGCATTCGGTTTTCAAGTTCGACCCCAAAAGAAATTTCCGGAAACGTTCGCCGTTATGCGTAGTACAAGGCGCCGCAGCCATGTAAGTGATCACAAACTCCTTGGCCCCAACTTATTCCGCTCGTTATCGAATCCGTGCGTGCAAGAGCTCAGTCGGAGCGGTCCGTCGCGGATGACCTTCTGTCGGGGCCGCGCGGCAGGTCGTCGACGGTCTAATGCGTTTGCGTGATACGTGCGGTCCCGTCTATGCCGACAATCCGGACGTCGACCGACAAGCAGACGGGATCGGGCATGGACGTTTCACTGCGGTTGCCAGCGCACTGGCTGGGCTCCACGACGGGCAAGGGCAAGGGCCCGAAGACCCTGCGCGCGTTCGTCAATACGGTGATGAGCTACACCAAGATGGACGTGCCGACGGTCGAGCTCTACGAGACCGCGGTCACCTTCTCACCGAAGCATGCCGATCCGCTGTCGGCCCACGCAGCACTGACGCGCACGTTCGGCAAGAAGGCCGGCGTGAGTTTCGTGTTCCGCGCCGACACCGCAACCCAGGGTCGCTACTGGGTCTACTCCGGCGACCCCTGGCTCGAACCCCCGGCCGAAGCGATCAGCGCGCTGGCGCCCAAGCGCCTTCTGGTTCAACTTGCAGAGGGCCTGCCGTACCGGTTTGCCCTCGAGGCCTGTGTCGGTCGGGAGCGCATGGTCGAGGGCGAGAAGGAAGTGGAGCCGTTCAAGACGCCGCAGGAGGTCGAGGCGTGGCTGGTGGCCGTCGCGCCGAAGTTCGGCTTCAAGCCGGACTTCTTCAACGTCGCCATCAAGCAGCTGGAGTTCCCATACGGCAACCGCACGATCACACTGCCTTATGCCTCGATCGAAGGCGTACTGGAAGTGACCGATGCCGAATTGCTGAAGAAGCCGCTGCTGCGCGGCATTGGCTCGTACCGTCGCGTCGGCCTGGGACTGCTGCAGCTGTCGAACTAGAGCCCGCGCGGACACAACGTCCATGCGCAGAAACGGCGCCCACGGGCGCCGTTTTCTTTTCCGACACCAGACGTCGTCGCTAGGCCATGAATCCCAGATTCGGCTGCGGGAAGTTCGCGGCATTGGGCAGCACGTCGCCGAGCTGAGCCGCAGTGATGCCGAACCAGGTCGCCAGCGTCGACGCATACTGATTGACCGATGTCGTCGGCAGCAGATTGCCGCGGCCGACGTCGTTGGGGCCACGCAGCACCGTGTCGGGCCAGGTGCCGTACAAGTCACCGCCCTTGACCGAGCCGCCGACAACAAAGTGGTGCGCGCCCCAGCCGTGGTCGGAGCCCTCGCCGTTGGAGTCGAGCGTGCGGCCGAAGTCCGACGCGGTGAACGCGGTGACGCTGTCGGAGATTCCCAGGCTGACCGTGGCGTTGTAGAACGCGGCCATCGCGTTCGCGAGTTCGGTCATGCGTCCACCGTGACCGGTGATCAGGCCCGAATGCTGGTCGAAGCCGCCGATCGAAACGTGAAAGACCTGGCGCTGTGCGCCGAGGGCCTGGCGCGCGGCGATCAAGCGGGCCACGTTGCGCAACTGGTTGCCGAGCCCGGTGTTCGGGAATGTCGAGAACGGCGCCGCGGTCGTGGGGAAACCGGCCAGCGCGGTGTTCAGCGTCTGCGCCGCCTCGGTCGAGCGTTTCACGATCGCGTTGTAATCCTTCTCGAGCAGATTGCTGCGATCCTCGGTCATCAGGCGCCGTGCCGTCGCAGGGCCGGCCGACGACCCGAACAGCGCATTGCCGGCCAGGCTGCCGATGGCCAGTCCGCCGTTGTTGCCGATCTGCATCTGCACGCTCGACTGGCCCGACAGGAACACTGCCGTGCCCGACGCCGAGATACAGGTGAAGTTCTGGTACTGGTTCGCGCTGGCGAAAAGATCCCCCATTTTCCCGCCCCAGCCGACGCGCGCTCCTTCGCGGCGCCCGTTGTAGGTCTGCCAGACCGACTGCTGGTCGTTATGAGAAAACAGGCTCGGCGGCAGCGGAACGCTGCGCGCGCGGTATTGCGCCATCGTCGTCGGGACGACCAGCGTGCCGACATTGGCGAGGACTGCGGCCTTGCCGGCGTCATAAATGGTCTTTATCGGCTGCAGCTCGGACCGCAGCGAAACCTGGCGGCCGGTCATCGACGGGTTGGTCGGCGTCGTCAGCGGCAGCAGTGCTGTCTGCGGCAACGTCAGGTTGGTGCGCGACTGCGCGTACAGCTGGTAGCCGGCATTGTCGTAGGGCACGACCATGTTCGAGTGGTCGTTGCCGCCGTACATGAAGACGCAGACCAGCGCCTTGTAGTCGGTCGGCGCGGTCTGCGCCGACGCGGCGCCGATCGCGGCAAGGTTGATCGCCCACGGGGTCGCCGCGCCGGCCACGGACAGGCGTGACGCCGTGCGCAGGAATTCACGGCGGGAAGCATCGATCGTCATCGTCTGGCTCCCTACTTCAGCACCAGGAATTCCGGCGACGTCATCGTCAGGAAGATCGCCAGCTGGGCGCGGTTCTGTCGCGCGTTGGTGGCCGTCATCGGGATCGCATTTACCGCATCGCGGATCGACGCCAGGGTTGCGCTCGACATCGCGTTGCCGGTCAGCATCAGGCTCACCTGTGCGACCAGCGTGTCGGCGTTGTCCGCGATTGCGTTGATCGCCGTGTAGTCCGCCCTGACATCGCTGCCGGTACCCGCGCCGTTCTGAATCGCGCCCTGGATGAAGTTGGCATAGGCCGCGACCGAGATCTCGTGCGTGATCTGGAATTCGGGCGCAACCAGGTCCGCCGCCGCGATGCTGGAATTCGGCGGTACGAAGCCCGGACGGAAGAAGTTGAACACGCTCGGAGCCCGCATCGGCGTCTGCGTGAGCTGGTTGTCGAGCACGCCGAGCCGGAAGTTGCCGCTTTGCGAGGTGGCGCCGAAGGCGCGCATCCATGCAGCGAGCCGCAGGTTCGGTTCACGCAGCTTGCCCGCGCCCGGCCCGGTGGCTGGAGCCGTCGCCTCCGGATCGAACAGCACGGCGCGCACCGTCGCCTTCAGGTCGCCGCGCACGCCCCTGCCGTTGTTGTTGAACGCGGCCGCGACACGCCCGACGTAGGCCGGGCTCGGGTTGCTGGTCACCATGTGCTGGATCAGCCGCTGCGCCAGGAACGGGCCGACGTTTGGGTGATTGAAGAGCGTATCCAGTGCCGTCTTCAGTGCCTGCGGTCCCGCCGTTCCTGCCTGCACGGTGGCGCCCAGAAACTGCTTCTCGAGCGGCGAGTGGTACTGCGCGTAGAACTGCATCGGGATCACGCGCCGCATCGGGTCCGACGGGTTGCTGCCGCCGAAGCGGCCGTTCGCAGGATCTGGCGTCCCGGTGTTGCCCCAGCCCCAGCCGGTAAAGACGCGCGCCAGGCCCCGTATGTCGTCCATGCCGTAGGTGTCGACCGGGTTGCCGTTGACCAGCTTCGGCGTGCCGTCGGCGTTCAGTTCCACCAGACCGATCGTGAACAGCTGCATCACCTCGCGCGCATAGTTCTCGTCGGGCACCCTGCCGTTGTCACCACGGTTGGCGAGCGATGTCAGGTACTGGCCCATCGCGGGATGCTTCGTCACCGCCTCGAGCAGGTCGCGGTAGTTGCCGAACGCATGCGTCGACAGCGTGTCGAGGTACGACGCCAGTGTGTGGGGCGCGTTCTGCAGTGCGGCGTCGGCGGCGGATGTCACCAGGATCTCCGACAGCGCGTAGGTCACGCGCTGACGCAGAGGATCCGGTCCGGTGATCGCCTGCTTCCAGAACGACTGGTACAGCGGGTCGATCGTGACGGTGACACCATCCGGCGTCGGAATCGGATACACGGCCAGCACGAAGTCCAGATGCGACGTGCGCGGAATCTGGAACTGCTGCTCAATCCAGTTGTTGTACCCGAGTCGTTTCAGCCGATCGATCTCGGCCTTCGTTGCGCCGAAGGTGGATTGGGCGAGGAACCGCACCGCTTCGGCGTCGGACGGTGACGACGTCGGAGCTGCAGTCGGCCCGGAGGGGGCGAATCCTCCGGGAGGGGGTTCGGGGATCGTGCCCGGGGAAACACCCGTCGCGGGCGACGGGTTGGCGGTTGTCCCGGTACTGCTGCCACCGCCACCGCAGGCCGCGAGCGCAAGCGCAGCGCACAGCACAGCCAGTAAGCTTCGAGACTTGAATCCACCAGAATTCATTACAGGTCAACTCCAGGGTGTGCGGCGAGCGCACGCGGGAGCCGCGCGGACGCAGCCCCGACCATCGCGCAGGCTAATCAACGGCTACCTGGGGAACCATCGGGCGAACGAATTAGCGGTCGGCGCCCGGAGCCGGAGTTCTTGACGGTGAATCGGAGCCTACGAGTGATTACGGCAGCAGTGGCACTGCTGCTGGCGCTGCCGGCCTTGTCCCAGGGCGCGCGGACAGCCGGGGCGCTGCCGGACAGCGTTGCGAACGCGTTCAGGGTGGCCAACGTGCCGACGGCGAACGTGGCCGTGAGCGTGGTTCCGCTGAGCGGGCCGGGGCTCAGCCTGGCTCTCAACGAGACGGCGCCGATGAACCCGGCGTCCACGATGAAGCTGGTCACGACGCTGGCCGCGCTGGAACTCCTCGGACCCCAGTTCGTCTGGCGCACTGACGCCCTCGCCGTCGCTCCGCTCGTGAACGGCGCGCTCGAAGGCGATCTCTTCCTGCGCGGCAGCGGCGACCCGCGTTTCGTCATCGAACATCTATGGTTGCTGGTTCAGAGGCTGCGCGGCGTCGGTCTGCGCGACATCCGCGGTGACCTGGTGCTTGATCGCGGCGCCTTCGAGGTGATTGCGCACGATCCGGGTGCCTTCGACGGCGAATCGCTGCGCCCCTACAACGCCGGACCGGATGCGCTGCTGCTGAACTACAAGAGCGTCAGCTTCCACTTCGTGCCCGAAGCGGACGTAAGACAGGTACGGGTCTATGCGATTCCGCAACTCGCCGGGATGACGGTGCCGCCCACCGTCAAGGCACTCGACGGCCCGTGCAACGACTGGCGCGCCCGACTCGCCGGCGATTTCGGAGACGCAATGCAGCCGCACTTCCGCGGCGGCTTTCCGCTGTCCTGCGGTGACCGCGTCTGGCATGTCAGCCTGCTTTCCCACACACAGTACGTTGATGCCGTATTCCGTGCCCTCTGGACCGGCAGTGGCGGCAGCTGGCGCGGCCGCGCGCGCGACGGTACGACGCCGGCCGATGCGCGGCGGCTGGCACAGCATGAGTCGGACTCGCTGGCGGAAGTGATCCGCGACATCAACAAGTTCAGCAACAACGTCATGGCGCGGCAGCTCTTCCTGACTATCGGCGCGGAAGTCAGCAGGCAGCCTGCCAGCGTCGAGCGGGCGCAGCGCGTTGTCGGCGACTGGTTGGTGGCCAGGGGCCTCGACCGGCGCGAGTTCGTGCTGGAAAACGGCGCCGGGCTGTCGCGCGTGGAACGCCTGACGGCGGCCGGACTTTCGCGACTGCTGCAGGGGGCGTTCGCGGGTCCGCTGATGCCGGAGTATGTGTCATCGCTGCCGCTGGTCGGCGTCGATGGCACGATGCGAAAGCGGGCGGGGGCGGCGGGCTCGGCGCACATCAAAACAGGGCTGCTGGCCGACACCCGCGCGATCGCGGGCTATGTACTCGCGGCCAGCGGGCGGCGCTATGCCGTCGTCGCCTTCGTCAACCACACGAATGCGGGGGCCACGCAGGGCGCGCTCGACGATCTGCTGAACTGGGTCTATGTCAACGGCTAGGGACTCCGGGGAATTCGACCTGCGTCATGCCGTCGAGGGCGCCGGTGGCTAGTCTGCAGGGTGTAGCGGTAGTTCGAAAGACAAGGAGAAGCGATGGAACAGAGCATGAAGGAACGCCTGATGGCCGACGTGAACGCCGTACTGGCGGACGCCGAGGAGTTGCTGCGGCAGGCGGGGCAGGCGAGCGGTGAACAGGCCGCCGATCTGCGCAAGCGGGCCCAGTCCGCGATCGCCAGCGCGAAGACGCGACTCGTCGACATCGAGCACAAGGTCGCCGACAAGACCCGCTACGCCGCCAAGGCGACAGATCACTGGGTGCACGAGAATCCATGGAAGGCGATCGGCGTCGCCGCGGGGGTCGGCGTCGTCGTCGGACTGCTGATCAACCGTCGCTAGGCCGGGCCGCCCGCGATGACGGCCGAGGCCGAACCGCCGAGTGGCCTGGCGGCACGGCTGCGCAGGCTGCTGGCGCAGTGCGTTTCGTTGCTGGCCACGCGCGGCGAGCTCGCGGCAATCGAGCTCGCCGATGCCCGCGATCGCATGCTGCGGTGGCTGGCGTTCGGACTCGTCGCGGCGGTGCTGCTGCTGGCGGCGCTGATGACCACGTCGCTGTGGCTGGCCGCGGTCTTCTGGGACGGACCGCGCGCCCTCATGCTGGGCCTGCTCGCGCTCGCCTACGCCGCCGGCGGGGCCGTCCTGATCGGCATCGTCCGGCGCGAAGTCGCCAACGCCCCGTCGCTGCTTGAGCAGACGCGCACCGAACTGCAGAAGGACCGCGAAGCACTGCGCGGGACCCTGCGCGGAGCCGACGATGCCACGGGCTGAGGCGCGCGAACGCGCATTGCGCCGCGAGTTGCTGCTCGTGCGCGCTGCAACCGAGCGTTTGACGCTCACGATCGAGCTGCAGCAGCTGGGCAGCCGGGCGGGTCAGGGACTGCCCGGCCTGCTCTTCACCGGCGCCCGGCGCGCGCAACGGTCGGGGCTGCTGCAGCTGGCCGCGTCGGCCTTGCGGATCGCCCGGGCCCAGCCCTGGCTGGTCCCGGCCGTTGCCGGCGGCATCGCGCGCGTGGCGCGATCGCGCACGCTTCGCTACGCAGCACTGGCGGCCCTCGCGGCCGGGGCTTACTGGTGGTATCGGCACCGGGTTCACGAAGCGGCCGGGAACACCGA
This sequence comes from Burkholderiaceae bacterium, assembly GCA_035429805.1. Lineage (GTDB taxonomy): Bacteria > Pseudomonadota > Gammaproteobacteria > Burkholderiales > Burkholderiaceae_F > JALORV01. Next base: position 18,802 of record DAOMFL010000016.1, read on the forward strand.
GGAGGAGTCGGTCACCACCGCTCCCGACGCGGGCAAGTAAGCGAATCGCGGACCCCGGGGCCCGCTGACGCCCCCATCAGCGCGTCCCGCGCGCCGGCAGGAGCACCGTCATCAGAGACATCAGGATCAGCACGAGCGCGGCATAGTCCTGCCAGCGCGGCTGCTCGCCGAGGATCCACATGCCGGAGAACACGCCGAGCACGGGGATCAGCATGACCGACAGCCCGCTGGCCGCCGGTGGCAGCTTGCGCGCCAGCATCGACCAGACGACGTGGCAGAACGCCACGGCGAAAAAGATGTTGTAGAAGAGCGGGAACAGCTCCGGCAGCGTCGGTTGGCGCCACCGGTCGAACTCGAACGTGATCGAGAACAGCAGCATGACCGTGACCGTGAGCGCCATCATCCAGAACGTCAGCGTGATGATCGGCAGGTCGATCAGGTGACGACGCATCAGGTGCGTGCCGAAGCCCCACGCCGCCGCGGCGATCAGCATCAGCACGGTACCGAGCGGCGACCCGGCAAGTGCGGTGAACTCGGATGACAGCAGCAGCAGCGTGCCGAGCAGCGCGGCCAGCACACCGAACCAGTGTCGCACCAGCGGCTTCTCGCCGAAGAAAGCGAGCCCGGCCAGCACCGCCCACACCGGCATCGTGTAACCCAGGATCGCAGCCCGCCCGGACGGCAGCATCTTGATCGCCTGGATCGCCAGCACGTGCCAGACGATCATGTTGGGGATCGCAAGCCAGATGATTTCGCGCCACGCGCCACGCGGCACCACAAGCGAAATTCCCCTGAAACGCGCCCATGTGCCGATGACGACGAGCCCGCCGCCGAGACAGAGCGTGCGGAAGTAGAGCGGCGGCAGCTCGGCGACGCCGAGCTTCATCACCGGCCAGTTCACGCCCCAGAAGAGAGTCAGGAGCGCGAGCAGCAGCAGATCGCGGGATTGCAGGCGGGACATCGAGCCGGGTTCTAGCACACGCCACCGGACCGGCGCGCATCCGATGCGCGCCGCGTAAGATGCGCGCCGGAGAATGCGATGACGACATTCAGGGAGAGGCTCGCCGCGCGCTGGCACGCCGCGGACAGCCTGCTGTGTGTGGGGCTGGACCCGGATCCGGCGCGCTTTCCGCTCCACCTGCGCACTGGCGACGACGCGATCTTCGAGTTCTGCCGCGAAATCATCGATGCCACGGCCGATCTCGTCTGCGCGTTCAAGCCGCAGATCGCGTATTTCGCCGCCGCGCGCGCCGAGAGCCAGCTCGAGCGGCTGATTGCCCACGTTCACCGTGCGCACCCGCAGGTACCGGTGATCCTCGACTTCAAGCGTGGCGACATCGGCGCCACGGCAGAGCTCTATGCGCGCGAGGCCTTCGACCGCTACCAGGCCGACGCCGTGACGCTCTCGCCCTACATGGGCCCGGATTCGATCGAGCCTTTCCTCGCGCGCGCCGATCGCGGCGCGTTCCTGCTGTGCCGGACCAGCAATCGGGGCGGCGACGACCTGCAGATGCTCGATACCGGTGGCATGCCGCTGTACCAGCGCGTTGCGCAGCTCGCGGCAGGGCCGTGGAACAGCAGTGGACAGCTGGGCCTGGTGGTCGGCGCGACCTATCCGGCGGAGCTCGCCGCCGTGCGCAGGCTCGTCGGCGATCTGCCGCTGCTCGTGCCGGGCATCGGCGCACAGGGCGGTGACGTCGAAGCCAGCGTGAAGGCCGGGCGCACGGCCGACGGCACCGGCATGGTGATCAATTCTTCACGCGCGATCCTGTACGCAGGCAACGGTACCGACTTCGCTGAAAGAGCACGCGCTGCGGCCCGCGCGACACGCGACGAGATCAACCAGCACCGCCGCAACTGACGTCAGTCGACAGCTCCGCCGACCTCGGGTTCCGGCAGCCGCGAGGCCAGCACCTTGTCGATGCGGTGCTTGTCCATGTCGACGATCTCGAAACGCCAGCCCTGCCACTCGACGATGTCGCCGGTGGCCGGCACGCGGCCCAGCAGCAGCATCACCATGCCGGACAGCGTGTTGTAGCGGCCGAGTTCCTCCTCCGGTGCGGCGCCGAAGTCGAGACGGTCCTTCAGTTCCGGGATCGGGATCAGCCCGTCGAGCAGCCATGAGCCGTCCGCGCGCTGGACCGCCCATGCGTCCTCCGTGCGCTGCGGCTTGAACTCACCGGCAATCGCCTCGAACAGGTCCTGCGCCGTCACGACGCCCTGGATCTCGCCGTATTCGTCGACGACGAGCGCCATGTGGCCCGAGCTTGCCCGGAAGTTCTCCAGCAGTTCCATGCCGGTCAGCGATTCCGGCACGTACACCACGGCCTCGGCAGCCTTCTCGAGGTCGAGCGTTTCGCCGCGGATGGCCTGCTGCAGCAGGCGCCGCGCGCTCGCGACGCCGATGACGTCACGCAGGCCGCCGCGGCACACGGGGAAGCGCGAGTGCTCGATGTCGAGCACGCGTTTCATGTTTTCCGCCAGGTCGTCCTCGAGGTCGAGGTAGACGATTTCCGACCGCGGCGTCATCAGCGACGCAATCTGCCGGTCGTCCAGGCGGAACACGTTGCGGACCATCGCCCGCTCCTGCTCGTCGATGACGCCGGTCTCCGAGCCCTCCTGGATCAGCGCGTGGATCTCCTCCTCCGTCACCGCCGAGGCGGAGTCGGTGCGCGCGCCGATCACGCGCAGCAGCACGTCCGTTGACGCCGACAGCAGCCGCACGAACGGCTTCGCAGCCATGGCCAGCCAGCCGATCGGCCGCGCGACGCGACGCGCGATGCCCTCGGCCGAGATCTGGCCCAGGCGCTTCGGCACCAGTTCGCCCAGCACGATCGAGAAGTAGGTAACGACGATGACCACCAGCACCGTTCCGCCGAACTTCGCCGTCTTGGCTTCCGCACCGAGTTCGATCAGCCACCGGGCCATCGGCTCCGCGAGCGCGGCCTCGCCGACGATGCCGCTCAGGATGCCGATCGACGTGATGCCCACCTGGATCGTCGACAGGAAGCGCGTCGGGTGATCGTTCAGCGCCAGCGCCGCAGCCGCTCCGGTGTCGCCTTGCTCGACCATCGCCTGCAGTCGCGCACGGCGTGCGGTTACCAGCGCGATTTCGGACATCGCGAACAGCGCGTTGAGCAGGATCAGTGCGAAGAGCAACAGGACGTCGGCGGGCATGGCGTTCCGTTCAGGTGGGTAGGCAGTCCCGCCGACGCTCAGGGAAGCGGTAGCGGCACATCGGCAGCCTTCCAGGCAACACGCGCCCGGGCCAGGGTGGCTTCCGCCGCAGCGGTATCGCCGCTGCGGCGCTCGGCCTCGGCACGGCCGAGCAGGGAGTATGCATTTTCAGGATGATCCTGCAGATCGCGCCGGTAGGCGTCGAGCGCGGCGGCCGGCCGCGACGCAGCAAGCTGCGTGCGGCCGAGCGCCTGCAGTGCCGGCAGCGGCCACACCGGCGGCTCGTCGTCCTGCAGTGCCCGCTCGCGCCGGACTGCGTTCGCCGCATGGCGCGACGCTTCCGCCGCGCGGTGTCGCGCGCTGGCGATGTCCGCGCGCAGCAGGTCTTCGGCGAGTGCGAGGACGTCGGCCGCGCGGTTGGTGTTCTTGATCATCAGCTTGTGCTGCGCGGCGCCACGCCGTGAAGCACGCAGCACCGTGAGCTCGCGCTCGGCGCGCGGTGCATCGCCGGTCCGGGCATAGGCCGTTCCGCGCGCGAACGCCGCGAGCCCCTTGAGGTAGGGGCCCGCTTCGGGAACCGGGCGTGACAGGACCGCATCCCAGCGCGCGAAGCGGACGTCGGTCAGCCAAGGCAGCGCCATCAGGTGATCGCGCGTTCCAGCATCGATGCGGTCGGAGGCGCGCGCTGCCACCGCCACCGCCTCGGCGGTCGACAGCGCGGTCGCAGACTCGCCGCTCCACAGCGCCGCGGCCCAGAGGAAGTGCTGGTTGTGGACGACGTACCCTGCGACGTACTGCGGGTCGGGCTGGGTCAGCTCGGCATAACGGCGGTCGGCATCGACCGCCGCGGCGTTGGCGACCACGGCGTCGTGATAACGGCCCACGCGCATGTAAATGTGCGCCGGCATGTGCACGAGATGACCGACCGCGGGGGCAGCGGCGGCAAGCTTCTGCGCGGAGTCGAGCGCGGTCGCCGGCGTGCGCGACTCGCCATAAAGGTGGATCCGATAGTGGTGGGCGCCGGGGTGATCGGGCGCCCGCTGCACCGCGCGATCCAGCAGTGTCTCGATGCGCGGCGTCCACGGCTGCGGCGTTCCGTCGCTGCGCCACCAGTCGTACGCGTGCTCGGTCATCAGCGCCTCGGCCGCCAGCACCGCCAGGTCGGCATCGTCGGGCCGGCGCGCCGCGAGCGCCTCCATCGCCTCCGAGTAACGCCGTGCCTCGGCGCCCCCGATCTTCTCCCCCTTGACCGGAAGTCGCGCGGCCATCGCATTGGCGAGTTCACGCGATCGTGCATCGTTCGCGTAGACCTTCGCCTGGACCACGGCATCGCGGACCACTGGCAGATCCGCAGCCGCCATGTCGGCATTGATGTTCGGGCCCAGCGCCCACGCGATGCCCCAGCGGCACAGCGCACACTCGGGATCGCGCAGTGCAGCGGCCCGGAACGACCGCGCCGCTTCGGGGAAATTGAAACCCCAGCCGAACACCATCGCTTGCTCGAAGTAGCGCTGCGCCTGCGCGTCGGCGGAAACCTTCGGCGCCCGGTAGGACCCCGTGCCGTCGAACAGCCGCGCGTCGGTCACCTTCAGGCCGCGCGCATCGGAAAGACAGAGTTCGCCAGGCGGCGCTGCCAGTGCCAGCGCAGGCATCAACCACAGCAGTCCCCGAAATCGCCTGAGCAGGCTCATGCGCTGTCGAACTTCAAAGTCACGCCTTCGATCCGTTCCGCCGGTCCCGCCGGTATAGCCCGGACGGCGGCCGCGATGGCATCGCTTCGCTTCTGTGCACTGACAGGAAATGGCTGCCAGCCGGCGACTGACGCACGAGCACTCTCACGACGCAGATGATAGTGGCCCGGTCTGACCGCGAAGCGCGTGCAAGGCACCGCGGAAGCGCCACACCTTTCCGCCCCGCACCGGACGCGCCGCGGCAGCGCCAGCTCCGAAGTACGGGATCGCGATTCGGGCATCATCGGCATGGACCACGGCCATCGACGAATGCTGACGCCGTCTCCTGAACATGCGCACGACCGGCAGCCAGGCGCTGCTCGACCTGGCGCCGGGACTGCTTGCGGAATTCCACAGGGCAAAGTGAAGAAAGATCCTGGACTGGACGTGGTCGGCCGCCTGCTGCGCCGGCTGGCGCAGACCTTCGCGCTGACGGGTGCGACGATGGCGGGTGCCGTCGGATTGATGACGGTCGCCAGCGTCGCTGGCCGGGCACTTTTCACGCAGCCGATTCCCGGCGACGTGGAACTCACCCAGTTCGGTATCGCCCTCGCGATCTCGCTCAGCCTCGGGTGGTGTCAGCTGCAGGGCTCGAACATCATCGTCGACTTCTTCACTGATCGACTCTCAGTCCGTCCCAGGCAGTGGCTCGACGCGTCCGGCGCGTTGCTCCTCGGTGTCATGTGCGCACTGCTCGCCTGGCGTGCCGGCGCTGGAGCCGTCGCCGTGCGCGAGGCCGGCGAAACCTCGATGATCCTGGCGCTGCCGATGTGGTGGGCCTACGCGTCGCTCGCGCCGGGACTGGCCCTGTCGGCACTGATCGCGGCGTACCAGGCCGTCATGCTGGCGCTCGACCGTCCGCTGGCCGCCCTGCAGGGGCGACGCTGAGGTGACGCCGACACTGACCGGACTGGCGATGTTCGGCGCCATGCTGCTGCTGATGGCGCTGCGGGTGCCGGTCGCCGCCTCCATGTTCATCCCCGGCGCCGTCGGCTATGCCGCGCTGGCCAACGAGACGGCCCTGCTCAATCATCTGAAGGGCGCGGCCGTCGCTCGCCTGACGGTCTACGACCTGTCGGTGATTCCGCTGTTCCTGCTGATGGGCCAGTTCGCCACGCAGGGCGGACTCAGCCGCGCGCTGTTCAGGACGGCCGCCGCGTTCGTCGGGCACATTCGCGGCGGACTCGGCATGGCGGCGATCCTCTCGGCCGGCGCGTTCGGTTCGGTCTGCGGCTCATCGGTAGCCACCTCGGCAACGATCACGCAGGTTGCGTATCCGGAGATGAAGGCCCACGGCTATGAAGGCCGGCTCGCCACCGCCGCGCTGGCGACCGGCGGCACGCTCGGCATCCTGATCCCGCCGTCGGTGCCACTGGTGATCTACGCAATCCTCACCGAGCAGAGCATTGCGAAGCTGTTCGCCGCCGCGATGGTCCCCGGCCTGCTGGCGATGATCGGCTACCTCGCCGTCATCACGATCTACTGCCGCGTGCGACCGGACCTCGCGCCGCCGAGCGCGGCGCTGACCTGGCCGGAGCGCCTGGCCACGCTGGCCGGCGTCTGGCCGATCGTCGCCATCTTCCTGATGGTCTTTGGCGGCATCTACGCGGGCGTGTTCTCGCCGACCGAAGGGGCGGGCGTAGGTGCCATCGCCACCCTGCTCGCCGGCGTCGCGCGGCGCGAGCTCGGCCTGGCGGGCATCGGCAGGAGCCTGCTGGCGACCGCTGAAGCGACTGCGATGGTGTTCATGATCTTCCTCGGCGCGGACATGATGAATGCCGCGCTCGCGCTGACCCAGATGCCGGCCAGCCTGGCCGACTGGGTCGGGCACCTGCAGATTCCGCCGCTGGGGATCGTCGCGGCCGTGCTGCTGCTGTACGTGCTGCTCGGCTGCGTGATGGACGAGCTGTCGATGCTGCTGCTGACGATTCCGGTGATATTCCCGGCCATCATGGGCCTGGACCTCTGGGGCCTGACACCGCAGGACAAGGCCGTGTGGTTCGGCGTGCTGGTGCTGGTGACCGTGGGATTCGGGCTGATCGCGCCGCCGGTGGGACTCAACGTCTACGTGGTCAACAACATCGCGCGGGACGTGCCGATGTCGGAGACCTACGCGGGCGTGCTGCCCTTCCTCGCCTGGGACACGCTTCGTGCGACGCTGATGCTGCTGTTCCCGGTCATCAGCCTTGGCCTGGTGCGCCTGCTCTACGGCCCATGAGGCCGGCGCAGAGCGCGCGGCCCGGTCAGTCGGATCCCGAACCGAAGAAGTCCAGCATCTCGGCCGCCAGAAGCTCCGGTGACTCTTCGGGTATGTAATGGCCGCCGGGCGTGGTGCGGCCGGTCACCGCAAGCTCGCATTTCTCCTGCCAGTCGGCCACCGGGGTGTACAGGCGGTTCACCACCCCGCGTTCACCCCAGAGGACACGCAGCGGGCAGCGGACCTTCGCCGAATCCGCGCGGTCGTGCTCGAGGTCGATGCCGGCCGCGGCGCGATAGTCCTCGCACATGGCGTGGATCGCCTCCGGCGTGAAGCAGCGCTCGTATTCGGCGAGTGCGCGCGGGTCGAACAACGTCGTGCCGGCGGAGCCCCAGCCGCCGAGTTTCGTGTGCAGGTACAGGCGCGGCTCGGCGGCGATCAGGCGCTCCGGCAGCGGCGCCGGCTGGATCAGGAAGAACCAGTGGTAGTAGAGACGAGCGAACTCCATCGTCGTGCGCTCGTACATCGTGCGGGTCGGGGAGATGTCGAGCACCATCAGCCGCGTGACGGCCTCGGGATGGTCGAGCGCCATGCGGTGCGCGACACGCCCGCCGCGATCGTGGCCGCACACCTGGAACTGCGCGTGGCCGAGGCTGCGCATCAGTTCGACAAGGTCGAGCGCGAGCGCACGCTTGGAGTACGGCGCATGGTCCCCGGACGTCGGCGGCTTCGCCGAGTCGCCGTAGCCGCGCAGGTCGGGCAGCACGAGCGAGTGACGCGCGGCGAGCTGCGGCGCGACGCGGTGCCAGATCGCATGCGTCTGCGGAAATCCGTGCAGCAGCAGCAGCGGCGCGCCCTGGCCGCAACGCCGGAAAGCGATCTCGACACCGTTGACGCGACGCCGCTCGAGGTCAATGCCGGGAAACAGGGGGCTCATCGCGGTTCCGGTCAGGGAAGCGGCATGGCGCCTGCTGCGGGCATCGGGTGCCGTTGGCTGCGTGACGCCGTCACACGTCCTGCCTTTGCTGCAGCAGGTCGACCAACACTTCCAGCACGTGTATGACTGACTGCGTGCGCACGGCGGCACGGTCACCGTCGAAGCGCCGCGTCTCGGTCTTGACCCAGGCCGCCTGCGCCGGGTCGCGACGGATCGCCCACGCGAAGCACACGGTGCCGACGGGCTTGGCTTCGGTCGCGCCGGTGGGACCGGCAATGCCGGTGGTGGCCACCGCCACGTGGGCACCTCCCTGCGACAGTGCGCCGAGCGCCATCGCGCGCGCGACCGGTTCGCTGACGGCGCCGAAGTCGCGCAGGTAGGCTGGTGCGACACCCAGCATCTGCAGCTTGGCCTCGTTGGCATACGTGACGTAACCACGGTCGAACCACTGGCTCGATCCGGGACTCAGTGTGACGGCGAAGGCGACGCCACCGGCGGTGCACGATTCGGCGGTGACCAGCATCAGGTGCTGCGCCAGCAGCGCGCGACCGAGTTCGGCCGAAAGGCGTTCGAGGCGACGGGCCGGATCTGCAGCGTTCATCGACGTCCTCTCAGTGCAGCAGCCGGGCCACGACCGCAGCCAGCACCAGCGTGTAGAACGCCGCCACGAGATCGTCAGCCATGACGCCGAAGCCGTTCTTCCAGCGCCGGTCGAGCGTACGGATCGGCGGCGGTTTCAGGATGTCGAACAGCCTGAAGGCCAGGAACCCGAGGGCCTGCGCCAGCAGCGTGGCCGGCAGCATCAGCAGCACGATCCAGATCGCGACGATCTCGTCGATGACGATCGCGCCATGGTCCGCGCGTCCGAGGTCGGCTCCGGTGCGCTGTGCGCAGAATGCTCCGACGATGAGCGTGGCGAGGATCGTCGCCGCCCACCCGACGGGCGAAAGCCAGCCGTCGAGCGCGACGAACGCGCCCCAGCCGGCCAGCGTGCCCCAGGTTCCCGGCGCTGGCCGCAGCAGGCCGCTGCCAAACCCCAGCGCCACGCCATGCGCCGGATGCGCCAGCATGAAGGCGAACGAAGGTTCCACGCGGGCGACCGGCGGCACGGCCGATGGCGGCGGCGCGGCCAATGCGGAGGGCTGTGTCTCGTTCATGGGCGGAAATGATCGAATGCGCGGGCAGCGATGTCCACCTCCCGTCCGTCCGGGCCGGACACCGTCAATCCGGCGCCTGCGCGCACCACCCCGATTCGCGTGACGTCGACGCCGGCCGCGACCCCGGCGGCCCGGACGGCCGCCGACGCCGACGGCGGTGCCGTGAACAGCAGCTCGTAATCGTCGCCGCCGGCGAGAACAAAGCGCTGCTGCGTAACGACGTCCAGCGCGCGCAGTGCTTGCGAGCGCGGCACCGCGTTCCAGTCGACGGTGGCCGCCAGGCGCGACCGCTCCAGAATATGGCCCAGGTCGCCGGCCAGACCGTCCGAAATGTCGATCGCTGCGGTGGCGATGCCACGCAGTGCCATGCCGAGCGCCACCCGCGGCTGCGGCCGCTCGAGCCGATCGACCGCGGCATCGGACGCCTTTTGCGCCAACTGGAGTTCGCCGCGGCGGCTTGCCAGGCCGAGCGCGCCGTCACCGAGGGTGCCGGACACCCAGAGTTCATCCCCGGCCACTGCGCCCGAGCGCAGCAGCGCCTGCCCCCGCGGCACTTCGCCCACTGCAGTGATGGAGATCGTCAGGCCCAACGGCGACCGCGTCGTGTCCCCGCCCGCCAGTGCGCAGCCGTGCCGGTCGGCGAGCGCGAACAGGCCGCGCGTAAACGCCCCGAGCCAGGCTTCGTCGACTCGAGGCACCGCGATCGCGAGGAAGAAGCAGCGCGGCTGGGCGCCGCAGGCCGCGAGGTCCGACAGGTTGACCGCGAGCGACTTGTGGCCCAGCGCCTGGGGATCGACCCCGGCGAGGAAGTGCACGCCCTCGACCAGCATGTCGGTCGTCACGGCCCACTGCAGCCCGGGACCGCCGTCGATCAGCGCGCAGTCGTCGCCGATCCCCAGCTCGACACGCGGTGCCGCGACGCCGCGATCGAAGTAGCGCGCGATCAGTTCGAATTCACCGATCGGCTCGGGCATACCGCTTCCCGTTGTCGCGTTGCCGAGCTCAGGCGCGGGCTGCGACTTCGGCCGGGCGCAACTGCGCCGCGACCTTGTCGAGCACGCCATTGACGTACTTGAACCCTTCGGTGCCGCCGAAGCTCTTTGCGAGCTCGACCGCCTCGTTGATGACGACCCGGTACGGGATCTCGGGACGGTGCTTCAGTTCGTAGGTCGCCAGCAGCAGGATGCTGTGCTCGACCGGCGACAGCGCATCGACGCCGCGATCCAGATGCGGCGCGAAGTCCGCGCGCAGGGCCGCCGCGCCGTCGATCGCGCCGTTCAGAAGTTCCCGATAGTGCGCCATGTCGGTGCGCGCTTCGAGTTCGGCCATGCCCTCGGCACCGCGGGTCTCCGACAGATGCCCCTCGATCGCCGCGGTGTCCTGGCCGCCCACCAGCCATTGGTAAAGACCCTGGACCGCAAGCTCGCGGGCGCGCCGGCGCGAGCTGCGGCTCCCGCCCCGGCCCGCGGCCGGCGCGGCGTCACTCGTCGCCGTCTTCGTCGCCATCTTCATCCAGCGCGAGCAGCAGGTTGGCCATTTCGACGGCGACGCGCGCGGCGTCGCGCCCTTTCTCGCCGATGCGCGCCCGCGCCTGCTCGTCGGTCTCGGTCGTGATGATGCCGTTGGCGACGGGCACGCCGTAGCTGAGCGAAACCTGCGCCACGCCGCGGGCGGACTCGTTGGAGACGACTTCGAAGTGGTAGGTCTCGCCGCGGATCACGCAGCCGAGCGCGATCAGCGCGTCGAAGTCCTCGGTGGCGGCCAGCCGCGCCAGCGCGACCGGAATCTCGAGGGCGCCGGGAACCGTCACGTGCGTGATGTCGTCCTCGTCGACGCCGAGCGTGATCAGTTCGTTCATGCACGCCTCGGCCAAGGCGCGGCCCGCCCATTCGTTGAAGCGCGCCTGCACGACGCCGATGCGAAGCTCGGCGCCATCGAAGTCCGGGGCGATGAAGTCGAGCGCCATTTTTGCCTAGGTCTCGAGGTAGCCGGTGACCTGCAGGCCGAAGCCCGCCATCGACGGCATCTTGCGCGGCTTGGCGAGCAGCTTCATGCGGCTGACGTTGAGATCGCGCAGGATCTGCGCTCCGACACCGTAGGTGCGCAGGTCGGTCTTGGTGGCACGCTGCACGACCTGCTGCGCCTCGTCGGCGTTCAGCAGCGAATTGAACTTGGCGAGCAGGCGCTCGGTCGTGTCGGCGCAGTTGAGCATCACGAGCACGCCGCCGTCGCTCGCTGCGATCCGTTGCAGCGCCTTGTGCACCGGCCACGAATGCACCGACTCCTGGATGTCGAGCAGGTCGAGCACCGAAAGCGGTTCGTGCACGCGCACCAGCGCCTCCCTCTCAGGCGAGAGATGGCCGTGGACGAGCGCCAGGTGCGCCGTGCCGCTCGGCTTGTCGCGGTAAGCAACGAGTTCGAACGTCCCGGCGGGCGTGCGGACCGCCCGCGCGCCGACGCGCTCGACCATCGATTCGTTGGCGGCGCGGTAATGGATCAGGTCGGCAATCGAGCCGACCTTGAGCCCGTGCTTCTCGGCGAACGGCAGCAGATCCGGCAGGCGCGCCATCGTGCCGTCGTCGTTCATCACCTCGCACAGCACGGCTGCCGGCGTCAGCCCGGCCAGCCGCGCCAGGTCGCAACACGCTTCGGTGTGCCCGGCACGCATCAGCACGCCTCCCGGCGCCGCCACCAGAGGAAACACGTGGCCGGGATGAACGATATCGCCCGGCTGTGCGTGCGGCCGCGACGCGACGCGGATCGTGTGCGCGCGGTCCGCCGCCGATATGCCGGTCGTCACGCCCTCGGCGGCCTCGATCGCCACGGTGAAGTTGGTGCCGTGCACGGTCTTGTTGTTGGTCGTCATCGGCGCCAGCGCCAGCCGGGCCGCGTGCTCCGCGGTGACCGGCATGCAGACCAGCCCGCGGCCGTGCTTGGCGAGGAAGTTGATCTTCTCCGGCGTGACAAAATCGGCAGCGAACACGAGGTCGCCTTCGTTCTCTCGGTCCTCGTCATCGACCAGGACCACGATGTGGCCGCGGCGGAACTCCTCGATGATCTCCTCGGTCGAGGCGAGGCCGGGCTGACTCGGAGTCGGACTGGGAACGGCGGAAAGCATCGGTGAGCCTGGGCAGGCGGCGCGGACGAGACCCCGGATTCTAGGCCCTGCATCCCGGTCAGCGCTGGCCGGATGTCAGCGGCCCGAAGATGTCGCCGGCATCACGCGGCAGGGCACGCCAGTACTGCCGCGGGCCCGGCACCGTGCCCCCAAGCTCGGCCGCCGCGCGCCATGGCCAGCGCGGATCGAAGAGCATCGCCCGCGCCAGCGCCACCAGATCGGCGCGGCCTTCGGCCACGATCGCTTCGGCCTGGCGCGGCTCGGTGATCAGCCCGACCGCCATCGTCGCCAGCCCGGTCTCGTTGCGGATGATTTCGGCAAACGGCACCTGGTACCCCGGCGCCGGCCTGATCTGCTGCTGCGGTGACACGCCGCCGCTCGACACGTCGATCCAGTCGCAGCCACGCGCCTTGAGCTCCCGCGCCAGCTCGAGCGACTGCTCGAGCGTCCAGCTGTCCCGCGGCGGACTCGCCCCTTCGAGCCAGTCGGTGGCCGAGATGCGCACGCCCACCGGCCGGTCGGCAGGAAACGCGGCGCGTACCGCGTCGAACACCTCGAGCGGGAAGCGCATGCGGTTCGCAGTCGAGCCGCCGTAGCGATCGCCGCGCTGGTTGGCCACCGGCGACAGGAACTCGTGCAGCAGGTAACCGTGGGCCGCGTGCAGTTCGATCGCGTCGAGGCCGAGCCGGGCGGCGCGGCGCGCCGCCTCGGCAAATGCCGTGCGCAGCCGGACCAGGTCGCGCTCGTCCAGTGCCCGCGGAGCCGCTTCGCCGGATGCGTGCGCAAGGGCCGAGGGCGCTTCCGGGATCCAGCCGCCGTCGGCCGGAGGCATCAGCCGGCCGCCGTTCCAGGGTTCGCGGCTCGAGCCCTTGCGTCCGGCATGTGCAAGCTGGATCGCAACACGGATCGGCGCGACGGCGCGCACCATCTGCAGCACGGCACCGAGCGCGGCCTCGTTCGCATCGCTGTAGAGGCCGAGGTCGCCTGGCGTGATGCGGCCTTCGGGCGCGACCGCGGTGGCCTCGATGCACAGCAGTCCGGCACCGGAAAGCGCCAGCGAACCGAGGTGCGCGTGGTGCCAGTTTCCGGCGCTGCCGTCGCGCGCGGAGTACTGGCACATCGGCGAGACGACGATGCGGTTGGGCAGTTCGAGCGCGCGCAGCGCAAGCGGCGTGAAGAGCGTGGACATGGCGGCGGATGGGGTGGGCGGATCAGCGGTTCAGCAGCACGACCGAGAGGTTCCAGAGGATGTGCGCCAGCATCGGCGGCAGCAGGCTGCCGGTGCGCGCGCGCAGCCAAAGATAGAGCATCGCGGCAGGTGCCACGCCGAGCAGCAGGCCCGGTCGCACGCCGTGCAGAGCGATGAACGCCCCCGTGACCAGAAGGCCGCCGGTGCCGATGCGTGCTCCCCACAGCGTCCAGCGCGGCGGCAGCGCACGGTCGGCCAGCGCAAGGATCACCCCGCGCAGCACGAATTCCTCCACTATCGCCGACACGATGACCGCGACGATCCATACCGGCGGGACGGCCACCGGGCCGGTGCTCCGCATGAGGATCACGGCGGCATTGGCTGCCAGTGCCAGGCCGGTGACGGCGAGCGCCGGCGGCAGGCTGCCTGGCCGCGGTGGCGCGAGCCCGATGTCGTCACGCCGGAGCCGCCCGAGCCCCAGCAGGGGTTGCACGGCGAGCCACACTGCCGCGGCGGCCACGGCTGGCGCATACGGGCGCCACGCCGGCGAGAGCCACTCCGTCATCGCCAGCACGACCATGTAGAGCAGCAGCAGCGCCGCGGCACCGAACGCCTCCGGGCGCCCGGCGCGGCGGGCGGCGGCTACGAGCGTTGCACCGATCGCCAGCGCGAGCAGCCAGCCGGCGAAGCGATCGTCCATCCGGGGTCAGGCGCTCGGCAGCATGCGCTCGATGTAGCGCGCGATGAGATCGACCTCGAGGTTCACACGGCTGCCGGGCTGCAGGTTGCGCAGAGTGGTCACCGCGTAGGTGTGCGGAATGATGTTGATCGAGAATTCACAGCCGTCGGCAACATCGGTCACGCGGTTGACGGTCAGGCTCACGCCGTTGACCGCGACAGACCCCTTGTAGGCGAAGTAGCGTGCGAGGCCGCGCGGCGCACGGATCACCAGTTCCCACGACTCGTGCACCGGCGCAAACCGCGCCACCGTGCCGATGCCATCCACGTGCCCGGAGACGAAGTGCCCGCCCAGCTTGTCGCCCACCCTGAGTGAGGTCTCGACGTTGACCTCGCCCGCGGCGTCCAGTCCGGCCGTCTTGCTCAGGCTTTCGCCCGAGACGTCGACGCTGAAGCGCCGGCCGTCCACCTGCGTGGCGGTCATGCAGGCCCCGTTGAGCGCGATGCTGTCGCCCACCTGAGCTTCGAACTCCGGCACATCGCGCGCATCGATGGTCAGCCGCACGCCGCCGCCATCGGACAGCGGCTCGACGCGCTCGATGCGAGCGATACCCTGAATCAGTCCGGTGAACATGGTTCAGATGAGGCGGGCCAGGATGCGCACATCATCCCCCACCGTCGTCACTTCGCGGAACTGCAGCCGTTGCGCCTGCGCGAGGTCCGAGAGTTCCGGAAGGTGCACCATGCCCTGCGCTTCGCCGATCAGCATAGGCGCGAGGTATACGAGCAGTTCGTCGACGACGCCCGCCTTGACCAGCGACCCGTTGAGGCGGAAGCCGGCTTCGACGTGCACCTCGTTGACCTGGCGGCGTGCGAGCTCCTGCATCAGGGCGGCGAGGTCGACCTTGCCGCGCGCGTCCGGCAGCGTGACGACTTCGGCGCCCACACCCTGCAGCGCTGCGATGCGCTGCGCATCGGCCGACACCGTCGCCACGAGTACCTTGCCCTCGGCCTTGAAGATCCGCGCGCCCGGATCGACGTCGAGGCGGCTGTCCACGAGCACCCGCAGCGGCTGGCGCGCAGTCTCCACCAGACGCACGTTCATCTCGGGATCGTCCGCCTGAACTGTGCCGATGCCGGTCAGCACCACGCACGAGCGCGCGCGCCAGGCATGGCCGTCGCGCCGCGACTCCTCGGACGTGATCCACTTCGACACGCCGTTGCCCAGCGCGGTCTTGCCGTCGAGGCTGGCGGCGATCTTCATGCGCACCCAGGGCCGCTTGCGCCGCATGCGCGAGAAGAAGCCGACGTTGGCCTCGGCCGCCTCCTGCTCCAGCAATCCGCATCGCACATCGATGCCGGCACTGCGCAGCATCTCCAGCCCGCCGCCCGCGACCAGAGGATTGGGATCCTCGACGGCCGCGATCACGCGTCCGACATGCGCCTCGATCAGCGCCGTTGCGCAGGGTGGTGTGCGACCGAAGTGGCTGCACGGCTCGAGCGAGACGTAGACGGTCGCCCCGCGCGCATCGTGGCCGTTGCGGCGGGCGTCCAGTAGCGCCTCGATCTCGGCATGATTGGATCCCGGCGCCTGCGTCCAGCCCTCCCCGAGCACGCGGCCGTCGCGCACGATGACGCAGCCAACGCGCGGATTGGGGGCGGCGTCATTCATCGAACGCATGGCGAGCACCAGCGCGCGCGCCATGAATTCGCGGTCGGCTTCTCCGTACATCAGGAGGCCTGCCCGGGTGCAGCCCGGCCGCCGACCACTTCGACCTGCAGCGGGCGCGCCGCATCAAGATGGATGTCGCGTTGCGGGAAGGCGATCGAGACGCCGGCCTCGGCGAAGCGTTTCTCGAGCATGAAGCGCAGGTCGCTCATCACCTGCATGCCGTTCGCCTTCGCCAGGTCGACCCAGAAGTAGAGCGCGAACACCAGCGCGTTGTCGCCGAAGTCCTCGAACACGACAAACGGGGCCGGCTCCTTCAGGATCTGCCCGTGCTCCTCCGCCGCGCCCTTCATGATCTCAGCCACCTTGCGCGTCGGCGAGCCATAGGCGACGCCGACCTTGACGACCCTGCGCATCGTCGGCGATTCCCCGGTCCAGTTGGTGACCTTGTTCTCCAGCAGCAGCGAGTTCGGCACCATCGTCTCGATACCGTCGAACTGCCGCACCGTCGTCGAACGCACGTCCACCGCCGTGACGACACCCTGAACGCCATCGACGTCGACGATGTCGCCGACCCGCACCTTGCGCTCGAACAGCACGATGATGCCGCTGATGAAATTACGCAGCAGCGTCTGGGTGCCGAAACCGATTCCGATCGCGAGCGCGCCGCCCATGAAGGCGAATACCGTGAGCGGAATGCGCGCCAGATTCAGCGTGACGACCAGCAGGACGAAGCCCGTGAGCAGCATCATCCAGCGCCGCAGCACGCGTGCCTGCGGTTCGTCGACGGCGAAACGCTGCACCATGATGCGCTGCGCGCGAGTCGCCAGAAATCCGGCGATCTTGATGCCGACGAGGAAGATCAGCAGCGCACCGATGCTCTTGCCGATGGTCACGCCGCGCGACAACGTCACCGGATTGCCGCCGATCTCGACGGTGTCCTCGACCGCGAACAGCTCGAAGTTCCAGACGTCGCGGGAAATGCTCTTCGTCTCGACCCAGGCATCGGCGAAGCGGTCTGCGGCCGGACGCTGTTTCGACGCCTCGGCGTACTCGCGCTTCCAGCGGCGCTGTGCCGTCGCCAGTTTCAGCGCGAATGCCTGGACCTCGTTGACGGCGCTGGCGGCCTGGCGCGTCACGTCGAGCGCCGCCTGTTCGTAACGCCGCCCCGGCGCATCTTCGTCGAGGGCGTCGAAACGCCGCTGCTGGTTCTGCACCGCCGTTTCCGCCAGATTGCCGAGGTCAGCGGCAAACGACTTCAGCGTATCCACCCGCGCCAGCGAGGCCTCGAGAGCGGTCTCGGCGGTCTGGCGTTCGTCGGCGCTCGGACTGCTGAGCGCGGCATAGCGCTGCCGCCAGGCCTCGATGGCAAGTGGCGTGAGGCTGCGCAGCGTCGTGAGCGCGCCATGCTCGGTACGCAGCGCCTCGAGCGTCGCATTGGCCGCTTCGACGCGGACCTGAAGCTCCGCCTGCCGACGCACTTCGGCCACGGTCTTCGCCGCGGTCAGCGACGCGAGCGCCGCCTGCGCCTGATCGCGCTCGCGCGTTGTCTTGCTGCGCAGGGCGACCGTCTCCTCGAGACGCCGGTCGAGCGCCCCCTGCTCCGCCTGCAGCCCTTTGAGGACGCGGTCGAGCTCGGCCTCGGTGAAACGATAGTTGCCGGCGATGGCGGCCGACTGTTTCTCGAGCAGGCCGATGCGAGCCTGCGTCGCCGCCCTGAGCTCGGCATTGAGCTGCCCCTGCAGTCGCACGAGCTGCAGCTGCTCTGAAGTGCGACGGGTCCGCAGGCGCGCAAGGTCGAGCGGGGCCGCCAGCCCGTCGGCCGCCTTTTCGACGGCCAGGCGCTCGGCCGCCTGACTCGCCTTGAGCTGCGTCTCGAGCCGCAGCATTTCTCCCTGCTGCAGTTCTCCCACCGACTGGTAGGAGTGCAGCCGCACCCGTTCGGCATCGAGCTGATCGAGCGCCCGGTCGTACTGCGTCAGCGTGTACGGCCCCGGCAGCTCCATGCCCCGCCACGCCCTGAGCGTTTCGTCGGACACCTCGCGCGCCGCACGCGCGGCCTCGATCTCCTGCAGCACATCGAGTTGCCCCTGCAGCAGCAGCGGGATGCGGGCCAGCAGCCAGCCGAGCTCCGAGACCTGAGCCGGCGTCGCGCCCGCGGGGACGGGGTAGGTGCCGGCCTGTTCGCGCGCGGCCGCATCCTGTGCCGCGGCGAGTTCCTTTTCGATCTGCGCGCGCTGTTCGGCCAGCGTCGGAGCCGGCGCCGACGCCGGCTTATCGGACTTCGCCGTTCCGATGCCGAGCAGCTTCTGGACGGCCGGTGCGGCCTGCACAGAGGAAGCCGTCAAGGCTGCAAGCAGCGTCGTCGCTGCCAGTGCGGAAACCACAGTGCGGAGCATCCGCCGGATTCTACGGAGGTCGACCCGCGCTGCCGGGCACTCCTCCAAACGGTACGGAGCCATCCGGCGGGCCACAGAAAAAAGGCCGCTGCGGAAGCAGCGGCCTGGGCGCCTGTGGCACGGTGTTGCGCCGTGCCACGCCAGCGGCGCCGACGTGCGTCAGTTGATGGTCAGTTTCCTGGTCGTGGCGGGCGCGCGCTTCGGCAGCATCAGCGTCAGGACGCCGTCTTCGTAGTGCGCCTCGGCCCCGGCCTCAGTGACATCGGCCGGAAGCTCGAAGGTCCGCGCATACATGGCCACGAACCGCTCGGTGTGCAGCACCCGCTCGCCTTCCTTCTCTTCCTTCGTGCTCCGCGTCTCGGCGCGGATCGCCACGCGCGAGCCCTCGATCGATACCTCGATGTCTTCCTTCTTCACGCCGGGCATGTCGACCTTGACCTCGAAGTGGTCGCCCTTGTCGATCACGTCCATCAGGGCGCGCTCGACCGCCGGCATGTCGGAATAGCGGGGCATCGTCGTGAGTCCCGTGCGGTTCCACAGATCATCCATCCAGTCGCCGAACAGCGGGGCGAACGGATCGGTACGACGACGTGCGAGGAGATTTGCCATATCGCCTCCATCTCCAATAACGGGCCCGGATCGCTCGACCGGCCCTCGCTTTCAACATAGGGACCAGCCCCGTCGACACAAGCCGCTGGGACAGCACCGCTTGACGCATGTCAACGCGGCGCCGTCGCGGCGAGCCGGCAGGAGTCGTTCCCGGGTCCTGTGTCGACGCCTCGCGTTCAGCGCACGGCGAGGCGCTTGCCGACCACCGCCGCCCGCTTGGGCAGCAGCAGCGTCAGAACGCCATTTTCGAAGCTGGCGTCGGCGCCGTCCTCGGCCACTTCGGCCGGCAGCTCGAAGCTGCGGGCGTAGCTCGTGACGGACCTTTCGCTGTGCAGCACGCGCTCGCCATCCTTGGTTTCCCGCTGCTTGCGGCTTTCGGCCTGGATCGCCACGCGCGCGCCCTCGATCGTGATGTTGATGTTGTCCTTGCTGACGCCGGGCAGATCGAGCTTGACCTCGAACTTGTCGCCCTTGTCGACCACGTCCATGCGGGCGCGCGCCACGGTCGGGGCGTCAGCGCCCTGTGCCGGCATCATCCCGGCCCGCTGGAAGAAGTCGCTGAAGACATCGTCGACCAGCGCACCAAAGGGATCGCTGCGACGTACGGAAAGATGGTTCATGGGGGTCCTCCGGTGGCGGTTACAGGCCGCGGCCTGCGATAGCCCCCAATTCGGGTCGAGGCCCGCGCGTTTCAAGGCCCTGGGGCCTGCCGCCCTGACACGCTAGCCGCCGCGCGCCGGGCGACGGCGCGGCCGCTTGGACGGCCGGATCTCCCTGACAACCTCGGCGAACTCGTCGACATCCTCGAAGCTGCGGTAGACGGACGCAAAGCGGATGTAGGCGACCTTGTCGAGCCGCTTGAGTTCACGCATGACAAGTTCGCCCAGCTTTTCGCTCTTGACCTCGCGCTGCGCCGAGGACAGCAGCTTGTCCTCGATGCGCGCGATCGCGTCGTCGACCGCCTCGCGCGGCACCGGCCGCTTGCGCAGCGACAGCTGCATGCTGGCGCGCAGCTTGTCGCGGTCGTAGTCGGCGCGTCCGCCGCCGCGCTTGATGATGGTCGGCATCGCCAGTTCGACCCGCTCGTAGGTCGTGAAGCGCTTGTCGCACGACAGGCACTTGCGCCGCCGGCGGATCGTCGCGCCCTCGTCCGACGCGCGCGAGTCGATGACCTGCGTGTCGGCGTGATGGCAGAAGGGGCATTTCATGCAGGTCTCGCTCGTGTACGCGACCCTGCGGGTCGCACGTGCACTCGCTCGAGTTTGATCAGCGGGCCGGGCTTCGGGCGGCCGGGCGCCCGGCCCGACAAAAAGAGCACGCTGGCAGGATGCGTCATCGCGTTGATCGTGCCCTGTTCAGCGCGCTGGCATCCGCTTATGCGCCGTAGACCGGGAATCTCGAAGTCAGCGCTTCGACTTCGCGGCGGACGCGCGTGACGGTGGCAGGGTCGCGCGGGTTGTCGAGGACGTCGGCGATCAGGTTCGCGGTCTGCTCGGCCTCGGCCTCCTTGAAGCCGCGCGTCGTCATCGCCGGGCTGCCGAGGCGGATGCCGCTGGTGACCATCGGCTTTTCCGGGTCCTTTGGAATCGCATTCTTGTTGATCGTCATGTGCGCCTCGCCCAGCACCGCCTCGGCGTCCTTGCCGGTGATCTGCTTTGCGCGCAGATCGACCAGCATCAGGTGGCTCTCGGTACGGCCGCTGACGATGCGCAGCCCGCGCCTGACCAGCGTCTCGGCCATCACGCGCGCGTTGGTGATCACCTGCTGCTGGTAAGTCTTGAATTCCGGCGCCAGCGCTTCCTTGAACGCCACGGCTTTCGCGGCGATGACGTGCATCAGCGGCCCGCCCTGGATCCCGGGAAACACCGCGCTGTTGATCGGCTTCTCCAGGTTCGGCCTCATCAGGATCAGCCCGCCGCGCGGGCCGCGCAGTGTCTTGTGCGTGGTGCTGGTCACCACGTCGGCGTGCGGGATCGGGCTCGGATAGACGCCTGCGGCGATCAGCCCGGCGTAATGCGCCATGTCGACCATGAAATAGGCGTTGACGTCCTTCGCCACCCGCGCAAATCGCGCCCAGTCGAAGCGCAGCGAGTACGCGGACGCGCCCGCGATGATCAGCTTCGGCCGGTGCTGGTGGGCGAGGCGCTCCATGGCCTCGTAGTCCACCTCCTCGCGGTCGTTCAGGCCGTAGCTGATGACCTTGAACCACTTGCCCGAGATGTTGAGCGGCATGCCGTGGGTAAGGTGGCCGCCTTCCGCCAGCGACAGCCCCATGATCGTGTCGCCCGGGGTCAGCAGCGCCATGAACACCGCCGTGTTCGCCTGCGCGCCGGAATGCGGCTGCACGTTGGCGGCGAGTTCGATCGTCGGATAGCCGAACAGGTGTTTCAGGCGATCAATCGCCAGCGTCTCCGCGACATCGACGTACTCGCAGCCGCCGTAGTAGCGCTTGCCCGGATAGCCTTCGGCGTACTTGTTGGTGAGCTGCGTGCCCTGCGCCGCCATGACCGCCGGACTGGCGTAGTTCTCCGAGGCGATCAGCTCGATGTGCTGTTCCTGGCGCGCGTTTTCCCTGCGGACGGCGGACCAGATCTCCGGGTCGATCGCTTCGACCGTATAGCTGCTTCGACTGAACATGTGGACCTCGACAAGTGGCGTTGGAATTCACTTGCCATCAGGGCCCAGGCGAACGGCAGGGACGGGAGCGTCCCTTCGAGCCTCGCGCTCCCTGGTGGTGACCCACCTCGGACGCCAGTCACGCGAGGCAAGATGGCGGCGAAATTATGCCAGCGCGTGCAGGGCCCAGAGACCGGCGACCAGCGCGAGCAGCGGGCCACCGAAGGCGCGCAGGACCGGCCATCTCAGCGCGCTCCCGCCGGCCGTGGCCGCGACGATGGCCTTGAAGACCAGGTTCGACCCGACCGCCACACCGACGGCCGTCAGCGCCGTGGCCTGTGACAGCGCACCGTTTCCGAACAGGCGCAGCGACGACAGCGTGATGGCGTCGACATCCGTGAGGCCCGAGATCGCCGCCAGCGCGACGACGCCGCGCGAGCCCAGTTCCGCATTGGCCCAGGCCGCGAGCAGCAGGATCACCGCATACACCGCGGCGAAACTCAGCGCAGTCAACAGCTGCGTCGGGTTGCGAAACGCCGCTTCGTCCGCGACCGGCGCGGCGGCGGCCGCCTTCCAGCGCCAGACCACTCCGCCCAGCGCGACCAGCAGCGCCGGCACGATGACGAGCAGCGCGTGCACGAGCGAAGACGGTGCAACGATGCCGACCAGCACCAGCACGCGCACCAGCATCGTTGCATTGGCGAGCAGTATGACCAGCAGCGCCGCCGGCAGCGGCTGCGTGCCAGCGGCCACGTGACGCGCATAGACGAGGGTCGTCGCCGTGCTGGAAACGACGCCGCCGAGCACGCCGGTCAGCACCAGCCCGTGCCGGCCCCAGGTCAGGCGCCAGGCCACGTAACCCGCAAGGCTCACCGCGGCGACCAGAACCACCATCAGCCAGACCTGGAACGGATTCAGCACACCGTAGGGGCCGTAGGACTGGTCGGGCAGCAGCGGCAGGATCACCGCCGTCAGCACGGCGAACTGAAGCATCGACCGGATGTCCTGGCCGGTCAGCTTCTGGCTGAAACCCTCGAGTTCCGCCTTGAAGTACAGCAGCACCGTCATGCCGACGCCGAGTGCGACCGCCAGCGTGCGGTAGCCGTAGAAGTTGACTGCGCCGAGAAAGAACACGGCGACGGCGGCGATGATCGTCGTCGTGCCGGCATCGTCCTGGACCGAGCCCGGATCCTGCACGTAGGCCGCCACCAGCGCGCCGGTCACGCAGATCGCGCCGGCCCCCAGGGCCCAGGCCGAGCCGGTCGCCTCGGCAAGGAGCGCTGCCAGCGAGCCCAGCATGGCGATCAGCGCAAACGTGCGTACGCCCGCCTTGGCGGACGGCTTGCGCTCGCGCTCGAGTCCGACCAGCAGGCCGATACCGGCGCTCAGCGCGAATGAAATCACCAGCGTCAGCGAGGAACGCATAAACGCACTGTAGTGAGGGCGTGACGCGGCGTCTTGGTGCCGGTCAACGTGCCCGCCGCCGTCAGGTCAGTGTTTCGTCGCGCGCCTGTGCAAGGTGGGCAACGTCGGCCCAGTCGATGATGTTAATCGTGAGCGGCGGCGCCGCGGCGCTGAGGCGGTTGATGCTGGCGTTCAGCATTTGATGCTGGCGCGGCGCGTCCCAGGGCAGCGTGCGGGCGGCGCGATAGACGACGTCCAGTACGCCACCGTGCGTGACGACCGCCACGGTCCCGCCCGGGTGGCGGGCGACGATGTCGTGCAGAGCCTCGAGAACGCGGTCGATCAGGTCCAGCCCGCTCTCGCCGCCCTCGACGGTCCAGGCCGGATCGCGTTCGCGCCAGCGCCGGAACGCCTCCGGATGCTGGGTCGCGATCTCGTCGAGCGTCAGGCCCTCGAACAGTCCAAAGGAGCGCTCACGCAGCCGCGTGTCGGACACGATCTCGAGGCCGAGTCGCTCGGCCAGCGGCGCCGCGGTGAGCCACGCGCGCGCCAGTTCGCTCGAATACACGGCATCGATCGCGGCGCCGCCCAGGCGCTCGGCCAGGCATGCCGCCTGACGCATGCCGGCGGGCGACAGCGGGATGTCCAGATGACCCTGGATCCGGTGCTCGGCATTCCACGCCGTTTCACCGTGCCGGATCACCAGCAGCGTCGTCGGCGTCACGCCAGCCGCGGATTCAGCGTGTAGCTGCCCTGGATCGACGCCTTCGCCAGCACATGCCCCTCGATCGCCTTCAGCACGTCCGGCGCGCCGAACTTGCCGTCCACCGGCACGCGTTCGATGTCGAGCGCGTAGAGCGTGAACACGTAGTGATGCAGGATCGAATCGTTCCACGGCGGGCACGGCCCGTCGTAGCCGAAGTAGTCGCCGTTCATGTCATGGTCGGTGGCGAACCAGCCCGTGTAGTCGTTGAGACCCTGCCGGGTGCCGTTGATCGCCGCCGGGCCGTTCTTGCCACGCGGCGTAACTTCCTTCGAATAGCTGCCGGCCTCGATGGCCCTTGTCGCGGCAGGAATGTCCACCAGCGCCCAGTGATGAAAGCTGACGCGCGGCAGCGTGCTCGGAATCTCGCGGTCTTCCTTGAAGAGGTCGTCCGGCTTGCTCGGCACATCGGGATCGTGGCAGATCAGCGCGAACGATTTCGCCCCGGGCGGCACGTCGCTCCACGCCAGATGGGGATTGCGGTTGCTCGACAGCCTGACATGGTGCGCCGGATCGATGACGCAGAACGCGTACTCGCCGGGGATCGGGCTGCCTTGGGTGAACGAATCGCTCCAGAGTTTCATTTCGCTTCCTCCTGCCTCGGACGGACCTGCAGCCAGAAGGTCACCGGTCCGTCGTTGATCAACTCG
This sequence comes from Burkholderiaceae bacterium, assembly GCA_035429805.1. GTDB lineage: Bacteria > Pseudomonadota > Gammaproteobacteria > Burkholderiales > Burkholderiaceae_F > JALORV01. Next base: position 43,095 of record DAOMFL010000016.1, read on the forward strand.
ACCTGCATGTGCGCGCCGAAGCGGCCTGCCTCGACGCGACCGTGCAGCGCGCGTGCCCGTCCGACGAACCGCTCGAACAGCTGCTGGCCCAGCGCCGGTGCCGCGGCCGGCGTGAAGCTCGGCCGCGTGCCGCTCATCGTATCGGCCGCCAGCGTGAACTGCGGCACCACGAGCAGTTCTCCGCCGACATCGGTCACGCTGCGGTTCATCCTGCCTTCCGCGTCGCCGAAGACACGATACCCGAGCAGCTTGGACACGAGTGCGTCGGCCTCGGCGTCGCTGTCGTGGCGCTCGGCGCAGACCAGCGCAAGCAGGCCCGGCCCGATCGCACCCACGACGGTGCCGTCGACCCGGACGCTGGCGCGCGTCACCCGCTGAATGAGCGCGATCATGGCAGGTGCAGCCCGGGTCCGGTCGCCTAGCTGACCGTGATCCGCGCCCACTTGCGCTTGCCGACCTGAACCACGTAAGTGCCGGGCTTCAGGCGCAGCGTCCGGTCGCCCACCCGTTCGCCGTCGATGCGCACACCGCCCTGCTCGACATTGCGGACGGCCTCGCTCGTCGATGGCGCCAGGCCCGCCTGCTTCAATGCCGTCGTGATGCCCAGTCCGTCGGCGCTGTCGGCAACCAGAGTGAGCTCCGGCATGTCGTCGGGCACGGCACCGGCGCTGAAGCGCGCCATGAACTCACGCTCGGCCTGCTCCGCCTCGCGGCCGGAGCGGAACCGCGTGACGATTTCCTTCGCGAGCAGCACCTTGATGTCGCGCGGGTTGCGTCCCTCGGCGGCCTCGCGCTTGAAGGCGGCGATCTCCTCGTTGCCGCGCATCGACACGAGGTCGTACCAGCGCCACATCAGTTCGTCGGAAATCGACATGACCTTGCCGAACATCTCGAACGGCGGCTCCGTGATGCCGATGTAGTTCCCCTTGCTCTTTGACATCTTCTCGACGCCGTCGAGCCCCTCCAGCAGAGGCATCGTCAGCACGCACTGCGCTTCCTGCCCGTAATGTCGCTGCAGTTCGCGCCCGACCAGCAGGTTGAACTTCTGGTCGGTGCCGCCGAGCTCGATGTCCGAGCGCAGCGCCACCGAGTCGTAGCCCTGCATCAGCGGATAAAGCAGCTCGTGCATCGCGATTGGAGTGCTGTCGCGGAAGCGCTTGGCGAAGTCGTCGCGCTCGAGCAGCCGCGCCAGCGTGTACTTCGCTGCCAGCCTGATCATGCCGGCCGCTCCGAGCGGCTCGCTCCACTCCGAGTTGTAGCGGATCTCGGTGCGCTCGCGGTCCAGCACCAGCGCCGCCTGCTCGAAGTAGGTCTTTGCGTTGGCCTCGATCGCCTCGTGCGTGAGCGGCGGCCGCATCGTGTTGCGGCCCGAGGGATCGCCGATCATCGCCGTGAAGTCGCCGATCAGGAAGATGACGGTGTGGCCAAGATCCTGCAGCTGGCGCAGCTTGTTCAGCACCACGGTGTGGCCGAGGTGGATGTCGGGCGCGGTGGGATCGAGTCCGAGCTTGCAGCGCAGCGGCTGGCCCGTGGCCTTCGCACGCGCCAGCTTCTGCGCAAATTCGGACTCGACCAGCAGTTCGTCGCACCCGCGTTTCACCAGCGCGAGCGCCTGCTCGAGTTCCCGAGTAATGGGGTAGGTCTTTGTCGCGCCTTCCATGGCCTTTTCGCGCGCCGTTGCCCCGGTCCAGGGGGCCGGCCGCGATATACTTCGCCCTTCGCAAAAAAGCGCACCAGACGGTGCGCTTTTTCCTGATCGGCCGGTCGATGTCTCGCGAGATTCTAGCCAAACAACTCAAGAACCTCAGTGCCGACGTCCGCCTTGGCGTCCGGCTGCTGATGCGCCGCTGGAGGCAGCTCGACCGCGCGACCCGCAGCCGCATCGAGCTCGCCGCGGTGTTCTCCCTGTTGCCGCTGTCTGCGGCAATCGCCGCGATCGCCGCCGCGCCGGTCGCGCTCGATCTCGATTCGATCGAGGCGCGCCCGATCGTCGAGGTCGTTGCGACGCCGTCGATCGGCGAGCAGATGCAGAGCCTCGGTCAGCTGCGCGAAGCTTTCGTCCGCGAGGCACGCGTGCAGAAAGGCGAGCCGATCGGCTCGATGTTGTCGCGCATGGGCGTCGACGATCCGGCCGCGGAGCGCTTTCTCCGCACCGATCCGGCCGCGCGACCGCTGGTGCGACTCGCGCCCGGCCGTTTCGTGCAGGCGAACATCGACGCCGACGGTCGACTGAACTGGCTGCGCGCCTACGGCCCGGCCGACGACGGCGCGTCATCGAGCAGCACGCGCGTGATCACGGTGGCCCGCAGCCCGGCTGACGGGGACACCCTCTCGCTGAGCGAGTCGCAGGTCGAATTGCTGCGCCGGGTCGAGCTGCGCAGCGGCGAGATCCAGGGTTCGTTCTTCGCGGCGGCGGATGCTGCCGACATCCCCGATTCGATCGCGCAGCAGATGGTCGATGCGCTTGAAAGCGAGATCGACTTCCATCGCAGTCTGCAGCGCGGCGACCGCTTCCGTGCGATCTACGAAGGCCTGTACGCGGGCGGCGAATACCTGCGCCCGGGCCGGCTGCTCGCCGTCGAGTTCGTCAGCCAGGCCAAGACCGTCCAAGCGTTCTGGTTCGACGACGGCAGCAGGAACGGCGGCTTCTACGCCATTGACGGACACAGCATGAAGCGCGCGTTCCTGCGTTCCCCGCTCGAGTACACGCGCCTGAGTTCGGGGTTCAGCGAGAACCGCACGCACCCGGTCTTCGGCTACAACGCCGCTCACCGCGCCATCGATTACTCGGCCCCGGCGGGCACCAAGGTGCGCATCGTCGCCAGCGGAACTGTCGACTTCGCCGGATGGCAACGCGGCTACGGCAATGTCGTCGAGGTCCGCCACAGCGAGAAGCACTCGACCCTGTACGCACACCTGCAGGGCTTCGGGCCCGGGATCGTCAAGGGGCGGCGCGTCGGCCAGGGCGACGTCGTCGGCTTTGTCGGGGCAACCGGCTGGGCCACCGGCCCGCACCTTCACTTCGAAGTGAAGGTCCGCGGCGTGCAGGTGAATCCGCTGACGGCCGAACTTCCGAGCGCCGAGCCGCTCGACCCGAGCAAGCTCACGGCGTTGGCGGACGCAGCAGCCCCGCTGCGGGAACACCTCGCGCTGCTCGCTCGCATCCAGGTCGCGTCCAGCGCCCGCTGACGGCCGAATGGCCGCAAGCATCGACCACTCCGCGTCGCCCGAGCTCTACATCGGACTGATGTCCGGCACCAGCCTCGACGGCGTCGACGCCGTCCTGGCGGACTTCTCGGTCGAACCACCCCGCACGCTCGCGCATGTACACCGCGCGTTTCCGGCCGACCTGCGCGCCATGCTGCTTGGCCTCACCACGCCGGGCAACGACGAGATCGAGCGGTCGGGGTTGGCTTCGGTACGGCTCGCCGACGTCTATGTCGATACGGTCACCGCGCTGCTGGCCGCGGCCGGTGTGCCGGCTGCGCAGGTCCGGGCCATCGGCGCGCATGGCCAGACGATCCGGCACCGGCCGGACGCCGGCTTCACGGTCCAGTTGAACGCGCCGGCGCGGCTGGCGGAAGGCACCGGCATCGATGTCGTGACCGATTTCCGCAGCCGCGACATTGCCGCCGGTGGGCACGGCGCGCCGCTGGTGCCCGCGTTCCACGCCGCCGTCTTCGCTGCAGCCGCACCCTGCGCGATCGTCAACATCGGCGGCATCAGCAACGTCACGTTCCTGCGTGGCGGCGGCCTCGCTCCGACCGGGTTCGACTGCGGCCCCGGCAACGTCCTGATGGACCTCAACGCCGTGCGCCACCTGGCGCAACCGTTCGATCGCTCGGGCGACTTCGCACGCAGCGGGCAAGCCAGCACGGCGCTGCTCGCGAAGCTGCTCGACGAACCGTACTTCTCCGCCGCGCCGCCGAAGAGCACCGGCCGCGAACTCTTCAATGCCAGCTGGCTCGACGCACGGCTGGCGGGCTCATCGGCCAGCCCGGCCGATATCCAGCGCACGCTCACCGTATTCACCGCGAGCGTGATCGGCGATGCGATCGGCCGCTGGTGCGAACCGGCGCGCGATGTCATCGTCTGCGGCGGCGGTGTTCGCAACGCCACGTTGCTTGCTGCTATCGAAGCTGAAGTCGCGCCGCGCCCGGTGCGACTGTCAGACGCGCTCGGCGTCCCCCATGACCAGGTCGAGGCGCTGGCATTTGCATGGCTCGCGCGCCGGTGCCTGCGCCGCGAGCCGGGCGCAGTGCCCGAGGTCACCGGGGCGAGCGGACCCAGAGTGCTCGGCGCCGTTTATCCGCGCTGAACCAGAAAGCAGAAGGGGCGCCGTCGGCGCCCCTTCTGCGTGAAACTGAAACCCTTATACCGAGAACGACGATCCGCAGCCGCAGGTCGTCGTGGCGTTCGGATTCCTGATAACGAACTGCGCGCCCTCAAGGTCCTCTTTGTAGTCGATCTCGGCCCCGACCAGGTACTGGTAGCTCATCGAGTCGATCAGCAGGGTGACGCCATTTTTCTCCATCGTGGCGTCGTCCTCGTTGACGACCTCGTCGAACGTGAACCCGTACTGGAAGCCGGAGCATCCGCCGCCCTGCACGAACACGCGCAGCTTCAGCGAAGGGTTGCCTTCCTCGTCGATCAGCGACTTGACTTTCAAAGCTGCCGCGTCGGTAAAGAGCAGCGGGGCGGGCATCTCAACAGCAGCGTTCATCAGCATTCTCCGTGCGGGGATTTCCGAGTGATTATAGGCATCGCTACGGCCGCGGAGCCGGTAATCAGGGCAATTCGGAGGTGGTACCTCCGGCCGCCAGTTTCAAGGCCGGGCGCGCTTCCGGTGGCTCATGGATCAGATGGCCTTCGACCACGGCGCCATGATGGATTTCCAGCGCGCGGTAATGGATGTCGCCGGCGACATGCGCCTTGGGCTGCAGTTCGACCACGTCCGAGATGAATACCGGGCCGGTGATGCGGCCCGAGACCACCAGGTGGGCCGCGTGGACTTCACCGATCACGCACCCCAGTTCACTGATGATCACCATCCCGGGCTGTCCGTCGGTGCAGCGCACGTCGCCTTTGACCGTGCCATCGATACGAAGTCCGCCGTTGTACGAAAGCGTGCCTTCGATCGTGGTTCCGGCCCCAACCAGGGTGCCGATCGTCTTGGGGGTGGTGGGTTTGGACCCGAACATGCTGCCTCCCTACATCGAAAACGTCTGCTGCGCGCGGGTCTCACCTCCCGCGCTGATCGTCACCTGCACCGAGCGCACCGCCATGCCCGGCGGCACCGCGAAACTGCCTTCGAGCCGCTGGTAGTGGCGGAAGGCGAGCGGCGCCGGGCCGGCCTCTGGCAGCGCCGGGTCGGGAAGCTGCAGCACCATGGCGCGCCCGTCCTTCTGCAGGCTCACTTTCAGCGCCACGGCGCCGAGAAAGTCGCGTTCGGGTCGGCCGCTCTGCTGCACCAGCAGACGATAGCGAACCATGCCTTCGTCCGGTTCCGGCTGCAGCTTGAAGCTGCGGATCACGACGCCGCGTTCCGCGCTCGCCGCCGGCAGCAGGCTTTCGAAGAACGCGAGGTCGGCCTTCAACCGCGCGTTGTCTTCCTCCAGCGCCTTCAGCTGCACGGCGATGCCCTCTCGCGTCGCGCGCTCGACCCGCAGCTGATTCTCGGTCTGTACCGACTCGGCGGCCAGTCGGTCGCGTTCCGCGACGAGTCTCTGCAGCTGGGCTTGCGTCGCATCGAGTTCGCTGACGATCGCATCTCGGCCTGGCGCGCCGCTGTCGCGCGCGTAGCGGTACACCGCAACCACGCCCGCGGCGGCGATCGAGGCGACGACCAGCAACACCAGCGCACGCAACGCCCACGGCAGCTGTGTGCGCACTGCCACACGCGGGGCGCTGACGGACAGATTGCGCAACCACAATTTCAGTTTCATCGACGGTCAGCCAGAACCTGAGCGCACGTCACGTGGCGCCCAAAGCAAGAAAAAAGCCGCCACCCGTGAGGTGAGCGGCTTATGTTCTTGTTGGCGTGGAAGGTACCGGACGCCCGATGGGCTTGCAGCGTCTTCCGGGGTGCGCGCATCCCGTGAAGCCGTGCCCTCGAAAAGCCGAGACGCGATCGCGTGATACGCGACCGCGACCGATCAGCGCTTGGAGAACTGCTTGCGGCGACGTGCCTTGCGCAGGCCGACCTTCTTGCGCTCGACTTCGCGCGCGTCGCGCGTCACCAGCCCCGCGCCCGACAGCGCCGGCTTCAGAGTCGCGTCGTAGTCGATGAGTGCGCGGGTGATGCCGTGACGCACCGCACCGGCCTGGCCGGACTCGCCACCGCCGGTGACGTTGACCGTGATATCGAAGGTCTCGGCGTGGTTCGTCAGCTCCAGCGGCTGCCGCACGATCATGCGACCGGTCTCGCGGAAGAAGTACTGCTCGATGGGACGCCCGTTGATGACGATCGAACCCTTGCCGCGCTTCATGAAGACGCGGGCCACCGAGCTCTTGCGGCGGCCGGTCCCGTAGTTGTAGTTGCCGATCATGACGACCTCAGATTTCGAGCGCTTTGGGCTGCTGCGCGCTGTGCGGGTGCTGCTGGTCCGGATAGACCTTCAGCTTCTTGATCATGGCGTATCCCAGCGGGCCCTTGGGCAGCATGCCTTTCACTGCGAGCTGCAGGACCCGGCCCGGATGACGCTCCTGCATCTTGCGGAAATTGGACTCATACACCCCGCCTGGATGGCCGGTGTGCCGGTAGTACATCTTGTCCTCGAACTTCGCGCCAGTGACCTTCAGACGGGCGGCATTGACGACCACGATGAAGTCGCCGGTGTCGACGTGCGGGGTGTACTCGGGCTTGTGCTTGCCACGCAGGCGGAGCGCGATCTGGCTGGCCAGGCGGCCGAGCACCTTGTCGCTTGCATCCACGAGCAGCCAGTCTCGCTTGACTTCGTGCGGCTTGGCGGAAAAGGTCTTCATTGAAAATCCGTCCTGAACTGGGTCACTGCTGCGCGGCCAGGCGCTGCGGCCGCGGGAATCTTCCGCTCGGTCGACACGGCCGGTACTGCGACAGGTGGGGAAGGAATCGCCCGCCCCGTCCCGCGCGCCGTTTTCGGCAACCGCATGCGACTACCGAATCGCGGAAAGCCTTAAATTTTAAGCGTTTTGACCAGCCCTTCGCAAGCGCACAAAAAATTGGCCCGGAGCCATGGACCCCGGGCCGAATCCACCTAAGAAGGGTGGAGGAGACAGCTGGCAGGAGATCGCGATCTCCCTGCAAATCAAGTTTGCCGAGATCGATGCTGCGGCGCAAGTAATCATCAGGCTTCCGACCGCGGTCCGCCCGTCAATGCATTTCGGAAATCTATATATTTCAATAGATTGAAGTCGTCCGAGTCACTCTGGAGTGACTGCTCGGATTTGACGCAACGCGCCAAGAAGGAAGGAAGGAAAGGAAGATGGATTGCGTCGTACGTTGGACTGGTGACGGCATGAGCTTCGTGGCGGAGTCCGGAACTGGCCATCTGGTCGCGATGGACGGATCGCCGGAGGCCGGAGGCCGCAACCTCGCGCCGCGCCCCATGGAACTCGTGCTGATCGGAGCCGGCGGCTGCACGGCCTTCGACGTCGTGCTGATCCTCAAGCGCGGCCGGCACGACGTGCGCGCCTGCGAGGTCAGCCTGCATGGCGAACGTGCGGCGACAGACCCGAAGGTGTTCACCTCGATCACGATGCGCTACATCGTCAGGGGCCACAACCTCGATCCGGCCGCGGTCGAGCGCGCCGTCGCGCTGTCACACGAGAAGTACTGCTCCGCGACGATCATGCTCGGGAGGACCGCCGAGATTCGCCACGAAACCGTCGTCGAGCAGGTCTGACGGGCTCCCGCTCTGCGCAGTCAGATGTAATGCGCAGTCGTCGTCATCACCCTGGCGGCGACACGCATGGCCCAGCGCGCCGGAAGCGGCAGGTCGACGCCACCGTGTTCGATCGCGCTGTCCGCGTGGTGGACTTCATCGTCCTTCATCTGTTCGACGACGGCGCGCGAGGCCAGATCGCCCGCCGGCAGCCGCTCGAGGTGACTGTCCAGATGCTGTTCCACCTGCCGCTCCGTCTCGGCCATGAAGCCCAGGCTCAGACGATCGCCGGTGCGGGCGGCCAGCAGCCCGATCGCGAAAGCACCGCTGTACCAAAGCGGATTCAGCAAACTGGTTCGGCCGCCGAGAGCTTCGATCCGGGACCGCGTCCAGGCCAGATGGTCTGACTCCTCGCTGGCGGCGCGCTCGAAGAGCTGGCGTAGCGCCGGATCCCTGGTGGCCAGGGCCTGCGCGTCGTAAAGAGCCTGCGCGCAGACTTCGCCCACGTGATTCACGCGCATCAGAGCCGCCGCTTCACGGCGCTCCGCCGGCGTAAGGGCGTCGGCGCCGGTCTCGACGGCGGGAGCCGGGCGGTTGGCGGCCGGCGGTGCCACCAGCGTGCGCAGAGCGCGATCGGCGGCGACGGTCAGGCGATCCAGAAGAGTGAGGTTCCGCGTCATGGCTGTTGCGCAAATGTAACGGTCAGCGACAGACCTTGAGCAAGCCGGGTTGACGCCGCCGGCCCGGAGCTATTCTCCCACTCATTCGCGGGCTCCCGTGGAGCGGGCCGCGACGAATTCAAAACCAGAAGACAGGCAGGAGACACATCATGCGGAAGACCCTGGTCGCCCTGGCGCTCTGCTGCGCCTTCCCGGCCGTCCAAGCCCAAAGCGCGCGCAGCCTGGGTGACTTCACTCCGGGCACGGTTACCCTCTACGGCGTCCTCGACGGCGGTGTCGAGTACCTCGACGCGGGCAACACGTCGATCACGCGCCTACAGGGCTCCGGCATGTCGGCCGGCAACCGCTTTGGCGTGCGCGGAAGCGAGACGCTCGGCAACGGCTACAGCGCGATCTTCGCGCTCGAAGGCCGGTTCTCGCTCGACACGGGTTCGGTGACGTACAACGAGTCGCTCTACTGGTGCAAGAACACGGGGGCGCCGGCATCGACCCCGGCGGTCTGCCCTGGTGTTGTCGTCGTGCCCGGCACCGCCATCAGCCTGCTGCCACCCACGAGTCCCACGTATCAGGCCGTCCTCGGCGGCATGAACGCCGTCAACAACTCGCTGCTGCAGGCGATCACGACCGTCAACGGCGCGGGCGCGCTGTTCGACCGCCAGGCTTTCGCCGGCCTGGTGACGCCGTACGGCGCCGTCCTGTTCGGCCGCCAGTACACGCCGGGCTATGAAGTCCTGCTCAAGTACAACGTGATGCAGGACGCGACCGCACTGTCATTCGGCCAGGGCTACAACAACCCGGCGATCCGCATGAACAACGCGATCGCCTACCGTGCCGAAATATCAGGCTTCACGGCCTTCGCGATGTACAGCTTCGGCGGCTCCGAAACGCCCGCCGCCAACCGCACCGAGCGTACGGCCCCGCCAACCAATGGCGACGACTTCTACGGCATCAACCTGCAGTACAACGCGTCGAACTTCGGCGTAGGCATCGGGTACAACCAGAACTACGTCGTGCCGTATGCAACGACGGCCGCGGGCACGCCGGAAAAGAAGAACGGCCTGCAGATGTTCGACATCGGCGGCTGGGTGGGTATCGGCCCCACCAAGCTCTATGCCGCGTACGTGCAGCGCAAGAACGACAATCCGATGTTCACGCCGCTCGATATCCAGAACATCATCGTGGCGACCGGCGGCAACCTGGCGGCGATCACCGCCACGATCGGCAGCCAGCAGTTCAACTCGTTCGACATGGACACGATGCGTGGCGTCGCCGGCCCGACCGACTCGCAGGCGTATCACCTCGGTCTGTCCTGGGCGATCACACCGCGCAATACGCTCTACGGCGTCTACAACTACGCGAAGGACTCCGCCCGCTCGGCGTGGGCCACGCAGGACGCCTCGGTAAGCCACTACGGCGTCGCGTACCAGTACATGTTTTCGTCGCGCACGGCGCTTTATGCGGCGCTGGCCTTCATGGCCAACAACGACCAGAGCCGCCTGTCGCCGTCGTCGGCCGGGTACACGACCGGCTTCGCAACCGGGTTCGGCACGAACACGGCCGCCTACCAGCTGGGCATGCGCCACAGCTTCTGACCGTTTCACGATGCGGCACGAAAAGGGCGCTACGGCGCCCTTTTTCTTGTTGCTGTGAGGCAACAATTCCCGAGCCATTGCGGTCGTTTTTGCCTGTGAAGCTATGCCTTGCAAGGGGTGTCTGGAACAATCCTCTCAGCTTCCTCCCGGGAAGTGATTCATCGGTCCGCGGCGGTCCAAGGCCGGCGCACCACAGAATTTCAAACACTAGCTAGGAGAGCTTGGAATGAAGAAAAGTCTGATTGCACTCGCAGTGCTGGGTGCCATGTCGGGCGCTGCCGTTGCACAGTCGAGCGTAACGATGTACGGCATCATCGACCTGGGCCTGCAGTGGAATGAAGGCGGCGTTGCGCAGGGCGGAACCGCGGGTCCTGGCGGCCCGAACTACAAGCAGGAAAGCGCGTGGAGCATCGACAGCAGCTTCCAGTCGGGCAGCCGACTGGGCGTGCGCGGCGCCGAAGCGCTGGGCGGCAACTGGAGCGCCGTGTTCACCGCCGAAATGGGCTTTGATGCGTCGACCGGTATGTCGGCCCAGGGCAGCCGCCTGTTCGGCCGCCAGATCTACGCCGGCCTGCGCCACAACCAGTTCGGCACGATCGCGCTGGGCCGCATCGCCACGTCGTCGTCCGGTACGGGCGACTTCGACCTGTGGGGTGCGGTCGACCCGTTCGGCACCGGCTTCGGCTTCTTTGGCCTGCAGGCGACGTTCATCCCGTCGAACTCGCTGCGCGAAGACAACAGCGTCATCTGGGCGTCGCCCAGCTGGGCCGGCTTCAAGTTCGCGGCGCAGTACTCCGGCAACGTGAACGGCACTGAAACCGCGCCGCAGCAGACGAACACCTCGGCCTACAACCTTGGTGCCAACTGGACGTGGGGCCCGCTGTTCCTGGCCGCGACCTATGACTCGATCAACTACGCCAACGTCGCCGGCTCCCGTCCGAACGCCGGCAACCCCAACCAGAACATGCTGCAGTTGGGCGGCACGTTCGACTTCAAGTTCCTGAAGGCACACGCCGCGTGGGCGAGCCAGAAGAACATCAGCGCCGCGGCGATCGCGGACACCAACGGCGGCAGCTTCCCGAGCGCGTTCGTCCCGACCGGTGTCGGCAACTGGAACAACAATGCCTACATGCTGGGCGTGTCGGCTCCGGTGTTCGGCGGCACGGTGATGGCGTCGTACCAGTGGTCGGATGCGAAGAACGTCATCAACGGCCTGGCGCAGTTCGAGCCCGACTACAACGTCTGGGGCATCGGCTACAGCTACCCGTTCTCGCGTCGTACCAATATGTACGTGGGCTACGGCCAGCGCAGCTGGGATGGCTCGATCCGCTCGACCACCGGCTCGCTGCTGTCGACCGCGTCGCAAGCGTTCGACAAGTCGCAGTTCGCAGTCGGTATCCGTCACCTGTTCTAGGCCGACGGAACGCAGTATCAAAGGCCGCTGCTCGCAGCGGCCTTTTTTTGCCCCATCGGGACGGGGATGGCCGAGCGTCGCCGCCGCCGGGCCCCCTACACTGCGGCCGCATCGGTTTCGCATCAGCGCCGCGCGGACTTTCGCGCGGCTCGTTCGCCGCTCGCCGCATGATTCACGACA
>DAOMFL010000017.1:0-52643 GCA_035429805.1 Burkholderiaceae bacterium
ACAACAGCTTAAAAATCAATAGCTTACAGATTTTTATCTGCTGCGAAAGTGTTATACATTTGTTACGCAAGTGTGCAAGACATGTAGCAGGTTTGGCAGTTGTCTGGCAGCGAGCACAAGGAACTTTTAGAAGACGGCAAGGTGCTGCTGCATACGCGCAATGGCATCTTTCAGGCTCGCGTCTACCGAGGCGATAGGCGCTACGTCTACAAGAGCCTCAAGACAAGAAAGCTCGATGAAGCGCGCAAACTCGCGCTGCGCTTCCTGCACGAGACCGAATTCAAACAGCAGGAAGGCCTGCCGCTAAAGCACCTTAGTTTTGCTCAGGTTATCGACGAATACGTCGAGACACGCGAAAAGCAATACGAGCAAGGCCAACTCGCGACAAATACAACCAGTCGCCGTCCTGGCGTCAGCATTCACATGCTGCGTCAGATAAGGCGTGTAGTTAAATTCTGGAATGCCTATTGCGGCGGCACGTCGGTCGCAAACATCGACAACGCGGCATTGCAGGGCTACATCGGTTGGCGCAAAGACTATTACCACCGCATGCCGCGCGACGCGGTGCCGAAGAATGCCAAGCTCAATCCGACTGACAAAACGCTTGAATGGGAGCTGACGCTCGGCAAGACGATCCTGAAGTTTGCGCACGACCGCGGCTATCGAGGTAAAGCGCAGCTACCGACGTATTCGTTCACTGCTGTAAACAAGATTGTTCGCCCTGCATTTCTGTTGCCAGAGTACGTGACTCTGTACAAGGAAATGCGCAAGTGGATCAACGAAGCGAAAGGCGATCCTGAACGCCAGCACACGAGGCTTCTGCTACGCGACTACGTGCTGATACTTGCCAACTCTGGCATGCGGGTTGGTGAGGCAAACAGTCTGCAGTGGCGCGACGTTGTTTGGTTCACGGATCTGCAAGGACGTGACACCTGTATGTTCAGCGTGCGCGGCAAGACAGGTAGCAGAATGGTTGTGCCGCGTGTGAATGCTCGGCGGTACGTCGAGCGATTAGCCGAGAGAAGCCCCGACAAGAAGCCTGACGACTACATATTTCGAATGCGTGATGGCAGAAAGGTCATCACGCTGATCGACCAGTTTCAGCATGTTCTGTCGCGGGCAAAGATATTGGAGAACAGGCACGGCGAGCGATATACGCTTTACAGCCTGCGACATTTCTATGCAGTAATGATGATTCGGCGCGGTATGCCCGTGTTCAACATTGCTCGTAATATGGGGACGTCGGTAGCAATCATTGAGAGCTATTACGGCAAGCAGGCGACCTCAGCCGAACTCGCGACAAGACTTGGCGACTAAGGTGCACTTGCGCTGTCTTTCTGTGTAGCGTCCGTGCCCTCTGTGTTTGATGACGCGCGGGGCTTTAGCGCGCGATCTGGGGCTCGAGGAACGGTTCGCGAACGGCTTGGCCGCTTTGTCTGATCGTCTCCTGGCCGAGGCCCGTACATTCTCTTGACGAGAACGCTCTGCGCTGCCAGCTCAGCTTCCCGACGATCACGTCGAACGCGCATGTTGTGTAATACGCGCAGCGTGATTGGCTGGCCGTTGATACGTGCTACGCGACGTTTCCCGTCTGCGCTTTTGCTGAATCTGACCCTCGCCTCGGTAATTCCAAGCAATTCGCGTGCCCTCACGTCGTTTCTCCCCGCTCCACGCCCCGTACAGCCCTTTGTGAGCCCCTACAACGCGCAAGCAGGGCATGAGACTGGGGTGAACAGCGGTGCCGAAGTGCATTGCGCGCGTAGGGTTTGTGCGTGCGTCGTGTATTTATCGGGCTGCACGCGCTTCAAGCCCAAAATGTCAGCAAAGCAGCAATAGATGATGTTTGCGCGTAAGTCGCTGAGATCGAAGAGGAAAGCATCGAGCAGAAATCGGTAGCTCAACCAAAACATCAGAAAATACAATGTGTTACGAGTAAACAACACATTGTAGGTGGCGACTATGGCGCAAGCGCAGGTGCTGACAGAAGGTGATTTTCGACGAGTGCTGGCGTTAGCACGTAGCAAAGGGCACGCGGAGCGCAACGTCCTTGCACTGATGCTCAGTTACTACGCGGGGCTGCGCGTCAAGGAGATCGCAGCACTTCAGGTCGAGGACGTGTACGACAATCGAGTGCAACCGCGTAGCCAGTTCTTTCTCAGTGCAGACAAGACCAAAGGTAGATACGGCCGAACGGTCTACATTAGCGAGCGGCTTCGTAAACAACTCGAGGTGTTCCGCAGGCAGGAAGCCCTTTCTGCTGAAGACGCACCAAAGCCGCTGATTCGTTCTCAGAAAGGCGGTGCATTCAGCGCTAATAGCCTGTGCCAGGTGCTGGCCAAGCTATACGATGCGGCAGGCTTCCCGTCAGCTACTTCGCACACAGGTCGCAGAAGTTTTATTACTCATCTCGCACACAAAGGCATCAGCGCGAAAGTGTTGATGCATCTTGCGGGTCATCGACACTTAGGTACTACACAGGTCTATATCGATGTGAATGAGAACCTGCTTGCAAGTGCTGTCGAGCTGTTGTGATCTGCGAACAGTCAATGAATCCGTTCATGTGCTTTCAACTTCAAAACCAGCCATGTTTCACCAATAACTTAGGTAGTTTCGTGAGTAGCTGTTTGGGGAAACTATGGAGGTTATTTATTTCGGGTACACACCAACAATAAAGCATCGTCGCGATGCTCTATTGCGTTCAGCCTCACCCCTGCAGCACTTAGGCGTTAGCAGCGATGTTCGCAGTACTGCGATTGCCCCAACTGATGTTCGCGATGTCGATCGCGTCGATGTTGCCAATCGCAGTCTCTTTGCATATGTAGCCAATCCAGTCGATGCTATGCATCGGGCGAATGTCGACGATGGCGAAATCAACGCCTTCGTGAGCAGCCTTCCAGCACTCCCGTATCGCGCTCTTGAATGCGCCGACGGAGATTCCGACGGGGCATCTGATCGCTGCGTGTACGTGCATCTTTCGGTTCTTCGATTCGATTGTGGGGAAGATGGCGACGCATTCGCCCAACCTCTTGTAGCGATGCCTCAGCAGCTCGCGGTTCAGGCGGTTGAGAAAGTATCGGACCTTTCGGCTGGCGTCCTGGCGATCCCTATAGGTGTCAGGCGATGTGAGCGTAACTGCATAGTCGAATGTCACGCCGCTATCGGACACCCACTGCTTGATAGCCCCTTCCAGATCTCGATTCAGTTTTGTGTTGCGCATTGTTCACCCCTCGTTATTGCTGTTCTCTGAGGTATTTATCTGCGCGGTCGAAAACGGGAGCCAAATTCTTATCAGCGATCGAGGCCGCATTAAAGGCCGAAAAAAAGCGCGAACGTCGTGTAAATGTGTCGAAAAGAGCCGATCACGCGACCGAAAGTGTTGTATAAAAGCCACACATCGACGCAGCCGCGAGCCCCTCACTGCTCAATGCACGGACGCCTTTAGGCGTAGGAAGGCGATCATGTTTCGTGCTACCGTCAGCGCGTAACGACAATGCGTCAATAAAAGTTGGACAAGCCGTCATTGTGTCGGCAGGCACTAGCTGACGCGCGAGGTTTCCGCACAAATGAAGCTGCAGCCGTATTGCGACATCCCCACCGACCGCTGGTTAGTCGCACCAAATGCGAAGCTGAGTCGCGGCAGCGCCAGATCGCAAAAAGGCGATGACGCTATTGAGAGGGAGCGCGTACGTCAGTGGCTACTTCGGGAGTTCATTGACACGTTGGGATATCCAGGCGACTGGATTGGCAATCGCATAGTCCTGCGGGACTCCGCGCGATTCTGCGGCTTCGTGATTTCGGACAACTTCGGAACGCCCTTTCTCGCAGTGTCAGTCGGCAAAGTCGGCACCTTGCCCGCGACGGAAGGTGCTTTGCGAGAGCTGATGTCATCCGAGACGACTGTGCTAACGGGAGTCGCTGCAGACGGATCTACTAACGAACCTTTGGTGCTTCGCCGAAATAACTACTCGGGGGAACTTGGCTTTGTGCCTGAGCTTGAAGCCTATGTCGATACGCGATTCGCAGGGCCGAATCAGCGCCGACTGTTTGCCGCAAGAGACGACGCCCGACAGATGGGTGGACCAAAAGACATTGCGCCATTCACGGCGAATGTCGAGTCCTTGTTCTTCGAGCTGCACAGCGTAATGCGTGATATTGATGCGCTCCATGCAGACGAAGCCCTCGACGAGCTTTGCAAAGTGCTGTTCGCCAAGATGTACGACGAACAAACGACGAAGCGAGGTGATTCGTACCGCTTACAACGCTGGCTGTATGGCACGTACGACGAACTGGCCTGCGCTGTCCGCCGTGTCTACGACGAAGCCCGCGACGCGCTCTCTGGCCAACTTGATCAGCAGATGGCATCGCGCACTGAGGCCTTCCGAGATCCAGTGCGCCTATCTTCCTCTGCGCTCGCGCGCGTTATTGAAGGTCTCCAGGACTACTCAATAACAAAGACGCCAACTGACCTAAAAGGCCGTGCGTTTCAGCGGGTGATTGGTCCAGCTGCGCGTGCTGGCATGGGCCAGTATTTCACGCCAAATGAGATCATTGATCTGGTCATTGATTGTGTGCGGCCAAGTGACGGGGAATCAGTGCTTGATCCTTTCTGTGGGTCTGCGCACTTTCTGACGCGCGCCAGTGAGCGCGCGCTAGGTGGCGCGATAACTCTGCGGGGCATCGAAAAGAACGAACGAATGGTCAGGGTGGCGACTATAGACGCCGCCATGCACGCTGAACGAGGGATGGCGGTTACGAGCGGCGACGCTTTATTGCAGTTTTCAAACTACCGACACCTCGCGCCATCAAGCTTTGACGTCGTGGTAACGAATCCGCCTTTCGGATCGCTGCTTGGTCCTGATAGCTTGCGTACATTAGGGCAATTTGATTTGGCCAACGGCTCGTCTTCTGTTGCTTTGGAAATTGTCGGGCTAGAGCGCTGCATTCAGTTTCTAAAGCCAGGCGGTCGCTTAGGTATCGTTCTGCCAGAAGGGGTCATTGCTAACGCAAGAACTAGTCACGTGCGCGAATGGATTGATGCGCATGCGAAGATTCGCGCAGTGATCAGCTTGCCTGTCGAGACGTTCGCGCCTTTCGGTGCGAATGTGAAGACATGCGTGCTGCTGCTTCGCAAGTGGTTAGTCGGTGAAAGCAAAGAGGCCAGCTACAACGTCTGCGTGGCGCAAGTCACGGATGTTGGCTACGACGCGACAGGTCGGCCGACGGGAAGGTCCGATGTTCAGGACGCGGCGCAAGCTGTTACTGAGTTTTTGCGCGCGGAGGGCTGGTAGCCATGCGATCTGCGATAGTGTCAATTGACGCGCTCAGGCAGCGCGATCAGTGGAAGGCAGAGTTCTTTCTCACTGTTGAGTCGAGTCCAAGTGACAGCGCGTTTCCACTGAGAAGAGTTGGTGACATTGCGGTTGAACGAAAGGAAACGATTGATCCGCAAGCGTTTGCAGATCATCTGTTTGCGTATGTTGGGCTGGAGCACGTCGAGTCGCTAACAGGAGACCTGCTGGATTGCCAGCCGACACTTGGCGCAGCCATAAAGTCTAGATCCAAAGTGTTTCGTCAAGGAGACGTTCTGTACGGGCGGCTTAGGCCATACCTGAACAAAGTACTTGCTGCTGAATCAAGTATTGGCGACGGCATCTGCTCGGGAGAATTTCTTGTTCTTGCGCCGCGTAAGGACGTGGTGGTTCCGTTGTTCCTGAGGTTCCTGTTGGCGTCGTCGTGGGTTCATGGCGTGGTCTCCCGTCTACAGGCTGGCTCCACGCATCCCCGCCTCTCAATAGATGATCTGCTCGAAATGCAGGTTCCAGTTCCGCCCCTCGCAGATCAAATCGCGGTCGTGGAGTTATTGCGCCAGGCTGATGGCGTACGGCGGGAACTGAAGCGGCGCGTCGCCTTGTTGCCGATGTCGATCAGCGACAGGTTTGTGAGCTACTTGCGGCTGGGCGAACTGCCGAATGAAGAACTAGTGCTGAATCAAGGCGGCACGCTGGCCGATTTAGCATTGCCCCCAACCTACAAGAGTCGTGAGCCGAAGCTGCCGATCTAGGGTAATGCTCGCAGTTCGTCTTGGTAATTTGGTATCCCTTCGCGTACTGCGGATACGATGTCATCGGAGGGCTTGCCTGCAACGTTGAGTTTGTGTGCGGCGGCTATCGCTTTCCATTCGCTTGATAGATATTGATTCTGTTCTTCGGTCGGAAAGTTTCTGTGGATAAACGAGACGTAGCGATGCGCAGTTTCATCATTTCGCCTGAATTGGCGCAAGGCTGAGCGGGCGGCGGGTGAGTTGGTCTTAAGCATGCGCACCATGCCTCCAAAGTTTGCCGCGAAAGAGACTTTCGCTGATGGCCGCAATGACTCGGGGCCAGATAGCCTTTCTCGCTTTCCGCTTGCGTTCAGTGGCTCGCCGTGATGTAGGCATGAGGCTGGCGCACATCCGTCGGGGCACTTGTTGCGATCGACAAATGTCCCACCGCGAGCTTCGTGAAGTGCGTCGCGCAAGCGTGCGAGCGGAATAGCTGAGCCAACGAAGTGATCGACAATTTGAGGCGACGAACGGCCTTTAGCTAGCTGCTCCCAGCGCCAAACAAGCACAAGCAATACGTCCCATTGACCTAAGTTCTGCTCCAGTTCGTCGAAGTGGCCTTTGGATTCGTCGGCCTGGTTGTTCATTGATTTGGCTTCGACTCGCAGTAATTCGCCTACCCTTCGGGCGGGGTCCCACTCGCTGTCCCGTTGCACGACCGCAAAGTCGTTGTACTCGTGATCGGCGAGCCAGGCGATTTCGTACGGCCACTTGCCTGACTTGTCCGCGTCGAATTGGCGATTCACGTAGTAACCCCAAAGTGCCTCAAGCAGTGTCCCCATGCCGCTGCCGATTCGGCCTCCGCGCACGGTCAATGTCTCACGCGCGAAGTGATTGATCTGATCGCATGCGTGGGGGGTCAGGCGAATGAGTGCCTCAGCAGCATCTTTTGGCGACATGGCGAGCTCTTGTACAGGCGATGTCGCGAACGGTATTCGTATCTTTGTTGTAGGTCCAGCGGGGAACCCGAGTTTAGGGCATGGGGCCAGTTTGGCCCGCGCCTTAAGATGGCAGGAGAAGTAGCCTTAAGTGATGTTTCGGTAGGTTGTTGTGCGGCCTGACTTTACGCTGCGCCTATGTATTCAAAGTTCAGGGCAGCGATATGAAGGCGACTAGAAAGCTCGCTCAGCTAAAGCTCGTGTCAAGCGCCAGCATCGACAAAAGCAAGGATGTGCTGGCCGAGCGTCGGCACAAGCTGCTTGGAAAATTGCGCCAGCAGTTTGACGCGGTCAAGGCGGATCAAGAAGGCGTCACGTACACGGTGAAGCGGACGCGGCGCGTCAAGGACAAGGAGACAGGTGCGGTGCAGTTCGTGGCGGTGCAGCGCCCGATCCCGAAGTTCTACTTCGCCGACGCGCGCGGCAAGTGGTACTTTGGACTGCGTTACGGCAGCAAGCGGCTTGCGGTCGCCGACGGCAAGGACACGATTGAAGTTGGCGAGAAGAAGGAGCTGCTGCCTGTCATCGCGACGCTTATCGAGGCGGTCGAACAGGGCGAGTTGGACGAGCAGTTGCGCAGCGTTGGCAAGGGGCCTAAGCGCGTGCGCACAGAGCCAGGAAAGACAGCTACTCGCGCTTAAGTGCAAGCAGAGTACTGGCAGAATCGCGGGGACGATTTGTTAGGCAAATGTTTTGCGCCACGATTTCGGAGATTAAAATGCTGCAAAAAAAGCTACTGCAGGATATCCCGTGGCAATACAAGCACTGCCACGGCCAGCTCGCCCGCGAAGCTTGACCACGCTCGAGGTCGTCGCCGGCGCGTTGTTCGACGCGTCGGGCCGCGTGCTGATCGCCCAGCGACCGCCCGGCAAGATGCTGGCCGGACGCTGGGAGTTTCCGGGCGGCAAGCTGCACGAGGGCGAGGCCGCGTACGACGGCCTGGTGCGCGAGCTGCGCGAGGAACTCGGCGTCGAGGTGCAGGCGGCCGAGCGGCTGGTGCGCTACCAGCACGAGTATCCCGGGCGCGTGGTGTGGCTCGACATGTGGGTCGTCGGCGCGTGGCGCGGCGAACCGCAAGGGCTCGATGGCCAGGCGCTCAAGTGGGTCGAGGTCGCGCGGCTGCAGGAGGAGGACATCCTCGAGGCCGACGCGCCGATCGTCGCGGCGCTGCAACGTCGCTGACCGTCTTACCTCTGCCGCTTGCGGGAGAGGTCGGCCGCAGGCCGGGTAAGGGTCTGGCCAGCGGGCCGATTGAGTGTTGGGCCGTCAGGCCCTGGGGGGGTATATGTCCCCCAGCCACATGCGCACCATGCGTGCGCACGGGTTATGCGTACGCCGGTGCGCACAGCAGGTGCGCACACTCCGTGCGCATGGCGCTTCGGGAGTGGTACCCGCCCCCGCGAGTACCCGCCTGCCCGGCGTTGACGCAACCTGGCCGATCAGTGCCGCGGCGTCTCGTCGCTGCCGTCGCCCTGCACGATGGGAATCTCCTCGCCGGGGATCACGTGCTTCTCGCTGGCCCACGCGCCGAGGTCGATGAGCTTGCAGCGCTCGCTGCAGAACGGCCGGTACGGCGAAGCCGGCGACCACTCGACGGGCCGCTGGCAGGTGGGGCAGGAGACGGTCTTCAGGCTCACGCGCCGGCGGCCAGCGTCAGGTGCAGGTCGTCAGCGTGAAGCGCACGTCCTCGGTGGTCTGGATCGGCCGGGTGTTGGCGTCCTGCCAGACGAGGAAGCGCACGCTGCAGCGGTAGTGGCTGCCGCTGATCTCGGGGTAGATGTCGGTGCCGGCCGGCAGCGCGATGCGGATCATCTGCGAAGGCACGTCGCGGTCGAGCTGCAGGTGGAACACGCCGTTCGGCGCGACCTCGGACTTCGCCTTGCCCTGCTCGCGCGTCATCCACAGCAACTCGCCGACCGCGTCGCCGAGTGGGCGGATCACTGCGAGCCAGCGCGCGAAGTCGGCGCCGCGCACTTCGTCCGGCTGGTTCAGCCAGTGCGTGTAGTCGGGCAGGTCGAACTCGCAGGTGCCGCCGGGGATGGTGCTGCGGTGCTTGATCGCGTTCAGGAACTCGGAGTCGCGCAGCTTCTGCATGAACAGCGCGCCGACGCTCGCGAGCTCCTCGCGCATGCGGTGCAGCTTGGTGAGCAGCACGCGCAGCCGCGACGTGTCGACGCCCGGCCGCGAGTTGAAGGTGGCGAGCATCGCCATCTGCCGCTCGAGCTCCTTCAGCACCTCGCCGCGCACGTCGCCGCGCTGGGTGATGGTGAGGATCTCGAGCAGCGCCGCGACGGCCGCGCGCGTCGACCACGGGTCCGCCTTCGTGTGGTGGTGCACGGCCTGCTGGTACAGGAAGTCGAGGCGCAGGAAGTTGCGCATCCGCTCGTTGAGCGGCTGCTCGTAGAAAATCACGCGGGTAGCCGCCTCCACCGAGGGCAGGACGGCCTCGTTCGCATTCATGGCCGTATTCTGCTCTACGGCCTCCGAGGGGCACAACCTCGCGGGAAAATCCTCCTGCCCGGTGCCTGGCACCGGAGCGGGGATGTTCTGCGTCGACCCGTCGTCCGCAGGGCGGTTGCGCGGCGCCGTAGATACGGCGGGGCCCTCCGCCGGCTCGAACGCGAACGAACCCTGCTCGTCCGGCTTCATGACTGTGCCATCCCGCGGTACCGCGCATCGAGGGCGGCAACGGCATCGCGCAGTTCGTCGGCACGGCCCTCGTTGTGGATCACGTCGTCCGCGAATGCCAGGCGGTCGGCGCGCGTGGCCTGCGCATTGAGCGATGCCGCGGCCTGCGCGTGCGTCACGCCGTCGCGCATGATGAGTCGCTGCACCTGCAGCTCCTCCGGCACGTCCACGAGCAGCACGCGGTCCACGTGGTCGCGGCGCCGACCCTCGGCCAGCAGCGGTATCACCAGCACCTGGTACGGACCGCCGGCCGCGGCCGACTGCCGCTCCATCTCGGCGCGGATCGCCGGGTGCATGATCGCGTCGAGGCGCCGCTTCGCGTCGGCGTCGGCGAAGATGCGCTCGCGCATGCGCCGCCGGTCGAGACGGCCCGAGGCATCGAGCACCCCGGCGCCGAATTCGGCAACGATTGCTGCGAGTGGCGCCTTGCCTGGCTCCACGATCTCGCGCGCGATCACGTCCGTGTCGATCACCGGCACGCCCAGTGCCGCGAACAGGTTCGCGACCGTGGACTTGCCGCTGGCGATACCGCCGGTGAGTGCGACGCGGAAGGGAGCAGGACTCACCGGGCGCGACCTCGGCAGCCGCGGCTCAGTGGTCCAGCCCGGCGAGGTGGAGATAGCCGCCGACGATCTGCGGCCCCCACATCAGCGCGATCCAGCCCGCGGCGGCGAGATACGGTCCAAAGGGAATGGGGATGTTGCGATCGCGGCCCCGCAGCACGATCAATGCGATGCCGACGGCGGCCCCCGTCATTGCCGCAAGCAGGATCACGAGCGGCAGCATCTGCCACCCCATCCACGCGCCGAACGCGGCGAACAGCTTGAAGTCGCCGTAGCCCATGCCTTCCTTGCCGGTGAGCAGCTTGAAGGCCCAGTAGACGCTCCACAGGCTCAGGTAGCCCGCCGCGGCGCCGAGGATCGCGGACCAGGAGTCGGTCGGGATCGGCGCGGCCAGGCCCGGATGCCAGGCGAGACTTGCCAGCAGGCCGAGCCACAGCAGCGGAATGGTGATGATGTCGGGAAGGATCTGGTGGTCGAGGTCGATCACCGTGAGCGCGACCAGCGCCCAGGTGACGAACAGTGCCGCGATCGACTGCCAGTGGAAGCCGAAGCGCCAGACCACCGCGGCGGAGAGCAGGGCGGTGGCGAGTTCGACGATCGGGTAGCGCGGGGAGATCGGGGCCTTGCAGTTGGCGCACTTGCCGCCGAGCAGCAGCCAGCTGATGACGGGGATGTTCTGGTGGGCGCGGATGGGCGCCGCGCAGTGGGGGCAGGCGGAGGGGGGAACGAGCAGGTTGTAGCGGGAGGGAGGGGGCTGAGGGCTGAGGGCTGAGGGCTGTGGGCTGTGGGCTGAAGGCTGTGGGGAAGAGGAGGGGGCTGACGCGGCGTCGGCCAGCATCTCCCGCGCCTGCGTGCGCCATTGCCGGTCGAGCATGATCGGCAGGCGGTGGATGACCACGTTCAGGAAGCTGCCCACGAGCAGCGACACCAGGAACGCGCTGCCGACGAGCAGCGCGGGGCTATCCTGGAGCGCCTCGATGAGCGCCGTCAGACGACCGCGCCCAGCTTGAAGATCGGCAGGTACATGGCGACCACGAGGCCGCCGACCAGCACGCCGAGGATGACCATGATCAGCGGCTCGAGCAGGCTGGAGAGGGCGTCGACCGCGGCGTCCACGTCCGCCTCGTAGAAGTCGGCGACCTTGCCGGCCATTTCGTCGAGCGAGCCGGATTCCTCGCCGACCGCGATCATCTGCACCACCATGTTCGGGAACAGCCCGGTATTCTCCATGGCGCGCTGCATGCGCAGGCCCGTCGAGATCTCGTCGCGCATCTTCAACGTGGCGTCCTGGTAGACGATGTTGCCGGTGGAGCCAGCGACGGACTTCATGGCTTCGACCAGCGGCACGCCGGCGCCGAACATCGTGGCGAGGGTGCGGGCAAAGCGCGCGATGGCGGCCTTCTTCAGGATCGGGCCGACGACCGGAACCTGCAGCGACATGCGGTCGATGACTTGCCGCATCGGGCGCGAGCGCTTGTAAAAGTACCCGAACGTGAACGCTGCTGCGACCACGACGATCAGCAGCATCCAGCCGTTGTGCTGCATCCAGCGCGACACGTTGATCACGAACTGGGTGAACGCCGGCAGGTCGGCGCCGAAACCCTTGAACAGGCTCTCGAACTGCGGGATCACGAAAATGAGCAGGATGACCGTCACGATCACCGCCACCGCGAGCACTGCGGCCGGGTAAAAGAGGGCCTTCTTGATCTTTTTCTTGAGGGCCTCGGTCTTTTCCTTGTACGTGGCGATCTTCTCGAGCACCGTCTCGAGCGCGCCGGCGTGCTCGCCCGCCTCGACGAGGTTTACGAACAGGTCGTCGAAGTAGAGCGGGTGCTTGGCGAGCGCCTGGTTCAGCGCGTTGCCGGTCTCGATGTCGGCCTTGATCGCCAGCACCAGCTTCTGCATGGCAGGCTTGTCGTGGCCGACGCCGATGATCTCGAAGGCCTGCACCATCGGAATGCCGGCGGTGAGCATGGTGGCGAGCTGCCGGGCAAAGATCGCAATGTCTTCCGCATTGACCTTGCCTTCGGTCCGCAAGAGCTGGCGTTCCTTGCGGATCCGGCTGGCAGCGATGCCCTGCCGCCGAAGATCGGCTCGTAGCTCGAGCTCGTCCTTGGCCAGGCCACGTCCCTTGACGCGGTTGCCTTTCTTGTCCTTGCCTTCCCAGAGGAACGGAAACTGCTTACCGGTGACGATTTCAGCCATGGTGACTCTGGTCCTCTGCTCAGTCGACCGTCACGCGGTTGACTTCATCCAAGCTGGTGATGCCGTCCTTGACCTTCTTCAGCGCGGACTGGCGCAGGCTCCACACGCCCTCCCGGGCGGCCTGTGCCTTGATGTCCAGCACGCTGCCACCGACCATGATGATGCGCCCGATCTCCTCGGAGACCGGCATCACCTCGTAAATGCCAGTGCGCCCCTTATACCCGTCCGTGCAGTTGGTGCAACCAACGGGTCCGAAAATCTGGAGCCCCGTCGCGATTTCCTCGGGTGTGAAGCCTTCCTTCAGCAGGGCTTCCTCGGGAACGTCGAGCCTCGCCTTGCACGTGTTGCACAGCCGCCGGGCGAGCCGCTGCGCGATGATCAGGCTGACCGACGTGGCGATTGCATAGGGCTTCACGCCCATGTCGACCAGGCGGGTCAGGGTCTTCGGGGCGTCGTTGGTGTGCACCGTGGACAATACGAGGTGACCGGTCTGAGCGGCCTTCATGGCGATCTCCGCCGTCTCCAGGTCGCGGATTTCGCCGACCATGATGATGTCGGGATCCTGGCGCAGGAAGGCGCGCAGGGCGCCGGGGAAGGTCAGCCCCACCTTGGGGTTGATGTTCACCTGGTTGACGCCCGGCAGCATGATTTCGACCGGATCCTCGGCCGTCGAGATGTTCGAGTCCTCGGTGTTGAGGATGTTGAGGCCGGTGTACAACGACACGGTCTTGCCGCTGCCCGTGGGGCCGGTCACCAGGATCATGCCGTGCGGCCGCGCCAGCGCGTCCATGTAGTGCTGCTTCTGGAACGGCTCGTAGCCGAGCGAGTCGATGCCGAGCATGGCACTCGAAGAATCGAGGATACGCATCACGACCTTCTCGCCGAACAGCGTGGGGCAGGTGCTGACGCGGAAGTCGATGGCGCGGTTCTTCGAGATCTTCATCTTGATGCGGCCGTCCTGGGGGACGCGCCGCTCGGCGATGTCGAGCCGCGACATGACCTTGAGTCGTGCGGCCATCTTGACGGCCAGCTGTACCGGTGGCGCCGCAACTTCCTTCAGTACGCCATCGAGCCGGAAACGAATTCGGTAAGAGCGTTCGTAAGGTTCGAAATGAATGTCGGACGCCCCACGCTTGATCGCATCGAGCATCACCTTGTTGACGAACCGGACGATCGGCGCGTCTTCGACGTCGGCCCGCTCGACGCCTTCGTCTTTGGCTTCGTCGTCAGCGGTGACCTCCAGGCTGTCGAGTTCGAAATCCTCGCCGGCAAGTTCCGGCATGGCCGTGTCGACCTGCTCCAGCGACTTCGTCAGGAGCTTGTCGAGCTTGTCCTCTTCGACGACGATCGCCTCGACCGAGAGACCGGTGGCGAACTTGACCTCGTCCAGGGCGTGGAGATTGGTCGGGTCGGAAATGGCGACGAACAGGCGCTTGCCACGCTTGACGAGCGGGAGCACCCGGTGCCGGCGGATGGTCTTTTCACTGACCAGCCGGACGATATCGAAGTCCACCTGGATGGCGTCGAGGTCGAGCAGTGGTGCGCCGAATTCCTGCGACGCCGCGATGGCGATCTCGCGGGAGTCCGCCATGTTGTATTCGACGAGGTAGCTGACGATGTGCACCCGGCGTTCGCGTGCGGCCCCGATGGCGTCGGCCATAGCCGCCTCGCCAACCAGGCCGTCCGAAACGAGCCGTTGCGGCAGGCCCTGGAGGCCTGCGCGGGGCGCTACCGAGGAAGCTACGCTGTCGTTCATTGGCCTAGGCAAACCTTCCAGTGACCGCCGGAGATGGCAATTCCAAGCGCCCGTATCGTAACCTTGCGGGATCGGAAACTGTTAAATTACTCGACATTTTGCTGGAGTGCCATCGCCTGAAAACCCGATGGGCGTCACACATTGGCCCGTCCCGGGCATGGATTGGCGACCTAGTATGGGGGCGACTTCAGTCTGTGTCCCTGAAGTCCCTCCGACGCTGACCTGGGGCCATCTGGACGGCTGGAGTTGGAATACCGGCTGGAGATCGGTCCAGGTGCTGGGCGGTGGACCGTCGACCTGCTTCGGCGGGCAAGCAGCTACATCGGTGGCGACGTCTTCGTGTACACGGCGTGGTCTGCGCGTGGACAGTCGATTCGGCGAATGGACTGAAGGCGGACAGGTCCATCACCCGTCCTATGACGACTTGATCGCTGTATTCCGTCGCCCCAGATAGAAAGTAGTTCTCCCGCAAGGCGCGCCGGCCGTTCCGCTGAGCGGCCGTGTCCGTGGAATACCTCACATTCGGTAATGCGTCCGAAATACATAATGTGCCAACGGTTTCGGCCTGGCTAGGAACGGACGATTGGACGTGAAGATTCCCAACACCAGTGAAGAAGGGGCGGTCGTACCGCCACAACTGGTAACGACTGCTGCTCCAGTGCTTGCGCTGTTTGGAGCGACCTTTGCAATCGGCGTTGCGATCGTGCTCTGGATCCTTCGACTCAGAGTCGGAGTGTTTGAACTCGAGGCACTGCCGATCTATTTTTCTCTGTTCGTCCTGCAGGACTACTGGCCTGCCGTCGCAGGCCTTCTGGTCGTCGCTCTTGCGTTGCTGAGGCCGGTGCAATCGGTCGCAGTCGGGCTGGTCAAGATCATTGGCGACAGGCCCTACCTGACCTCGGCCGTCGCTCTCGCCATGCTGGCACTGGGTGCCCGCTACGGATATCACGCTCATCCGTTGTCGATGGATGAATACTCACCGTACTTCCAGAGTCGCGTGTTCGTGGCGGGGCATCTCGCTGGGCGGTTCCCGGCGGAGTTGCTCGATTGGCTGGTACCGCCCGGCTTCCAGAACGTGTTCCTGACGGTCTCGCATACGACGGGGCAGGTCGCCTCGGTCTACATGCCGGGTTTCGCCTTGCTGTTGACCCCGTTCACGGCGGTCGGCGTGCCCTGGCTATGCAATCCGGTGCTGGGTGCGGCCTCGCTCATCGTGCTCCACCGACTTGCATTGGAATTGTTTGGCGATGTGCGGGTGGCGGGATTGGTCGTGTTGATGTCGGTCGCGTCTTCGGCCTTCTTTGTCAACGCGATGTCCTTCTACTCGATGACTGCCCACGCGCTGGCGAATGGCTGCTTTGCCCTGCTTCTGCTGCGCCCGACGCCGAAGCGCTGCCTGCTGGCGGGAATCGTGGGTTCCCTGGCGCTCGTATTGCACAATCCACTGCCGCATACCCTCTTCGCGTTGCCGTGGCTGGCATGGCTGGCTGTGCGACGGGACAGGCTGCGCACGTTGCCTGCCATTGCCGCCGGTTACCTGCCGCTGTTTCTCCTCCTTGGCTTCGGGTGGACGCTGTTCAGCGCCGATCTGCGAACCGTTTCCGCGCCGATCGGCGCAGCCAATAGCGGCGCCATTGCGCAATGGACGGAGGGGCTGAGAACGTTTCTGAGTCTACCGACCAGGGACCTGCTGTTCGTGCGAGCCATCGGTCTTGCCAAACTGTGGATCTGGTCCGTTCCGGTGCTGCTGGTTGCGGCGATTGCGGGCGCCTGGGTGGGTCGGTCGGACCACCGCCTTCGCCTGCTCGCACTCAGTTGTCTGACGACATTGGTCGGCTTTCTCTTCGTGGTGTTCAGCCAGGGGCACGGCTGGGGCTTCCGCTATTTCCACTCCGCTTGGCTGTGTCTACCGTTGCTGGCGGCTGCGGTCGTGCGCCAATCAGCGACGGAACGGCCCGATTCGCCGCACACGACATTCTCGTACGTTGCCGGCGTCGCCGTACTCTCGCTGGTTCTCCTGCTGCCACTGCAGGTATGGCAGGTGCATGGGTTCGTTGCCCGGCATCTCGATCAGATGCCGCGTGGCGGGGAGGGCACCCCGCGGCTGGTACTCATCAGGACTTCCATGGGCTATTACGCAGCCGACCTTGTGCAGAACGACCCGTTTCTTCGGGAACCGGTCATGCGCATGTTGTCGCACGGTCGGGCCGCGGACCAGGCCATGATCCAACGCAATTTCCCGGAGCTGTCCCGACTCTCGAGCAGCTACCGGGGCGACGTCTGGGGAACGGAAGGCCGCAATTAGCTGGTGCTAACGGATTCTGGATCGGTTCACTTTTGCGAGTCGGAGCCCGCGTAGTAGGCGATCATCTCGCGCGCCGAAATGGCCTGATCGTGGCTGCGTTGGCCGATGAAGTAGAACCCTCCGCTCGCATCGAAAGCCGATTGACGCCTGGCCAGAATCGGATCGAGCAGGGTCAGCCACCCGAGCGTGATGCGCGTCAGTGCCTTGATGCAGCGGCGCAGCCAGAGGCGACCGGTCCACGACAACAGAAAATACTCCACGCTCCAGATAAGCACGCTTGCTGGCCCCGTCGCGACGCCGCTGTCCAGCTCAACGAAATTTCGGAACAACCAGCGGTGTCCGGACCGGGTAAAGCGGGTGAAATCGAACTCTCCCATGTGCACCTGTTGCATGAACGGCGTCGTCGCATAGATCACTCCACCGGGCCGCAGGACGCGGTGCATCTCGTCCACGCAGCGTTGGGGCTCGAGTACGTGCTCGAGCACTGCCTGGCAGACGATCATGTCAAAGCTGCCATCGTCGAACGGCAAGTCGGAGGCATCGCAGACGATCCGGGCGCTACCGGCCAGGGAGACATCCGTCTCGAGTATTGCCACGCCCTCGACAGCCGCGACGTCGAGGTACGCCGCCGAACCATCGCCCGAACCGACAACCAGCACGCGCCGTTGATCGGGATCCATCGCGCGCAGCTCGGCCGCGAGCCATCGGTAATTCTTCTTCCGACCAACGTCCCGGCTCGGCGAGGGCAGCATGCGTCCGATCCGCTCGGCCAGCGAACCCGCCGCCTTGAACGTCGTGGTCGCGCGCCGCGAGAAGTCGCTCGCCCGGAAGATGCTCCTCCCGGGATTGATCAGCACCGGGGTCCCGTCGATCACCGGGAAGCGGGCAGCACATCCCACTTGGTCGCAACTGGCCTGTTGCCCGGAAATCGCCAGTGAGCCGCCGTGACAGCACGGGCAACTCAGGCGAAGCAAGGGGTCCGTCGCTTCAATGAACCGTGCCGGCATCGCTGTCGTCTCTCTCGTTCCTCTCGAGCCAGGCCTGGAACATCAGGATGCTCCACAAAAGGTATTGCCAGTTCCTTTGACCGCCGAGATGTTCTCGCCACTTGCGCTGGACTATTGCGGCGTCGAAGTACCCCTGCGACAGCAGCCGCGACCTCTCGAGCAGGTCATCCGCCCATGGCCGCAATGGACCTCTCAGCCACTCGTCGATCGGCACACTGAAGCCCATCTTGGGCCGCTCGGTCAGCCTCTCGGGTACATAGCGTGAGAGCAGGCGCCTCATCGGCAGCTTGCCACGCGACTCAGTCGCCTTGAGCGTCGATGGCAGCGACCACGCAAACTCGACGATCCTGTGGTCGAGAAGTGGCACGCGTGTTTCGAGGCTGACGCCCATTGCCGCGCGGTCGACCTTGACCAGGATGTCGTCCGGCAGGTACGTGGTCGAGTCGAGCATCATGGCCTGCGAAAAGAAATCCCCGGGTCCCTGGTCGGCGCTGCCGGGTCCGGCGAGACTCGCAATCGATTCGTCCGGCACGACCTGCTCGCCGGGCGGGACGAAGGACAGCAGGGACCGGTACAGATCCATCGGTGTGCTGGCCGCCAGGAAACGGCGTCCCTTGTGCAGGTCGTCGCCCAGCAGGGGTCGCTGGAACTGCGACGGCAGCAGCCGCTGCACGGCCCGCGACAGCGTTGTCCACGTGGCGGGTGACGCGGACGAGACAGCCCGCGCCAGGGCGCTCCTTGCGGGACGCGGTATGCGGCTGATCAGTCGCCAGAGCGAGTGACTCAGGAAATAGCGCGAGTACCCGCAGAAGAGCTCGTCACCGCCGTCACCGGAGAGCGCCACCGTGACGTGCTGCCGTGCAAGTTTCGCCACCAGAAATGTCGGAATCTGCGAGCTGTCGGCCAGCGGTTCGGAGTAGACATCCGGCAGCGTGGGCACCAGGGCGAGCGCGTCGTCCGCCGTCACGATCAGCTCGGTGTGCTCCGTGCCCAGGTGTTCGGCAATGCGCCGCGCGAACGGCGATTCGTCGAACCGGGCTTCCTGGAATCCAACCGAGAAGGTCCGTACCGGGCGACGACTCAGACCCTGCATCTGCGCGACCACCAGCGAGGAATCGATGCCTCCCGACAGGAATGCGCCAAGCGGAACATCCGCGAGCATTTGCCCCGACAATGTCGCCTGCAGCAGCTCGCCCAGCCGGTCCGCCGCATCGTCCATTGATCCGTCGAACGGGTCGGCCGCGGCGCGCCTCGCCAAGTCCGCCAGCGACCAGTACGCCCGTAGCCGCGCCGCGCCCGGGCCCTGGTCAATCCGGTCGCCGTCTACCTCGATCAGCGTCCCCGGCGGCAGTCGGCGGAGGCCCGCATAGATGGACTCGGGCCCCGTGACGTAGCCGCAGTCAATGTAGCGAGCCAGTGCAGTGCGATCGATCCGATGCTCAAAGGCGGGGTGTACCCGTAACGCGGCCGGTTCCGACCCGAAGAGCAGCGTGCCGCGCTGCCAGCCGTAGTACAGCGGCTTCTCGCCCATCCGGTCCCGGACCAGCGTCAGGCGGCGTTCGGTTCGGTCCCAGAGCGCAATGGCGAACATGCCGACGCTGAGTCGCAGCGTGTCGTCGAGCCCGTTGGCGTCGATCATCGCCAGCAACGTCTCGGTGTCCGAGTGACCGCGCCATGATGGCGCGCGACCGGAGCGCTGGAGCGAGTCGCGCAGTTCGAGGTGATTGTAGATCTCGCCGTTGTACGCGATGACGTAGCGGCCACTCGGTGAGGTCATCGGCTGGTGACCCGCCGGCGAAAGGTCCAGTACGGACAGCCGACGATGGGCGAGCACGATGCCCGCTGTCGCATCGCACCACACACCGTGGTCGTCTGGCCCGCGCCGCGCGATGGCGGAGGCCATGCGCTCGCCCACTGCCACGGCGGCCGGCGAAAGCGGCCTCGACTCCAGAAATCCTGCAATTCCGCACATCAGCGAGCCGCGCCCCCGAGCTGGCGGTAGACCTGCGCGTAGCGCTCCGTGCTCGTCCGCTGATCATAGTGGCGCGCCACTCGATCACGAGCGGCACGGCCGAGGCGGCCGCGTTCCGCGCTGTCCATCGACAACAGGTCGACCCAGGCCGTGTAGAGCGCCCGGGGGTCACGTCGTGCGACGACGCGCCCGGTGTCGCCGATGATCAGCTTCGCATCGCCGGCATCCGTGGCCACGCATGGGACCTCGCAGGCCATGGCCTCACAGAGCACGTTCGGGAAGCCCTCACCCCAGGCCGACGACGAGGTCGCCAGGTCGAGTGCGGCGCAGATGCGTGGCACGTCGTGGCGCTCGCCCAGCAGGTGCACACCGTCGTCGATCTGGTGTTGGCGGAGGAGCGCTGCGACTTCCGGCTCCCGGGCATCCATGCGCTGCCCGGCAAGCACGAAATGCACGTCTGGTCGGCTCAGACGCAATGCTCGAACTGCCGCGAAAAAGGTCTGGTGGTCCTTCTGCGGATGAAGCCGTGCGATGAGACCAACCAGCAGCGAGCCGGCGGGCAGGCCCAATTCGTCGCGAACCTGCCGGCGGGCCTCCGCGTCTGGTCGGAATCGCGCGAGATCGACGCCGTTGCAGATGACCGTCATGCGGTTGGCGTCGTAGCCCAGTCCGCGATGGACCTCAGCAACGCTTGCTGCGCAGCAGATGATCCGTGCAGGAATGGTTGCCGAGAGGGCGGCGCAGATCCGCACGATCACGCGGGTCAGCGGGTGGGACTCGCTCGGCGACAGGTCGGCCGCCCGCAGGTTCCATACCACGTTTCGCTGACCAACCAGACGGGCGGCCAAGCCGCCCACGAGATCCGACTGGTACAGCCAGGTCTGGACAACGTCCGGGCGTAGAGTCCTCAGTTGCCGCGCCAGCTGTACCGTGACCAGGGGATTGGGGATCCGTGCGGACGTTCCGAGCGCCGTCACGGGAATGCCGGATGACTCGAGCCGTGGCGCGAGCGCACCGCGATCGAGCAGGCACACGACGTTCTGGTCGAACTCCTCGCGCAAATCCGTGGCCAGTCGGACCAGCATCGACTCCGCCCCGCCGGTGGCGAGGTTGTTGATGACATGTGTGATGCGGAGCCGCGAGCGCACGTTAGTCGGCCCCGCATTGTGACTGATCATCAGGTCCCAAGGTGCTGCCACGGGATACCCCCGCCGAAGCCATTATGCGACTGGATCGCGCTCAGGCCGGCATTGCTCCGCACGATCGTCATTGCACGCGGGACGCACAAGTCAAACTATCCAACCTGCGGCTTGGCGAAGACCGCCATCATGTGGGGATCTGTCCTTCGATGGAGCAGGGATCTTGCGGCGCGGTTAAACAGCCAGCCGTACCACCAGTGGTCTGACCAGTGGCCGATCCACGTCCGTTCGTGCGCCAAACCGCCCTCAGTCATGACGGCCTGCAGCCCCTCAGAGGTCCAGCTTCGCACGTGCTGCCACTTATGGAATACGGCCCCGCACTCGGGACAGAACTGCATCTCCTGCTGCAGATCCTCCGCGTGCGGAGTCGTGACGATGAGGCGACCGCCCGGTTTCAGCAGGCGGCGAGTCTCCCGAATCGTTTCATGCAACCGGTCGTCGTCCAGGTGCTCGACGACCTCCAGGAGCAGGATCGCGTCGAAGGAGGCCGGGGGCAACGAACTCGGCAGGCAACTCGCATGCACCACTCCCTCAAAACCCGATTCGCCGGCGCAGCGGGCCTGCAGCGCGGCGACGGAGTCCGCAGAGAAGTCGAGGCCGGTATAACGCCAATTTAGGCCGGTACCCCTGATGTGGTCCCACATGTAACCAGGTCCGCATCCGAAATCCAGCAGGCGCAGCGCCTTTGACCCACGGAGGGCGGCTCGCTTGAGTACGAACCTGCCGTAGACTTTCGAAAAATACAGGTCGTTGACCACCCGGCTGCGGGAGTAGAAGTTCCAGAGCCGTGCGACCTTGTCGTCGGTCCAGACGATCGAATGCTCAAGGTCCTTGGTCATATCGAGCTGCCTGACATGATTCCATCGCTGACGGCGAGTGCGAGCGCAATTATCGCTGCCGCCGCGATAGCTGCACACTGAACCGCGCTTACCATTGGCCGCGCCCGCGCGATGAGAGCGATGTCCGCTGTCCGCAGCACCAGCACAATGACGGCACCGCCGACGATTCCGGCCCGCGAGATGAGAACGGGCGCGAGAACCAGCGCCGCGAAGAGGCTGACAGTGTAGGGCCGGTACAGGTCGAATTGACCCCGTGCCCGCAAGGTCACGGCACTCCACTGGGCACCAATGTTCAGCGCCAGACAGGCGAGCAGCAGCCTGAAGGCCAGCACCTCCGACGGGCTCGATCGGGCAACAAACATTTTCAGCACGTCGTGTGCAAAGAGCGCGCCAGTAACGATACCGGCCGCGGCGAACACGAAGAATGCGTCCATCAACAGCAGGTGTGGACTCGATCTGCGGGCAACCCCGAAGCCTGGTTCGGTGGAACGGGTCTCGTCGTTCAGGAACAGGTTGGCCACCATGCCGCCCAATGCGCTGGCACGGCCGGTCAGTTCCGACAGCGGCGTGTAGAGTCCGAGCGCGAACGGCCCCGCGTGGATTGCCAGGGCACCCTTGTCGAGGAAGCCGGAAACTGCGGTCACAAGGTGGGACCTGATGCCCTGCGACGCCAGCCGCCTGGTCAGGCCATCGCCGCGCAGGGAAGGTGCCACGAGCAGGCCACGGGTCGCCAGGACAGCAAGAATGATGAGCGGAGCGGCGAGCATCGCCCACGCCGTGTGCCTCGCATCGCCGTCGTGCGCGGCAAGGGCCGCGCCGAGAACCAGCGCAATCGACCAGGCGATCGAATGCAGTGCGACAGCAAGATGGGGCCCGCCGGATGCCTCGATGCGAGCGTGTCCGGGGCCGAGGGCCAGCAGGCAGAAGCAGGTGGCGGCCAGCGGCAGGGCCTCGGCCCATGAGAGATCCAGCAGGAAGTGCCCCGCGAACGCGACGCCGGCCGCCACCGTCGCGCCAAACAGCAACGCGATGGCCGCGAGCTGGCGAATCGGGCCTGGCTCGTTCGCGTTGTTGGTCGCGGTGACGACCACGACCTGCCTTACGCCATCGAGGGCCAACGCGAAGGACACGACTGCGAGGTAGAGCCCGAAGCGACCGACCCCTTCGACCGGCAGCGTCCTGCTCAACCAGGCAAATGCGCCAAGCGTCGCTCCAGCCTGCAAGGTGGCCGCCGCGCCGGCGACGGTCAGCATGACCAGGGTGCGGCGGTTCACGACGGCCGGTACTTGCGGTCTGGCAGCAGCATGGCGAGATACTCGCCTGCACAATGGTCCCAGGACCAGAGGGATGCCGCCTGGCGGGCGCGTCCGCGCCGCGATGAGTCACCCGACCCCAGGCGAATGGTCCTACGCAGCGATGCGTCCCACCGCTCGACGTCGGTCCGGGCGGGGGTGGAGGGCAGTTCCTCGACCTCTATCAGTCCTGTGGCGCCCGGGCAGGCGTTTCGCACTTCGTGGGTCGAGAGTACGGCAGTGCCGCACGCGAGCGCCTCCTGCACGACGAGCGGGAATCCCTCGCCCGAGCTCGGCAGCACCAGCACGTCCGCGGCCGCCAGCGCCTGCGCAAGATCCGGCTGCGACAGTCGGCCGAGACAGACGACATTGCCGAGGCGCCAGAGACCGGGATCGTCAGGCCCCCAGCCAGCGAACAGCCATTTGACGTCGCGTGTATGAGCCACCAGCTCGCGCAGGAAATGCAGGCCCTTTTTGCGCACGAAGCGGCCGGCGAAGATCGCGACGGGCTCGTCCGTACCGAGGCCCAGCCGGGCGCGCGACTCTCGCCGGCGATGCTCGTCGGCGAACGCGAAAATGTCGTTGTCGAGCCCGTTGAAGACCAGTGAGCCACGCGTCCCCGGGGCATCCGCGCTGCCAAAAAACCGACGAACGTTCGCACTGACGAACGCGACATGGGAGGCAAGACGCATGGCCGGCCAGGCCAGAGTCTTGGCGCCCAGCGTGTATAGC
Source organism: Burkholderiaceae bacterium (assembly GCA_035429805.1). GTDB lineage: Bacteria > Pseudomonadota > Gammaproteobacteria > Burkholderiales > Burkholderiaceae_F > JALORV01. The sequence goes on from DAOMFL010000017.1 coordinate 23,597, forward strand.
GTCGTTGCCAGTCGGCTCGGCAGGCGAAGTGACCCCATGTGCTGTGTAAGAACGACCCGCTTTCGGCGAATCCGTCCGATCAGCAGTGCCAGCAGGCTGCCGATATAGAGGTGCTCATGGACATGCACCGCGCGCGCCCGGCCGATCACTCGCCAGAGCGTCGGGATTGCCATCGGCGTCCAGAGTGGATACGGGAGCTGGGTGACGCGCTCGACGATGTTGCTCGCGCGAACTGGATATGTGCTCAAGCCCGGCTTCGTCGGAGGTGGTGCATCGGTCGCGCTTGCAAACCACTTTACCGTGAACCCGGACGCGAGATACTCGTCGACGAGTCGTGCAGCAACGAGTTCGATCCCGCCGCCGTGTGACGGGTAGAAGTGGGTGACGACTACAATATCCGGCCCGGTCCCGGTTGACGTCTCGGCTGTACTCATTCGCCGGACCGGCCACGCGAGACGATCAGGTTCAGCAGCAGGCTGCTGACGATGATGTTGATGCCGAGCGCGATCATCGAGGTCGCCACGAACGCGGGGTGAACCGTGCTGTCCATGGGCAGGCCGGGGTGTGACAGCCAACGATAGAGAATGACGCCGTCCACGGTAATACCGGCGAGCAGCAGGAGCCCTCCGGCCACGATCCCGGCATCCAGTGAGAAGCGCTGCTCCACCCAACGCGCGGTGCGACTACGGAAGCCATCGTAGCGCTGTGCAAGCAGAGTCTTGGCGAAGACACCGAGGTTGAAGATGTTGAAGCCCGCCAGCGCCAGCAGGCAGCCAAGGGCGAGGAAATGGATGCCCAGATACAGGCCGCCAATGGTCACCGGCCCCATGATTAGGACTGCCTGCAGGACGAGACCGGCCAGCAGCATCAGGATCCCGGGCGCAAGAAACGTGTAGTCAGGCGCGTAGGTCAGGATGAACCGCAAGTGCCGCCAGCCGTCCCGGAACGAGCGCAGGTGCGGCGGGCGGCCGCGCTTGTCGGGATGCAGCACGATCGGAATCTCACCGATCCGCAGTCCCTGGTGGGCCGCATTGGCTACCATCTCGGTCGCAAACTCCATGCCCGGAGTCTGCAACATCATCTTCTCGAAGGCCTGTCGGGTGAAGGCTCGCATGCCGCAGTGGAAGTCGCGGATCGGCACGCCAAAGGAACGGCGCGCAACCCATGACAGCACTGGGTTACCGAGATAGCGATGCAATGGCGGCATGGCGCCCGGCATGATCCCGCCGGCGAAGCGGTTGCCCAGCACAAGATCGTAGCCCTGCTGGATCTTCTGCACGAACGGTGCAATGGCTGACCAATCGTAGGAGTCGTCGGCGTCGGCCATCACAATGATGCTGCCGCGGGCTTCGGTGATGCCCCGGCGCAGAGCCGCCCCATACCCCTTCTGCTGCTCGATCACGACCCGGGCTCCCAAAGATGTTGCGATCTCCCGGGATCGGTCAGTAGAGCCGTTGTCAGCGATGACCACCTCGCCGCAGACACCCATCGCCGCGAAGCTCGCCTGCGCCTTGTTGATGCAAAGCGCGAGGGTGCCTTCCTCGTTCAGGCATGGGATCACCGCGCTGACCAGCGGAAGTCCGGAGGCGGACTCCCCGTGCGACGCTTCCGAGCTTCGGACACTACTGTTCATGCGCGTGTGGTCGTCGGTCGCCTGACTCGGTCCGCGGCAGTCTATCGCGGATTCCGTCCGGTGGATCTGCGACCGTCACGACCCAATTTCCAAGAGCAGAAAAAAGCCGGGCCCTTCGATGTCGAAGGGCCCGGACTGCTGAGCTCACTCAGAGAGCTGAGCGAGGGGAGTCGCTTCTATGTTACGAACCGTAGCCCGAGCGGCACGAGGCCGGGAGGTACTTGTTCGCGACGCTCGTGGAGCCAGGATTAGAAGCCATCGTGGCGTTCGACGGATCGTTCGCATTGCCGCAACGCCACACGACGTCCAGGTTGTCGTTCAAGCCCGGGGTCAGCGACAGCGTCTCGCCGTCGATGTTGGTATTGGCCTGGTTGCCGTAGGTAACGGTGATGACGCCCTCGTTCACGTCGATTTCCGTCACGTACTTGCCAGCCTTGTCTGTGGGCCCGCCTGTGATGCCGAGGTCGGCAAGATTGCCCCAGTTGCCAGTATTGGCATACCACTCAGCGATACCGGCTTTGAGGTCGCCTGCCAGGGTGAGACCTTCCGTGACCTGCGCGCGAATCGTGTAGTCCTGGTACGCGGGAATGGCGATGGCCGCCAGGATGCCGATGATCGCCACGACGATCATCAATTCGATGAGGGTGAAGCCCTTCTGAACCTGCTTGAGCATTTGATTCTCCATGAATCATCTAGTCGGAAAGACACAGCGGCCGTTGGCCAGCACTAGCAGAAAAGCAATATCTGTGCCAAACCTGCAACCTCTATAACCTATTGATTTAATTGAACAACTGACTGGAAGATTCCGCCACGGACCGGACGCGAATGGCCGCTTTCCCCAAGATTGTCACGAACTGACACCAATTGTCAGCGCGCCCCAGGTCGCTCGGTCTTCTCGGCCTCCTCGTGGTAGTCCTCTTCCGTATTCACGGCCCACATTGCCGACTTGTCCGAGCTGCCGTTTGCCAGTGCATCGACGGCCGCCTTGGCAGCGAGCATCGAGTGGTCCTGGTTGTTGTACCGGTGCATGCCGTTCCGACCGATCGGGAACAGGTTGACGAACTGGTCGAGACAGGTCCGCACGCGCCCGATGTTGCGGTACTCGCCAAAATAGGCGGGATAGGCCTTGGGTACTCGCACTACATGGCCATCCAATACGTCGCCCGAGTCGATCAATCCGATCTTCGCCAGTTCGTCCGCTGCGTAGGCCAGGAACCGCGAGTCGTCCATCCGCCAGAGATCGTCGCCTTCGTTGCAGAAGTACTCCAGCCCGAGTGAAACGGTCGCCGAGTCCGCGACCAGGAACGGGCTCCAGTTGTTGAAGATCTGCAGCCGACCGAGGCGCACGTCCGGTTCCTGGATGTAGATCCAGTTGTCGGGAGGCATCCCGTTTCCGGTGGCGCCGGTCGGCCCGGCGCTGCCCTTCATGCGACGTACCACCAGGCCCGCCGTCATGAAATCCCGGTACGGCAATTGCGACGCGATCCTGCCGACCGTCGCGTCTTCTGGCTGCAGCAGCCGCATCAGTTCTGCCAGGGGCATGGTGGAGATCAGGGCATCGCAGTCCTGTCGGGATCGTTGGCCCGTGTCGAGGTCTTCGACATCGACGCCGGTAATGGTTGAGCCGCGTCGGTGGATGGCAACGACCTTGTGCCGCAAGCGCAGCGAGCCGCCGCCGGCGACCACGCGGTCGGCGACCTCTTCCCACATCTGCCCGGGGCCGAACTTCGGGTAGAGGAACCGCTCGATCAGGCTGGTCTCGACGTCCTTTTGCGAAACGTCCCCCGGCTTGCGGAATGCCGCGCTGAGCGCGTGCCGGAGGGCCTCGGTGATGGACAGGCCCTTCACGCGCTGCGCCCCCCACTCGGCGGAAATCTCCGTGCAAGGTACGCCCCAGACTTTCTCCGTGTAGTCCTTGAAGAACGTCAGGTACAGGCGCTCGCCGAAGCGATTGATGAAGAAATCCTCGAGGGTCGCCTCATTCGCGCGAGGCAACAGGCGTGCCTTCAAGTAGCTGACGCCGATCCGCCCCGCGCTGACGAGCCCGAGGTTGCCCAGGGTCCGCGCGCTCAGCTTCAGCGGGTAGTCGAAGAATTTCCGCTGATAGTAGATCCGCGACAACCGCGGCCTGACCAGCATGCACCGGTCCGACTGCTCCTCGGCGGCGAGCCGCGCCGGAACGAAGTCCCGGCGTTGGTTCTGATAGCCAAGCCTGACCGCGTCAGCCGATGCGTCCTCGGTCGCAACCGGAAGGATTTCCTGCCACCAGTTCATGACCCAGTCGGACTTCGAAAAGAACCGATGTCCGCCCAGGTCCATGCGGTTGCCGCGGTAGCGCACCGTCTTGGAGATGCCGCCGACCTGTGTGTCTGCCTCGAAGATGACCGGCTGGTACCGGGTATGTCGCAGCAATTCGAGCGCGGCAGTCAGTCCTGCTGGACCGGCGCCGGCGACTACCGCAATGGGTGACTCTGGCATTGCGCGCTGACCTGTCATCTGGTTCATGGAGGACTCAACTGCCTGGCGCGCACCTGACCGCAATCATAGAGAAATACGCGCAACTTGCGGGCGGGCCAGAGGTGGCTGGGTGCCCCGGTGCCGAGGTCCTCCTCGGCGACGACGAAGCCAAGCTGCGGGTCGCGGCAGATCATCCTCAGCGACTCGGCGGTCAGTACTCCGCCATGACCGCGCGGGCCGGTCCCTGTGAGCCACTGCATCGCGGGAAGATACGTTTCGACGTTCCGCGCCCGCCGCTCGATCTCAAGGACGAGATCCGGAGAGAAGACGATGCCGCCCGCCTGCGAGTCCGTGAGGTAGCTGCGACGTTGCAGCAGGAACCAGACCTCGCGCAGCCCGTCCCACCACAGCACTTCGCTTTGCGCCGGAATCTGCTGACGCCAATCAGCGAACTCCGTGCGTGCTGCTCCCGACCACCGCTCGGTGGTCCACGTTGGTGCACGCCACGGGGATATCGCCATGATGGCAATGACGGCCACGGCCAGAACCGCAAGCGCGGCCGATCGCGATCCGCTGATCGTGATGTACCAGGCAGCCACGACGATTCCGACAGCGGGTGCCGTCATGTTGACGATGTTGCTCAGTACAAGGAGCCAGCTGGGGTCCGCTGTGTCGGCGAACTGCATCGTCGCAACCAGCGAAGTCGTCAAGCCAGCCGCGATCACGACGAACACGCAAACGACCCAGGCTCCTCGGAGCGACAGGGTCTGCAGTCGAGGGGATACCTGTGCATCCCGCGCGACCGTCAATCCCAGCGCGACCAGAGCCAGCATTCCCGGGACCGCCTGCGTCACTGCACTCCTGGCCGAGATCGGCAGAACGATGAGCCAGCTGCTGATCAGCAGCAGCGCGGCTGCTCGCCGCGTGCCGGTACCTGCCCAGAGCGCCGCCACCGCGGCTGGCAGCATGGCGATCGCAAGCAACCGAGACAGCCACAGCCAGCGCCAGGGTTGTCCTTTCAACAGCAACTCGAGCTGAGGCCAAAGCGACGCCGCTGCGGCCAGGATCAGTCCAATGATGCCAACCGCCAATGCAACCGTGACGACTCGTCGAATCAACGGAGCCCGTGTACATGCGGCCACCACGGCCAGGGTTGCCAGGACTTGCACGGCGCTGCTCCAGTCGAGCGGCGTCCAGAGGTCCAGGAACAAGTGCGGACTGCGGCCGCGCAACAGCTCGATCCATGACGCGTCGGCTTTTTGCTGCCCGGTCTGGAGGAGGGCGCTGACCAGAATCGCACCCACGCCGACCAGCGCAACGCTGGCCCACCCAGCGCGGGCACCCCATCTTTCCCAGGTCGCGAGGATGCCGAGCAGCAGAACCGCGGGAAACGCCATCAGGGGATGCAGCAGCAGCGCGACCAGCAGCGCAAGGCCACTCAGCAGCCAGCGGCGCCTCAGGTACAGCGCAATCGCCAGCAGCGACAGCGCCTCCGCCGGTAGCCGGGCCGTCAGGAACGGTTCTGCGAACTGGAAGATCCGCATCGCGCCGTAATAGCCCGGCACGACGACGAGGAGTCCAAGGCTGAGCATCGCGAGCGGCCGCGCCAGAAGTTGCCTGAGCACGAGCCAGGCGGATACGAACCACGCGACCTGGAATACGAACGTCAGCAGCGCGGTGCCCCGGTCGAGGTCCAGCGCCCGGATGGCGGCCGCCTGCAGGAGCGGAAAGACGGTGAAGTCATCCTGTGACTGGAACCGCAGAAAGATGTCGTCGCCGAACACGTCGGGACTCAGCCGCTGCATCGCCTGCAGGGCATAACCCTGGCCGTCGTGGGTGATGCCTGGGTAGGGCGTGAGGATCATCCACAGCCAGGCGACCACCAGCACGAAGGCAAACGTTCGGACCCGGTCGAGCAGGTGCGTGTCGTGCAGCATCAGGGCACCCTCCGCGGGTGCGGCGGCGTGAAAAGCGCCAGGCGGCGTGCGACGTAGTTCAGCACAAACGTGACTCCGCCTGCGACGACCTTTGCGACGAGGTAATGCAGTCCCAGCCACTCGACGCCAGCGAGCATGGCGCCGGCGTTGACGGCCAGTCCGACGGCACCAATGGCGGCAAAGCCGGCAAACTCCACGCGGCGATCGTCGATTCTGCGGAAGCGGAATACGTATCTCACCGACAGCAGGTAGGCGACCACCGCACCGACCAGGAATGCGGCTGTCGCCGCCACCAGGTAGTGCCAGTGGAGGACCTGTACCAGGAAGGCCAGTGTCCCGAAGTCACAGACGAATGCAGCCGCCGAGGCTGCGCCATACGCCAGCACTTCCCTCGCGAGACGCATCAGGTCGCTGCTCCGTCGGCACGATAGGTCCTGCAGTCATACAGCCAGACGAACTGACCGTGTCGCGGCCACTCATGCTTGCCCGCCGCCGGGCCGACCTCGGTGCCCGCCACGACGAAACCGAGTTGATCGTCCCGGCAAATGCCGGCCAGGGCATCCAGGGTGAACGGCCGGGATGATCCGGTCTCGCTTTTGCCGACGATTAGAAGTCCCTTGTCGCCGAGCGGCTCGAGCACCCGCGTGCGCCGATCGATCTCGAGGGCCAGCGGACGCGAGAACAGCAGCCCCGCGCTTTGCGACACAGACATGTAGCTCGGCCGCTCCAGCAGCAGCCAGGTGGCCACGGGATTCCACAGCCACAGCACCTCGGTACCGGGAGCCACGAGCGTACGCCAGTCTGCGAAGTCCACGTAAGCGGATCGGGCAAACGCCCGTTGCGTCCATTGGTGCATGTTCGGATGCGCGACCAATGGCACGAGGGCGGCGAGCAGCGCCGTCATCACCAGCATCGCGACTCGCGCAGGCGCCCGGGTAGCGATGAGCCAGAGGCTGATCACCGCGGCCACCGCGGGGGCGGTGAGTCCAAAGACATTGCGGGCTGTCTCGATGACCAGTGGTTCCTTCCCCAGATCCAGCTGCCATTGCAGCACCGTGTGGACGTTGCTGAGCGACCAAACGACCGTGACGACGGCAATTCCAATGGCAAGCGCGTTGAGCCATCGCGCGGTCCGCCCGGTCATTCGCGCTCGAAGTGCCCACAGCGCAACGGCCAGCGGCGCGAGCAGGCCGCCGGACATCTCGAGCATCAGCCACGAGACGCAGAGCATCACGGCGACGGCCCGACCGGCGGCGCGGTCCGACCAGAGCGTCCGCACGATGGACGGGAGACACAAGAGCGCGATCACGCTGCCGAGCCACAACCAGCGCCAGGGCTGGCCCTGGATCAGGATCTGCAGCGGCCAGACTTCGGTTGATCCGGTGAGCAGCATCCCGATGACGCAGACCGCGAGCGTGGCGCGGCAGGTGTCGGCAACGAGGCCGGACGGCCGGGCCAGTGCACCCAGCGCCAGCGTTGCCACCACGACCGCGGTTCGACTCCAGCCGTCGAGCGTCCATGAGGTCGGGAAGAGGTAGTAGCTGCGCAACCTGATGATCGACAGCCATTCGTCGTCGACCAGGCGGATCGGTCCCGTCGGCGCAAGCAACGCAATCGCCAGCACGCCTGCAAAGCCGATGGCGGCCGCGGCGTACAGACGTCCATGGAAGTGCCGCGGGATGGCAAGCAGGGCAATCAGTGCGGTGGCAGGCACGGCCATCAGCGGGTGGATCAAGGCTGCGCAGACCAGCAGGCCGACACAGATGGCTCGTTGCCCGGAGAACCACGCTGCAATTGCAAAGAGACTCAGCGCTTCGGCCGGCAGACGTGCCGTCAGGAATTCCTCGGCGGTCTTGAATACTGAAAACCCGCCGTAGTACAGCTCAACAACGATCAACAGGCCCGTGGCGAGCCAGGCGGTGGTGCTTCCCGAGAGCCGGCGGGAGACCAGCCATGCGCCGTAGAAGTAGAGGGCGGTGCTCGCCAGCGTCAGCAGGCTGGCGGCGTTGTCCACACCCAGCCAGGCGATCAGTGCCGCGTAGATGGATGTGAAGACCGTGTAGCTGTCCTGGGATCCGAAGCGAAAGAAAATGTCGTTTGCATACAGCTGCGGGTGCAGTCGGGCAAGAGCCTGCAGCGCATAGAGATGTGCGTCGTGGTCGAGCCCGCGGTACAGGTGCGAAAGATTCCAGATGATCACGTAGCAGGCGGCCAACAGCAGGCCGACGACGTATCGCATTGGCGCGGTACGCTGCGATGGATCGCTGTCCAAGGGTGGAGTCGGGATCATCTACTGGGTGCGCCATTGGTTGCGGGCGGCGGTTCCCCATCCGGCTGGGCAACCGGGCGCATTATGTCCAACTCCGCTCCGGCCGGTGTGTGACGGAGGACACAGCCCAGCCAATTGCGGGGTCACTCAATCCCCAGCTTCTTCACCCGATACCTCAGCTGCCGGAACGTCATCCCCAGCAGCTGCGCGGCCTTGGTCTTGTTGTATCTGGCCTGCTCCAGCGCCCGAACAATGGCCTCCCGCTCGATCGACTCGAGCTGTCCCTCGAGCCCTGCAGCGGCAGCCGTCTCCTCCACCGGCGGCAACTCCACTGCGGCCGTGCCATGCTTGAGCTGAATATCCTCCGGCTCCACCCGCCCGTCCGAGCACAGCGTGACCGCCCGCTCCAGGATGTTCTCCAGCTCGCGGACATTGCCGGGGTAGGCGTAGGTCAGCAGTTTCTCCATTGCCTCGTCGCTGACCTCGGGCCGTTCGACGCCGATCTGGCGCGACACCCGGTCGAGCAGCATGTCCACCAGCTGCGGCACGTCGTCGAGCCGCTCGCGCAGCGCCGGCACATGCAGCTCGATCACGTTGATTCGGTAATACAGGTCCTCGCGGAAGCGACCGGCCTTCACCAGTTCTTCGAGCTTGCGGTGCGTAGCCGACAGGATGCGCACGTCCACCGGCACTTCGCGGTTCTCGCCGACGGGCCGCACGGCCTTCTCCTGGATGACGCGCAGCAGCTTCACCTGCATGTGCAGCGGCAGGTCGGCCACCTCGTCGAGGAACAGCGTGCCACCCTCGGCGCTGCGGATCAGGCCTTCCTTGTCGGCTACGGCGCCCGTGAAGCTGCCCTTCTTGTGGCCGAACAGCTCGCTCTCCATCAGCTCAGTGGGGATCGCGCCGCAGTTGACCGGCACGAACGGCCCCTCGGCACGGGGTCCCGACTCGTGGATCAGCCGCGCTACCAGCTCCTTGCCGGTACCCGAGTCGCCCGAGACGTGCACCGGCGCCTGCGAGCGGGCGACCCGGGCGATGAGCTGCCGCAGCTGCTGCATCGGCCTGGAGTTGCCCAACAGCGTCAGGGTCGCACGGCGGCCGGTCGCCTCGATGGATCCGCCAAGCTTCAGCGTCGCGGTGATCAACTTTCGCAGCGCCGCCAGGTCGAGCGGCTTCGAAATGAAGTCAAACGCCCCGAGCTTCAGCGCGCGCACCGCGGCCTCGACGTTGCCGTGCGCGGTGATCACCGCCACCGGTACGCCGGGGCGGTGGTCCTGGATCCATGCGACGAGGTCGAGGCCATCGCCGTCTGGCAGCCGCATGTCCGTGAGCACCAGGTCGTAGCGCCGCCCGCCGAGGTGCCGCACCGCGCTCGCGTAGTCCGCGGCCGTGTCGACCTCGAGCTGCATGCGCCCGAGCGTGATCGCCAGCAGTTCGCGGATGTCGGGCTCGTCGTCGACGATCAGTGCGCGGGGGGGCATGGAAGGCTGTGGGCGGTGGGCGGTGGGCTGAAGGCTGAAGGCTGAGGGCTGAGGGCTGTGGGCTGTGGGCAAGAGGCGAGGTGGTATCGTATAGCGTACAGCCTCGAGCCCACGGCCTGCAGCCCCTAGCTCACCCTCCAACCACCCACAGCCCACAGCCTTCAGCCCACCGCCCACCGCCCTCAGCCTACAGCCCACCGCCTCACCTCCCCCGCCTCAGCGATCTCAGCAGCGCGTTCAGGGACTTTGCGGTGTCGGTGCATTGCTGCCCCAACTGGGCAGCGGTCGTCTGGTCGAGGTAACCCAGCCGGGCGCACAGGTCGAGCTCGTACTGCAGTTCGCGGGCGGAGCCGTAGGCGATCTCGATGAAACGCAGGTACTCCTGCTCCGTCGCCCGGGCGCAACCCTCGACGATGTTGGCGGCGATCGATGCGCCGCAACGCCGGATCTGGGAGGTCAGTCCGAATCGCTCATCCGACGGAAACCTGCGCGAAGCCGCGTACACGTCCATGACCAGGGCATCGGCCATGTGGAACACGCGCAGCTTCGTATGGTCGCGCATGCCCGCAGCCTGCGACCAGGCAACTGCAAATTCAGTCTGATTAATGGCGCAAAGCGCCGAGATTCTCGCGGCGGTTCACAGTGAACTCACCGTGACGGCAATACCCGCGACCGTCTGCCGTGTCCGCCCCACGGCCCACCGCTTCCGGCCTCCGGCCTCCGGCTTCCGGCTTCCGGCTTCCGGCCTACAGCCTACAGCCTACAGCCTACAGCCTACGGCCTACGGCCTCCCCTCCGCCTGCCACCGCTGCGGATCCGCGAAAATGATCCGGAAGATGCTGCCGCCCTCGGGCCGCGCCTCGTACGCCAGCAGCGCGCCGTTCGTCTGGCACAGTTCGCGCGCAATGAACAGCCCGAGCCCCGTGCCGCCCGCGCCGTTGGTGAAGAATGGCTCGAAGATGCGTTCGGCGTTGGCCGGATCGATGCCGCCGCCGCGGTCGGTCACCTCGAGGTATGGCCGGCCGGTCGAGGCGATGCGGCCGATCTGCAGCAGCACCGGCACGGGTCCGCCGCCCGTGCCGTGCCTGAGCGCGTTGTCGCAGAGGTTCCAGAGCACCTGGTGGAGGTGCGACGGGTCGAAGTGCACCTCGAGCCCGGGCACTGCCGACGCCAGTCCGATGCGATCGTCGGTCAACTGCAGGGTCGCGCGAAACTCGCCGAGGAAGCCGGCCAGCCACGCCGACAGGTCGACGCGTTCCTGCCGCGTCGTGTCCTTGCGCGACAGCTGCAACACGTTGTCGATGATCTGGCTGACCCGCACCGCGTTCTTCTCGATGATGTCGGTGAGGTGCCGGTCGTCATCACCGAGCACCGGCGACTCCCGCAGCAGCTGCCCCGCGTGGCTCATGGCGCCGACCGGGTTGCGGATCTCGTGGGCAATGCTGGCGCTCAACCGACCGAGCGAGGCGAGCTTCGACTGCTGCACCTGTTGCGCCACGACGCTGGTGTCCTCGAGGAACACCAGCACCGAGCCGGGACCGCGCTCCGTCAGCGAAACGAAGTACGGCCTGATCACCGTGCCGCCGTCCGCCGACACGACTTCTCCCGGGGTGTCGCGCCGGTCATGGTCCCGTCGCCGCCAGGCGTCGAGCAGGTAGAGCATCCGCGGCGACACCTCGCCCAGCAGGGATCCGCTCGGCACCTCGCGGCCCGCGAGCAGGCGCGCCGCCTTGTCGTTGATCAGCCGGATGCGGTCGTCCGCCTCGACCACCATGATGCTCTCGCGCAGGTGCTGCACGATGAAGCGATTCAGCTCGTTGAGATTGGCGAGGTCGATGTCGCGCTGCTGCACCAGCGCCTCGCTTTCACGGAGGCGGTTGGCGAGCGGGATGGCCAGCAGCGTGATCGCGAACAGGCTGGCGCCGATCAGTCCCGCGGCCAGGAAATCCGATCCGGGCGCGATGCCGGTCAGGGCCGAGACCGCGGTTTCGAGCAGCAGGCCGATGGTGATCACGGCGGTGGCGAGCAGCGCCAGCCGCGGCCTGACGATGGTAGCCACAGCGCCCACCGGCAGGAACAGCAGGGTGGCGAGGCCACTGCTGACGCCGCCGCTGGCGTGCACCAGCAGCGTGATGGCGACGCCGTCCACGGCGAGCGGGAACAGCGCCATCCATTCGGCCCCGGGCCAGCGGCGCTGGATCGGCTGCACGCACACCAGGCCGAAAGTGAAGTAGGCCACGCAGATGCCGAGGAACAGCCCGGGCTGCACCGAGCCGACGCTGTTGTTCGGCGCGTTGAAGAACAGCAGCAGGATCAACACCATCGGCACCAGCAGCCGGAAGACGTTGAGCAGGCCGATGACGCGCCAGGCGAGGTCGTCGGAGCGGGGAGTGTCGGCGAGGCGGCGGGTATTGCTGGCCATTGCCGGCAGTTTCTCGCCTCGCGGGCGGGGCGGCAACCTGCCGTGGCCGTCGGCGGAGTGGCTCCGCCCGTAGCCGAGGCTTTAGACTACCCGGCCTCGCATCCACAAGAACGCGGCCAGGCCATGAACCTCCACGAATACCAGTCCAAGCAGCTCTTTGCCCGCTACGGCATCCCCGTGCCGGCCGGGCACGTCGCCTCGACGCCCGAGGAAGCCGCCGACGCGGCGCGCCGCCTTGGCGGCGGCCTCTGGGTCGTGAAAGCGCAGGTTCACGCGGGCGGGCGCGGCAAGGCCGGCGGCGTGAAGGTCGTGAAGACGGTGTCGGACGTGACGGCTGCCGCCGCCGGCATGCTCGGCAAGCGGCTCACCACCAAGCAGACCGGGGCCGAGGGTCTGCCGATCAACCAGGTGTACGTGGAGGTCGGCTCGAAGATCGAGCGCGAGCTGTACCTGAGTCTGCTCCTCAACCGCGACACCGGCCGCATCGCGTTCGTCGCCTCGGCCGCGGGCGGCATGAACATCGAGGAAGTCGCCGCGAAGACGCCGGAAAAGATCATCCGCGTCGAGATCCACCCGGCGACGGGGCTGCAGGGCTCGCACTGCCGCGCGCTCGCGTACGGCCTCGGGCTCAAGGGTCCGCAGGTGGCGCAGCTCGAGACCATCGCGCGCGGCCTCTACAAGCTCTACCTCGAGTGCGACGCGAGCCTCGTCGAGGTCAATCCGCTCATCGTCACCGGCGAGGGCCGGGTCGTCGCGCTCGACGCCAAGATCAACATCGAGGACAACGCGCTGTTCCGCCAGAAGGACCTCGTCGCCTGGCGCGACACGTCGCAGGAAGACGAGATGGAGCGCGTCGCCGGCGAGGCGGACCTCAACTACGTCTCGCTCGACGGCGACATCGCCTGCATGGTCAACGGCGCCGGGCTCGCCATGGCGACCATGGACCTGATCAAGCTGCACGGCGGTTCGCCCGCGAACTTCCTCGACGTCGGCGGCGGCGCGACGCGCGAGCGCGTCACCACGGCCTTCAAGCTGATCCTGCAGAACCCGAAGGTGAAGGCGATCCTGGTCAACATCTTCGGCGGCATCGTCCGCTGCGACATGATCGCGGAAGGCGTCGTCGGCGCGGCGCGCGACCTCGGCCTGCACCTGCCGGTCGTGGTGCGCATCGAGGGCACCAACGCCGCGCAAGGGCACAAGATCCTCTCCGACAGCGGGCTCGAGCTGATCGCGGCCACCGATCTCACCGATGCGGCGCGCAAGGTCGTCGCGGCTGCGAGGAAGTAACCATGTCGATCCTGATCAACAAGAACACGCGCGTCCTTTGCCAGGGTTTCACGGGCAAGCAGGGCACGTTCCACTCCGAGCAGTGCATCGCCTACGGCACGAAGCTGGTCGGCGGGGTCACGCCCGGCCGCGGCGGCGAGAAGCACCTCGGGCTGCCGGTGTTCGACACCGTGCGCGACGCGGTCGCGAAAACCGGCGCCGACGCGACCATGATCTACGTGCCGGCGGCGTTCGCGGCCGATGCGATCATCGAAGCGGCCGACGCGGGCATCGCCACCATCGTCTGCATCACCGAGGGCATCCCGGTGAACGACATGGTGAAGGTGAAGGCCGCGCTGCGCGACTCGAAGTCGCGGCTGGTCGGGCCGAACTGCCCGGGCGTGATCACGCCCGGCGAATGCAAGATCGGCATCATGCCGGGCTTCATCCACAAGAAGGGCCGCATCGGCATCGTGTCGCGCTCGGGCACGCTGACCTACGAGGCGGTGTTCCAGACCACCAACAACGGCCTCGGCCAGAGCACCTGCGTCGGCATCGGCGGCGACCCGGTGCGCGGCATGAACTTCATCGACGTGATCGAGCTGTTCGAGCGTGATCCGCAGACCGAAGGCATCATCATGGTCGGCGAGATCGGCGGCAGCGACGAGGAAGCCGCCGCGGCGTACATCCGCAAGCACGTCTCCAAGCCGGTGGTCGCGTACATCGCGGGCGTCACGGCGCCTCCGGGCAAGCGCATGGGCCATGCCGGCGCAGTGATCTCCGGCGGCAAGGGCACCGCGGCGGACAAGTTCGCGGCGCTCGAGGCGGCGCGCGTGACTACGGTGCGGTCGCCGGCGGAATTGGGCTCGGCGATTGCGAAGCGGATGGGCCGGATCAAGGGCGCAGCCAAGGGCAAGCCGACGAAGCCAGCGCAGAAGAAAGTTGTGACGAAAAAGACAGTTGCGACGAAGAAGAAGGCTGCGGCCAAGAAGCCCCCTGCCGTCGTGCGCAAGGTGAAACGCAAGATTCGCAGGGCTGTGCGCAAGGCCAAGTAGGCCTATCCAGACCCTCACCCCAACCCTCTCCCGCTAGGGCGGGAGAGGGAGCGAAGCAGCTGTCTCCTCGTCCAGCACGGCCACCGCCTGCCGGAATCGCCTGCGCGCCGCGTCGCGATCCACGTCGATCGCGACCATGCCGAGCTTGCCGAACTGCGACAGCGCGCCGACCAGCCCGAACGTCACCCCGCACTGTGCCGCCGCATCGAAGCGCAGGTCGCGTTGTGCCGCGATCTCGAACAGGTCCTGCGGCGTCAGGCTGCGGTAGGCCGGACTCAGCACGTTGTCGGTGGCGAAATAGCCGCGGGTTGTGCCAGACGGCGTGACGAATTCCGCCCGCTGCGGGTCGTATTGCCCGCGCGTCAGCAACTGCAGCATCTGGAACGTGTGCGTGGTGCCGCCCTTGCGCAGGTTGATCTCGAGCGCCAGGTGCTGCCAGCCGTCGGCGCGCGGCAGTGAGATGAAATCGACGCCGAAGCGCCCCAACACGCCGCGTGCCCGCAGCACCTCGCCGACACGCAGCGCCAACGACTGAATGTCGTGAGCATAGGCGGGATCGGCCGGGAAAGTGCAGGCTTGGAAGATCTGCCCCGACGGCCCGCCGAGGATCTGGTCGTGCGTGGAGATGATCTCGAGCTCGCCCAGCGGCGTCACTCGCAGCTGCACCGACGGCGAGCGCAGTCCGTCGCCCGTCACCCACGTCTCGACGATGCCGCCCTGTTCCTGCAGCTTTTCTGCAAAGCGGTCCCAGCCGAGGTCGCGTGCCTCGATCGTCAGGTTGAGCGGCAGGTGCGCAGCGACCCACCGCTGGACCTCGTCGTCCGGGCAGCCGGCGAACGAAAAGACCGCATTGCCCTCGCCGGAAAAACCGTAATTCAGCTTCACGGCTGCGCGGCCGAGCGCGGGATGCCGGGCCTTGAGCTCGGCGAGTGCGGTCACGACGTCGCGCGGGTCGCGCAGGTCCTCGACGCCTTCCGGCAGGTCGATTCGCGCCGCACGGAACGCCCGCCGGCTGCCGCTCTTGCCGCCCCACTCCTGCAGCGCCGGGTCGCAGCCGTAGAGCGGGATGCCGAGTCGCACGGCGAGCGATCGCTCGAGCGGCGTCGAATTGAACACCGTCAGGTGCGCGAGTTGCGGGTCGCCAATGGCGCAGCGGATGCGCTCCAGGAGCCGTGGCCGGTCGAGGATCTTCTGCGTCAACGAGACGGCCGACGCGTCGCTCGCCGACAGCAGCACCAGCCGGCGCCGGGCATCCTCGAGCGACACGTCCGGCAGCAACCGCAAGTGGTAGTCGATGATGGCGGGTTCGATCGGTGTGCTGCTGACGAACACCAGCCGCGTGTTCGGCAGGCGCAACAGCATCAGCATCGCGAGCTGCCGTTCTTCGTAGTGCAGGCAGCCGGTGACCTTGGCGAGCACCTCGGGGTCCATGCTAAGCCCCGGCACCACCACGACGGCGCGTGGTGCGAGCGGGTCGCCGAAGACGTGCCGGAACAGCTGCGGCAGGCGCGCCTGCAGGGCCGCGAAGGCCGCGAGTTCCGCAGCACTGCCCGCTGCCGGCATCAGCTCCGGCATGGACGGACGACCGGCTCGGGTGACGTCGGGGTCACGGTGTCCTCTGTCGCTCGCGGCGGCGACCTTCCGTATGGCAGAGGTTGCGCGCCGGTTCATCGGCAGAAATACCTGCTCGCGGAAATTCCGCATTTCCGCTTCGCGGCGACGGCCTACAGTGGCAGGGAGCGCAGCCCGCCTGCGCGAGGGGGAACGCCATGGAATGGTCGCCCATCTCCAAGCCGCGCGACTCCCTGCCGCGCGACCCGAACCTCGCCGACTACGACGAGGCCCGCCGCAATTTCACCTGGTCGCAGGCCACGTTGCGGCTCGACGGCCTGCCGGGTGGCGGGCTCAACATGGCGCACGAGGCGCTGTTCCGGCACCTGCGCGGCTCCGCGGCGGACCGCGTCGCGATCCGCTTCCTCGCGCAGGGTCAGCCGCCGGTCGAGCGCACTTACCGCGAACTCGCCGGCGACGCACGCCGCTTCGCCAGCCTGCTGGCGCGGCTGGGCGTGCAGCGCGGCGAGCGCGTGGCTTCGCTGATGGGCCGCGTGCCGCAGCTCTATGCCACGGTGCTCGGCACGCTGGCGGCCGGCGCCGTGTACTGCCCGCTGTTCTCGGCATTCGGTCCCGAGCCGGTCAAGGCGCGGCTGCTGCTCGGCGCGGCGCGCGTGCTCGTCACGACCGACCTGCTGTACCGCCGCAAGGTGGCGCCGATCCGTGGCGAGCTGCCGGACCTGCGCCACGTGCTGATCGTGCGCACCCCCGGCGCGGGTGACCTGCCGCCCGGCACGCTCGATCTCGGCGCGCTGCTGCTGGAATCCTCGCCCGAGTTCGCGACCGCAGCCACAGCAGCTGAAGACTACGCGCTGCTGCACTTCACCAGCGGCACGACGGGCCTGCCGAAGGGCGTGCTGCACGCCCACGCGGCCGTCACCGCGCATGTCGCCACCGCGCGCTGGGTGCTCGACCTGCAGGACGGCGACGTCTACTGGTGCACCGCCGATCCGGGGTGGGTGACGGGCATTTCGTACGGCGTGATCGCGCCGCTCGCCTGCGGCGTGACGCTGCTCGTCGACCGGGAGGAGTTCGACGCCCCGCGCTGGTACGAGACCCTCGACACGCAGCGCGTCACCGTGTGGTACACGGCGCCCACCGCGATCCGCATGCTGATGAAGGCGGGCGTCGAGCTGGCGCGGGCACGGCCGTACCCGGCGTTGCGCCACCTGGCGAGTGTCGGCGAGCCGCTCAATCCCGAGGCGGTCGTGTGGGGCGTCGAGGCGTTCGGGCGGCCGTTCCACGACAACTGGTGGCAGACCGAGACCGGCGCGATCATGATCGCCAACTACCCCTGCATGGACGTGCGCCCTGGCTCCATGGGCCGGCCCGTGCCCGGCGTCGAGGCCGGCATCGTGCGGCCGCGCGACGACGGCGGCGTGGACGTCGTCGAAGCGCCCGGCGAGGTCGGCGAGCTCGCGCTCAAGCCCGGCTGGCCGTCGATGTTCCGCGGCTACCTCAACGACGAGGCGCGCTATCGCAAGTGCTTCCGCGGCGGCTGGTACCTGTCGGGCGATCTCGCGCGCCGCGACGCCGACGGCTACTTCTGGTTCGTTGGCCGCGCGGACGACGTGATCAAGGCGGCCGGCCACCTGATCAGCCCGTTCGAGGTCGAGAGTGCCCTGATGACGCATCCCGCCGTGTCGCAGGTGGGCGTGATCGGTGTGCCCGACCCGATCGCCGGCGCCGCGGTGAAGGCGTTCGTCGAGCTGAAGGCGGGCCACGCGCCGAGCGAGGCGTTGCAACGCGACCTGATGGCGCACGCCCGGCGGCTGCTCGGCGTCGCCGTGGCGCCGCGCGAGATCGCCTTCAGCGAGCAGCTGCCGCGCACGCGCAGCGGCAAGATCATGCGCCGGCTGTTGCGCGCCCGTGAGCTGGGCCTGCCGGAGGGGGACCTCTCCACACTGGAGGGCACGTCATGAGCGGCCTGCCCGAACACCTCACCCGCGAGCGCGGCTTGCAGCTCCTGCGCGAAATGCTGCGCATCCGCCAGTTCGAGGACCGCTGCGCCGAGCTGTACGGCGCGGGCCACATCCGCGGCTTCCTGCACCTGTGCGACGGCGAGGAAGCGATCGCGGTGGGCGCGATGCAGGCGCTCGGCCCGGACGACGCGATCGTCTCCACCTATCGCGAGCACGGCCACGCGCTGGCACGCGGGGTGGCGATGGGTCCGCTGATGGCCGAGCTGTACGGCAAGCAGGCGGGCTGCAGCGGCGGGCGCGGCGGCTCGATGCACGTCTTCGACGCCGCGACGCGCTTCTACGGCGGCAACGGCATCGTCGGTGGCGGGCTGCCGCTCGCGGTCGGGCTGGCGCTGGCAGAGAAGCTGCAAGGCCGCGACGCAGTCGCGGCGTGCTTCTTCGGCGAGGGCGCGGCGGCGGAGGGCGAGTTCCACGAGTCGCTGAACCTCGCGGCGCTGTGGCGGCTGCCGGTGCTGTTCCTGTGCGAGAACAACCAATACGCGATGGGCACCGCGCTGGCACGCTCCGAGTCGCAGACCGACATCCATGCCAAGGCTGCGGCCTACGCGGTGCGGGCCGAGGCGGTGGATGGCATGGACGTCTTCGCCGTGGAGGCCGCGGTGCGCGGCGCGGCGCAGCACGCGCGGGCAGGCCAGGGTCCCTCGCTGCTCGAGTTCCGCACCTACCGCCTGCGCGCGCACTCGATGTTCGACGCGCAGCTCTACCGCGACAAGGCGGAGGTCGAGGAGTGGCGCCAGCGCGGTCCGCTCACCACGCTCACGACGCGCCTCAAGGCCGCGGGCCTGATGACCGAGGACGATTTCCAGCGCCTGCAGCGCGAGGCGGACGCCGAGGTGCAGGCCGCCGTGCAGTTCGCGGCCGACGCGCCCTGGGAGCCGGTCGAGGACCTGGCGCGACACGTGCAAGCGGCGGAGGTCCGGTCATGAGCGGCACGCGCATCACTTATCGCGAGGCGATGAAGCAGGCCATCCGCGAGGCGCTGCAGGCCGATCCGCGCGTGTTCCTGATGGGCGAGGACGTCGGCAAGTACGGCGGCTGCTTCGCAGTCAGCAAGGGGTTGCTCGACGAGTTCGGCGAGGAGCGCATCCGCGACACGCCGCTCTCCGAGTCGGCGTTCGTCGGCGCCGGCATCGGCGCGGCACTCGGCGGCCTGCGTCCGATCGTCGAAGTCATGACCGTGAACTTCAGCCTGCTCGCCCTCGACCAGATCGTGAACACTGCGGCGACGCTGTGCCACATGTCGGGCGGACAGTTCCACGTGCCGGTCGTGATCCGCATGGCCACGGGCGCGGGACGGCAGCTGGCCGCGCAGCACTCGCACAGCCTCGAGGCCTGGTACGCGCACGTGCCGGGGCTGCGCGTGGTCGAGCCGGCGACGATCGACGACGCACGCGGCATGCTGCGCGCCGCGCTCGCAAGCCCCGATCCGGTGATCCTCTTCGAGCCGATTTCGCTCTACAACATGGAAGGCGAGCTGACGGACGCGGCGGCCACCGTCCGGCTCGAGGGAGCGCGCGTGCACCGCGCCGGACGCGACGTCACGCTGGTGACCTACGGCGCGAGCCTGTGGCGCTGCGTGACGGCGGCGGAGACTCTTGCGGCCGACGGCATCGAGGCGGAGATCATCGACCTGCGCAGCCTGCGCCCGCTCGACGACGCGACCGTGCTGGCCTCCGTGAGTCGCACGCGCCGCGTGGTGATCGTCGACGAGGGCTGGCGCAGCGGCAGCCTCGCGGCGGAGGTGGGCCTGCGCATCGTCGAGCAGGGCTTCTACGACCTCGACGCGCCGGTGGGACGGGTGTGTGCCGAGGAGGTGCCGATCCCCTACCCGAAGCACCTCGAAGACGCGGCACTGCCAGGCCCCGAGCGCATCGTGGCCGCCGTGCGGAGGTTGTTCAGCGATGCCCAGTGAATTCAGACTGCCCGCGCTCGGCGCGGACATGGACGACGGCACGATCGTCGAGTGGCACGTGGCGCCCGGCTCCCGCGTGAAACGGGGCGACGTGGTGGCCGTGGTCGAGACCGACAAAGGCGCCATCGACGTCGAGATCTTCATGGATGGCGTGGTGCGCGAAATCGTCGTCGCGCCCGGGACACGCATCCCGGTCGGCACGGTGATCGCCACGATCGACGCCGAGGGGGCCGCTCCTGCTCCCTCTCCCTCTCCGTCTCCAACTCCCTCTCCCGCCCCAGCGGGAGAGGGTAGGGGGGAGGGCTCCTCTCCTTCTCCACCGTCCACGGAACGCCTGAAAGTCTCGCCCGCCGCGCGGCGGCGCGCACGGGAATTGCACGTCGACGTCGAGGCGCTCAAGGGGACGGGGCCAGGCGGCGCGATTTCAGTTGAGGACGTGGAGAGAGCGCAACCCTCCGAGAAGAGCGGCATGCGCGAGGCGATCGCGGCGGCGATGTCGCGCTCGAAGCGCGAGATCCCTCATTACTACCTCTCGACCACGGTCGACGTCACGCCGGCCACCGAGTGGCTGGCTGCGCATAACGCCACGGCGCCGGTCGCGGAGCGGCTGCTGTTCGCGGCCTTGATCGTCAAGTCGGTGGCGCTCGCCTGCCGCGAACTCGAGGGCTTCAGCGGCTTCCATCGCGACGGCCACTATGAGCCAAGCCCTGCGGTCCACGTCGGCGTGGCCGTTGCGCTGCGGGGCGGCGGACTGGTGGCGCCCGCGATCATGGACACGGCGGACAAGCCGCTCGCCGCGCTGATGGACGACTTCCGCGCGCTGGTGACGCGGGCGCGTGCCGGGCGGCTGCGCGCCAGCGAGCTCGCGGCGCCCACGATCATCCTCACCAGCCTCGGCGAAGCGTCGGTGGATGCCGTGTTCCCGATCATCCAGCCGCCGCAGGTCGCCATCGTCGGCGCCGGGGCCGTGGTGGAGCGGCCGTGGGTGGTCGGCGGCCAGGTCGTGCCGCGCCAGGTGCTGACGTTGTCCCTCGGCGCCGATCACCGCGTCACGGACGGGCGCCTTGGCGCACAGTTCCTCGCGCGCATCGCCGCCCGGCTGCAGTCACCGGCATCACTGTGAGGAGCTGCCATGGATCGTGCTGAACTCGCGCGCCGCGTGCTGTCGCTCGTGACCGAAATTGCGCCGGATGTGGAGGCCGCCACCGTCATCCCCGGGATCGACTTCCGCGACCAGTTCGACTTCGACTCGATGGACACGCTCAACTTCGCCATCGCGCTGCATCGCGAGCTGGGCGTGGACGTGCCGGAAGCGGACTACGCGCAGCTGGCGAGTCTCGACAAGTGCGTGGCGTACCTGCTGCCGCGCATCGGCTGAATCCACCGCGCCGCCGGGCTGCGATATAAGGTCTCATGCTCGACGTTCGCAACCTGACCAAGTCCTACGGCGGACCGAGCGGCCGGCGGGTGCTCGAGGGCGTGCAGTTGCGGGTCCAGCCGGGCGAGTACGTCGCGATCGTCGGCGAGTCGGGCGTCGGCAAGTCGACGCTGCTCAACCTGGTGGCCGGGCTCGACGTGCCCGACGCCGGGCAGGTCCTGCTCGAGGAGCGCGACCTGGCGCAGCTCGACGAAGACGCCCGCACGCGCCTGCGCCGCTCGCGCATGGGCTTCGTGTTCCAGGCGTTCCACCTGCTGCCGCACCTCAGCGTCGCCCGCAACGTCGCGTTGCCGCTCGCGCTCAACGGGCAAGCCGGGCCGGCAGCGGCGGCGCGCGTGCAGGAGCTGCTCGAGGCGGTGGGCCTCGGCGGACGCGCCGACAGCCTGCCGCGCGAGCTGTCGGGCGGAGAGATGCAGCGCGTGGCAGTCGCGCGGGCCCTGGCGCACCGGCCCGCGCTGGTGCTGGCGGATGAGCCGACCGGCAACCTCGATCCCGACAACGCGCTCGTGATCCTCGAGATCCTGCGCGCGCAGATCAAGCGCGACAATGCGGCCGGCGTGCTGGTGACCCACTCGGCCGCCGCGGCGGCCACCACCGACCGCGTGTACGAACTCACGCGGACGGGACTGCACGAACGCCGGTCGCCGGTGGCGCCTTGAGCGTCGACGCGGGGCGCATCACGTTTGGCGCTCGGCGCGCGCTGCTCGAGGCCGCGGCGTTCGGGCCGCTGCGGCAGGCGCCCGGGCGCACGGCGCTCGCCATCGTCGCCATCGCGCTCGGCGTGGCGCTCGGCTTCTCGGTCTACCTGATCAACCGCGTGGCGGCCGACGAGGTGCAGCTCGCGTCGCGCGGCCTGTTCGGCCTGGCGGACCTGTCGGTGCAGGCGCCGGGCCTCGGCTTCGACGAGGCACTGTACCCGACGCTCGCGGCGATCCCCGGGATCGCCGTGGCGAGCCCGGTGGTCGAGGTGCAGGCGCGCCTGCCGGGCCGCGACCGCACGCTCAAGCTGGTCGGCATCGACCCGTTCCGGGTGGCGAAGCTGCAGCCGGCGCTCGCCGCGGCGGGCGCGACCGCCGCGCAGGGCAATGGCCTGCTCGGCGACGACCTCGTGTGGCTGAGTGCAGCGGCAGCGCAGATGCTGGAACTCGAGGTCGGCGACTCGTTCGACGTGCAGGTCGGGCTCGATCCGGTCCCGCTGCGAGTGGCGGGGCTGCTGCCCGCGGGGGAGTACCGGCAACCCGTCGGCATGCTCGACATCGGCACCGCCCAGTGGCGCCTCAGTCGACTCGGCCGCCTCGATCGCGTCGACCTGCGTCTCGCCGCCGGCAGCGATCCGGTGGCGGTGCAGGCCGCGATTCGTGCGGCGCTGCCGCCCGGCGTGCGCCTCACGACGCCGGGTGAGGCGAGCGACGATGCCGTGCGCCTGTCGCGCGCGTATCGCTCCAACCTCACCGCGCTCGCGCTGGTCGCGCTGTTCACCGGCGGCTTCCTCGTCTACGCCACGCAGTCGCTGGCGGTCGCGCGCCGCCGCCGCGAGATCGCGCTGCTGCACGCGATGGGCATGACGGTGCGCGAGCAGCTCGCCGCGGCCCTGCTGTCCGGCGGCCTGGTTGGCGTGCTGGGTGCCGCGCTCGGCGTGGTGCTCGGCATCTTCGTCGCCCGCGCGGGCCTCGCCGCGTTCGGCGCGGACCTCGGCGCCGGCTATTTCCGCGGCGTCGCGCCCCCGCTTGCGGTCGGCGCGGTGGAAGTACTGCTGTTCTTCACGCTCGGCGTGGCCGCGGCACTGGTGGCGACGCTCGGCCCCGCGCGCGAGGCCGCGTCGGTGCCGGCAGCTGCGGCGCTCAAGGCCGGCGACGAAGCGCCGCTGGCAGCCAGGCAGCATGGCTGGATTGCAGCATTTCTGGCGCTCGCCGCGGGCGTCGCGCTGCTGCTGCCGCCACTCGAGGGCATCGCCCTGCCGGGCTACGCGGCCATCGCCTGCCTGCTGCTGGCGGCGGTCTTCCTCGCGCCCACGCTGTCGCACCTGGCCTTCGACCGCCTGCCCGTCCAGGGGCCGGCCTGGCTGCAGATCGCGACGGCGCAACTGCGCGGCACGGCGCGGCGCTCCACGGTGAGCATCGCCGCGGTGCTGGTGAGCTTCAGCCTGATGGTCGCGATGGCGATCATGGTGTACTCGTTCCGTGTGTCGCTGGACGCCTGGATGCAGCGCATCCTGCCGGCCGACCTGTACGTGCGCTCCGGCTCGGCGGGCCTCAGCAGCTTCCTCGACGAGAATGCACAGGCCGTGATCCGCTCCGTCGACGGCGTGGTGCGCGTGGACTTCGTGCGCTTCCAGGACGTGGTGCTGCCGGGGTCCGGGCTGCCGCTCACGGTCATCGCCCGGCCGGTCACCGAGGACGACGCGGACAGCCTGCTGCCGATCCGGCGGCGCGACACGCAGCCAGCGCCTGCGGGCACGGTGCCGGTGTGGGCGTCCGAGGCGGCGCTCGACCTGCGTGGCTTCGACGTCGGCACGGTGTTCGAGCTGCCGCTGGGCGGCCGCACCGTGCGGGCGAGCGTGCGCGGCCTGTGGCGCGACTACGAGCGGCCCGGCGGCTCGATCGTGATGCCGCGCGACGTGTTCGTGCGCTACACCGGCGACACCCGAGCCACCACGGCGGCGCTCTGGCTCGCGGCGGGTGCCGATCCGGACGCCGTGGCCGCGCGCATCCAGGCAGCATTGCAGCGCGGCGGTGATTTCGAGGTGGCCGTGCCGCGGGAAATCCGCCGCCTGTCGCTGCGCGTCTTCGACCGCACGTTCGCGGTCACCTACCTGCTCGAGGCGGTGGCCGTGCTCATCGGGCTGTTCGGCATCAGCGCCAGCACCAGCTCGCAGGTGCTCGCGCGACGCGGCGAGTTCGGCATGCTGCGCCACCTCGGCGTCACGCGCGGCGAAATCGGCCGCATGCTCGCGGTCGAGGGAGCGGCGCTCGGTGCCGTCGGCGTCGCGACGGGCCTCGCGATGGGCGGCGTCGTCAGCGTGATCCTGGTCTACGTGGTCAACCGGCAGTCGTTCCACTGGACCATGGACGTGCACGTGCCGTGGCCGCTGCTCGCGGTGCTCAGTGGCGTGCTGGTCGCGGCGGCGGCGCTGACCTCCGTGGCGAGCGGACGACAGGCGATGGGCGACGACGTGGTGCGCGCGGTCAAGGAGGACTGGTGAGAAACCTCGTCCTGCTCGCGCCGCTGCTGTTCATCGCCGCCCTCCCGGTCCGCGCGCAGGTGACGTATCCCGCCGTCGTGCCCGGCGTCGAGCTGCAGTTCCCGGGCGACGAGGGCGCGCACCCCGGGTACCGCATCGAGTGGTGGTACGTGACGGGCTGGGTGCAGGACGACACGGGCGCGCCGCTCGGCCTGCAGGTCACGTTCTTCCGCGTGCGGCCGGGGCTCGGCGAAGCGAACCCGAGCCGGTTTGCCGCGCGGCAGGTCCTGTTCGGGCACGCGGCCGTCGCCGATCCTCGCCTCGGCAAGCTGCGGCACGCCGAGCGGTCGGCGCGCGAGGGCTTCGATCTCGCGTTCGCTCGCGAGGGCCGCGTCGACGTCAAGCTCGACGACTGGTCGCTGCGCGCGGCGGGCGGCGGGTACCGCGCGATCGTCGCGGGCGAGGACTTCTCGATGCAGCTCGAACTCGAGCCGGCGCAACCACCGCTGTTGCAGGGCGACCGCGGCTACAGCCGCAAAGGCCCGGATGCCGCGCAGGCCAGCCACTATTACAGCCTGCCGCACCTGCGCGTGAGCGGCGACGTGGTGATCGACGGTCGGCGGCGCAGCGTCACGGGCACGGCGTGGTTCGACCACGAGTGGTCGAGCGACGTGATGGACGCGCAGGCGCGCGGCTGGGACTGGCTGGGCGTCAACTTTGACGACGGCGGCGCGCTGATGGCGTTCCGCATGCGCGGCCCGGACGGCGGCGCACGCTGGG
Source organism: Burkholderiaceae bacterium (assembly GCA_035429805.1). Lineage (GTDB taxonomy): Bacteria > Pseudomonadota > Gammaproteobacteria > Burkholderiales > Burkholderiaceae_F > JALORV01. Next base: position 49,024 of record DAOMFL010000017.1, read on the forward strand.
CGGCGGCGACGCTGCGTGCCGCGGATGGCAGCGTGCAGACGTTTGCGCCGACGGAAGTGGCCTGGACCCCGCTGCGGCGCTGGCGCTCACCGCGCACCGGCGCCGAGTATCCCGTGGCGTGGCGGGTGCGGGTCGGCGAGCGCGAGTTCGAGGTGGAGCCGCTGCTGGACGACGCGGAGCTGGACTCGCGCGCGAGCACCGGCACGATCTACTGGGAAGGGCCCGTGCGACTGCGCGCCGCCGGCGGCGGAACGGCGGGCCGCGGCTACCTCGAGCTCACCGGCTACGCCGGCCGCCTGGAGCTGTAAGGCCTCTTCTACAGTTCGCGCGCCGCGAACGTGTCGCAGTCCTCGGGCTTGCCGCTCTCGAGCCCGCGGCGGAACCAGCGCACGCGCTGCTCCGAGCTGCCGTGCGTGAACGCGTCGGGCACGACCCGGCCCTGGGTCTCGCGCTGGATCCGGTCGTCGCCGATCGCGCTCGCCGCGCGCAAGCCCTCCTCGACGTCGCCCGACTCGAGCAGCTGCCGCGAGCGCGCGGCGTGGTGCGCCCACACGCCGGCGTAGCAATCCGCCTGCAGTTCCATGCGCACCGACAGTGCGTTGGCCTCGGCCTTGCCGACGCGCTGCTGCGCCGCCTGCACCTTCTCCGCGGTGCCCACCAGGTTCTGCACGTGGTGCCCGACCTCGTGCGCGATCACGTACGCCTGCGCGAAGTCACCCGGCGCGCCGAAGCGCTGCGACAGTTCGTCGTAGAACGACATGTCGACGTAGACCTTCTGGTCGAGCGGGCAATAAAACGGCCCCATCGCCGACTGCGCGGTGCCGCACGCCGACTGCACGGCGCCGCTGAACAGCACCAGGGTCGGCTCCGTGTACTGCACGCCGTACTGCGGCAGCAGCGCGTGCCAGGTCTCCTCGGTGTCGGCGAGTACCACCGCCGTCATCTCGCGCAGCTTCGCCTCCTGCGGCGACTCCTGGTACGGCTGGCTGCTCTGTTCCATCTTCACCTCGGGTGCCTGGGTGGCGACGCCGAGGAAAGGCAGGGGATTGATGCCGAGCAGGCTCAGCACGATGAGGAACAGCACGCCGCCGATGCTCAGGCCCACGCCGGTGCGCACCGGGCGCATGCCGCGGCGGTCCTCGATGTTGCTGCTCTGGCGGCGGCCTTCGGTATCCATGGTCTGCGCTCCCTGGCGTCGTGCTGCGGTCGGGGAGTGCAGATTACGTCATGTCGCGCGGCACTGGCACCCGCGGTGCCGGAAATGGCCGATTTATCAGGGGCTTGCCGTCACCGTCGCTAGAGGTTGCGCGCGTCCTCGGCGGCCGATTCCACCCACACGCCGTAATTGCACTGCAGCAACCGGGTGCCGCTCACCACGTAGCTGCCGTTGCGATACTCGGCGCCGTTGAAGTAGCACACGGGCTCGCCGGGAACCTGCTGGCGGATGACGTCGGTGTCCTCGTCTTCTTCCTCGGCGATCGGCGAATTGCGCAGCTCGGGGTCCTGAGCGCCCACATGGGGAATCGAGGGGTGATGCGTCATGGCAGTGCTCCCGTGGGGTGTGGCCACGCGGCCTGGCAGTTCGATCTTAGCCCCGGGCCGGGCGGATAACAGCGGACATTCACCTATTTTCGAAATTCGGAGAATGTCCCCATTTTCCGTCTACATCTCCGGCGGCTCGGCGGGCAGCGGCTTCTCCTTCTCCGGCACCTCGGTCATGGTGGCCTCGGTGAGCAGCAGCACGCTTGCCACCGACACGGCGTTCTCGAGCGCCACGCGCACCACCTTGGTCGGGTCGACGATGCCGGCCGCCAGCAGGTCCACGTACTCGCCCCGGGCCGCGTCGAAGCCCTGGGCGCCGCTCGACGCCATCATCTGGTGCACCACCACGCCGCCGTCCACCGCCGAGTTCTCGGCGATCTGCCGCGCCGGCGCCTCGAGCGCCCGTCGCAGGCACTGCACGCCGGTCCGCTCGTCGCCGCTGCACCCGGCCTCGACCTTCGCCACCGCCGCCACGCAGCGCAGCAGCGCGAGCCCGCCGCCCGGCACGATGCCTTCCGCCACGGCGGCCTTGGTCGCGCTGATGGCGTCGTCGAGCGCGTCCTTCCGCGACTTCATCTCCGATTCCGACGGCGCGCCGACGCGGATCACCGCGACGCCGCCCGCCAGCTTGGCGAGCCGTTCCTCGAGCTTCTCCTTGTCGTAGTCGCTGGTCGCCTTGTCGATCTCGCGGCGGATCTGCGCCATGCGGCCCTCGATCGCCTTGCGGTCGCCCGCGCCGCCGATGATCGTGGTGTCGTCCTTGTCGACCACTACGCGCTTCGCCCGACCCAGCTGCGCCAGCTGCACGTCTTCGAGCTTCAGCCCCAGTTCCTCGGACACCAGCTGCCCGCCGGTCAGCGCCGCCATGTCGGCGAGCATCGCCTTGCGACGGTCGCCGAAGCCCGGCGCCTTCACCGCCACGCAGCGCAGCACGCCGCGGATCTGGTTGACGATCAGCGTGGCGAGCGCCTCGCCCTCGAAGTCGTCGGCCACCAGCAGCAGCGGCCGGCCCGACTTCGCCACCTGCTCGAGCAGTGGGATCAGGTCCTTGAGCAGGTTCACCTTGCGGTCGGTGAGCAGCACGTACGGGTCCTCGAGCACCGCTTCCATCTTCTCGGTGTCGGTGACGAAGTAGGGCGAGGTGTAGCCGCGGTCGAACTGCATGCCCTCGACCACCTCGAGCACGGTCTCGGTGGTCTTCGACTCCTCGACCGTGATCACGCCCTCGCCGCCGACCTTTTCCATCGCGTCGGCGACGAGCTCGCCGATCGCCGCGTCGTTGTGCGCCGCGATGGCGGCGACGGCAGCCTTCTCCTTGCGCTCGCGCACTGGCTGCGACAGCCCCTTGAGCGCCGCCACCGCCGCAGCCAGCCCGCGGTCGAGTCCGCGCTTCAGGTCGATGGCGCTGGCACCGGCGGTCACGTTGCGCACGCCGTCGGCGAAGATCGCGTGGGCGAGGATGGTCGCGGTGCTGGTGCCGTCGCCCACCACGTCGCCGGTCTTCTCCGCCGCCTGGCGCAGCATCTGCGCGCCCAGGTTGGCCGCGGCGTCCTCGAGGTCGAACTCCTTGGCGATGGTCACGCCGTCGTTGCAGACCAGTGGCGCGCCCCACTTCTTCTGGATCAGCACCGACTTGGACTTGGGGCCGAGCGTGATGCGCACGGCCTCCGCGAGCTGGGTGGCGCCGTGGAGGATCTTTTCGCGCGCCGCCGAGCGGAACAGCACCTGCTTGTGCGCCATGGCCGTCTCCGACTTGCCGCCGATGGCTCGATTCTTGGCCTGTGCGGCCGCGCCGGGAATACGCAGAAGAGGCAGGCCGCCAATTTCCGTACAATCCCTGCCCATGCAGGACTGGAGCTTCGAGTACCTCCGCAGCCAGGTGGTCGGCATCGACTCCGCCTTCGACACGCCGTTCGGGCGCCGGCTGATGGTGTACTGCGACTTCACCGCCTCGGGCCGCTGCCTGCTGTTCGTCGAGCGCTACCTGCAGAGCCTGCAGCGCAGCTACGCCAACACCCACACCGAGGACGACGTCACCGGCCGCAGCATGAGCCGCCTGCTGCACGAGGCCGAGGCGA
>DAOMFL010000018.1:0-51817 GCA_035429805.1 Burkholderiaceae bacterium
TGTTCGCGATCAACGCGCGGCTGAAGATCGAGAAGATCTCCACCGATGGCAGCCCGGATCTCCTCATCTTCGACAAGGCGGTCTACGAGGGCTTTGGCACCACGACCGAGGGTGAAGGCGGTGGCGGTGCCGGTTCGGCGCCATCGAAGTACGGCGCTGAACTCAACGTCGGCGGCATCCTGGTCTACGGCTACAACTTCAGACTCAGCTCGGTGACCGGCGTGCCGAGCAAGGCGGGCCAGTACCGGATCACGTTCAGCCTCGATCCCGAGGCGACGGTGGGCGGCGTGAAGGTGCCGAACCACATCAAGATGGTCAGCAAGGCGGATGCAGGCGCGACGCTCGCGGCGGACGGCCTGAGTACCTCGGTGATCATCACGGTGAACTGATTCACGCTGGAGAGGGGGGAGGCGATGGGCACGCGCGGCACCACCGGACTCTCCCCGGCCGTACGCCGCGGCCGGGAGGAGCGTGTCCTTTCCGGCCCGGCGGCTTCATCGCTGCGCGCACCAGGCCGCAAGAGCGAAACCGGCGTTGTAGATCGAATGCAGGGCGATCGATGGCAGGACACTCGTGAAGCGCTCACGCAGGTGACCGAATACCAGCGACGGCACCGCGACAGCGACGGCCCATGCGGGCGGCTGCGCCAGCAGATGCAGTGCCGCAAACGCGGACGTCACGGCGAGGTTCGCACTGGAGACCGGGCCGATGCGCCGAGTCCAGCCGCGACCGAGCAGATGACCCTGAAGCGCGCCGCGGAACACCAGTTCCTCGATGATCGGCTGCACGACGAGGAACGAGATCAGCGCGGTCAACGTGCTGCTCGGACGCATGCGATCGCCGGCCACGAGGCCGAGCACGACCCAGACGGGCACGGCAGCCAGAACCGCGATCAGGAAGTGCGAATCCTGCAGCCAGTGCCACCAGCCCGATGGAGGTGGCGAGACGCCCAGTGCGCGCATCCAGCGGTGCGGCGGCGGGTGATCAGCGCCCGAGGTCATGGTGCATCGACAAGGCGCGAAGCGGGTTTTCGCGACGATGGACGGCCGCAATCGAACAGGCCCTGCCCGCATTTCGGGAGGGCCGGTAGGAGGTCTTCATGAGCGCCAGATTCAGAATCGGAGTGACGTTGTGCCTGGGCGCATTTGCCATGGCAGTTTACGCAGCAACGGCGCTGCGTTTCGGCGCTGAGATCAATGTGAGCGGCACGCCGACGCCGACCGAAAAGGCCAAGGTCGTTCGTCTTGCTTACGTCTATGGCGGCGCCTTCCGCAAGGCATGGCTGTTTACCTATGGCGACGGGACCGCCGACCAGCAGAATGTCTTTGCGAGGTATTCCTTTGACGAGGGAGCGACGTGGTCGGCGCCCGTGCTCCTGTCGCGCGATGCAGCCAACTCCCCGACCGGCGGGCAGACCATCACCACGAAGGGCGCGCTGAGTTTTGTCGTCGACAACGAGAAGCCGACGATCTTCGCGCCGCCGGTGACCTCCGGCCCCTTGGTGCTGATCACGTGGAACAGCGCGTACTGCCCGCAGAACCCGGCCGCCTCGAACAACGCCGGCAGCTATGTCAACCCCGATCAGGGCGCCGGTGATTTCGACCAGGACGGGGTGCCGGACCGGCCGTTCCACTGCGTATGGGTGGCCACGACGACCGACCCGACGCTGGCCGCCTGGGACGTGCAGCAACTCACCAACGGCGAGCGCGACGCGATCAACGAAGTGATCTCCGGCAGTTCAACGGGCAATGCCTTCGCGATGGCGTGGCAGGAAGACCCCGCGGGACTGCAGCCGGGCGAAGGCGAAGGTCGGGGCGACGGAGGCATGGGTTCGCATGCCACGGGCGGCACCAACATCTGGTACACGCACGCGCCCAATCCCAACGGCATGACGCTGCGCGCGAACATTGCGCAGCTCAGCGACAACAACATCATGGGGACCGGCAATCCAGGCGCGTCACGTCCGAACCTGCAGCTCAGTGGAACGACCGCCGTCGTTGCCTACGAGGAGACGGCGTGCCCGGGCGGCGGCAGTGGCAAGTGCATCGTGTACCACTCGTTTCCCTACATGACGCACGACACAGACTCTCCGGGTACGACCATCAGCGACGTCACGCAGAACGCGCGGCGCGTTCGCTTCTTCCTGCAGGGGGCTGCGATGGCGGGCGCGTCGAGCCTGCGCACGGTTGTGCTCTGGCGCGAGACGCCGTTCGTCACGCCGGCGGCGCCATCGGACATCATCGTGCGGCGCGGGCTCATGGATTCGGCCGCGCGGCCGGGATCTACCGGTTTTCTCGCCAGCGACATCCTTGCCGATTCGCCGCAGAACATGACGAACATCGCGCGATCCGGCGGCAATGCCAATGCCCACCGCGCGGTGGTGCGGGGCGGCCTGGTTGCGCTTGCGTACGACCTGACACCCAACATGGACGCCGCCAACCCGGAGAAGACACCGGTGCCGACTACGAACTACAACCTGTTCGTGACGCGCTCCATAAGGGATGGAGACGCCGGCAGCTGGAGCGCACCCGTCAACCTGTCGCGTGTCGAATCCGCGACCCTCACGGTTGTCGAGCCACGCATGGTGCCGACACCGGGATCCGTGGTGAACCCGCTCACGGGCACGCCAGACCCAGGCGACACCCAGGATCCGAACGCGATCTTCATTGCCTACGCCACGGAAACCAACACGCTCGTCGGGCAGGCGGGCCGCATCTTCGTCTCGCGTTCGCTGGATCAGGGCGCAACTTTCGAGCCGTTCCTGCCGGTGTCGACGGTCGCCGGGGGGCAGTCGGAGTCGCAACTGCGCCCGACCCCTGATGGGACGTCGGTCATGGCGATGTGGATGGGTGAGCAGGTAAGGGGCGATCCATTGACCAAGGACGCGGTCTTTGCCATTGGTGTGCCGTTCCAGCTCCCCGATCTGAAGATCAGCGGGACGAATATGTCCTTTCCTGCTTACAGCAACCTCACCCTGCCGATTTCGGTCACGAACCGTGGTGCCGGTGACGCCAGCAGTGTCCTCATCACAGGGACGGTGCCCAGCGGACTGACGCCGGTCGGGATCACCGAGCCCAGTGATTGCGTGTTCAGCGGCCCGAAGTTCAGTTGCCTGCTGGCGAAACTGGCCGTCAACCAGAACCGGCCGGTACTGTTGACCGTTACCGGCACGACCGAAGGCAGCTTTGTCGTCAATACTGCTGTCGGCAGCAGCGAGCCCGATGCCGCGGTGGCCGACAATGCGCTGGCGGTCACGCTGACCGTGACACCCGCGCTGTCGTCGCTGCCGCCGGTAGTGAACCCGCCCACCACGCCGCCAGTAACGCCGCCGACAACGCCGCCGGTGACACCACCCATGACCGTCCCGGCGCCAGTTCCCGTTGCGGATTCCGGCGGCGGCGGTGGCTGCACCCTTGCACCGGCCGGCGCACGGGTCGACCCGATGCTGCTCCTGTTGCTGGCCATCGGCTTTGTCGGGCTGGCCCTGAAACGCACGACTCCGGAGCCGTGATGTTTCATCGTTGCAGGCCGCGGCATCAGGCTGGGGCTGCGACCTGCAATCGAGTGACCGCCGTCGCATATAGCGTGCGCGTGCGCATCCTGAGGCGGATTGTCGGAATCTGGACGGCGCGGTGCGAGCGGCGTTCATGTTCGACGGCGCGTACGAAAGCGGCACAGGTTCCGGATGGGTTCGACATCACGACGGACTTGAGGCGAGTCAACGCGGGGGCCTTCGTGAGACCTAGTGTGAAGACGCGAGGTCGTGCCGTGATTTCCGCGGGCGATGCCCCGTCTCCATCAGCGGAGGCTGACAATGAAACGTTTCACGATTGCAACTATGCTGGTCGGCGCGGCGCTGGGCCTTGCCTTTTCGGGCGCAGCCCGGGCCGAGGCGCGCAGCGAAATGGGCAAGCAGGAGTACAACTCGAACTGCGTCGCCTGCCATGGAGCAGGCGGCAAGGGCGACGGCTACTTCGCCCAGTATCTGAAGCTTCCGGTCCCCGACCTGACGACGATCCAGGCGCGCAACAAGGGCGTGTTCCCGACGGATCGAGTCATCGAGATCATCGATGGTCGCCAGGCCCTCACGGGCCATGGGCCGAGGAACATGCCGATCTGGGGCACCACGTATACCGAGAAGGCAGCGAACTACTACCGGGGCAATGCCTATGACGCGGAGCAGTTCATCCGCGTGCGCGTGCTGGCACTGACCGATTACCTGTACACGCTGCAGGTTGCCAAGTGAAGCGTTCCGCCGGGGCGCGGTCGGCGCTGCGCCGGCGCGTGCCCCAGGGCTGACGATGACGACCCCGGCCATGAGTGGCCGCTAAGCAGGCGCGGGTTAAGCTCGCCTGCGTGCCGCGGATCTTTCACAAGCCCCTCGTTGTGACACAGGCGTCGATCGACGCGCTGGGTCATGTGAACAATCGCGAGTATCTGCGCTGGATGGAAGAAATCGCCGTCGAGCACTCCACCGCGCAGGGCTGGCCGATGGAGCGCTACTTCGCGGAGCGCACCGCCTGGGTTGCTGCGACCCACTTCATCGAGTACCTGCGGCCGGCGCTCGCGGATGAACGCCTTGACGTCTATACGTGGATCGCGCGCTGGAGCGAGCGCGACTGCCTGAGGCGCTACGCGGTCACGCGCGCACGCAAGCTGCTCGCGCGCGGCGAGACGCTATGGACGTTCGTCGATCTGGATACCGGACGGGCGCGTGCAATCCCGGGCCCGGTGCGGGACGCGTTCGTGCAGGTCAGTGACGACGATTCCGAACTGCGCGAACTCGGTCTCGCCCGGCGTGAACGTCGCCGGTCCCCGGCCTAGGAGCGCGGATGCGCGCGACGGCACTGGTAGGCTTCGTGCCTCGCGGGAGCCACCCGCCGTAACCCACAACACGAACAAGGGGCAATGCGATGCTGAAGATTCTGGGCGCCCTGTGCGCGCTGCTGATGACGTTTGCAGTGCAGGCGCAGGACACCGGCACACTGAAGAAGATCCGAGACTCCAAGACCATCACGCTGGGCTATCGCGCGGACCAGCCGCCGTTCTCGTTCACCGGTCCGGACGGCCAGCCGGCCGGGTACTCGGTCGACCTGTGCAAGAGAGTGCAGGCGAGCGTCGAGCGGGCGCTGGGCGCCGGCCCGATCGCGATCAAGTGGGTGGCCGTGACCTCGGCCAACCGGTTCGACCAGGTCGTGAACGGCACCGTTGACCTCGAGTGCGGCAACACGACGATCACGCTCGGCCGCATGGAGCGCGTCGACTTTTCCAACATGATCTTCATCGACGGTGGTGCCGTGCTGACGCTGGCCGAGTCGAAGCTCATGCGGTTGTCGGACCTGGCCGGCAAGACGGTCGGCGTGAAGCCGGGCACGACGACCGAGACGTCCCTCAAGGCGGCGTTCAAGGACCGGCTGATCGACGCGCGCGTCGTCAACGTCAAGGACGACACCGAGGCGCTGGCCGCGCTCAATGAAAAGCGCATCGACGGCTACGCGGCCGACCGCATCGCGCTGGCGGGGCAGGTCATCCGCACGCGCAGCGACGTCAGGTACACGCTGATCCAGGACGACTTCTCGATCGAGCCCTACGGCCTGATGCTGCGTCGCGACCCGGCGTTCCGCCTGGCTGTCAACCGGGCGATTTCGCAGACTTACCGGTCGGGCGCGATCGCCGAGATCTTCGATCGCTGGCTCGGACCCCTCGGCAAGCCGGGCCCGCTGCTGTCAGCGATGTTTTACCTGAACACGACGCCGGAGTGAGGCTGGGATGACAGGCATTCGATCGATCGCGTTTCTCCTCGCGCTGCTGCTGGCGGCGTGCGCCAGCCCGCCCGGGGCCGGTGTTTCGGGCGCCGGAGTGGTGCAGTCGATTTCCGAGACGACAGAAGCCAGCCAGACCGGCAGTGTCGTCGGCGCGATCGGCGGCGCCGTGCTGGGTGGCTGGCTGGGCAGCAACGTCGGCGGCGGTGTGGGCCAGACGGTGGCTACCGCGGCCGGCAGCGTGGCGGGCGGCATGGCCGGCAGCGCGATCGGCAGCCAGGCCGACGTGAAGACAGTCTGGGACGTCCGCGTGCGCTTTGACGACGGCATCGATCGCGCGGTGCGCGTATATGCGCGGCCGACCTACAAGCCCGGCGACAAGGTGTCGGTCGCCAACGGCGTGATCACTCCGTTGCGCTAGTCCGGCGTTGGGCTTGTCCGCGTGCGGACGGCCCGACCCGCCGTGAGACAATCCGCGGCCGTTGCACGCCTGCCGGCCCGGCTGCCGGCGGACGTCCCGGCCCACTCCCAGACCCGACGATGAACCACGACGCACTCGTCGCGATCGACCATGTGACGTTCGGCTATGACCAGCGCGTCATCCTGTCCGACGTCTCGATGGTGTTTCCGCGCGGCAAGGTCGTCGCCATCATGGGCGGGTCGGGATGCGGCAAGACCACCCTGCTGCGGCTGATCGGCGGTGTGCTGACGCCGCAGAGCGGCACAGTCAGCTTCGACGGCGCGCCGGTCAACCCGCGCGACCGCCAGTCTCTTTACGCGCTGCGCCGTCGCGTCGGCATGCTGTTCCAGTTCGGCGCGCTGTTCACCGACCTGACGGTGTTCGACAACGTCGCGTTTCCGCTGCGCGAGCACACGCGGCTGCCGGAGACGATGATCCGCGACCTCGTGCTGATGAAGCTGAATGCGGTGGGCCTGCGCGGTGCTGCCTACCTCAAGCCCGCGGATCTTTCCGGCGGCATGGCGCGCCGTGTCGCCCTGGCGCGAGCGATCGCGCTCGACCCTGACCTCATCATGTACGACGAGCCGTTCGCGGGCCTGGATCCGATTTCACTGGGCGTTGCGGCCAACCTGATCCGCAGGCTCAACGACGCCACGGGGGCGACCTCGCTCGTCGTCTCGCACGACGTGCACGAGTGCTTCCTGATCAGCGACTACGTCTACGTCATCTCGGGTGGCCGCATCGTTGGCCACGGCACGCCGGCCGAGGTCCAGGCGTCGGACGATCCGGAAGTGCGGCAGTTCATCCTTGGCGAACCGGATGGCCCGGTGAAGTTCCACTACCCGGCCCGCACCTACGCCGAGGACCTGGGGATGCCTTCATGACTACGGTCGAGTTCCTGCCGTCGCTGGGCCGGCGCGCGCTCGAGGTGCTGCGCGGGCTGGGTCACAGCTCATTTTTCTTCGTCGATGTCCTGAAGAACGTCCCGGCGGCGCTCAGGCGGTTCTTTCTCGTCGTGTCGCAGGTGCATGCGATCGGCAACTACTCGCTGGTCATCATCGCGGCCTCCGGACTCGCGGTCGGATTCGTGCTGGCGCTGCAGGGTTACTACACGCTGAGCCGCTACGGGGCGGCCGAGTCGCTCGGCCTGCTCGTGGCTCTCTCGCTGGTGCGAGAACTCGGGCCGGTCGTCACGGGGCTGCTGTTCGCCGGCCGCGCCGGCACGTCACTGACGGCCGAGATCGGCCTGATGAAGGCCGGCGAACAACTGGCCGCAATGGAAATGATGGCGGTCGACCCGAAGTCGCGTGTGCTGGCGCCGCGCTTCGTGGCCGGCATCATCTCGATGCCGCTGCTCGCGGCGATCTTCTCCGCGGTCGGCATCACCGGCGGCTACGTGGTTGGCGTGCTGATGATCGGTATCGACCCGGGCGCGTTCTGGTCGCAGATGCAGAGCGGCGTCGACGTCTGGGACGACGTCGGAAACGGCATCATCAAGAGCATCGTGTTCGGCGTCGCCTGCACCTTCGTCGCGCTGTACCAGGGCTACGAGGCCGAAGCGACGCCGGAAGGGGTGGCGCAGGCGACGACCCGCACCGTCGTCATCTCGTCGCTGGCGGTGCTGGGACTGGATTTCGTGTTGACGGCGCTGATGTTCAGCGCGCCGCGCTAGCAGGCAATTGCAGGAGCCATTCGATGGGACGCAAGGGAATCGAAACGATGGTCGGCGTGTTCGTGCTGCTGGGCATGATCGCGGTTGTCTTTCTCGCGCTGAAGGCCGCCAATCTCGCGAGCTTCAGCACCGGGCCCACGTATGCCATCACCGCCAAGTTCGACAACATCGGCGGACTCAAGGTGCGCGCGCCGGTGAAGAGCGCTGGCGTCACGGTCGGCCGCGTCATCTCGATCAGCCTCGATCCGCAGACTTTCCAGGGTCTGGTCACGATGGAACTCGACGCCCGCGTAAAGTTTCCAGCGGACACCTCGGCCAAGATCCTGACCTCGGGCCTGCTCGGAGACCAGTACATCGGGCTCGAACCCGGCGGCGCCGACAAGAACCTTGCAGGGGGCGACCAGATCAAGATGACGCAGTCGGCCGTCGTGCTCGAGAACCTGATCGGGCAGTTCCTGTACAACCGCGCCGCCGAAAGCGGCGACAGGAAGTAGCCGCCCGCGCGGCCCGCTGGAGCGTTGCCTTGAAGCCCGCCGGGAGCATTCTGCGTAGCCTGCTGACGGTCGGCGTGCTGCTCGCCGTCAGTGGCTGCGTGACATTGCCGCCGAACGCGGGCCAGGACCCGCGCGACCCGTGGGAGAAATTCAACCGCAATGTCTTCGCATTCAACGACGGCTTCGACGCGGCCGTCACCAAGCCGCTGGCCGAGCTCTATGCGAAGCTGCCCGACGGCGTTCGCGAATGCCTCTCGAACGCATTTGCCAATCTGCGCGGTCCATCGACGGCGATCAACAACTTTTTCCAGAGCAAGCCGGTCGAGGCGCTGTCCGACATCGGCCGCTTCGCGGTGAATACGACGGTCGGCGTGGTCGGCTGCTTCGACGTCGCGAGCCGCATCGGCCTTGAACCGCACCGCGAGGACTTTGGGCAGACATTCGGCGTCTGGGGCTTCGGTCCGGGACCCTATCTGGTGATTCCGATCTTCGGTCCGAGCAGCGTGCGTGATGCGATCGGCATCTTCGGCGTCGAGCCGTTCCTCGACCTCAACTTCTACATCGACTATCCGGGCGTCGAATACACGGTCCTCGGCCTGCGCATCGTCAACGAGCGCGCCGAACTGCTCCCGGCGGACCGCCTGGTTCGTGAAGCCGCGCTGGACCGCTACAGTTTCATCCGCGACGGCTACCTGCAACGCCGGCGCAGCCTGGTCTACGACGGCAACCCGCCGCGCGAAGTCGAGCCCGAGGACGACGACGCGACCGACGTTGATTCCAAGGCAGCGCCCGCGGCCCCGCCCCGCCCCGGGGCGGTGCCGCCGGGCGCGAAACCCGAAGAAGCGGGAAAATGAGCGCGACTGGGCCCGTGACTGCCGGGGCGGCCTAACCCGGACACCTGTTGTGAGTGGTCTTCGATGCAGACGATCCTGAAAGTGCTTCGCCTCCTTTTTGTGCCTGCCGGCATCGTGCTGGCGGGACCCGTCCTCGCGCAGGGCGCCGCGGCCGCGCCGGATGCGCTGGTACGCGACCTGACGACCGATGTGCTGGACACGATCCGCGCCGACAAGGGCATTGCCAACGGCGACATCGGGCGGGTGCAGAAGCTCGTGGACGAGAAGATCCTTCCCTACGTCGACTTCGAGAAAATGACACGGCTCGCCGTCGGCCGCGGCTGGCGCAGTGCCTCGCCGGAGCAGCGCGCGGCACTGACGCGCGAGTTCCGCACGCTGCTGGTCCGTACCTACAGCGGGGCGCTCGCGCAGGTGAAGGACCACCAGGTGCAGATGGGGCCGATGCGCGCACAGCCCGGCGACACCGACGTGCTGGTCCGCACCAGCGTCGTGCCGTCACGCGGCGAGAAGATCCAGCTCGATTACCGGCTCGAGAAGCAGGAAGCGGGCTGGAAGATCTACGACGTCAACGTGCTCGGCGTCTGGCTGGTCGAGAACTACAAGACGCAGTTCGCCACCGAGATCAGCGCCGGTGGGGTCGACGGCCTGATCAAGTCGCTGACGGAGCGCAACCGGCAGCTGGCCGAGGCGAAGAAGGCCTGAACCGTGCGCGTCGACGAGTCCAGTCTCGGCATGAGCAATGCGGCGCAGGTCGCGGAACTCGGCCGCGCGGCGATCGAGCATGGCGATGCCGCGTTCGACCTGTCGGCGGTGGCGCGCTGCGATTCGTCGGCGGTCGCGGTGCTGCTCGAGTGGCAGCGCGCGGCGAGCGCGAAGGGCCTGCGGCTGCAGGTCGTCGGCGCCCCGCCCGGCCTCGTCAGCCTGGCGACGGTCTACGGCGTCGAGGGACTGCTGCCCGCGCTTGCAACCGGCCGCTAGGGGCCCTGCTCCTATAATTCGCGGCTTCCACGTCGAGGCCGTCGGGCACGTCGACGCCCGCCCGTGACTGCCGCCATCCAGGTCCAATCCGTCTCCAAGCACTACGGCTCGCTCGTGGCGCTGGATCATGTCGACCTGGCGATCGAAAGCGGCGAATTCTTCGGCCTGCTCGGTCCCAATGGGGCCGGCAAGACGACACTGATCTCGATCATCGCCGGACTGGTGCGTGCGAGCAGCGGCAAGGTCGCGATCATGGGGCACGACGTCGTCGAGGACTTTCGCGCGGCGCGGCTGTCGGTCGGGGTCGTGCCGCAGGAGCTGGCGTTCGATCCTTTCTTCACGGTACGCGAGACCCTGCGATTCCAGTCGGGCTACTTCGGGCTGGGCGACAACGGCGCGTGGATCGACGAGGTGCTCGAAAACCTCGGGCTGGCCGCGAAGTCCGACACCAATACGCGGGCGCTGTCCGGCGGGATGAAGCGGCGCCTGCTGGTGGCGCAGGCGCTGGTGCACAAGCCGCCGGTCATCGTCCTCGACGAGCCGACCGCGGGTGTCGACGTCGAGCTGCGGCAGACGCTGTGGAACTTCATCCGGCGCTTGAACCGCGAGGGGCACACGATCGTGCTGACGACGCACTACCTCGAGGAAGCGCAGGCACTGTGCGGAAGGATTGCGATGCTCAAGGCGGGGCGGATCGTGGCGCTCGACACCACCCGCGCGCTGCTCGCGCGCATCGCCGGCCTGCAGCTGACGATGCGGCCGGGCGGTACGCCACCGGCCTCGGTGCTGGCGCGCCGGATCGAGGAGCGCGACGGCCTGCTGACGCTGCGACTGGCGCATGCCGGCGAGGTCGCGCGTGTGCTGGCCGACTGTGCTGCCGCCGGCTGCACCGTCGAAGATCTCGAGGTCGGCCGCGCGGACCTCGAGGACGTCTTCCTGCAGCTGATGTCCGACCGGCCGCCGGCGGCCGAGCGTGAGAGGCTCACGGCATGAGCGCGCTGCCTGCCGTGCCGGTCTCGTCGCCTGCGGTGGCATTCCGCACGCTGCTGACCAAGGAGATGCTGCGGTTCTGGAAGGTGAGCTTCCAGACGATTGCAGCGCCGGTGCTGACGGCGGTGCTCTACCTGCTGGTGTTCGGACAGGTGCTGGCGGAACACGTCGAAGTGTTCAAGGGCGTCGGCTACGTCGCGTTTCTGATCCCCGGCCTCGTGATGATGTCGGTGCTGCAGAACGCATTCGCGAACTCGTCGTCCAGCCTGATCCAGTCGAAGATCATGGGCAGTCTTGTGTTCGTGCTGCTGCCCCCGTTCTCGCACTGGCAGATCTTCGGCGCCTACGTGCTGGCATCGATCGTGCGGGGCCTCGTCGTCGGGCTCGGGGTGTTCGTGGTCGCAGTGTGGTTCGGGCCACCGGCGTTCAAGGCGCCGCTGTGGATCCTGCTGTTCGCGCTGCTCGGTGCCGCGATACTGGGCACGCTCGGGGTCATCGCCGGGATCTGGGCCGACAAGTTCGACCAGCTGGCCGCGTTCCAGAACTTCGTCGTCATGCCGGCCACATTCCTGTCGGGGGTGTTCTACTCGGTGCACGGGCTGCCGCCGTTCTGGCAGACGGTGTCGCACTTCAACCCGTTCTTCTACGTGATCGACGGCTTCCGCTACGGATTCTTCGCGCAGTCGGACGTTTCGCCGTGGATCAGTCTCGCGGTCGTGGTGGCGGCGCTCGTCGTCACGGCCGGGATCGCGCTGAATCTGCTGGCACGCGGCTACAAGCTGAGGAACTGATCGAGGCACGGATGGAACCGACTCCCGAAGACGTTCGCCGCTACATCGCCGCCGGCCTGGAGTGCAGCGTGCTCGAAGTGGAAGGCGACGGCCGGCACTTCAGTGCGCTGATCGTCAGCCCGGCCTTCGAGGGCAAGGCGCGAGTCGCGCGCCATCAGCTGGTGTACGCCGCGCTGGGCGAACGCATGCGTGAGGAAGTGCATGCGCTGTCGATGCGCACGCTGACGCCGGCGGAATACGGGGCCCTGCCGCGATGAACGTCCGCCGGTGCGCTTCATCGGGTCTTCATGCAGCCTTCGTCGTGGTTTCGGGCGCGGCCGCCACGCTGCGATGCCGTCCGCACTCCGCGGGCGCCGTCGCAGGAGGCATGCCGTGCTCGAGACACTCGCCGAACCCTCATCCGAAACGTCGCCGCGCGCCGGGCGCGTCACGCGTCCGGTCGTCTTTCGCGGACTTCCGGTCGTTCCGGGCCCTCACATGGACAAGCTGAAGATCCGCGGCGGCGTGCCGCTGGCGGGGGACATCGCGATCTCCGGCGCCAAGAACGCCGCGCTGCCGATCCTCTGTTCCGCGCTGCTCACGGCGGACGATCTCGTCGTCGACAACGTCCCGCAGCTGCAGGACGTCGCCACCGCGCTGAAGCTGCTGCGCCAGATGGGAGTCGTGGCCGGGCGCGACGGCGGCACGTTGCGGCTGAACGCCGCATCCGTCGCGAAGCCGGAAGCGCCGTATGAGCTGGTGAAGACGATGCGCGCCGCGATTTTGGTGCTGGGGCCGCTGGTGGCGCGCTTCGGGCAGGCCCGGGTCAGCCTGCCGGGCGGCTGCGCGATCGGAGCGCGGCCGGTGGACCAGCACATCAAGGGCCTGGAGTTGATGGGCGCGCGGATCCGCATCGAGGGCGGCTACCTGATCGCCGAGGCGGCGCGGCTGAAGGGCACCCGCATCGTGACGGACATGGTGACGGTGACGGGCACCGAGAACCTGATGATGGCGGCGACGCTGGCCGACGGCGAGACCGTCATCGAGAACGCGGCGCGCGAGCCCGAAGTGGCCGACCTCGCCCACGCGCTGGTTGCGATGGGAGCACGCATCGAAGGCGCCGGCACCGACCGCGTCATCGTGCACGGCGTGCCGCGCCTGCATGGCGCGCAGCACCGAGTGATGCCGGACCGCATCGAGACCGGCACCTTCCTCTGCGCGGTGGCCGCGGCCGGAGGCGACGTGCTGTTGCGCGGTGCGGCGCCGTCGACGCTCGACGCGGTGCTCGACAAGCTGCGCGAGGCGGGGGTGAAGCTGGACTGCTCGGCCGACACGATCCGCGTGCGCATGAGCGGCCGGCCGCGCGCGGTCAGCCTGCGCACCGCGCCGTACCCGGCCTTCCCGACGGACATGCAGGCGCAGTTCATGGCACTCGACTGCATCGCCGACGGCGTCGGTCGCGTGACGGAAACGATCTTCGAGAACCGCTTCATGCACGTGCTGGAGCTGCAGCGGCTCGGCGCGCACATCGCGATCGAGGGCAACACGGCGGTCGTGCAGGGGGTCGGCGAGCTGACGGGGGCGCAGGTGATGGCCACCGACCTGCGCGCTTCCGCCAGCCTCGTCGTCGCCGGCCTCGTGGCGCGCGGCGAGACGGTCATCGATCGCATATACCATCTCGACCGTGGCTACGAAGCAATGGAAGCCAAGCTCGGGCGGGTCGGTGCCCGGATCGAGCGCGTCAGGTAGCCCGCCCCGACTGACCCGATGATTACGCTGGCACTGTCCAAGGGACGCATCTTCGACGAGTCGCGGCCGCTGCTGGCGACGGCCGGCATCGAGCCGCTCGAGGATCCGGAGACCTCGCGCAAGCTGATCATCGGCACGCGCGATCCGCAGCTGCGGGTCGTCGTCGTGCGCGCGTCCGATGTGCCCACCTACGTGCAGTACGGCGCGGCCGAGCTGGGCGTGGCGGGCAAGGACGTGCTGATGGAACACAGCGCGCAGTGGGGCGACCGGGGGCTGTACCAGCCGGTCGACCTCGGCATCGCGCGCTGCCGCCTGTGCGTGGCGGTGCCGGCCGGGTTCGATTACGCAACCGCGGTGCGCCGGGGCGCGCGCCTGCGGGTTGCGACCAAGTACGTGCAGACCGCGCGCCAGCACTTTGCCGCGAAAGGCGTGCATGTCGACCTGATCAAGCTGTACGGCTCGATGGAGCTGGCGCCGCTGGCCGGTCTGGCCGATGCCATCGTGGACCTGGTGTCGTCCGGCGGCACGCTGCGCGCGAACAACCTGGTCGAGGTCGAGGAAGTGGCGGCCATCTCGTCCCGCCTGATCGTCAACCAGTCGGCGCTGAAGACGCGGCGCGCCGAGCTGGCGCCGCTGATCGAACGCATCGAGGCGGCAGCACAGAGATGAAGGTGCGACGGCTCAGCACGCGTGACCCCGGGTTCGAGGCCGAGTTCGGCCGCCTCGTCGCTGTCGACAGCGCTGTCGACAAGGCGATCGAACGGGCTGCCGATGCGATCGTCGACGACGTGCGCGCGCGTGGCGATGCGGCCGTGCTCGAGTACACCAACCGGTTCGACCACATGACGGCGGCGAGCGTCGCGGAACTTGAGATTGCCCAGTCCGAAATGCGCGAAGCCTTCGAGGGCCTGCCGGCGGAGCAGCGCACCGCGCTGCAGGCGGCGGCCGAGCGCATCCGCGCGTTCCATCACGACCAGAACGAACGGCTGATGCGCGGCGACTGGACCTCTGTCGAAGCCGATGGCACGGCGACGGGCCAGCGCATCACACCGCTCGACAGCGTCGGGCTGTACGTGCCTGGAGGCAAGGCGGCCTATCCGTCGTCGGTGCTGATGAACGCCATTCCGGCGCACGTCGCCGGCGTCGAGCGGCTGACGATGGTCGTGCCGACCCCCGGCGGCGAGCGCAACGCGCTGGTGATGGCGGCGGCCTGGCTCGGCGGCGTGTCGCGCGCCTATGCGATCGGCGGGGCGCAGGCCGTCGCCGCGCTCGCTTACGGCACCGCCACGATCAGCCCGGTCGACAAGATCGTCGGCCCCGGCAATGCCTATGTCGCGGCCGCCAAGCGGCGCGTGTTCGGCGCAGTGGGCATCGACATGATCGCCGGTCCGACGGAGATCCTCGTCATTGCCGACGGCGACGCCGAGCCCGACTGGATCGCGATGGACCTGTTCTCCCAGGCCGAGCACGACGAACTGGCGCAGGCGCTGCTGCTGACGCCAGACGCGGGGCTGGCCGACGCGGTCGCGGCGTCGATCGGGCGGCTGCTGCCCGGACAGCCGCGGCGCGACATCATCACGGCCTCGTTCGGGAATCGCGGGGCACTGGTCGTTACACGCGACCTCGACGAAGCGCTGGCGCTGTCCAACCGCGTCGCTCCGGAGCACATGGAGATCGTCACCGCGGACCCGCAGGCGCTGCTGCCGCAGATCCGCCATGCGGGCGCGATCTTCGTCGGCCACTACTCCTCGGAAGCGCTGGGCGACTACTGCGCCGGCCCGAATCACGTGCTGCCGACCGTGCGCACTGCACGCTTTTCCTCGCCGCTCGGCGTGTACGACTTCGTCAAGCGCTCCAACGTGATCCAGGTGTCGGCGCGGGGCGCGCAGCGCCTCGGGCCGATCGCCGCGGTGCTGGCGCGCGGCGAGCACCTGACAGCCCACGCAATGTCGGCCGAACTGCGCCTAGACCCGGGCGGGAAGCTGCAATGAGCGGCCGCATCGGCAAGCGTCCCGACATTGGCGTGATCCGCGAGGAAGTGCGGGCTATCGAGGCGTACGCGGTACCCAGCGCCGTCGGCTTCATCAAGCTCGACGCGATGGAAAATCCGTTCACGCTGCCGGAGGCGCTGCAGCGCGAACTTGGCGAGCGTCTCGGCAGACAGGCGCTGAACCGCTACCCGCTTTCGGATCCGCGCGGGTTCAAGGAACGTCTCGGCAAGGCGATGGGGCTGCCGCTGCGCGCGCGGCTGATGCTCGGCAACGGATCCGACGAGCTGATCCACCTGATGATCCAGGCGTGCGCGCGGCCAGGTGCGACGGTGCTCGCCCCCTGGCCGAGCTTCTCGATGTACGAGCTGTCGGCGCGCTTCGACGGTTGCCGCTTCGTCGGAGTGCCGTTGCGTGCGGATTTCACTCTGGACACGAATGCGGTGCTGGCGGCGATGGCCGAGCACGCGCCGTCTGTCATCTTCATCGCGTATCCGAACAATCCCACCGGCAACCTGTTCGATCGCAACGGCGTCGAAGCGATCCTGCGCGCGGCGCAGGGGCTGGTCGTCATCGACGAGGCCTACCTGCCGTTCGCGCAGGACACCTGGATGCCGCAGCTGCGCAACTGGCCGAACCTGATCGTGCTGCGCACACTGTCCAAGCTGGGGCTGGCGGGCATCCGTCTCGGCTACCTTGCCGGTGACCCCGAGTGGATCAACGAGTTCGACAAGCTGCGGCCACCCTACAACGTCAACGTGCTGACGCTGGCCGCCGCCGACCTGATGCTGGAGCACCTTCCGACGCTGGAATCGCAGGCGGTCATGCTGCGGGCCGAGCGTTCGCGCGTGGCGGCGGCGCTGGCTGCAATGCGCGGTCTGACGGTGTTCCCGTCCGCGGCCAACTTCCTGCTGTTCCGGGTCGCCGATCCGGATCGCATCTACAACGGCCTGAAGGAGCGCGGCATCCTGATCAAGAACGTGTCCGGTGCGCACCCCCTCCTGCGCGGCTGCCTGCGCACTACCATCGGGACGACCAGCGAGAATGACGCACTGATACAGGCGCTGCGCGCCAGCATGGAAGGGCCACGATGACTGCCGGAGCCTCTCCCCGTCGCGCGACGGTGGAACGCAACACCAAGGAGACGCAGATCCGCGTCGAACTCGACCTTGACGGCAGCGGGCGCTGCCAGGTCGCCTCGGGCATCGGCTTCTTCGACCATATGCTGGACCAGATCGCCCGCCACGGGATGCTCGATCTCACCGTCACCGCGCGCGGTGACCTGCATATCGACGGCCACCACACGATCGAGGACATCGGCATCACGCTCGGCCAGGCCTTCGCGCAGGCGATCGGCGACAAAGCCGGAGTGCGCCGCTACGGCCACGCCTACGTGCCGCTCGATGAGGCGCTGTCACGGGCGGTCATCGACCTCTCGGGCCGGCCCGGGCTCGAATGGCACGTCCCCTTTACGCGCGCGATGATCGGCGAGTTCGACGTCGACCTGACACACGAGTTCTTCCAGGGTTTCGCGAATCACGCGCTGGTGACGCTGCACATCGACAACCTGCGCGGCGACAATGCACACCACCAGTGTGAAACGGTCTTCAAGGCCTTCGCCCGCGCGCTGCGCATGGCCGTCGAGCCCGACCCCCGCGCCGCCGGCGCGATTCCCTCCACCAAGGGAACCCTGTAGGAGCGGAAGGTGGTCTTGCCCTGCAGTTGCACCAAGGCGGGCGCCCGGCCGCCCGAAGCCCGCCTTCAAACTCTTCCGTTTCGCGTGCACGTGCGAGCCGAAGGCTCGCGTACAAGCGAAACGATGTCGCAATGATCGCGATAGTCGACTACGGCATGGGCAACCTGCGCTCGGTCGCGAAGGCGATCGAACACGTCGCCGCGAAGGTGGAAGTGAAGGTCACGTCCGATCCCGAGATCGTCCGTTCGGCCGAACGCGTCGTGTTTCCGGGGCAGGGGGCGATGCCGGACTGCATGCGCTACCTGCGTGAATCGGGCCTCGAAGATTCGGTGCGCGCGGCGGCCGCGACCAAGCCCCTGCTGGCTGTCTGCATCGGCGAGCAGATGCTGTTCGAGCGCAGCGAGGAAGGACCCTCGGACGGGCTGGGTCTGTTTGCGGGCGAGGTGGTCCGCTTCCGCGACGCAGCCATGCAGCGGCCCGACGGCACGCGGCTCAAGGTCCCGCATATGGGGTGGAACCGCGTGCGCCAGTCGCAGGACCATCCGCTGTGGGCCGGTGTTCCGGACGACAGCTGGTTCTATTTCGTGCACAGCTACTACGTGGTGCCGCGCGACGACCGGCTGGGCGCCGGATCGTCCGACTATGGCGGCCGCTTTACCTGTGCGGTGGCGCGGGATAATATTTTTGCGACTCAGTTTCATCCGGAAAAAAGCGCCGCTGCCGGCTTGCGCATCTACGAGAACTTCTGCCGTTGGGCACCGTGACGCGTTGCCCGAGCGCCTCGCCCGAACCGGACCGAAATCCGCCTCTTCCCCCCGCTTCACATCGCCCCCCGCCGGGCCCTAGCCCATGCTGCTGATTCCAGCCATCGACCTGAAGGACGGCCATTGCGTGCGCCTGCGACAGGGCGACATGAACAACAACGTGACCGTGTTCTCCGAGGATCCGGTCGCGATGGCGCGCCACTGGCGTGACCAGGGCGCGCGGCGACTGCACATCGTCGACCTCAATGCGGCGCGTTCGGGCCGGCCGGTGAACGAGGGCGTGATCCGCAAGATGGTCAAGGCGGTGGGCGAGGAGCTGCCGATCCAGCTGGGCGGCGGCATCCGCGATCTCGACACGATCGAGCGCTACATCGACGACGGCGTGAGTTTCGTCGTCATCGGTACGGCGGCGGTCAAGAATCCGGGGTTCCTGCACGACGCGTGCAGCGCCTTTGCGGGTCACGTGATCGTGGCGCTGGACGCGAAGGCAGGCAAGGTCGCCACCGACGGCTGGAGCAAGCTCACTGGACACGACGTCAACGATCTCGCGAAGAAGTTCGAGGACTACGGCGTAGAGGCCATCCTTTACACGGACATCGGCCGCGACGGCATGATGAGCGGAGTGAACCTCGAGGCGACCGTCGAGCTGGCCCGGCACGTCAAGATTCCGGTGATCGCCAGCGGCGGTGTCGCCGGCCTGCAGGATGTCGAGGCGCTGTGCGCGGTCGAGGGAGACGGCGTGATGGGGGCCATCCTCGGCCGCTCGCTCTACGAAGGCGCAATCGACTTCAAGCGCGCGCAGGAGCGCGCCGACGAACTCGCGGCCTGAAGCCGGGCGTTCGCGACCGCTATGCTCCGGGACGGAGCGAAACCATGCTGGCCAAGCGCATCATTCCCTGCCTTGATGTCACCGGCGGCCGTGTCGTCAAGGGCGTCAACTTCGTCGAGCTGCGTGATGCCGGCGATCCGGTCGAGATCGCCCGCCGCTACGACGGCGAGGGTGCCGACGAGCTGACCTTTCTCGACATCACGGCGTCGTCGGACCAGCGCGACATCATCCTTCACGTGATCGAAGCGGTGGCCGAGCAGGTGTTCATTCCGCTGACCGTGGGCGGCGGCGTGCGGCGCGTCGAGGACGTTCGCCGGCTGCTGAACGCCGGGGCCGACAAGATCTCGATCAACACCGCTGCCGTGCAGAATCCGCAGCTCGTAGCCGCGGCCACGGCGCGCTATGGCTCGCAGTGCATCGTGGTCGCGATCGACGCGCGCCGCCGCAACCGCGGCGATTCGGCCGCCGGCTGGGAGGTGTACACGCACGGCGGGCGCACACCGACCGGCATCGATGCCATCGGCTGGGCGCGCGAAGTGACCCGGCTCGGCGCGGGAGAGATTTTGCTGACCAGCATGGACCGCGACGGCACGCGGCAGGGGTTCGATCTCGAGCTGACGCGCGCGGTCGTCGATGCAGTTTCGATTCCGGTGATTGCGTCCGGCGGCGTCGGTACCCTGCAGCACCTTGCGGACGGCGTCACGATCGGCGGCGCCGACGCCGTGCTCGCGGCGTCGATCTTCCACTACGGCGAATTCACCGTGCGGACCGCCAAGGAATACCTGGCGGCGTGCGGCGTGCCGATGCGGCTCACATGAACTGGCTCGAGGACGTGCGCTTCGATGATGACGGGCTCGTCCCGGTCATTGCGCAGGACGCCGGCACCCACCGTGTGCTGATGGTCGCGTGGGCCAACCGCGAGGCGCTGGCCGAGACCGCGCGAACGCAGCGCGCAGTCTATTGGTCGCGCTCACGCGGCCGGTTGTGGCGCAAGGGTGAGGAGTCCGGCCACACGCAGCGGGTGGCGGATATCCGCCTCGATTGCGATGGCGACGTCGTGCTGTACGCTGTCGAGCAGGCCGGCGGAATCGCCTGCCACACGGGGCGCGAGAGCTGCTTCTTCCGCCGCCTCGCAGGAGACCGATGGGAGATCGTCGATCCGGTGCTGCAGGACCCGGAACTCATCTACCGCAAATGAACGACGCCATTTTGAGCGAACTCGCAGCGGTCATCGAGTCGCGCCGCGGCGGCGATACGGAGAAGTCCTACGTCGCCCGGCTGCTTGCACGCGGCGATGATGCGATCCTCAAGAAGATCGGTGAAGAGGCGACCGAGGCCGTCATGGCGGCCAAGGACGGGTCGCCTGAAAGGATCATCGCCGAGACCGCGGACCTCTGGTTTCATTGCCTGATCATGCTCGCGCACTTCGGCCTGCATCCGGAGCAGGTGCTCGCCGAACTGGCCCGCCGCGCCGGCACCTCGGGCATCGAGGAGAAAGCGGCGCGCAAGGCAACGGAACGCGAGCGGCGGGAGTGACCGCGGCACGACCGCCGGGAACGTGTAGCCCGCCACAACGTCAAAGGATGGCTGGATGACCGAAAAATGCCTGTTCTGCCGCATCGCGCGGGGCGAGCTGCCGAGCCGCAAGGTGTACGAGGACGACGAAGTCCTTGCTTTTCACGACATCCATCCGGCCGCGCCGGTGCATCTTCTCGTCGTCCCGAAGCTGCACATCGATTCGCTGATCACCGCAGGCCCGGAGCACGAGGCGCTCTTGGGTAAACTCACAGGACTGGCGTCACGGCTGGCGAAGGAGCAGGGCTGCGACAACGGCTTTCGCGTCGTGATCAACAACGGCCCGGACGGCGGGCAAGAAGTCTTTCACTTGCACATGCACATCCTGGGCGGCCCGCGCCCGTGGAAGCGCCTGTAGGAGTACGCGATGGGTTCGTTTTCGATCTGGCACTGGTTGATCGTTCTGCTGGTCATCATCCTTGTCTTCGGCACCAGCAAGCTGAAGAACGTCGGCAAGGATCTCGGCGGTGCGATCAAGGGTTTCAAGGAAGGCATGAAAGAAGGCTCGGACGAGGTGGCCAAGAAGGTCGAGGACGCCAAGCAGGTGACCGGCCAGACGATCGACGTCCAGGCCAAAGAGAAGTCCTGATCGGCCTGCATGCACTGCGCGCCGGCCGTGGCCGGGGCGCACCCGTGCTCCTGTCCCGGACCTGACTGCCGCGCATGTTCGATTTCAGTTTCGGCGAGCTGGCGGTGATCGGCGCCGTGGCCCTCGTCGTGCTTGGCCCGGAACGGCTGCCCAAGGTCGCCCGCACCGTGGGTGAATGGGCCGGCAAGGCGCAGCGCTACGTCAGCCAGGTCAAGGCCGACATCAACCGCGAAATGGAGGTCGCCGAGCTCAAGAAGCTGCAGGAGCAGGCACGCGGCATCGCGCACGAGTTTGAATCGGCCGTGCAGAGCGAGGTCAGGAACATCGAGTCGAGCGTGGGCTCCGCAGTGGACGCGGCGAAGGGCGCGGACATCTCGACTCTCGGCGCGGATCGCCTGGAAGACCAGTGGGGAGAGTCGGGGGACTGGGCCCGCACGCGCTTTTCGCGCCGCTACAAACCGGGTCCGAGCATCGACGAGCTGTCCGAGGAGATCGACAAGCTGAAGCGGCAACTTGCGATGCCCGAGACGTCCGCGCGATCGCGCCGCAAGTACGCCCCGCGGGCCCGTGTCAACCGTCCGCGGATTCGCCGCTGATCCGGGACCGGCCGCACCGTCGATGAGCACCGAAACCCCGGACCCGGGCCAGGAACAGAGTTTCCTCACCCACCTGATCGAACTGCGCCAGCGCCTGGTGCGGGCCGCGGTGGCCGTCGTCTTCGTCTTCCTGGCGCTGACGCCGTTCATGAAGCAGATCTTCGACGTGCTGTCGCAACCGATGATGGCGGCGCTGCCCGCCGGGTCCAGGCTGCTCGCGACCGGCGTTGTCACGCCGTTCATGGTGCCGCTCAAGGTGACGCTGTTTGCCGCGCTGCTGATTGCGCTGCCTTACGTGCTGTGGCAGGCATGGGCCTTCGTCGCTCCGGGGCTCTACAAGCACGAGAAGCGCCTCGCCGCGCCGTTGATTGCGTCGAGCGTCGTCATGTTCTTTCTCGGCATGGCCTACTGCTACTTCGTCGTGTTCGGTCTCGTGTTCAAGGCCATTACCGGCTTCGCTCCGGCGTCGGTCGCGGTCTCGCCGGACATCGAGGCCTATTTCGGCTTCGTGCTCGGCATGTTCCTGGCGTTCGGTCTGGCGTTCGAGGTTCCGATCGTCGTCGTGCTGCTGGCACGCTTCGGCATTGCCGACGTGGACACGATGAAGCGGGCGCGGCCGTATGTGATCGTCGGCGCCTTCATCGTTGCCGCCGTCTTCACGCCGCCGGACGTGCTGTCGCAGCTGCTGCTGGCGGTCCCGCTGTGCCTGCTGTACGAACTCGGCGTCTTCATCGCGCGTTTCGTGGCCAAGCCCGCGGAAGCCGACGCGGCCGAACCGCAGCAGGCACCCTGATGCGCGCGGCGCAGTCGATGATCCGCGCCGCATTCCTTCGGTCGTTGTTCCTGGCGAGCCTCGTGCTCCTCGCGGCGGGCGCGCAGGCGGCGCGCCTGCAGGTCGTGCCGGACGGGGACGCGGAGCTCGCCGAAGGATATGCGGCCTATCAGGCGGGCGACGCAGCACGCGCATTGCAGCTGTTCCGCAAGGGCGCCGAGCGCAAGCACCGGGTCGCGCAGTTCAACCTCGCGGTCATGCTGCTGGGAGGCGAAGGGGGTCCGCCGGATCCGGCGGGCGGTCTGCAATGGCTGCGTCGTTCGGCCGATGCCGGATTCGCGCGCGCACAGTACGCGCTGGGCCTGCTGTACGAACACGGCGAACTCGTGCAGCGCTCGTTGCCGGACGCAACGGCCTGGTTCCGCAAGGCGGCCGAGCAGGGCTATCGGGATGCGCAGGTGAGCCTGGCCACGCAGTATTTCCTCGGCCGCGGCGCGCCGCGCGACTTCGCCGAGGCGGCACGCTGGTACGAGCGCGCCGCGGAGCAGGGCGACGAAGGCGCTGCGTACATTGTCGCCAGCCTGTACGAGCACGGGCACGGCGTCGAGGCCGATACGCGGCGCGCGTTCTACTGGTACACCGTCGCGGCGGCCGGCGGCGACGCCGTGGCGACGCTGAAGGCGCGCGAGATGCGCGAAAGACTCGGAGCGACGCGCTGAGCGAGGCCTACTGCGGTCGACGAATGCTCGGGCGTTCGCCGACCGTGACGGGAAGCTCGAGCTCCTTGCCCGAGCGCAGCACACGCACGCTCGCCGCTGATCCCGGCGCCAGCTGGGCTATCTGGTTCAGCATGCTGCGGCTGTTGCTCACTTTCTGCCCGTTGATCGTCAGGATCACGTCGCCCGGCTCCAGCCCGGCACGGCCGGCGGGGCTCGTGCGCTGCACGCCCTTCAGCAGGACGCCGTCGACGCGGGCGAGCTTCAGCAGGTCGGCCGTCTCCGCGGTGATGTCCTCCGGCTCCACGCCGAAGTAGCCGCGCGTCACCTTGCCGGTCCGGATCAGGTCGGTCATCACCTGGCGCACCAGGGACGCGGGGATCGCGAAGCCGATGCCGACCGAGCCGCCGGTGCGCGAGAAGATGGCCGAATTGATGCCGACGAGCTGACCGTTCGAATCGACCAGCGCGCCGCCCGAGTTGCCCTGGTTGATCGCTGCGTCGGTCTGGATGAAGTTCTCGAACACGTTGATGCCGAGGTTCGAGCGTCCAAGTGCCGAAACGATGCCCATCGTCACGGTCTGGCCGACGTCGAACGGATTGCCGATGGCCAGCACGATGTCGCCAACCCTCAGCGCATCGTCGCGGCCAAACGTGATGACGGGCAGTCCCGAAGCCTCGACCTTCAGCACCGCGAGGTCGCTCTCCGGGTCAGCGCCGATGAGACGGGCATCGAACTGGCGACCGTCGGCCAGCGCCACGGCGATCTCGTCGGCGGCCTGCACGACGTGATTGTTGGTGAGGATGTAGCCGTCGGCGGTGGCGATGACGCCCGAACCGAGGCTCGCGACACGTTCGGGACCGCCGCGCGGGTCGCCGAAGAAATAGCGATAAAGCGGGTCTGCCGGTGCTCCACGTCGCTGCACCTCCTTGGTCGTGTAGACATTCACGACGGCCGGGGCCGCGATCCCCACAGCGCCCGCGTAGCTGCCCGCCGTCGCGGCGCGCGGGGCTTCGGCCGGGGCGGCCTGCTTCACCACGGGCACGGTGATGGCCGGAACCGGCGCGGCGGGCGTGTGCGCCAGCCATTCCGGACGCAGCGTGGAGACGACGAACAGGACAGCGAGACCGATCGTCGTCGCCTGCGCGAAGATCAGCCAGACTCGGCGGAACATGGGGCGGTTCGGCAGCGCTACTGCGACAGTGGCAATGCCAGCCGTCGGCAGCGCGGACGACCAAGCATCAGAGGGGATTGTTGCAGACCGGGCACTACGAGCCGTGGCCGCGGGCGTGAATGCGCTAGCGGCGCTTCAGTTCGTCGCGGATCTCCCGCAGCAGGACGACGTCCTCTGGCGGTGGCGCGGCTGCGGCGTCGAGGTTGGATTTCACCCGGTTGACGGCCTTCACCATCCAGAAGATAACGAAAGCGAGGATGACGAAGTTCAGCAGCACCGTGATGAAGTTGCCCCAGGCGAAGACGACGCCGGTCTTCTGCGCCGCTTCGAGCGGGGCATTGGCGGGCACATTGCCCGACAGGACCCAGTACTTGTTGGAAAAGTCGACCGCGCCGCCGAACAGGGCATTGATGAGGGGCATCACCACGTCCTTGACCAGCGAGTCGACGATCCTGCCGAACGCGGCACCGATGATGATGCCGACGGCCAGGTCAATCACGTTGCCCTTGACGGCAAACTCGCGGAACTCCTTCAGCAGGCTCATTTTCTTCCTTTCCGTACTGGTTGACGCGACAGATACAGACGGCGGCGGACCGGGTGCGCTCGCGGGGCCGTGCCTGCGCCTCGCCCCAATTGCATTGCATCGCTTCTCCGGGCGCTCGCGAGCCGCCACAGGGCGCTGTCATGCGATGCCGGCGATTCTAGTCGCCACCTGACACGCCGCCCGGGCCTGCCGGGTGTCGTCGGGCTTGCCACATGCAGTAGAATCGCGGGCTGCCGTGCGGGGCGCTGCTTTTCCTGGGCCGTCGTCAGGCCCGCGTCCACGGCGTTTCCGGCCTTCCTTTCATTCTCGGGGTTTTCATGTCCACACCGACTTCAGTTCCTGCCGGCGAGTTGCCTGCGGGGGTCGACAGGGAGCGCCGCAACGCGATCGCTCTGGCAGCAGCCGTCGGCGGTGCCGGTGCCGTCGCCATGGCGGTCCCGTTTGTTTCATCGTTCGCTCCGTCGGAACGAGCCAAGGCGGCCGGCGCGCCGGTGGAGTTCGACATCTCCGGGCTTGCTCCGGGCGAGATGAAGACGGTCGAATGGCGGGGGCTCCCGGTGTGGGTACTGCGCCGCACTCCCGAGATGCTGGAGTCGATCAAGAAGGTCGACGGCGAGGTGGCTGATCCGAAGTCGCAGCGGACCCAGTATCCGACGCCGGAATACGCGCGGAACGAGTTCCGCTCACGCAAGCCGGAGTATCTGATCGCCGTCGGCATCTGCACCCACCTGGGCTGCTCACCGCAGGGGCCGTTCGGAGCCAACCAGAACACCCAGCTCGGGCCGGATCAGGGCTTCCTCTGTCCCTGTCACGGGTCCACCTTCGATCTGGCCGGCCGCGTGTTCAAGAACAAGCCCGCACCGGACAACCTGCCGGTGCCGCCGCACAAGTACCTGTCGGACACAGTCGTCCTGATCGGTGACGACACCAACGCCTGATTCCCGGGAACGCGTCGATGGCTGAATACAAGACCCCCTACACCGGCGTCGCCGGCTGGTTCGACCAGCGCATGCCGACGGCGATGGCGGAGTACCGCAAGCACCTGTCCGAGTACTACGCCCCGAAGAACTTCAACATCTGGTACATCTTCGGCGGGCTGGCGATCACGGTGCTGGCGATCCAGATCATCACCGGCATCTTCCTGGTGATGAACTACAAGCCTGACGCCGCGCTTGCCTTCGCGTCGGTCGAGTACATCATGCGCGACGTCCCGGGCGGCTGGTTCATCCGCTACATGCATTCGACGGGCGCGTCGTTCTTCTTCATCGTCGTCTACCTGCACATGTTCCGGGGGCTGATGTACGGCAGCTACCGCGCGCCGCGCGAGCTGGTCTGGATCTTCGGCTGCCTGATCTTCCTCAGCCTGATGGGCGAAGCCTTCTTCGGCTACCTGCTGCCGTGGGGTCAGATGAGCTACTGGGGCGCCCAGGTGATCGTCAATCTGTTTGGGGCGATCCCGGTGATCGGGCCCGATCTTTCGATCTTCATCCGCGGCGACTACGTGATCGGCGACGCGACGCTGAACCGCTTCTTCGCGTTCCACGTGATCGCGATCCCGCTGGTTCTGATCGGCCTGGTGGCCGCGCACATCCTCGCGCTGCACGACGTGGGCTCGAACAACCCCGACGGCGTGGAGATCAAGAAGAAGCTCGATGCGAACGGCAGGCCGCTCGACGGCATCCCGTTTCACCCGTACTACACGGTGCACGACATCTTCTGGCTCGCCATCTTCCTGATGATCTTCTTCTTCGTCGTGTACTTCACGCCGGAGATGGGCGGTTACTTCCTCGAGTGGAACAACTTCATCCCGGCCGATCCGCTGACGACTCCGTCGCACATTGCCCCGGTCTGGTACTTCACGCCGTTCTACTCGATCCTGCGGGCGACCACGGAGCAGTTCATGATCGTGCTGGCAGTCGGGACCATCGGGTTGTCGGCCCTGATCCTGCTGACGGTGCGCAATCCGATCGTGCGCGGCGCGGTGGCGGTGGGAACGCTGGTTCTGCTGCTCGGCTACTTCACGCTC
This sequence comes from Burkholderiaceae bacterium, assembly GCA_035429805.1. Taxonomy (GTDB): domain Bacteria; phylum Pseudomonadota; class Gammaproteobacteria; order Burkholderiales; family Burkholderiaceae_F; genus JALORV01. The sequence goes on from DAOMFL010000018.1 coordinate 26,999, forward strand.
GACCCGAAGTTCTGGGGCGTGGTGCTGATGGGCGCGTCCGTGCTGATCTTTCTCGGACTGCCCTGGCTCGACCAGTCGCCCGCGAAGTCGATGCGTTACCGGCCGGGCTGGCATTTCGCGCTGCTGATCGTCTGGGTCGTTGCGTTCGTCGTGCTCGGCTACTTCGGTACGCAGCCGCCGTCTCCCGCCGGCCAGTACAGCTCGATGATCGGCACGGTCCTGTACTTCGCGTTCTTCGCCCTGATGCCCTGGTGGAGCCGGATGGGCACGTTCAGGCCGGTTCCGGACCGTGTCACCTTCAAACCGCACTAGGGCCGGGGAAAGAATGAAGAACACCATTACCCGCCTCGTCGTTGCGTTCGGCCTGCTGGGGGCCGCCGGAAGCGCGCTTGCCGCCGGCGCCGCCATCCCGATCGAGCACTGGCCCGAGGAGCGCATGCGCAGTCTCGAGTCGCTGCAAAATGGAGCGCGGCTCTTCTCCAACTACTGCATGGGCTGCCACAGCGCCAATCTGGTGCGCTGGAACCGGCTGGAGCAGATCGGCCTCGACAGCAGGGAGATCAAGGAGTACCTGATCTTCGGCAACCAGAAGGTCGGCGACACGATGCGGATCGCGATGGCGCCCGCCGATGCCAAGGTTTGGTTCGGCAAGACCCCTCCCGACCTTTCCGTCATCACGCGCGCACGCACATCGTTCGACTACAAGGGCACCGACTACATCTACACGCTGCTGCGCGGCTACTACCGCGACAACACCACCGCGACCGGGTGGAACAACATCGCGATGCCGAACATCGGCATGCCGCACATCCTCTGGGACCGTCAGGGTGCGCGCGAGGCGACGCTGGTGTCGACCCACATGCACGCTGATCCCAAGACGGGGCATGCGGGCTACGTTCAGACGACGACGGTGTACGACGTGAACGGCAACGCCACGCGGACCGAGGCGGAACTGACGGGGCCGGCGAGCGAAGGCCTGAGCTATTCGTTCAAGCCTGTCGACGCGCAGCAGGCGCGCCAGTTCGACTCTGACGTTGCGGACCTGGTGGCGTTCCTTTCGTTCATCACGGACCCGTCGCAGAGCAGCCGCAAGCGCATCGGCGTCTGGGTGCTGGTGTTCCTGACGCTGTTCGCGCTGGTCGCATGGCGACTGAACTCGGTGTACTGGAAGGACATTCGTTAGCGTCGCTCGACGTGTACGCGACCCTGCGGGTCGCACGTGCACGTCGAGCGGTCTGAAGTGACCTGCGGGCTTGGGGCGGCCCGGCGCCCCGCAGGTAAGGGCGGCGCTCCGCGCCGCAACGCTTGGGAAGAGACGCCACCGCCCGGTCTCGAATAGGAAAACAAGATGATGGTGCTCTACTCCGGAACCACCTGCCCATTTTCTCAGCGCTGCCGTTTCGTGCTGTTCGAGAAGGGCATGGACTTCGAGATCCGCGACGTGGATCTGTTCAACAAGCCCGAGGACATCAACGTGATGAATCCCTACGGGCAGGTCCCCATCCTGGTCGAGCGCGACCTCGTGCTGTACGAGTCGAACATCATCAACGAGTACATCGACGAGCGCTTCCCGCACCCGCAGCTGATGCCTGCCGATCCGGTGATGCGGGCGCGGACGCGGTTGTTCCTCTTCAACTTCGAGCGTGAACTGTTCGTCCACGTGCAGGCGCTCGAGAACAGCAACAACCAGAAGCTGATCGAGAAAGGGCGCTCGACGATCCGCGACCGGCTGACGCAGCTGGCGCCGATCATGCTGAAGAACAAGTACATGCTTGGCGAGGACTTCTCGATGCTCGATGTCGCTCTCGCCCCGCTGCTCTGGCGGCTCGACCACTATGGCATCGATCTGCCGAAGACGGCCGCTCCGCTGATGAAATACGCAGAACGCATCTTTTCGCGGCCGGCGTACATTGAGGCCCTGACGCCTTCGGAAAAGGTGATGCGCCGCTAGTGCGGCCGCCCTCCGCGTTTCATGCCGGAACTGTCGACCAAGCCGTATCTGATCCGCGCGATTCACCAGTGGTGCACGGATTCCGGCTATACGCCCTACATCGCGGTGCTGGTGGACGAGACGGTCCACGTCCCGCGTGAGTTCGTGAAAAATGGCGAGATCGTGCTCAATATCTCGCCGCTGGCTACGAACCGGCTGCAGCTGGGCAACGATGCGATCGAATTCCAGGCCCGCTTCGGCGGTGTGGCGCGCGAAGTCTTTGTGCCGGTCGTCAAGGTGATCGCCGTCTACGCTCGCGAGAACGGTCAGGGCATGGCGTTCGAGGCGGCCCGCGGGGCGGTGCCTGCCGGCGTCGAGCCGCCCGCCCCGGCGCGGCCACCGGTCGCCCTGGTCCCGGTGCAGGGCGCCGCCACGACGAACGAGGCGATCACCGAATCGTCGAACGGCGAGCAGGCCGGGCAGCCCCCGGATGACACGCCCCCCGCGCCGAGAGGCGAGCGGCCGAAGCTCACACGGATCAAGTAGCCGCGTTCACGCGGCGTCATCGCCGGCATAGCTCAGCTGGTAGAGCAGCGGTTTTGTAAACCGAAGGTCGGGGGTTCGAGTCCCTCTGCCGGCACCACCCCCCCGATTGTCCGGCCCGCAAGGGCCGCGCCCGGCTCTAGGCGCGCCGCGCCTCGCCGATCTGCCCGTTCCACTGCGGCGCTCCCGGCGGTCCGAGATCGAAGAGATCGAGCACTCGCAGCACCGTGTGGTCGATCATCTCGTCGATCGAAGCGGGGCGCTGGTACAGCGCGGGCACCGGGGGGAAGATCACGCCGCCCATCAGCGTGACGGCTTCCATGTTGCGGATGTGCGCCAGGTTGAGCGGCGCCTCGCGCGGCAGCAGCACCAGGCGACGCCGCTCCTTCAGGCAGACGTCCGCGGCGCGGGAGATCAGGTTGTCCGCAAAGCCGTGCGCGATCGCCGCCAGCGTCTTCATCGAACACGGCGCGACCACCATGCCCAGCGTGGCGAACGAGCCGCTGGCGATCGTGGCGCCGATGTCGTTCACGCTATGCACCACGTGTGCCAGCGCCTCGACGTCACCGCGCCGGAGATCCAGTTCCTGGTACGCGTTGAGCACTCCGGCCGCCGACAGCAGCAGGTGTGTTTCCACGCCGCCCGCGTCGCGCAGGCGTCGCAGCAGCTGCACGCCGTAGGCCGCGCCGCTGGCGCCGGTGATCGCGACGATCAGACGCCGCACGGCAGACTCACGCCGCCTGGGCGTCCTTCAGCAGCGTCTGAAGCTCGCCGGACTGGAACATCTCCATGATGATGTCGGAGCCGCCCACGAACTGACCCTTCACGTAGAGCTGGGGAATCGTCGGCCAGTTGGCGTACTCCTTCACGCCCTGGCGCACGTCCTCGTCCTCGAGCACGTTCACAGTGACCAGGTTCTGGGCGCCGGCCTGCTTCAGCACCTGGATTGCGCGGCCCGAAAAGCCGCACTGCGGGAACTGCGCCGTTCCCTTCATGAACAGGACCACCGGATGCTCGGTGACCGTCTTGTGGATGAATTCCTTGGCGTCCATGGCAATGATCCGAGAGGGAAGGTCAGTGTAAGAAGCGGGGACGACCGTCGTCAAACCGGCCGAACCCGCCCGCGGCACCGGCGTGGCACGGGGACTTGAATCCGTGGTGACCGTGAAATCCGGCTCGCGTGCCCCGGTTTTCAGGGCAATGTGTACCGGGCCGCTGGCGTGCAATGCGTCTGCGCCGTGACCCGGAGCTCCCGCCATCTCCCGGCGGCTGTCAAGTCCGAAATTCGGCGCACCAACTTCCGGCAGTGCGATGTGCACGTCGCTGCTGCCCGGCCTCGCCGAACGCAGGGTCCTCAGCGGCGGCCACGGGTGACCCGCTCGTGGCCCGCCGCGTCGCGGGAGACCTGCACGTCATGCAGCCCCGAATCACGCAGCAGCGCCACCACCGCGGTGGCCTGGTCAAAGCCGTGCTCGAGGGCGAGCCAACCCTGCGTGGCGAGGTGGCCCGGTGCCTGGCGGGCGATCGCAGCCAGGCAACTCAGGCCGTCTGCGCCGTCGGTCAGCGCCAGCGCGGGTTCGTGCCCAAGATCGGCGAGGTGGGGATCTTCCGCCGCCACGTAGGGCGGGTTGCTGACGATCAGGTCGTACAGCTCTGTGGCCGCTATGGCGTCGAACCAGCGGCTCGCCTTGAACGCGACGCCGGCACCGAGCGCGCACGCGTTGGAGCGGGCGACGGCCAGTGCGTCGGCCGAAACGTCGGTCGCCATGACAATCGCATCCGGCCGCTCGAGTTTCAGCGTGATCGCGATACAGCCCGTCCCCGTCCCCAGCTCGAGTACGCGCGGACTCCGCGCGTCGCGCATGCAGGCAAGGGCGACTTCGACCAGCGTTTCGGTGTCAGGACGAGGGATCAGCACGGCCGGGCTGACCTTGAAGGGTCGGCCGTAGAACTCCTGCGTGCCCACGAGGTAGGCCAGTGGCTCGCCACTGCGGCGTCGCGCTGCAAGCGCATCGAAGCGCGCAGCGGCCTCCGAGGCGACCGCGGTTTCCGGAAACGCCACCAGTCGCTCGCGGCTGATGCTGAGGACCTGCGCGAGCAGCGCGCGCGCCTCGGCGCGTGGCAGGGCGCTGGCGGCGAGCAGTTCGGCCGCGGCGATCAAGTCCGGGCTCAGGCGGCTTCTCCGAGCGCAGCGAGCTGCTCGGCCTGATGCTCGGCCGCCAGCCGCTGTGTCAGCTCACCGAGGTCGCCATCCATGATCTGGTCGATCTTGTACAGGGTCAGGTTGATGCGATGGTCGGTGACGCGGCCCTGCGGGAAGTTGTAGGTGCGGATCCGTTCCGAGCGGTCGCCCGAGCCGATCAGGCTCTTGCGCGTCGACGCTTCCTTCGCCTGCTGCTCGCGGGTGCGCTGGTCCATGATCCGCGCCGCCAGGATCTTCATCGCGCGCTCGCGGTTCTTGTGCTGCGACCGGTCGTCCTGGCATTCGACGACGATCCCTGTCGGCAGGTGCGTGATGCGCACCGCGCTTTCGGTCTTGTTGACATGCTGCCCGCCGGCGCCTGATGCCCGGTAGACGTCGATGCGCACTTCGGTCGGGTCGATCCGTATCTCGTTGATCTCGTCGGCCTCGGGCAGCACCGCCACCGTGCAGGCGGAGGTGTGAATGCGGCCCTGCGCCTCGGTCTCGGGCACACGCTGCACGCGGTGGCCGCCCGACTCGAACTTGAGCTTCGAGTAGGCACCGGCGCCGACGATGCGTACGATCACTTCCTTGTAGCCGCCGAGGTCCGACGGGCTTTCCGACAGGAGTTCCGCAGTCCATCGCTGGCGCTCGGCGTACCGCATGTACATGCGCAGCAGATCGCCGGCGAACAGCGCCGACTCGTCGCCGCCGGTGCCGGCGCGGATCTCGAGGAAGATGTTGCGCTCATCGTTCGGGTCCTTCGGCAGCAGCAGACGCTGCAGGTCGGCCTCGATGTCGCCCATGCGCGCGCGCGCCGCGTGACTCTCCTCCTCGGCGAGCACCTTCATGTCAGGGTCCGACAGCATCTCCTGCGCTCCGAGCAGATCGGCCTGCGCGCGGTTGTATTCATGGAAGCGCTCGACCACCGGCTCGATTTCCGCCCGCTCCTGGCCGAGGGCGCGCAGGCGGTTCATATCGCGCGCGGCGTCCTCGCTCGACAGCGCCGCGTCGATCTCCTCGAGCCGGTGGGCGAGCTGCTGAAGCTTGGTCTGCATTGATGCGTTCATGGGCGTGACAGAAAGGAATTGCGGTTCTTGAAGCGGCGGCAGCGCCGGAACGCGCGCTGCCGGCCGGAGCCGGTACGGGAGCCGCCCGCGGCACGACCGCCGGAGCGGCCGCCCTCCGCGGGCGCCAGCTAATCGTCGGGGTGGGAGTAGAAACGCGCGAGCAGCGCCTGCAGGCGGGCGTGCTCGGCATCGCCGCCGGCTTCGCGCAGCGTGCTCATCGGATCGTGCAGGAACTTGTTGGTCAGCGCCTGTGACAGGTGCTCGACGACGACTTCGGGGGCTTCGCCGCGCGCCAGCTGCTTGAGCGCGCGCTCGAGCTCGCGCCGACGCAGCGCGTCGGCGCGCGTGCGCAGATCTTGGATCACCGGCACGACGCGGCGCGACTTGATCCACTCCTCGAAGTCGCGCACACGCGACTCGATGATGGCCTCGGCCTGCGCCACTGCAGCCTGACGGCTTTCGCTGCCGCTCTGCACGATGCGGCCGAGATCGTCGACCGTGTGCACGTAGACGTCGTCGAGCCGCGCAACTTCGGGCTCGACGTCGCGCGGCACCGCGAGATCGACGATGAACATCGGCTTGCGGCGCCGCGACCTGATCGCCCGCTCGATCATGCCGAGACCGATGATCGGCAGCGAGCTGGCCGTGCACGAAACGACGATGTCGTAACGGGCGATCGTGTCCGGCAGCTCCGAAAGCTTGATCGCGTTCGCATGGAAGCGGTGTGCAAGCAGCTGCGCCCGCTCGAGCGTGCGGTTGGCGACGGTGATCGACTTCGGGTGCTGTGCGGCGAAGTGCGTCGCCGTCAGTTCGACCATCTCGCCGGCGCCGACGAACAGGATGTGCTCACCGCTCAGGTCACCGAAGAGGCGCTGGGCCAGGCGGACAGCGGCGGCGGCCATCGACACCGACTGCGTTCCGATCTCGGTCGTCGTTCGGACTTCCTTGGCGACGGCGAACGTGCGCTGGAACAGGTGGTTGAGCATCAGCCCGAGGCCGCCGGCGCTGCGCGCGAGCTTCTCGGCCTGCTTCATCTGGCCGAGGATCTGCGGTTCGCCCAGCACCATGGAGTCGAGGCCGCTAGCCACGCGGAAGGCATGGCGCACGGCGCTTGCCTGCGGCAGCACGTAGGTGTGGCGCTGCAGCTCGTCCAGGCTCAGCTGCTTTTCCACCGCGACGAACTCCTGCAGCGCGACCTGCGCACGCTCGGGCTCATCGGCCGCGCAGTACAGTTCGGTCCGGTTGCAGGTGGAGACGATCGCGGCTTCCGAAATCCGCCCGCCGGCCGGCTCGGAAAGCCTTTCCCGCAGACGCCCGATCGTCGTGCAGATCTCTTCCGGGACGAACGCCACCCGTTCGCGCACGGCAAGCGGCGCGGTCGTGTGGTTCAGGCCCAGCGTGAGAAGCTGCATGGCTGCCGGGAGGGGGCGCCTGCCGATGAAGGGAACCGCCAAATTATAGGCGTCCGGGTTGCTGCCGAGCCTTGATCTGGGTCGATCCCGCCCGGCCAAATCGGACTAACGCCCCGGGGCGATGGCGGTCCGGGGCAGGGTGCACTGCGGCTGGACCTGCAATGGACGGCCATCCGCCGGATGCAGGCCGATCGTCAGCAGCCCGGTCGCGGCCGGAGCACCGCTCCGAGACAGCCGCGGCGCTGGACAGCATCCGGTCGCAGCGCAGGCCGCCTCAGGACGTCTCGACAGCGGACGTCGAATCGCGCGGCCGGCAGTGTTAGTTCCAGCGTCGCCGACGGCGATGGTGCACTGTGCCGATGCGGCCGATCCGGGACCGGTGCTCCGGCCCCGGCGACGAACCCATCCGTCAGCTCGGCAGTCGCACCGAGCGACGCGCCTCAAAACGCAAAGGAAAACGATTCCTTCAGCCGCTGCTGCAACTTGCGCGCCTGACGAAATGCTTCCTTCAGCATGCGCTGGTCAACCTCGTTGAGCGCATACGGATCGATCCGATTGGCGTTGCCGGGGTGCGGATGCTCCTGCGCGCGCAGGCGCATCACCTGCAGGTAGTGAAACGCCTCGACGGTCGCTTCGACGTGGCGCGGATCGGCCCTGACCCGTTCCCCGGCTTCCCGCAGCCGTTCGGCGGTTCCCGTGAGGCTGGAGCCGGAGGCGAGGGCGAACACGCGGGCCGCATCGACGAAGATCCGTGCGCCGCGCTTCTTGAGATCGATCGTGCCCTCGCTCCCCGGTTTGTCCGACACCTGGAAGACGCGAATCAGACCGAGTGGAGGATCGGTCTGCAGCGCGTTTTGCACCATCAGTCGCAGGAAAAGCTTGTTGTCCTGGGTGCGCGCCAGCAGCCATTCGCGCAGGCGGTCCGCCAGCGTGCTGTCGCCGCAGAGCGGACGGAAGTCGAAGAAGATGTTCGCGTTCAGCAGCCGCTCCGGTGTCGGTTCGCTGATCCAGGCCGTGAACTGGTCGCGCCATTCGGTCTCGGTCAGGCACCACTGCGGGTTGCTCGCCATGATGTTGCCCTTGCATAGCGGAAAGCCGAGCTGGTCCAGGGCCATGTTGACGTCGCGTGCGAAGGTGACCAACTCGTGGCGGGCACGCAGCACCTCGGTCCCGTCCGGAGGGGCCGCGAAGATCAGGGCGTTGTCCTGATCGGTCGCCAGTGTCTGCTCGCCACGCCCTTCGCTGCCGAGCGAGAGCCAGCACCACTTGAGACCCGCGAGGTCGTGATCCTGCAGAACCAGGGTGATGACCTCGCGCGTCAGCGCATCGTTCAGAGCGGCGATCGTCCGGGTCAGCGCCTCGGCGGAAACGCCCTGTGCCAGCAGATTGCGGGCCAGATTGCGGATGTCGCCAGCGACGTGCGCAAGTGCCTTGATCGTCCGTGCCGAGCGGATCGCATGATGAATCTGCCTCAGGCTCACGCGTTGCAGCGCGAACAGGTCGTGCTCGAAGATCGTGCCGAGCACCTTGCCGCGCGAGGTGACGATCATCTGGTGAAAGCCGCCCGCGGCCATGCTCTGGATCGCCTCGGCTGCGGTGGCCTCCGCCGGCAGTGTGATCGGGTTCGATGTCATGACCTTCGACACCGCGGTATCGAGCGGCAGGCCCTGCAGCACGACGCGATCCCGCAGGTCGTTGAGCGTGAACACGCCCACCGGAACCGATTCCTCATCGACGACGATGATCGAGCGGACGGCGTGCTCCTTCATCCGGGTCAGCGCATCGCGCAGCGACGTCGTTGCCAGGCAGGTGACGGGCTCGGAGGGGATCAGGTCCGCCAGCGGCCGGGTCAGCGAGTGCTGGTCGGAGGCGACCTGGCTGTAGTGGCGCTGCAGTTCGGCGAGTGATTGCTGCGCGAGTACCGTGACGGCCTCGGTGCAGTACGCGGCGAACTCGGGCGACATGCTGCGAAGCTTCTGGAAGTCATCGACCGGGAGCAAGAAGGCATGGACGTCGGACGTTGCGCGATAGCTGCGCGTGGGCTGGCCTCCGGCCGACAGCGCACCGACGGGGAAGCAGTCGCCGGGCTGCAGAATCCGGTCGGGCATCGTGTCGAGTCCTGCGGTGACGCTCGCGACGTTGCCGGTCTGGATGATGTGCAGCGGCGGGAAATCGGCGCTGCGGTCGACGATGATGCGGTCCTTGGCGAAGAACGCGGGCTTGAGCCGGGAAACCAGGAACGCCAGGGTGTCCTCGCCCATCCGCGAATACGGAGCGTGCCTGGCAAGGAAGTCGCGCACGGCTTCGGCGCCGGGCAATGAAGTCTTCGGTGGGTTCATGCGTGAGAGCTACGAAGTGCAGCGACCGCGGTCCAAAGTTGCCGGTCGCATGATCAATACTTGATGCGCGCGTAATACGTCTGCTGCGTCGCCTCGCGCGCCTGGCCGAGCGTGTGTATGCCTCGTTCGGCGAGCAGAGGAAGCAGCTTCAGGAAGATTTCCGCGGTCACCAGCGCGTCGCCGAGGGCCGTATGGCGGCCGGTGACCGCGACGCCAAAGCGCTCGGCAATCGCCTCCAGCCGGTGCGAGTCCTGGTTGGGGTGTATCAGTGCCGAGAGCAGCAAGGTATCGAGCACCGGCTGCTCGAAGCGCACTCCGCTGGCTTCTTCCTTCAGTTGCAGGAAGCGCATGTCGAACGCCGCGTTATGTGCGACCAGCACGGTGTCATGCGCGAACGCGTGAAAGGCAGGGAGCACTGCGTCGATGGTCGGCTGACCCGCCACCATATCGGGCGTGATGCCGTGTATCGGAATCGACGCCTCGGCGATTGGCCGGCGCGGGTCGACGAGCTGCTCGAAGCATTCGCCCTTCAGCAGCCTGCCGTTGACGAGCCGCGTGGCGCCGATCTGGATGATTTCATCTCCTGCCGACGGCTCCAGCCCGGTGGTTTCCGTGTCGAACACCGTGTAGCTCAGATCGCTCAAGCGTCGCTCGTCGAGCTCGCGTGACAGTTCGGTGACCCGAAACAGGTCGAAATCGTAGTACTCGGGGCGGCCAGCCCGGTTGGCGAGTGTCGACGAATCCAGTTCTTCCTGGGCGCTCGCGAGCGGCAGCAGGAAGCGGAAGAACGCCTGCTGGCGCGCCCGATTGCGCTCGAACCAGAACTCGCCGCCATGACGCTGCACGACGTCGCGCACGCTGAGTGAACTGATCTCCGAGCCGACGCGAATCGGATCGATCTCCCAGCTCGCCAGGGCCTCCGTGCTGATCGCATGGCCGCTCCACACCAGGTCCAGGTGCGCGCGCCCGTCCGCCGGCGTCAGACGCAGCCACACGACCTTGACCTCGTACTCCTCGGCCAGGCGGCCGGCAAGATAGGCGAGCGCCTGGATCATCGAAAAGCTGTCGACCTTCAGCCACAGCGCCTCGTCGACCTCGGTGGCGTCCGCGCGCAGTCCACCGGCTGCTTCGATCCGTCTCTGCGCCGCAGCGACCAGGTCGGTGCCGAGCATGTCCTCGAGCGGCCAGCGCGTCCTGATCTGCTGTGCCGCCTGGTCGGCGAGCGCGCTGATGCGCTCGCTCATTGCATGCACTTCTTCGCGGATCACGCCATGGAAGCGCTCGCGCATCGGCGCATCGAGTCCGGGGTCATCGAGCACCTCGACCGCGGCCCGCATGCTGCCGAGAGAAGCACGGCTGGCCTCGGTCAGCCCGTGCAGCGATCGGTCCCGCGCTGACTCCTGTTCGAAGTCGCTCGTGATGTTGTCGAGCATCAGCACGAAGCCGTTCAACCTGTCCTCCCGGCCCGGGTCGGCTCCTGCGCTGCGCACCGGCGCCATCTGCACGCGGAGCAGCTGGCCCGCCCGCGTCGTCGTGACGAACTGCGCCGACGGGTTGGCGACTCCACGCTGCAGGCGGTGCTGAATGTTCTCGAGCGCGTGCGCAACCAGCTTGCGGTCGAACACTGTGTAGATGGATCGCCCCAGGCCGATCAGCTCCGCGCCGGCGGCCAGTGTCGGGGTCTGCGAGAGGGTTCGGAACTGCGTTCGCGCGCGGTTGTTGTACAGCAGGACACGCCCGTCCAGATTGCATACGACGACACTCTGGTTCAGCTCGGACATCAGTGCAGCGAGCCGGCCGCGCTCCTGCTCCACATTGCGGCTGGCTTCTTCGACCTGCGCGGCGATGTCGCTACGCAGCTGCGCGCGCTGCCGCGCCAGCTCCACGATCACCTGCGCCAGGCCACGGAGGTCGGCGCTGCCGTCTTTCGCATCCAGCTCGCGTTGCACGTCGCCAGAGACGACCACGCGTGACTCCTCGAGCAGACGTGCCGGCGCCGCGACCCAGCGCCGATACACTGGCGGCACGGCCGCCGCGACGAGGCCGGCAATCACCAGCAGCGCCACCACGGCCGCAGGCAGACCGGGTACGAGCAATTCGAGCAGTGCGTCGAGCCTGTCGGGGGCCAGTGGCGCCCACGCCATTGCGGCGACCAGTACGACCCACAGGGTGACGAGCAGCGCGGCCGCCGCCGCCGCGCCGAGCGCCACGACAAGGAGTCGACGATCGGGTTTCACTTCTTCGCTGACAGCAGATCACTTACCTTCTGCACCAGTTCCCTGGTCGAAAACGGCTTCGTGATGTAGTCATTGGCCCCGAGCGCCCGCCCCTTGGCCACGTCGGTGTCGCGTCCCTTGGCCGTCAGCATCAGTATGAGCGTGTCCTTGAGCTCATCGTCGGCGCGGATCTCCTGACACACCTCGAAGCCCGTCTTCTTCGGCATCATGACGTCCAGCAATACGATCGTCGGCCGCTCGCGCCGCAACGTGTCGAGCGCCTCGGCGCCGTCGCGCGCGACGCTCACCGTGTAGCCCTCGCGCTTCATCAGGTATTCGAGCGATATGAGGATGTTCGGCTCGTCGTCCGCAATCAATATCCTGCAACTCATCGACCTTCTCCCGATGCAATCGAAGCGCGGCTGTGGTCTTCGTGGCTCCACGGCAGTTCGAACGCGAAGCAGGCGCCCTGGCCGGGAACGGAGCGCAGCCACAGGCGACCGCCGAAGTGTTCGATGATCTGGCGGCTGATCGGCAGGCCCAGCCCGGTGCCCTGCGGCCGCCGCACCGCGTCGCCGCCCTGGTGGAATTTCTCGAAGATCAGCTCCTGCTGCTCCTCCGGCACGCCCGGGCCGTTGTCGAGCACCTCGACCTCTATGCCGTTCGCCCCGCATGCCAGCCGCAGCTCGACCCTGCCGTTTTCGGCCGGCACGAACTTGGCCGCGTTCGACAGCAGGTTCAGAAGGACCTGCGTCAGCCGGTCGGGATCGGCCACCAGCACCGGCACGTGTTCCGGCATCATCAGCGTGAGCGTCGCACCGCGATCGCGAAACATCTCGCCCGTCGTCTGCACGACCTGCGTCAGCAGGGCGCGCATGTCGATCTCGCTGTTGCGCCACTCGGCATTGCCCGACTCGATCTTGGCCATGTCGAGCACCTGGTTGACCAGCCGTGTCAGGCGCTCGGTCTCGGCAACGATGATGCCGAGGAACTGCTGGCGCTGGGCAGCGTCCATCCCGGTCTCGGCGACCATCAGTTCGGCCAGCGCACGAATCGAGGTCAGCGGAGTGCGCAATTCGTGCGTCACTGACGACATGAAGTCGTCCTTGAGTCTGTCCAGGCTCTTCAGCTGTTCGTTGGCGGCGCGCAGCTCTGCAGTTGCGCGCTGCAGCGACAGCGACTTTTCCTCGAGTTCGCGCGAATAGGCGCGCAGCTGCGACGCTTCATCGAGGATGCGCATCACGTCATCCAGTCCGAGCGCCTCCTCCTCGACGGCTGAAGCCACCATCACCCGTGCCGAAGCGCTGCCGATCGCGCCGGCGAGCTGCGTTTCGACGAACTGAACCAGCTGCGCGTTGGGCGGGATCTGCTCGATGCGCACTGCGCCGACCCTCTTCGCATAGTCCTCGAAAATCCGCCGCGCGGGGTCCATGCCGAGGAAGCGGCCGACCAGCGCGAGCAGCCTTGGCACTTCCGCGCGGCCCCGCCAGAACACCGGTCCGTGCCTGCCGCCACCGTCCTCGGTCCGCTGAAACACGTCGACGAACAGCAGTGCCTGGCTGGTTTCCTGTGCGGACGGCGCGCGCGCGAGAGATACGACCACATAGGCGACGACGTTGGCGAGCAGGCTCCAGAACAGTGAATGCGTCAGGCCGTCGAGTCCGGCCAGCCCGAACAGCTGCTCTGGCTTCAACAAGGCAATGCCCCACGGCCCGCGCGAGACAAAGTCGGTCTGCCACCAGCCCGATTTCGCGATGGACGGCAGCATCAGCGTGTAGACCCACAGCCCGAAACCCAGCACCAGTCCGGCCAGTGCGCCGCCGCGTGTACCGTTTCTCCAGTACATGCCGCCCAGCATCGCCGGGGCGAACTGCGCCACGGCGGCGAAGCTGATCAGGCCGATGCTGACCAGCGCATAGGCCTCACCGGCGAGATGAAAGTACAGATAGCCGAGCAGCAGTACCGCGAAGATGGCTGCACGCCGGATGCCCAGCAGCATGCCCGTGAAGTCGCCGCCCGCGCGGCCGCCGAAGCGCCGGGTGCGCAGCAGCAGCGGCATCACGAGGTCATTGCAGACCATCGTCGAGACCGCGATCGTTTCGACGATGACCATGCCGGTGGCAGCCGAAAGGCCGCCGATGAAGGCGACCAGCGCAAGCCATGGCTGCTCGAGCGACAGAGGCAGTGACAGCACGAAGCTGTCCGCGTTCGCGTTGCCCGGACCGAAGTGCAGGAGGCCGCCCACCGCGATCGGCAGGACGAACACGTTGATCAGCAGCATGTAGAGCGGAAATGCCCATGCAGCGCGCTTCAGGTGCTGCTCGTTGACGTTCTCGACCACCATTACCTGGAACTGCCTTGGCAGGAAGATCACCGAGAGCATGGAGAGCACTGTCAACGCAAACCACTGCTCGTAGGCGAAGTTCCTTCCCTGCGTGAGGCTGAGCAGGCTCCTGATGTCGGGATGCGCGGACGCGCGCTGAAAGAGGTCGGCCGCACCGCCGAACATTCCCCACGTGACGAATACGCCGACGGCCATGAACGCCAGCAGCTTGACGGTCGACTCGAATGCGATCGCGGCGACCATGCCTTCATGACGTTCGGTCGTGTCCAGGTGCCGGGTGCCGAATACGACCGTGAAGCCGGCCAGCAGCAAGGCAACGTACAGGGTGCTGTCCCGCCACCACTGGCCGACGGCGGGAGGACTCTCGCCGAGCGGCGTGGTCAGCAGCGCGTATCCCGTGGAGACCGCCTTCAGCTGCAGCGCGATGTAGGGCACGATGCCGACCACCGTGATCAGCGTCACCAGCCCGGCCAGCAGCGGGCTCTTGCCATAGCGGCTGGCAATGAAATCGGCGATCGAGGTGATGCGGTACGTTTTGGCGATGCGGATCATCTTCCGGACCACCATCCAAGCCAGGACCATCGCCAGGGTCGGACCCAGGTAGATCGGCAGAAACCAGACCCCTCCCGAGGCGGCGCGCCCCACGCTTCCGAAGTAGGTCCATGCGGTGCAGTACACGGCCATGGACAGTGCGTACGTCCAGGCGTTGTCGATGATCGAGCGCCCCTGCTGCGCACGCCGGTCGCCGACCCACGCTACCGCGAACAGCAGCAGCAGATAAGCAAACGACGCGACAATGACGAGCGGTGCCGCGAACATCGTCAGCGATCGATGCGTTCGACGGTCCAGCCCAGAGCCGCGATCAGCACGCCCCAGCCAACGAACAGCGCGGTGGGAAACAGCGGCAGGCCGAACAGAGTGAGATCACGGTCCCACAGGGCCAGCAGCGGAAAGTTGAACAGCACTACGCCGGCGAAGAACAGCGCCACCAGGCGTTGCACACCCAGGCCCTTGATCACAGCCGTCTCCTCCTTGCCGGCAGCGATTGTGCCGCTTTGCAGTCGGGACCGGGTGTCGGGGCGCAAACCCCGTTCAGGCCGCAGAAAAAAAGTGGCCCCGCATGCGGGGCCACGTTCTGAACAGCACGAGCGCCGGATCAGTGAGCCGTCGCCTTGGCGGCCAGGATGCCTGTCGTCTGCCGCACGTACAGCTCGTCCCACATGTCTTCGGCGCGCTTGTCGCGATACAGCAGCGAGCCGAGGATCACGGCCAGGAAGCCGAGCGGAATCGAGATGATCCCGGGGTTGCGCAGATCGAATGCCGGCTTTTCGAGACCCACGATGCTCGTGTTTTCGTTGGCGAGCCGGTCGAGATCGCCCTTGGCCCTTGCGAGCGCTGCGTCCAGCGACTTCTTCTCACGCCCGGCCAGTGCGATCTTCGCGGCATCGCCGGAAGCCTCCAACTCACTGATCGCAGCAGCCCGTGCCGGAGCGCCATCGATGACCTTCTGCGCGGCGGCCTTGATCGCCTTCGGATACGTGAGGTTGGGCGACACCATCACCAGGCCGATCGCAGTGAGCGTGCCGACGATCATGCCGAGCACGATGCCGCCGGTATTGCAGCGCCTCCAGAAGAGCGTCATCAGCACGCAGGGGAAGTTGGCCGAGGAGGCCACTGCGAATGCCAGTGCCACCAGATGCGCAACGTTCTGGCCCTTGGCCGAGATGCCGATCACGATTGCCATCGCGCCGACGAAGATCGTCGCGATCCGCGCCGCCTTGACCTGCTCCTGCGGCGTCACATGCTCGCTGCGGATGACGCCAACGTACAGGTCGTGCGCCATGGCGCTGGCTGCGGCCAGCACCAGGCCGGCGACCACCGCGACAATCGTCGCAAAGGCCACCGCGGCGACGAACGCCATGAACAGGTTGCCGAGAAGCGCGTTGGGTCCGCCTCCCAGCGCCTGCGCCAGCAGCGGGTTCGCCATGTTCCCGCCCGGATCAGCGGCGGCAATGGCAGTCGGGCCTACCTTCATCGCCGATCCCATTCCGAGGAACAGCGTCAGGACATAGAAGCCGCCGATGATCGCCATGGCCCAGTTGACTGACTTGCGCGCTTCCTGAGCCGTGGGCACCGTGAAGAACCGCATCAGGATGTGCGGCATCCCCGCGGTTCCAAACACAAGGGCCATGCCCAGGGAGATCTGGTCGAGCGGCACCTTCAGGAACAGGCCCGGCTCGAGGAAGATCTGTCCGAGCTGTTCCGGCGAGAGGTTCTTCGCCTTGTCTCCGATCAGCGTCGCGACGCGGGCCTGCACCTTGGCGTCACCGACGACGCTGCTGAGGAAGTCGCCGAGGAAACCGTACTGACTCCACACCAGGATCACCATCAGGATCGACGCGCAGACCAGAAGGATGGCCTTGATGATCTGCACCCAGGTCGTGGCGACCATGCCGCCGAACAGCACGTACGCCAGCATCAGCACGCCGACGGTAATGACCGAGATCTCGTAGTCGATGCCGATGAGTGTCTTGATCAGCACGCCGGCGCCGACCATCTGCGCGGTCAGGTAGAAGGTCGACACCGTGATCGTCGACAGCGCACCCACGACACGTGTCTTCTTCGGATCATTGCGGTAGGCCAGGATGTCCGACAGCGTGTACTTGCCGATGTTGCGGCAGGGCTCGGCGATCACCAGCAGCACGGTGATGTAGGCGACCAGCCAGCCCACCGAGTACATGAATCCGTCATAGCCGTACTGCGAGATCAGGCCGGCGATGCCGAGGAACGAGGCGGCCGACAGGTAGTCACCCGCAATCGCCCAGCCGTTCTGCAGGCCGGATACTCCGCCGCCGGCGGCATAGAAGTCGGCCGCCGTCTTCACGCGCTTGGCCGCGACGTAGGTAACGTACATCGTCACCGAGATGATCGCCGCGAACACTGCAAAGGTCAGCCAGCGCCACTCGGGACTGACCGCGCCCTGCGCGAACGCCGGCATGCCGATTAGCGGAAGCGTCGCAGCGACGGCTGCCAACAGGAGGAGCTTCTTCTTGTCCATGGCTTATCTCCCGATCCTGTCGGCTTCGCGCACGAGTTCGGCCGCCATGGCGTCGAACTTCTTGGCTTTTGCCGTGTAGTAGAAGGCAATGCCCCACGCGACGATGAACTGCGACAGCGCGAACAGGATGCCGACGTTCACGACGCCGTACACCTTGATCCGATAGATGTCGGAGAAATACGCGGCGCCAATTGGCAACAGGAAATAGTAGAAGAGCGCGAAGACCATCAGGGTGGTCAGAAAGCCGACCTTCTTGGCGTGCAAGGTCTGAAAGCGCGGGTCTTCGTCGATCGCCTTCCAGTTCAGCGGCGGTTTCGACGCCTGCGCTGCAGGCGGTGCGGCGGTGGACATGTCTTTTCCCTCCCAAAGGAAAACTGCGTGGACGCCATCATTGCGCGACCGGCCGGATCCGGCCTGTTCTGGAGGACTGCGTCGCGCCTTCTTGTTATCGGCGTGGCGCACATTAGGCGCCGAAGCTGTCGCCGGGCTTACGGTGTCGAGGGTTCTTTGATCTAGGTCTAGCCTGAGCCATGCTCGCCCGTCAGTGTGCAGCGCAGCAGGCAGCGCCGCTACGGCCGCCATCCTTGTGCGGGTAGGATCGCCACATGTCTGCCGCATCCAGTGCGTCACGCGCAGCGGTGATGGTTCCGGCGACGCACCGCGATATCGATGCGGTTGCGCGGGCCTGCCGCAAGCTGGCCACGCGCCGCGCGCTGATCTCTGCCGGTGCCTCCGCAGTGCCGGTGCCGGGCCTCGACGTGGCGGTGGATGTCAGCGTGCTGGTGTCGATGATCGAGGACATCAACCGGGCATTCGGGCTGACGCCGGAGCAGATCGAGCGTCTGGCGCCGCGGCGCAAGGCGTTCGTCTACCGGTCCGTGATGGCAGTCGGCGGCGCGCTGGTCGGGCGCGTCGTCACGCGCGAGCTTGTCATCAGGGTGTTGAAGACCGTAGGTGTGAAGCTGACCGCGCGACAGGCGGCGAAGGCGGTGCCGTTTGCCGGGCAGGTGGTCGCGGCGTCGATCGGCTTTGCCGCGCTGAAGTACTTGGGCGACCGGCACATCAGGGACTGCGTGCGGGTCTCCGAGGCCCTGCTGGACGCCGACGCCACCGGCAGCCGCACCTAGGGCGAGCGGACTCGCTGCAACGCAGCTCCGTCGGTCGGCTGACGCCTGGTCTAGACGATGCCGTCCTTCGACATCGTCGAAACGATCAGCTGCACGAACTGGTCGATCAGCTGCTGCACCGTGTTGTAGCCGGTCGAGGTCGTCGTCGCGGCGGACCACAGCACGGCGGCGGTACCCGCGTCGAAGACCCGCGTGTCGGCGTGCACGTTCTGGGTCGTCGTGACCGTCGGCGGTATCGCGGTCGCCCACATCGTGTTGTAGTAGCCGGTGAACCCGCCCCAGCCGGGACCCCACCCGCCGCCCCAGCCCCAGCCAGGACCCCATGCGGGACCCATGACCATTCCGGGTGAGACGTTGACTTCTGTGGTCACGTTGATGATGCGCGTGACCATCGCGTGCGAGACCCCGGCCTCGGCCACGGCGCGCCGCAGCCGCTCCTCGCTGACGGGGCCGTCCTCGGGCAACAGCCTGTAGGACTGCACTGCCTTGACACCCAGTGCGCTGAGCGAAGCCACCATCCTGTCCTCGTAGATGCGACGGGTCGAGGAGTCGCGCACGGCCCCGACCACCATCACATTGCGCAGCGGTCTCTTGCCGGCAAACTCAGGGTTGACCCACTGCGCGTCCAGCCGCGTGGGGGTCGAGCAGCCGAGCACCAGCGCGGATGCAGCCAGAAGCAGAACGGTGCCAAGGGACTTCAGCATGGTCGGCTCCTTGGAGGAGGGAGGAGTCAGTCAGACGATCGCGCTAGGTTAGCGCAAGCCTTGCGTCGCGCGCTTTTGCCGGCGGACCCGTGCAAATGCGTCGACATGGTCGCTGCAATCGAACCGCGCTCAGGCGCGTCGCTGCTCCTGGGCGATGTAGTCGCGAATCGCGTCGATCATCTGCAGCAGGTTGCGCTGCAGATGCGCGAATCCCTCGTTACGGGTTCGTGCGGTTTCGTCCATGTACAGGCGCTTGTTGATCTCGACCTGCAGGCTGTGCCGCCCGGCCGCGGGGTTCGAAAAGGCACGCACCAGTTCGACGCCCTTGTACGGGTCATTGACCTTGACCAGATAGCCCATCGAGGCCAGCGTCGCACGGACGAATTCGGTGAAGCGCGGATCGCAGGAGGTGCCGTCGCGGTCGCCGAGCACGAAGTCGGCCCGCTCCGTCCCGGCGCCACCTTCGCCCATCAGGCCTGCCACCGAGTTCATCGAGTGGCAGTTCAGGTGGTAGACCACGCCGTGCGCAGCATGAGTCGCCTCCAGCAGGTCGCTGAGGGTGTGGTGATAGGGCGCGTGGCAGCGCTCGATCCGGCGGCTCACCTCCTCGACGCGCAGCCTGCGACGGTAGATCGGCCGGCCGTCGTCGAGCGTGCGCCAGATGAGCGCCTTGCCGATGAACGCTTTGCCGCTCGGCACGTACTCGTGCGGCCAGGCTCCGCCTTCGATCAGTTCGAGGTCGATGTCGCCGCGATGGCGGTTGGGGTCCAGGTAGGTGCGCGGGTGGCGCGCAGCAAGCAGCGGAATGCCGAATTCGACGGCAGGAAGGTACAACTCGTCGACGAAGCAGTCCTCGCCGTCGCGCAGGTCGTACTCCGAAACGGCAGCATCGAAGTCGGCCGGAAAGTCGATGCCCGAATGCGGCGAGTCGAGCACGACCGCGACCCGGCCCCGGGCGGGGCCGTGCAGGAAGCAGGATTCGGAGCTCGGGCTCACGCGAATTCCTCGATCACTTCAGCGTTGCTCAAGCTTAGCCCGTTGGCATCCGTAGCTGCCCGGCCGCATCCGGCCGATCCGGAGCGCAGGACAGCGTCGGCTATACTTCGCGCCCTTCGCGACGGCCTCCGCTGCCGTCCTGCAGGTCCCAGGCCAAGTAGCTCAGTTGGTAGAGCAGAGGACTGAAAATCCTTGTGTCGGTGGTTCGATTCCGCCCTTGGCCACCAATCATCCCTCGAAGAACCGCGCCATTCCTCGATCTACCGGGGTTCGCGCCTCCGCGTACCCCGTCACATACCCCAACCCGAGCGCGGTGCCGCCCTCTCCCGGCCCGTCGGCCTCCTTTTTTCACCGGGGGAACGCCTACGGGGAGCGGATGCCCCTTCGGCTCGCTAGGCGGGCCTAGGAGGCGTTTTCCCCCTCGGGAGGTATCCGAGTGGCACCCGGACCGGGAAAACGGCTCCTAGCGCCGCCATGGCCGTCGAGTCGGCGGGGTGCGGGCCGTCGCCGGGGCGACGACACAAAGGGCGCGACCGTCCGAGGCACGCCCACCGGCCCGCGTGACCCTACGACGCCTCCACCTCGGCCGCGTCGCGGACTTCCATGCGCGGGTGCTCGGTGTTCGCGTGCGGGGCCGCCACGGTCTCGGGCTCGCCCGCCGCCATCGTCGTGAACAGCTTGAACAACACCGGCCACCGGCCCGATAGGTCCGCAAGGCCCATGTTGCCTTGCTGGAGGATGATCTTCACCGCATGCTTGATCTCGCGCTTGCGTGCCCAATCGGCACCGAGGGCGCGTGTGATCAAATCGCCACCGGTCAAGCCGGCCGCGATGGCTTGTTGATCCTCGGCGGTCGCCCCGCTCAACACGCTCGGCAAGCGGAGCACGGCGCGTTGCACATCGACCAGTTGGTCCGGCACTTGGTCGGCACCGGCCGCATTGACGGCCGCCTTCACGAGGCCGGGATTGGTGCGGAGCATGGCCCCGACTTCGATGTCGAGCGTCGTCGCCCACGGCTGCACGGCGTAGCTCGGCGCGAATCGGTCGATGGCTCGCACGGTGTCGGCCGCCGCCGCCTTGCGCTCGGCCTCCGCGCGGATGTCGGCGCGTTGCGCGAGTTCGGCAAGCCGGTTGAGTGGTTCGCGGGCCGTCTCCTCCGCCATGGCGGCATAGCCGCTCGCGGTGTAGTTCACTTGGTCCGCCTTGGACTTGATGCTCTCGATGCACTTGGCGGCGATGTCCTGTGCGGACTTCTGGATGTCATCCAACATGGCACTTCCTTTTCCGGCCGTTGTGGCGGTGGTCCACGTGCTGCCGGGGTAACTCCGTGGGCCACAAGTAATCGACGAGCTGATCGAGTCCGGTCGCGACCCGCTTCGCTTGGGCGGAACCGGGGGCGAGCGCGAGCACGAGTGCGCGGGCCTCGTGGCACGTGTGGGCGTGGGCCATCAGAACGCGCTCAGAGGCCGTCAACGTCATGTGCGTGACCCGAGTCATGTCCGGCCCTGCTTCGTCGCCTTGTGGCGCGATCCAGCGGCCCGCGTAGGCATTTGCTTCGGCACCGGTGCGCCGAGTTCGAGTGGTCGCAAGCGATCCATGGCGACGGCGGCCGTCACGCGGTCGGGTGCGGCGGCGGCGAGCAAGCGGGCGAGGTCGTTGGCGTTCATGTGCCCGCCTTGCGGCCGCGGCGCGTCCGCGCTGCCGGTGGCGTTGCCGGTTCAACCGCCATGAACCCGTCGCTCGGGACGTTGAGTTCGACTGCCGGAACGTCGAGGGTGAAGTCCTTGGCCTTGGCGATGGCGTCGGCCGCGTACTCGTCGGCACGGGTCGCAACCACGAAGGCATCGAAGTTGTCGCGGATCGCTTGCGCGAGTCTTTGCGGCAGTCGCTTGCCGTTGCGGTCGAAAACGCGAACCTTGCCGCTTTCGAGGATCAACACCTCGAAGTCAGACACGACCGTCGAGAACAGGTCGATGGCGTTCTCGATGCGGGCCATGCGGGCGAGGGTCACGGTTTCTTCGGTCGGCATGGTGTCAGTCGAATGGGTTTGGTAGTCGCACGTCCGCGACTTCGCGGCACGTGCCGTTGATGGTGTTGCGTTCCGCCGCAACGTCGGCGAGGAAGCTGGCGACGGCGCTCGGTTTCGGCTTGGCCGGTGGTTGGGCGCTCCGCTCGCCCTTGGCGATGTAGTCCTTGCACCAGCGATCCCAACCTCGGTCCCAATTGGGCTTCATTGCCCTCGGCCCCACGTTGGCGGTATGCGCGTCGCGGAATTTGTCGAACACCGATTGCACCTCCGGTTCGTACAAGCCGATAGCGAGGGCGCGTTGGAATCGGGCTTTGGTCAACTCGAAGTCATCGGGAATGCGAGTCCGAGTGTTCGCGTTACCCCCCTTGGGGGTATCGACCGAAGGTCGATGGGGGAGGTTGATTGATGTTGGTAATGATTCAGGTACTACTTCGGTGGTCAACTTGACCGAGTTTCCGCGTGTTTTTGACCGAGTTTCCGGACGACTTTGACCGGGTTTCTTGTTGGCAAACTCGGTCAAGTTGACCGGGTTTGCGATGGCCTCGAAGTCGAGCACGAATAGCGTGGTGTCCTTGCCGCGCCCGCCCTTGCGGTCCTCGCGCGACCATCCCGACTTCAAGTAACCCGCCTTGCCGATCTCATCGACGGCGCGCTGCGCGGAGCTACGCGACACCGCGATCCATTCGGCCAAGGTTTCAATCGATGGATAGGACGCCCCGGCCTTGTCGGCCCTGCGTGCAAGTTCGAGGAGGACCGCTTGTGCGATTGGACTGAGCGACGCGCGCACACCCGGCATCAAGAACAACCGGACGGCGTTGAGGTTGCAGTAGAACTTCTCGGTCACGCCTTGCGACCGGCGCGGATGCGCTCGGCGATCCACGCATCGACTTGATCGCTCGGCCACCCGACGGCGCGTTTGCCGACGCGGCTCGGCGGCGGAAACTCGCCTGCGGCGATCATGCGGTAGAGGCTCGTCTTGCCGAAGCCGATGCGCTTGCAAACGAGGCGCGGGCGTTGAATCTCGATGCTCACTTGGGGCCTCCCGGAACAGAATGGCCCATTGTGGGTTAGTGCTCGCTATCGTGTCAATCAGCGCCGATGCTTGATCGTATGCGTTGGGACCATCCGGCGGACGAACGGCTCGCCATTTGCGGTTTTAGGGCCTTGGCGGGGGTTTTTGCCGTTCGTCGGCTCACGCGCGACGGCGAACGCGCGGTGCCATGGGGACCACGTTGGAAGGGCGCTTCTTCTCGGTGTCGGCTTCGATAGCGTCGAGGTGGTCGGCGTACCAAGCCATCATGCGGCGCCGGTCGTCGAGGTACTCGGCCCGGTTGTAGACGCCTCGCACGTCGCCGGGTACGTGGGCGAGTTGGCGCTCGATCCAATCGCGGTTGAAGCCAGCCTCGTTGAGGATCGTCGAGGCGATCTTGCGGAACCCGTGCGCGACTTGGCGGTTGCGATAGCCCATGTCGGCAAGCGCCTTGTTGATCGTGACCTCGCTCACCGGCTTGGTGGGCTTGAGCGCGGACTCGAATACATAGGGCCGCTTCTTCGTGACTTCGTGCAACTCCTTGAGGATGGCCACGACTTGCGGCGCGAGGGGAACGAGTTGTTCGCGGCGCAGCTTCGTCCGATCCGCCGGGATGATCCACGTCGGCTCCTTGCCGTTGAGGTGGAACTCCTCCCACCGGGCGAGCCGGACCTCGCCGGGGCGGGCGAAGGTGTACTTGACGACTTGCATCGCGGCGTTCGTCGTCGGGTAGCCGCCCCACTCGCGCATTTTGCGGAGCAAGTCGCCAAGCTCGGCGATGGGCACGAACGGATGCCCGCGCTTCGGTGCCGCGCCGAGGGCACGCACGAGACCGGCGGCCGGGTTGTCGGTGACGAGCATGCGGGCGAGGGCGTGATCGAACACGGCCGAGATTCGCGCGAGCACTCGCCGCGCCATGACGTGCGATCCCACTTCCTCGCCCCGGAACTTTCGCTTGCGGTTGTCTATCTCCTCGACGCACGCCAGCACGTCGGCACGCGTTATTTCGTGAATCGGCCGATCGCCAAAGTGTCGGAAGGGATCGTTTTCGAGACTCGTGTAAACGGCATCGCCGCGCTCTTTCGACCAATGGCGTTGCCTGAGAATCCACGACTCGGCGACGGCTCGGAACGTGTTGGTCGCCGCAGTCTCGGCCTTGCGTTTCTCGACCCGGGTGTGAATGACGGGGTTGATGTCCTTGGCGAGCAACGCGGCGTTCGCCTCGCGCCACTCGCGCGCGGCCTTGAGCGAGTGCGCCGGGTATTCGCCTAGCGTGGCGACACCCTCGACGCCGCGGAGGCGGAATTTTTGCCGCCACACCTTCGAGCCGTTCGGCATGACGTGGAGGTACAAACCGCCGCCGTCCATGAGCTTCCGGCCGCTCTTGGGTGTTTCCTTGCGGCGATCCGAGGGGCGGCGGCCGGCCTTGCATACGGGATCGGTGAGAGGAGCGGCAAGTTTTGGCATTGTTCGGGCCTCCGGGGCGTACCCCTATACCCGCAACGATACCCCCAAAGCGAACGATCTACCCGGACCCGCTTGGGACCACCTACGGTACCCCCATTTTCCCTCTACGAATGGGGGCCGAGAAATTGGGGCCGTTTGGAACAAAACGGAACCGATATTAGGTTTCGCCCTTGGCCACCAGATTTCGCGAGCGCAGCGAGCAAATGCGTTTTGCCCCATAAATTGGCCAGCTGGCCACTTTATGGTGGTAGGTCGTGGCCCCATAACCTGGCCACGGCATAAGCTGCCACTCCTGCCCGTAGCCAAGAGGCAGTGCCCGGCCACGAGCGGTCCTAACACTGGGATCCCCAGTTCGCCCGAAACCGGCCTTAC
>DAOMFL010000019.1:0-51099 GCA_035429805.1 Burkholderiaceae bacterium
GGCTGGAACAGGTGCGGGTCGCACACCAGATAGCCGCAGACGAAGCGTGTCACTTCGCCACCGCCGCCGAACTGCAGCATCTTGGGGCGCTCGCGCAGGATCGCCTGGGCGTCCATCTGCTGCGGCTGCTCTCCGATGGACGAAGCCATCGTGTGCGCGTCGCCGTGGGGAAAAACGATCACATCGCCGACGTTCAGGCGTCGCGGCGCCATGCCTTCCAGCATGATCAGGCACGAGCCTTCCAGCATGTAATGGAAAAGCAGAACACGTTCACCGCCGAGGCCGAGTGTCTGTGCAAGCGACGCCCCGGCAGGCGATTCGACACACCAGGGCGCGGTGAAACGGGCGTTGAAGAAGATCGCCCCATTCAGCTGCACGACCTTCAGGATCTCGGAGAGGGCATCCATCCGGCCAATTTAAGCCGAACGTCATTGCACGGGCAATCGAGCCAACCTGCAGAGCAGGACGGGTGCAGTGCCGCCCCTTCAGTTAGCGGCGGTGAGCGCAGAGGAGCGCCTGGCGGCCAGCAGAAGCGCGCGGTCTCGATTCGCATGACTGGCGACAGCGCTGAAAAGGGTCAGCGTTGTTGTGGCGGCAGCCAGGAATGCGGCGGCCAGCGTGATGAGTTTCCGGAACACGGTGATCTCCAGTTTCTTGTTGAACAGCTGAACTTCGAAATTTCAGCGGGATCACCGCTGTCGGCGTGTCAGTCGACGATCGAAAAAGCCGGCCGCCTGCCTGCTATGCCGCGACAGCCAGCCGGCCCGCCGCGACGAGATCGGGTTGCCGATGCGCCTGCAGCGACAGTTCCATCTGTACGACGCCGACGTCATATGGGTCCTGCCGCATCGTCCAGCCATGGGCTTCGAGCCAGTCGGTCATCCGCTGATTGCTCTTCAGCACATGGCCGCACAGGCAGCGGATGTCTCTTGCAGCGGCGCTGCGCTGTAGAAGGTCCATCAGCCGGGTTCCGAGCCCGTTGAACTGGTAGTTGTCGTCGACGGCAATGGCAAAGTCAGCGTGGTCCGGCTCATCGGTGCGCCGGACCCAGCGGGCCTCCGCCACCTGGCGCAGCTCGGCCTCATCGCCGACTTCGCCGACGAATGCAAGATGGTTTACGTAGTCGACCTCGGTCATGTAGCGCAGCACGTGTTCCGCCAGCCCTGCGAGGGCGCCGTGAAACCGGTTCCGCCGCGTCGTCGCGGACATGGACCGCACGAACGACTGGAGCCTGGCGGCATCCGTAGGACGGACCGGGCGCACGAGAACCGAGCGCAGGTCATGCAACCACACACGCCGAATCCATTCAGTCGGGTAGTCCGGTGGAAACGGGATGCGCCGGTCCAGGTCTTCGTTTGTTGCCGCTTCGGCGAGATACGCATAGACCTGCCGCGCGACGCAGCTCTCGTGTTCGTGAGCGCGCCCGACGGAATGCATCGGGAAGAGCTGTCGCATCGCCTCGCCGCGTCGTTCCTCGACGCTTGCACGGCACTTGGGCGCAGAGCCGCTGTGCGCGATTGGCGGCCGTTGACTCGTCTGACTAGCGAGTGCGGGGCTCAGGATCGTGTTGTCCATGGCATTGCCCCTTGATCTGGAGTGCCATGGTCGTCCGGCCGCGTATCGGGAGAATGTCAGCCGTGCATCGCTGTGTAACGGCTGCAGGACCACGGAGCGCGCGCCGACTGAAGTGAACCCCGTGCGCCATCGCTCGCGCGAACCACGGCCGCGTCCAGGTTCGCGAAGCGGTGAAGTCCGATTGAGTGTTGCGTACGACTCAGTGTCGGTGGACTGAGACCGGGTGGGTCTGCACACCCTCTGGATTGATCCGGTGTTGGCACCAGCCGCGCAGTTGCCGCAGCAAATCGACGCCATCGCCGTCCGGCGAGAGGCGAGGGTCGATCAAGAAGCGACTGCAATCAACGCAGGGGGGCAGCCGGCCAGGAGCCGGGGCTCCCGCTCCGCCGGGGTGCTTCGTGATGTAGATAAATGAATTTCTGCGAGGGATGGATACAGTAGTCGGGTAAGGGGTCGGAAGTCCGCCGCGAAGGTTCTGCGCCGAGCACACGAGAAAGTGCGCCGAGCAATCGCTGCTGAGCAGCCGGAAGGCTGGAACTCGGTCGACCCGCAGTCAACGCACCATCACGGAGCTCACCCAATGGCGACCAAGCCCTTCGTCTATCAAGATCCTTACCCCCTCGGCGCGGACAAGACCCGGTACAGGAAGCTAGAGGGCTCGCAGAAGTACGTTTCGATCGCTTCCTTCGAGGGCAGAGACGTCCTCAAGGTTGATCCCGAAGCATTGACCGTGCTCGCCAACGAGGCGATGCGAGACGTCTCCTTCCTGCTCCGCGGGGAACACAACGACTCCGTGGGCAGGATCCTGCGCGACCCCGACGCGTCGCAGAACGACAAGGGTGTGGCCGTGGCCTTCCTGCGCAATGCCCAGATTTCGGCCGAATTTGAACTCCCGGTATGCCAGGACACGGGCACGGCGACGATCGTCGCGAAGAAGGGGCAGCAGGTCTGGACCGGAGGCGGTGACGAGGAAGCCCTCTCGAAGGGCGTGTACAAGAC
The DNA here is from genome assembly GCA_035429805.1 of Burkholderiaceae bacterium. GTDB lineage: Bacteria > Pseudomonadota > Gammaproteobacteria > Burkholderiales > Burkholderiaceae_F > JALORV01. The sequence continues at coordinate 2,575 of DAOMFL010000019.1, forward strand.
CTACACGGAAGAGAATCTCCGTTACTCGCAAACCGTCGCCCTCGACATGTACCGCGAGGTCAACACCGGGACCAACCTGCCGGCCCAGATCGACATCCAGGCGGTGGACGGTGAAGCCTACAAGTTCCTCTTCATTGCAAAGGGAGGCGGTTCGGCCAACAAGACGGCCCTGTTCCAGGAGAGCAAGGCGCTACTGGCCCCGGAAGCCCTCCTGAAGTTCCTGGTCGGCAAGATGAAGCACCTCGGCACCGCCGCGTGCCCGCCGTATCACATTGCCGTCGTCGTCGGCGGCACCAGCGCCGACGCCTGCCTGAAGGCGGTCAAGCTCGCCTCCACCAAGTATTACGACGAATTGCCGACCGAGGGCAACGAGCACGGCCGGGCGTTCCGCGACCTGGAGCTCGAGCGGAAGCTGCTCGACGAGGCCTACAAGCTCGGCATCGGCGCCCAGTTCGGCGGAAAGTACTTTGCCCACGACGTCCGCGTCGTGCGACTCCCACGGCATGGCGCGTCATGCCCGGTGGGCATCGGCGTGTCGTGCTCGGCCGACCGCAACGTCAAGGCGAAGATCACCCGGGACGGACTCTTCATCGAAGAGCTGGACCGCAATCCAGGGCGCCTGATTCCGGATGAATACCGCGGCAAGCAGCCCGTCGGGGTCCGCGTCGACCTGAACCAGCCCATGAAGGCCATCCTGGCCGAGCTCTCGAAGCACCCGGTGTCTACACCCCTCCTGCTCAACGGCACGATCATTGTCGGACGCGACATCGCGCACGCGAAGTTCAAGGAACTGATCGACGCCGGCAAGCCGGTCCCGGAGTACCTGCTCAAGCATCCGATCTACTACGCCGGTCCGGCCAAGACCCCGCAAGGGAAGGCGTCAGGCTCCTTCGGCCCAACGACCGCCGGCCGGATGGATTCCTACGTCGATCTGCTGCAGAGCCGGGGCGCCAGCATGATCATGATCGCCAAGGGCAACCGGTCGCAGCAGGTCACCGATGCCTGCAAGAAGTACGGCGGGTTCTACCTCGGTTCGATCGGCGGCCCGGCCGCGGTGCTGGCGCAAGAGAACATCAAAAAGGTCGAGTGCATCGACTTCCCGGAGCTGGGGATGGAAGCAGTCTGGAAGATTGATGTCGAGAACTTCCCCGCGTTCATTCTGGTTGACGACAAGGGGAACGACTTCTTCAAACAATTGGGGCTGTAGTCCGAATGCATTGGCGAAGGACGCAGCCTTCGCTATGCGATGGATAGCCGCTTGGGGTCTAAAGCGGGCTAGCCGCACACTCGAAAGCTGGCGTCAGGCGAGCGCGGGTTCAGTATCTTTGACCGAGGGGTAGGCAGGTACCCATTACTCTGACGCAGGCCCTGATCGTCGAGTAACGCATTGCTCGCCAAGGGGTTGGCTTGATTGCGTCAGGCATTCCTCTATCTTTGACGGCCTACAGTGCTCATCGAAGATGCAAATTCCCCCGGTCGCAGGACGACGTGCCATACAGCTTTTACTCTTGTCCTCGTCACCCCGCGCCGACGAGGATGAACGGCGCCCAGTAAACCGGATGCCTGAACCTGGGGTCCGCGGCCATCTCGCGCTTGGTCTCCGTCAATGCCCGAGCCGCGGACTTGCCCGCCTTGATGCGTGCATAGAACTTCTGCATGAACACCGGCGCGACGCTGTCGATCACCGGCCACAGGGTCAGCATGGTGTTGACGTTTCCCGCCAGGAACAACGCGAAGGGCAGCCCCATCACGCCCTCGCCTGCGAGGCTCTTGCCCAGTCCTGTCTCGCAGGCCGACATCACCGTCAGATCGCTTCTCAGTTCGTAGGCCGGCCATTTGGCGGCGGTGATGTAGCCGTCGGTGCCGGGCTCGAGGTTCTTCTGGCTCAGCACCAGGCTCGACAACGCCGGGTCCTGCGTGGATAGATTGGCGTGCACGGCAAAGTGCAGGATTCGGTAGTGCTTCAGGTCCCCACTCTGGTTGAGCCGCTGCAGTTGCGCCTCGCTGGCGCGGCTCTGCAGGTAAGCATCGGTATTGGGCAGCACCCGGCGGATCGCCTTGATTTCAATCTCGCTGCCCGGCAGCGGGTCCCAGGCGAAGCGCGTTTCCCGTAGCTGATCCTCGCTGACGATAGGCTGCCTGCGCAGCCGGGCCTTGCGCTCGCTCGCCGGCTCACGGCCTGTCTCGTATTCGGGGTTGCCCATCGCCAGCACGTCCCTGGGGCGCTGCAGGACCCGGTACTCGCGCTGCCGCTCGCGCGCCAGCGCATATACGGACAGCGATTGCGCGTAGTGCAGTTCCACCGCTTCGAGCACGCGGCGGCCGTCGAAGCTCAGAAGCTCGAAGGGCAACTGTGCCAGCGGCCCGTCGGGGCAGATGATCCACTGCGCCTTGCCGCGCAGTGACCCTTCCAGCGGCTTGAGCAGCCTGTCGCTCAGGTAGCTCGCGACCTCCACTTCGCTGCCAACGGCCACGGCGCCCTCTGGCGCGGCGATGTTCAGATTGAGTAGTCGATAGCTGCCGTCGGCAAGGCGCCAGGCGCGACGGCCTTCCTCGCCCGGCAGCGCCTGCAATCCGTCCATGTGGGCGCTTGCCAGGCGCAGCGTCTCCACCGCATCCGCCAGGTTGGGCAACTGACCCAGGTCGACGAAGCGGGGTGTCCCCGACGAGTCCACCAGCCAGGCGGCCACTGCGCCGTCCCCCACGACCACGTAGTTCACGGCCACTGCATTGGCTGCGACAAAACCACGCAGGTCCTTGGTATCGACCAGGTGCGGCTCGCTCAGCTGAGCGTACTTGGGGTACTCAGTCTTAAGCCTCGTGTTGAGTACCTCGTATTGGCGCACGAGATCGTTGCGTGCGGCCTCGAGGTTGAGACGTGCCTCAGCCGACCGGACCTGAGCGATGAGCTGACCATAGGCGCCGATCTGCCGGTTCAGATCTTCCAGCGACGCCTGCTCCGCGGCGGGCAGGGCACCCAGACGGCCCGCGCGCTGGGCGGTCATGCTCTCCAGCAACGTGCGGGCCTTGCTGAGCTCGGCCAACCGAAAGCCCTGAGCCACGTCGTTCACCCGGCCGCTGTAGATGCTGAAGCGGCGGTAGCCCTGCGCATAGCTCTGGAAGATGCTGCGGCGATTGTCGGCGCTCAGTCCGGGCTGGCCGCGCTGTTGTTCTGCACCGCTGACGTATCGGGCCGAAAGTGCCAAGGCATCGCGTGGACGACCGCTCGCGCCGTAAGCCAGTGCCAGATCGTCGATGCTCTTCAGCGTCTCAGGGTGGGACATGCCGAGAACTTCGCCACGAAGCTGAAGCGCTTTCTCGTACAGCGCCAGTGCTTCGGTCTGGCGACCCAGCGCGCTGTAGGTGTCCGCAATGCCGACGATGTTGTTGATGGTGCTTGGATGTCGCTCACCCAGCGCTTGCGTGTTCAGCGCGAGCGCTCGCTCCTGAAGCGCCAGCGCATCGGCGTGGCGCCCGAGAGCTGAATGGGACAGCGCCACGTTGCGCATGCTTACGAGAGTATCCGGATGACGCTCGCCGAGAGTCTCCATGCGCAAGTCGAGCACGCGCTTGTTGAGGGCCAGTGCTTCGGCGTGCAGTCCCTGGCCCCAGTACGCGCCGGCCAGGTTGTTCATCGCAACGAACGTAGCCCAGTGCCGCTCCCCGGAAACCCTGGTGCGCATCTCTACAACGCGTTCGAAAATGGCCTGCGCATCATCGAATCGGCCCAGGGCCGTGTAGTTGATCGCGAGACTGTTCATCGACGTGAGCGTGTCGGCGTGCTGCTCGCCGAGAACCTCGGTGCGCAGCTTGAGCGCCTTCTCGTTCAGGGCCAGCGCCTCGGCATCGCGCCCCACCGCGCGATAGGCGAGCGCCAGCTGGCCAATGCTCGAAAGCGTGTCGGGATGCCGCTCGCCGAGCAGCTTGGTGCGCAACTCGAGCGCCTGCTCGTTCAAGGCAATGGCCTCCGCGTGGCGCCCGACGATCCGATAGGCGAGCGCCAGGTTGCTCATGGCCGCCAGGGAGTCGGGGTGCTGACGACCCAGGACCTCGGTACGCAGCGCCAGCAGTCTTTCGTAAGCCTGCAGCTGCTCCGGGTAACGTCCCAACGCCCAGTAACTGCTGCCGACGTTGTTCAGGCTGGCAAGCGTGTCGGGGTGACGCTCACCGAGGACCTCGGTGCGCAAGTTCAGCACCTTGAGGTTCAAGGCCAACTGCGCTTCGTGTTTGTCCAGAGCACCGTACGCCTGCGCCAGGCCACTCATGGCGGCCAGGGTGTCCGGATGGCGCTCTCCCAGCGATGCCTCGAACGATCTGTAGGCCCGCTCGAACTGCCTCGCAGACTCGGCGGCATCGCCGCGCTGGGCGGCGGCCTGCCCGGCCTTCATGGCTTCTGCGTCGGCCCGAACTGATGGCGTTCCAAGCGTCAGGCCGAGGCACAGCAGTGCGCTGAGCAGGTGAGCGCAGGCGGCCCGGCGACAGACTTTCCGTTCCTTTTTCACAGGGATGGCGACCGGCGGAGTTCGCACCGTGACTTCACGACCGTCTTCAACACTCGCTGGCTGGCTCGTGCGCTGGCGCGGGCAGGATCAACGATCCGCACCCCGTGAAGGGTGAACATACCCCCGAAAACGCAGTCGCGACGAGTGTTTACACGCCCCGGACGTCGCGCCGGCGCAATGGCGGACGTTCGAGGACGCGATGCGCTCAGCCGCCGGGTCCGAAGAGCTGCTGTTCGTTCGCGCTCGCCTCGGTCGGCAGGCCGGTCGCGCGCCAGCCCGGCGCCGATGCCGAACCGTCCAGGCCTCCGACGACGACATAGATGTGCGCGTAGCCGACCCTGCGCAGATCCTCGGCGGCCAGGCTGGCATGAGCGCCGTTGCTGCACAGCAGAACGATGGGGGTGTCGAATCCGGCCGCCTGCGAACTTACCGCCGTCGCGATCTGCGCCAGAAAGTCGGGATTGGCTTCACGCGCGAGCGCCCCGCGCGCGCTGTCCCAACGCATCGGCTGCGCCACGTCGAGGTAGGGGATCACATGGTCGATACCGACTGCCGTGCCGAGCATGGCGGCTTCGATCCGGCTGCGCACGTCTAGGAAGACGACGGCGGGTCCGAGCTTCTGCTTCAACTCGTACGCTGTCCGCGGAGGGATGGGCGTGACTTCGCCCATGCGGGCCACCCGGTCGTGATCGCAGGTCGCGAAGGACGCATGGTCAACCGCGAACTTCGGGCAGGACGCATCGCCCATCACCTGGGCGGCCGCCTGTGGAGCAACTGCTGCCGTCACGCTTGTGGCGAGCAGCGTGATGACAAGATGTCTGAGAGCCATCGAGATCTCCTCGGGCGGCAAGAGCGTGAAGCGAATCGTGGTGCGGTCGATTAACGCGTTCAGCCGTGAACTTTGTTGCCGTAGTCGTCGATTTCGCGGGGATCGAGCCACATCGGCTCATCCGCATCTCGGGTCTGTCCTGATGCGGTCGCCGGCGCCTCCGGCAATACCGGGCTGGCCGCCGCCGGCGCAGAGACGTCGCTGTGCGCTTGCGGCGAAGGCGGGTGCGGCGCGTCACGCGCGGCCAGAGCGGCCACGGCGAGGATGCTGCCGACAATGGCAACGGCAGCGATGGTTTTGGCAAACGCCGCTCCGCGCTGGGCAGCGACGACGGTGGGATCGGACGATTCGGGATACCTGGCGCGGTTCATGTGCCCTCCTGGAACTGTCGTGCTGCAGGCTCGAGCGGGCCTGCCCGTTATCCGATCTGCTGTCTGATCGGATGCCTGCACTGTGGTCCGGAGGGTCGCCGCCGTCGTTGCGTGATTCGGCGTCCCGAAAGCCGAATCGGTCGCATTCAGGTCGGCACGTGCCCGAATGGCCGTCGCTCATTTCGAAGGCGGCACCGCCCAGGGGAGTCGAGCGTGGGCGCGCGGGCGATCAACGAGAACTACGGGGTGAAGGAGCGGCTTACCACCGCGCCGGCAAAGGCTTCAGCAGAACGATGTGACGGCGTGCCACCTGCACGTAACCGCCGCGCTCGAGTTCCTTGAAGATTCGATTGACCATGTCCCGCGATGAGCCGATGCGATCCGCCAGATCCTGTTGCGTCATGCCCTCGATCGAGTGGCCCCCCGGACTCGATGCGAACTCCTCGTTGAGGACCAAGGCAAGTCGCTCGTAGACGTTTCCCAGCGCAAGCTGCTTCACGGCGCGCGATGTTTTGCGCAAGCGGCCCAGCAATTCGCTGACCAGGAGCATCGCCAGGTCGACGTCGGACTTCAGCCGCTCTCGCAACACCGTTGCATCGAGCACCGCGACCGTGGTCGGCTCCATTGTCATCACCGAGGCGGAGCGCGGCGAGCCGTCCAGTGCCATCTCTCCGAGAATTTCACCTGGACCCAGCACATCGAGCACGACGTCCCGGCCGTCCTCTGCTGACGAGAACACACGTGCGCGACCGGCGAGCAAGATGTACACGGTGTCCGAGGCATCGCCCTCGTGGATGATGACGGACTGTTTTGGATACGTTCGCACGCGCCCCAGCGAAGCCAGCGCCCGCACGCCAGGGTCCGTTATGGCAGCGATCAGTGGCGCGGGCTGCATCGACTTCAGGCGCGTGAAAGACAGGACCAAAGCCGGGCCCGGAAGCGATGGCGGAGCGCACGGGGCACCCAGACCCGGTCCGGAAACGCCACACGCCCCTGACTGGCCACTCTGTGTCGAATCGTCACCACTCCATCAGGACTTCGCACGTGTCGCCGTCTCGCTCGATCGATACGCGCAGGCCGCTCGCCCTGGCAAGCCCGAGCATTCGCTTGTTGTCCGCGAGTATCTGCGCAGTCAGTCCCTTCATTCCCAGCGCCTTAGCCTTGTCGACGAGCACCTGCTGCAGTGCCCGGCCCAGCCCCACTCCCTGGACGGCGGGATCGACGAGGTAGCCGACTTCCCCAGACCTTCCGCCGGGCTCGCCGAGCAGGCAGGCATTGCCCACAACCTGTTCGGATTCCGCCGCCCCCTCGACCGCAACGAACATGGCATCCATTGACTGTTCGTTAGTGCAAAGCCGGACCGCTTCCTCGATTGAAAGGGAACGCAGGGTGCGAAAGAAACGCAGGTAAACATCCTCCGAGGGCAGGCGGTGGATCAGCCTCTGCAGGTGCGGCACGTCGCCCAGTCGCGCCGGACGGATCCGCAAGGCGCGGCCGTCCTTCGTTCGGATCTCCCGTTCGTCCTCGACGGCATACTCGCCAGGGTTCGCACGGCGAAAATCGGCGCCGACCAGACCCAGCTCGCGCGCCTGCGCAAGGAGTTCCGAGCGGAACTCCGGCGGCGCGACCTCGACGAGGGCCAACGCCCGTTCCTGCAGGGACTTGCCTTGCAGATAAGCGATGCCGTACTCGGTCACGACGAAGTGCACGTCAGAGCGCGGCAGAGTTACCGGCTCACCGGGGCGCAGCACGGCACGGATCGCGGAGCTCCCGTCGGGCGCAACTGCACGCAGGCACAGCACCGCCCTGCCTCCAGCGGCGCTTGCGGCGGCCCGCATGAACTCGGGCTGGCTTGCGAGCCCACCAAGAACCGCGTCACCGACGCAGTCGCAGCAGGCCTGGCCCATGAGGTCCATTGCAAAGGCCTGCGTGATCGACACGAGCTTCGGAATGCCGGCCAACCGGCCGACGTCTACGACATCCTCGATTCTTCGCAGTTCGAACAGGGGATTGCGGTCAAGGCTTCGGAGAAATTCCGGGTTGCCGGTGGCGTGGCTGGTGACGACCGCGGGTGTCGACATGCGGTCAAGAGCGCCGGCCTCCACCAGCACCTGCAGGTCGTCGTAAACCATGTCCGAGTGGATTCGCAGATTCCGCTTGTCGGCGAGAAACTGCATCGCACCGTTGGCCACCGCGCCCGGTCCTGTCTGCAGCGTCGACCCGTCACCGACCAGGCGGCTCAGGTAGCGTCCGATGCGGCGGCCGGTGTCGTCAGTGTGCCGATGACTGTAGGTCGAAGGCCCATGAGTCGCGACGATGGAGGCGGAGAAACGGGCGAGCGGCACCGCTGCGCCGCCGAAAGTGAACGGCAGGCCAGCAACGCGCTCTGCAATCGCCAGCCGACTGCGCTCCAGGACGGCAGGCGTCATGCCGACGGCCGCACCCAGGCTGACATAGCCGTGCGCGTCGGGCTCGCTGGTGGCGACAATCGCCGCGTCGAACTGCCAGCGCCCTTCACGCACCAGGCGTGCAGCCTGCGGCAGGGAAATCGGCACGTGACTCACCATGTCGCCGAGCAATGCTCGTGACAGCGGGCGCCCGACGTACAGTGGACGATGCTTGACCAGAGGAGCCTGCGACAGCATTGTCTCGAGGTCAATCTCCCCAAGGACGAAGTAGACCAGTTCGATATCGGCGAGCTGGCTTGCAGCGATTGCAGCCAGCAGCTCGAGCGGCGTGCCGGAGGCGGAACCTACATAAATGCGCATGCCCGGCCGCAGCAGGCGAACCGCCTCGGCCGCAGTGATCGCGTCTGTTCGTTCAGAAGTTGTTGAGTTCACGCAGCGAACGCATCATGTCATCGAAGCCGCGGCCGGTCTCGCGCAGCGTCGCGAAAAGGGCCTGCGAGTCATCCAGCAGCCCGTGAAGGCGCTTCAGGCCGACGGCGATGTCGTCATCGGCATTCGATGAAATGCGGCCGTGGCCCGGCATCAGGTGGTCGATGCGCAATATGGCAAGTCTTTCCAGCGTTGCGATGTAGTCCGCGACGTTGCCCGAGCCCAACACTCCGCCGACGATGCCTGACGCCATGATGGTGTCCGCCGAGAAGAGTACGCGACGCCCGGGTTCAAGCAGGCAGATCGCTCCGGAACAGTGCCCAGGGGTATGCAGTACATGCAGCGATACTCCGCCGGCCTCGATGCGGCATCCATCTTCCAGCAGCAGGTCGACTTCAAAGTTCTCGAGGTCAGCCGCAAAGGCCTTGTTCATCATCGTGAACTCGTCACGCAAGGCGATCTTTCGTGCAGCCAGACGATGCGCGGCGACCGGGCAGCTGCGCGCGAACATCGGCGCGGCGCCCGCGTGGTCGATGTGCTCATGCGTCAGCACGACGAGATCCAGATCCGCCGGCGTCATTCCAAGACCCGCCAGGCAGTCGGTCAGATAGGCGACGCTCGTCGGCAGCCCGGTGTCGATCAGGATCGTGCGTCTCGTCCCACGCACGAGGTAGGCGTGCGCCGCTCTCGAGACGCCGACGAACTGCCAGATGCCTTCAAAGCACTCCACCACATGCGCCTGCATTTGCTCGATATCTCTTTTGCGGCTCAGGCCGACTGTGCACGCGCCAGACGCTGCGACAGGACCCGCATGACTGTCAGGGAGAACGCCGGCTGCTGGCTGATCAGGTAAATGAAGCGCGCCCGATCGATTTCGGCGAGTCGGGTCTCGTCGGAAAGCGCCACTGCCGCTGCCATGCGCGTGCCGCTGTCGACGAGCGCCATCTCGCCGAAGAACTCTCCCGGGCCAAGCTCGCTCAGGATCTCGGGTCCAGCGCTTCCGAGCCGCTCGATGCGCACCTTTCCGGCCAGGATGACGTACATGCTGGCGCCGCGGCTTCCTTGCTCGAAGACCGTATCGCCCCGCCCGTACTCGCGCACGAAGCGGCCCACGTCGCGGGCCGGTACCGGTTTGGACTGGTCCGTATCACCCGGCATCGCTAGTTTCGCAGCCCGGCGTTCAGAGTGGCGTGCGTCATGGAACGCGGAGGCTACGCCGTCCACCTTTGAGCGGCAATGGGCACGGCTCGTGCGGCGGCGTTGGATGGACAGGCTGGTGCGAACGCGCGCCCGCGAGCGGCACCCACTGCAATTTGCGGCCGATGACGTGCCCGTCGACGCGATCGATCTGGTCGAACATTCACGCAGAACTTGCGCAACGCTCCGGCCCGCGCACTCCGCGCAGGGCTCAGCTGGAAAGACTCCTGCCTGCCGACATCTGAGACGGGCGGCCGTCGGCCTGAAACCGGCGGCAGCCCCAGACCCGGATCGCCGAGTGGCCCTTGATGGGCTGCATCCCGAAGTCGAACAGGTCCTGCCGGTCCGGCTCGGCGAGCCCGTCGTACATGGCCCCGGTCATCAGGACTGCGCAGTTCAGCTGCTTGGTCAGGTCCTGCAGCCTGGCGGCGAGGTTGACCGGATCACCGATGGCGGTGAAGTCGCGCCGGTCGGGCGAACCGACGTCTCCAAAGGCCGCCTCGCCGCAGGCCAGGCCGATGCCGATCTGCAGGGGTGAACGTCCCTCCAGCTGCAGCGACGCGTTCAGCGGTGCGAGGGCCGCCAGCATGTCGCGCGCAGCGCGAAGGGCGGCGCCTGGCCCGTCCGCGTTCGGTTCCGGCGCGCCGAACAGCGCATTCAGCCCGTCTCCGCGGAAGGCATCAATCGTTGCTCCGTGCTTGTGCAGGATTGGCGTCACCGCGCCGTAGTATCGGTTCAGGACATCGAACACCTCGTCGGCCGCGCTGTGCTCGGTCAGTGCGGTGAACCCGCGCACATCGGCAAACAGCATCGCAAGTCTGCCGCGCCCTCGTCCGGCCAGCCGCCCTGCGACGATGCCGCTGAACACCTGAGGGCTGACATAGCCGGCGAACAGACGCGCGAGGCGATTGCGCTCGCGCAGGAAGTGCCAGCCGTCGTAGCCCGAGCGGATCACGACGGCACTGCCCCCCGCGATCCATGCCGCCGCGAGCGGTACGTACCCACCCAGGCGAAGTCCCCAGGCCGCAGCCGCAAAGGTCGTAGCCAGCGCAGCGCCCAACGTCAGCCACCGTGGAATCGCCGCGACCAGCAGTCCCGTCAGTGCAAAGGCGATGACCAGCGTCCAGCCGACGGCGCGCGGTACCTCGGGAATGAAGCCATGCGACAGTAGAGTCCGGATGGCCTGTGCATGAATGAGAACGGCCGGAGGCTCGACGAAGGACGGCTCCCACGCCGCCATCGGAACGGGCTGCTGGCGGCGATCGACGAACGGCAATACGCTGCCGATCACCACCACATTGCCGGCGAACTGCTGCGCGAGCCAGTCCACCTCGGCCGTCTGGCTACGGCGCAGCACCTCGATCATCGGCACATAGGCGAACGGCGCACCCCGTGAATAGTCGATATAGCCAGGGCGCGCGGTCACTCCGAGGTGCCGTGCCACCGCCGCAATGAACGTGGAGAGTTCCGGATCGAAGTAACGCACAACACCGTCGATCCCGACCCCGTACGCGGCGGCACCGGCCCCGTTGTCGCCCGCGGCCGCAATGAACGGCAGGTAGGCGGATCGCAACCTGCCGGCGGCGTCGGGCTGCAATGCCACGACGATGCCTCCTGTCGGACTCGCCATGCGTGCCGTCGCGATGCCTTTGAGCAGGGCGAGATCCAGCCCCGCGCCAAAGGCGTCCATCGAGCGCTCCGGCAGCACCACATCCAGCACGACCAGCTTCGGCCCTGCCTTGCCAATGGCGCTTAGCGTGGCGCCGAGCTCCGCATGCCAGAGCGCCATCGGCGCCGCAATCGCATCGACCGTGGTCTCGTCGACACCAACGATCACCACGCCTTCGGCCGCTACCGGGGCGACGGAACGCACGAACCCCGTTTCGCGGTCGAACAGAACCGCGTCAAGTCGTGCTGCGAGCCCTGTTTGCTGCGCCAGGAACGCGGCGACGACGGCTATGCCGGCACTGACTATCCCCGGCGCCCAGCGCGAGGAAGGCGAAGCTGCAGTCACGGTCGTGCTCTTCGCTGACACTCGTACCCGAGACGGTGAGTCGAAGCGTCCGTTCGCCTCCATGCGCCAGATCTCCGCGGCGTATTGATGCCAGCTGGCTAACGGACGATGATTGTCCGGACAACGTTACACGACGCGGCGCAGGGTGCTTGGTAGCGACGCCGGTTCGCAGCGTCGCGCCGAGCCTGGTACGCGACCCACTTGCGTGAATATTCGACACACCGGATGTGGGCCGGGCCGACAAGGCCGGGCCAACCCCCGCTTAGCATGGTGGAAGCATGGCCCGCTCGGTCGAGCGCGGGCTCAATGCGGGAGACGGCGATGCTGAAAATGCTTGCGGTAGCCGGAACAGTCGCAATGCTCGGTGCCCCATGGATGGGCGCGGCCGCACAGGCCGCTCCGTCCGGGGTCGAGCCGGTCGCCTTGGTGACCGAGCTGGTCGGTAGCGGCAGCGTGATCCAGAAGCTCGACGGCGGAACGCTCGAGCCGCTGCACGAGCTGTTGCCCGGTGCGGTGGTATCGCTGAACGGTGCCACGCGCGCCATCGTCGTGCATACCGTGAGCGGTGCGGTTTTCGAGCTTCGCGGCCCGGGCCGGTATCGCGTGCACGACAAAAGCGTCGAAGCCCTTCAGGGCGCCAGCCTGTTGCACCGGGATCTGCCGCCGGAGATCCGGGCGTTCCGGCTGAAGCCGCTGTCCGCGATGCAGGCGAGCATCGTTATGCGCGGCGCAGCACCGGCACTGCTCAACGGGCCCAACGGCGGAGTCCTGGGGGCTGAAGAACTCAACTACCGCATCTCCGGCAGGATGAATGCGCCGCAGCTTGACGTGCTGGACGCGGCCGGCGTGGCAATTGCCCATGCCAACGAGCCAAGCGCCGTCTTCAATCCGGCCCAGGCGGCCGCACTGCAGCCGGGCAAGCCGTACCTGATCGTCGTCAAGGGGGCCGATGGCAGCGGCAGACCGGTCGAGTTGACGGCGCGATTCTGGCTGATCGACGTGGAATCGGCGACACGACTGAAGGCCGTCAAACCGCAAGCGGACGCGACGACCACTGACCTGATCGTCTACGCATTGGCGCTCGAAAGTGCCGGCGCGACCGCGACCGCCCGCAGCCTCTGGGCCTCGATCAACGAGCGCCGATGAAGCTTCGGTCTTCGACGGTGCGCAACAGCGCCTCGCCGATCCTCAGTCGCCGGAATCGCGCCCTGCGCCATCTGGCTGTACCGCTTCTGCTGCTCGCGCTTTGCACGGCCGGCAGCGTTCGCGGGGAAGTTGCCATCGATGAAAACGCCGCGCTGCAAACCCGTTACGGGGAGCTGGCCGGCGCGTGGGAGCGGCAACGGGATCCGGCGGCGGTCGAAGCCGAAGTGGCGCGCCTGTATGCCGAGCAGCGCCAGAGACTCGGTGAGTATGCATTTGGCACGCTGCTGACTGAACGCATGCTGGCCGATGTCAGATTCGATCGCGGCGAACTCGACCTGGCGCAATCGCTGGCCGAGCATGCGTTGGCAGGATTGACGCAGACACGGGGAGAAGCCGACACCGAGACCCTGCTGACGCGGCTGGTGCTGGTGAAGATCCTGCGTGACCGCGCGCGGTGGCGTCAGGCCGTGCTGGAATGCGAGGCCATTCTCAAGCTCGGCGAGAGCAACCCCGATCGGCGTCCATGGCGCCGGGCACAGGTCGAGCTCATCTACGTCTATGACAAGGTGGGCCGTGTCGGAGAGGCTGCCGCCATCGGCGAGCGGGCCTTGCGCGAGGGTTCGGCCGATGTCGGGGATGTCATTTCCGCGCTCCTGCTCGACCGGCTGGCCGGCGTGTATCTGGCGGTCGGGCGGTTCGAAGAAGCGGTCGTGCTGCAGCAACGTGCGCAGGCGCTGTATGAAAAAAACTTCGGTCCGGATCACGAAGCAACGCTCAGTGCAGCAAGCAACCTTGCCACCACGCTGTGGGAGGTGGGCCGCAAGGAAGAAGTGGTTGCCCTTGAGCGCGACGTGGTGCGCCGCCGCCAGGCGATCGCCGATGTCCGGCCACGAAATGCACTGATCACCCGGAATCTGCTTGCGGAGCATCTGCTGCTGCTTGGGCGGCTCGACGAAGCTGAGGCGGAGTTCCGTGCCGCCTTGCCGCTGTGGATCGAGAAGTTTGGCCCACGCGACCCGGATGCGATCGATGTGCGTTACTACCTGGCCCGCGTCGCGATCGAACGCGGGCAGTTGCGCGAGGGTGCGATAGCGCTCGAAGACGCCTGCCGGACCTACGAGGAGATTGGCGACACCTACGAGGGAGCGCCGCAGCACTGCCGCGAGCGACTGGCCCACGTCCTGTGGAGACTCGGAGAGCGCGAACGCGCCCTGCAGATGCTGAGCGATTCCCTCACCGGGTTCGAGCAGCGTCTCGAGACGGGGCACCTCAGCGACCGCAGCCAGCAGACGGCTTTCGCCGAGCGAGTCCCTTCGTTCCGGCGCTGGGCGGAATGGCTGATCGTGCACGGTGATGCGCAGGCCGCCTTCGCGGTCTCGGAGAGGATGCGCGCGCGAACGCTGCTGCAGTCGATCGTGCTGCGACACGCCGATACCAGCCCGGCGCTGCCGGCTTCCGATTCGGTCCGACTGACGGAGCTCAAGTCCGGGCTGGCACGACTGGACGACGCGATGGGCCAGGAAGACGATCCTGCGAAGCGCGCAGTACTCAGCGCCGAACGCGATCAGGCCTTTCGTGACCTGATTATCCTGCGTGACGAGCTGGCCAGACGCTACCCTGCGTATGCCGCCCTGTCCGCGGTGCGCATGGTGACGCCGGCCGAGGCAAGTCAGCTGCTCGCTGCGGACACCGCGGCTGTCACCTATCTCATCGGCGACGAGCGGCTCTACGCACTCGTGCTTTCCGCGAGGCGTCCACTGGAGACCATCGATCTGGGACCGATCGAGGGGCTCCGCGAGTCGATCGAAGCGGCCATGGTGCTCATGGGACAGGATGGGTCGCGGCGAGTCTGGAGGAAGACCGACGGTCGATTCGTTGTCGGGGTCACGCAGCCCGGCCCCGACGCAATCGAAATCAGCGATTGGAGATCGGTCGCACGCGAACTCGGTCAACGACTGATCGCTCCACTTGCGGTGGCGCTCCGGGGAACCCGCAGCTGGCTGATCGTTCCCGACGGCCCGCTCGCGTTGCTGCCGTTTGAGGCCCTGCAGGTCAACAACCAGCCCCTTGTCGCGACGATCAACATCGCCTATGTGCAGTCGATGTCGGTTCTGGCGGCAATGCAGGCACGCCAGACGCGCGGTGCGGGCACTTCGGCCCTGCTTTCCGTTGGCGCACCCGACTTCGCGGCGACGACAGGCAAGCAGGCGCCAATCAATGAGCGAACGGAGGTCGCGGCAGTCGTGCGTGGCATCGACGACTCGCAGGCAGCGACCCGTCGCGCCTATGACCTCCTGCAGCTACGCTGGCCGCCACTGCCCGGCGCCGCATTGGAGATCGCCCGCGTGCAGTCCGCATTCGCGGGAAAGGTCCCGACGACGTCACTGACTGGTCCTCGCGCCTCCGAGCCAACCCTTCAGAGAATGGAGAGGGACGATGACCTGAGGCGCTTCCGCTACATTCACGTGGCCACGCATGGATATCTGAGCCCGAGCGTGCCCGCGCTGTCGGCGATCGTGCTCTCGCCCACCGACGTCGGTCCCGGAGCGGACGGTTATCTGACAGCAGCCGAGTTGCCGGCGTACCACTTTGACAGTGATCTGATTGTGCTTTCTGCATGCGAGACCGGACGCGGCTCCGAACTCGCGGGCGAAGGCATCCTGGGCCTGCCCTATGCGCTGTTCGTCAGCGGCAATCGCAGTGCGGTGCTGACGCTCTGGAAAGTGGTCGACGCCAGTACCGGACGCTTCGTGGCGCAGTTCTTCGTCAAGGTTGCAGCCGGCGTTGCACCGATGGCCGCGCTGGCACAGACCAAACGCGAGTTCATTCGTGACCCGCGGCTGGCGCACCCGATGCACTGGGCGGGCTTCGTCTATTACGGCCGCTAACACCCGCGCCAGAGAGTGAGATCCCGGCTGTGGACGATCGCACTGCGTTGGCCCCGATGTTCCTCGGCGCTGGCCCATGCTGCCTGACCGCAAGCCACTGCAGGCGCAGCCGTTCTCCAGACTTCGGTCGGGCGCTCTGGCGTTGTGCGGCAGGTTTGCATGGGGCGCTGCCTGTTCTGGTTGTGCCGGAACGACCCGCGCCCTGAACTCAGGACCCGGCGGCGCTGAAGTCCTTGCGCTCGAGGAGGCGCGACACGACGTAGCCGATGACCAATCCCCAGAACGGCGCCCCGACATTGAAGACCGGCACGTCGGCCACCGTGACGAGAAAGGTGACGAGGGCGCCGAGCGTGAAGCGCTCGCGAAATGACACATTGAACGCTGTCTGGAGCACGCGCAGCATGGCGAGGCCGGCAAGCGCGCCAATGAACGCCGGCGGAGTGGCAAGCATCAGCCGGGTGAACACCGGTGCGAACAGCCCGAAGGCCAGCGCGAACACGCCGACGGCGAGACCCGCGGTGTAGTGCCGCTGCCGCTCGCCCGAACCCGAAACGATCGCGTTGACGGGGCCGGTGAGGCAGGTCGAGACGGTGCCGACCAGCGCAGCAAGCATCGAGCCGGCGCCGCAGGCCACCGTGATCGCGTTGATCGGTGGCTTGTGCCCGGCGGCGTCGAGCACGGCGATCCCCTGGCCGTTCTGCACCACCAGCACGGTGATCGCCAGCGGGATGACGAGTTCCACCATCGCGTGCCACGAGAACACGGGTGCGTAGAGGTTGGGATGGGCGAGCGCATGCGGCGCCCATCCCTGCGGATGGAACTGGCCGAGCAGGGCAATCGCCGCCGCACCGACGAAAAGCGCACCGATCAGGGGCGGCAGCCGGCGCGACCATCTGGCCGAGGCACCGAGCGTGAGGAAGGCGACGATCATCGGCACGGCGATCCAGACGTCGTCGCGCACCGCGTACACCAGGCCCAGGCCGAAGCGCAGGAACACGCCCGCCACCATTCCCATCACGATCGGCATCGGCACGGCCTGCATCGCGCGCCGTACCCAGCCCGAGAGACCCAGCACCAGCATGAGCAGTCCCGTCGCGAGGAAGGCGCCGATGACCTCGGGCCAGCTGAGATGGCCGAGCGCCGGGCCGACCAGCACCGTTCCCGGGATCGTCCAGAAGAAGACGAGGGGCTGCCGGTACAGCGTGCAAAAGAGCAGCGTGATCAGCCCGTTGATGAAGAACGAGCCGAAGACCCAGGACGACAGGTCGGACTCGCTCAGTCCACCGCGCGCGCCGACGGCGAGGATGATCGCAAGTGGCCCCGAGGCGGCAAAGACGAAGCCGATGATCGCGTTGGCGAGGTAGAGCCCGCCGGAATCCGCGACCATCTGGCGCAGTCCGGGCAACGGCCTTTGGGCGGACTCCAGCGGCATGGCGGGCTCCAGCGCACGATGGGCGGAGCGATTGTGCCGTAGTCGTGTTTGGCTACAGGGCCGGACGGCGCCCCGTTGCGCCGAAGTCCGAAGGACCCGGCACAGACGCGGACTCGACTCCAGTGGTCGCACACAAGCGGCCGGGGCCGGTCGCGGGCAGAATCGCCCCAGAGCGGATACGCAGGCACAAGCGCGCCGCCCACTGCGCGGGGCGTCGCGAGGGACGACAGGTCCCGTCCCCGGCGATTGAGGATCCTACGAGGAGAGTCGAATGATCACCGCCATCGCCACCTTCCGACTGCCGCATCGCCTGACGGTCGACGAGGCCAAGGTCATCTTCCAGAGCACCGCACCGCGGTACCAGTCGCAGCCCGGGCTGATCCGCAAGTACTACGTGCTGTCGGAGGACGGCATGACCGCCGGTGGCGTCTATCTGTGGCAGACCAGGGAGGACGCCGAGGCTCTCTACAACGACGCCTGGCGGGCCTTCGTCACCGAGAAATACGGTGCCCCTCCTCAGGTCACGTACATGGAGAGCCCCGTGATCGTCGACAACGCGACGCGGCAGATCAGCGTCGGCTGAGGTGGAGTGCGAACCACCCTGGCGCCCGGCTCGGGAGAAAACGGTGCCCACCGCCTTTCAGGACTATTACCCCGACAGGTTCAGCCACTGCTACGGATGTGGCAGGAGCAACGCTCATGGTCATCACCTCAAGAGCTACTGGGACGGTGAGGAAACCATTGCGCGGTT
The DNA here is from genome assembly GCA_035429805.1 of Burkholderiaceae bacterium. Lineage (GTDB taxonomy): Bacteria > Pseudomonadota > Gammaproteobacteria > Burkholderiales > Burkholderiaceae_F > JALORV01. The sequence goes on from DAOMFL010000019.1 coordinate 20,542, forward strand.
CACAGTGCCCCCCGAGTTCAGCGGGGGGGTTCCGGATCATGTCTACGGCGGGATGGTTGCATCCCTAATGGACTGTCACGGAACCGCTTCGGCAGGAGCCTTCGCCTATCGCGCGGCGGGTCGTGAAATGGGCGATGACGGCGAATTCATGCGCTTCGTCACCGCGTCATTGAAAGTGGACTTTCTCCGTCCGACGCCTATCGGCGTGGAACTGGTCGCCAGGGGTCGGCTGCTCGGCATCGACGGACGCAAGGTGCAGGTGTCTCTGACGCTCAGCGCGGGGGACCAGACGTGCGCGAAGGGAGAAATGCTGGCCGTTCAGTTTCGGAACTGATGGGTGTTGCGGGCCAGTCGGACCAGCGCGATGTGGCCATTCTTCCGGGTTCGGACCTCTACGCGCGCAATAGGATCCTTCCGAGAGCTGACGTCGCAGCAGACCGTCGCTGATCTGTCGTTACTCGAACCGGACAAACGTCAACTGCAACAGTGACCGCCTCTCAAGCCACGCGTCGCCGCCAGATCTCCAGGGTCGCATTTCGGGTTGCCGCGTCGGCCATCGGCGCGGCCCTGGGTCTCGGGCTTGTACTGCAATTCATCGACCCACCGACGGCGCCTCTTTTTCTTGCCTCCTTCGGAGGTTCTGCCGTATTCCTGACAAGTCGCCCCCGTTCATCTCATGGGGTGGTTGGATCGAATGAGGCGCGGGGCGTGCAACGTCGGCATGTCTACGCTGGTGTAGCGCGCCCTGCCGCCAGTAGCGATCCTTGCCTTTCCAAGCGCCACCAGGACCTTTGTTTCGACCGGTGACGCGCTCATCCGGATGAATGGCCAACCCTTGAGGCTTCAGTCCCTCGTCGACGGCGACGAGTTCTTCCCGGTTGAAGTCCAAGCGGGCGCGAAATTCGAAAAGTAGGCGCGGGCGATTCCACTGCGCGCGGGATGGACGAACCGCGTGCGCAGAGCAATGCTGCTGCCCGGCGTCACTCAAACATCCGCCGGACCCGCCGGGGCGTAGGCGATGGCTTGGGCCCGTGCGTGAATATTCACGTAGCCAGTCGCGACGGCCGGCGCCTAGGATCCTCGCTCCGCGGTGAGGCCGCGGGCGCGGGTCCGACAGGGCCGCGCGCAACCTGCCAAGAGGAGCCGATCCATGGGTAAAGAGACTGTCGACGTTTCGCATCTCAGGCTGCGTGGCACCGCCATGCGGTTGACGCTGTCGGCCGGCGTAGCCAATGACCTGAAGGCATTGAAGCGGGGCCTGAAGGATCTGGCCGAACGCCTGGGCCATACGGCCTGCGCCACCGGTTGCAACGAGCTGCACCTGAATCTCGAACGCGATTTCAGCGTCGGCATTGACCACAATGCGGTGGCCCTGAACCCTCAACCGCTGCCGCCTCTGGCGACCGTGGCGCTGCCGCAGGATCCGGTTCCGATCCGCGTCGCTGCGCCCGCTGCCGTGTTCGACAACATCAACAACCTGGGCACGGCGATCGAGAAGGTGCTCGGGCGCCTGGGTTGCGCCGCCTGCTGCTCGGGCTTCGACATTCTGTTTCAGCGCGAACTGGACGGCTTCGTCGTCGACGCCAAGCTCGGCCTCAAGGGCACGGGGCGCTTCGCCTGATGCAGTAATAGGGCGGAGGCGCGCTCAATGGAACGCCTCGACCGGCCTCTCGCGGGTGTGGGGGTCAGCTGGACCGGGGCACTCGACCCGGTCCTGCTGCAGCACGCCGCCCTGGTCGACTGGGTCGAGTTCGAGCCGCAGACCAGCTGGCTGGTGTCCGGTCCGGAGGTGCCGCCACGGGCCCCGCGCGCGGTGCTCGATCACCTGCTGCGCTTGCCCGGGCGCAAGCTCGTGCACAGCGTGGCCGCGCCGGTGGGCGGCACGACGCGGCCCACCGCGCAGCACCTGGCGCTGCTGCGGGAGGCGGTGCGCACGCTGGACGCCCCGTGGGCATCGGAACACCTGAGCTTCAACGCGTCGCATGGTGTGTGCACCGGCTTCTTCATGCCGCCGCGGCAGACGGAAGCTCAGGTCCGCGTCGTTGCCGACAACATCCTTCGCTTGCAGGATGCGCTGGGCGTGCCGGTGGCGATCGAAAACGGCACCAGCTACCTGCGACCGCGCAGCGACGAGATGCCGGACGGGGAGTTCATCGCGCAGGTGGCCGAAGCGTCCGATTGCGGACTGCTGCTGGACCTGCACAACGCTTACGCCAATTCGGTCAACGGCCGCCAGAGCCTGCCGGACTTCCTCGCAACGGTGCCGCTGTCTCGTGTGTGGGAACTGCATCTCGCCGGCGGCATGCAGCGGGATGGCTTCTGGCTCGACGCGCACTCGGGGCCGGTGCCAGCAGATCTGTGGAATCTGGTGCGCGGGCTGCCCCGCCGGCTTCCGGCGTTGCGGGCCGTCATCTTCGAGATCTTTCCCACCTTCCTTGCGGAGCTCGGCGGTGAAGTCGTGGTGGATGAGCTGCGCCGCATGCGTGCTTGGCGGGCTGAACAGCCCGTCGATGTGCCGCCGTCCGCAACTGCGCCCGCTCGGCCGCGCCTGACGCTCGTCGGTAACGGCGAGGAGTCGCGATCGCTCCAGTCAGGCGACCCCTGGGAAGCAGCGCTGACGTCGCTGGTCACCGGACAGCCGGTGCAGCCCGGCGACGTCGATACGGCGGCGATGCGGGTGAGCCTGGCTGACGAGCCCGGTGTGCCGCTGGTGCAGGATCTGGTGTTTTCGTTCCGCGCATCAATGGTGGTGCAAGTGCTGCGGCTCAGTGCGCGGCTGCTGCTCTGCAGTGTCGGCCCGGAAGTCTTCAGGCAGATGCTGCGCGACACCTTCGAGCACCACGCGCCTCGGCTCTACGCGACGCTCGAGGCGCAGGCCTTTGCCGATCAGGTGGCCGCGCGCGGCTGGCGCGTGCCGTTTCTGGCCGACATGCTGCGCTACGAACTGGCGCTGACGCAGACCCTGATCGATGGCCAGCCCCGCGTGGTCGAATTTGCCTTCGAGCCGATGCCGCTGCTGCGCGCGCTCACCGACGGGCGACTGCCCGCCGAGGTGCCGCAGGTGGGGCGGTTCGAGATCGAACTGCTGCCCGAGAGCGAAGCGGTGGAGTGACGGCCGGACCTGCCTGCCGGGGAATCGATCGAGCGCCTGCCGCGAATGCTGCACACACGCTGGCCGCGCGGCCATGCGACCGCACGCTGCATGCCCCAGCGCTAGTTCTAGTTGCGGGCGTCCTCGGCCTTGGCGACGTCCCTGGCGGACTCGGCCAGCATCGCCAGCGCCCGCTCGGCCACATAGTGCTCACCGGGCTTGAGCGCCGGCGGACAGGGCGGCACGGGGACCAGCCGGTCGCCGTTGTCACCGCGCAGCCAGAGCGCCAGCAGGTAAAGCGCCGGAACGCGCAGCACCGCCAGATGAACTTCGGCGCGGCTGGCCGACTCCCTGGCACGCGCCACGGACGCCGCCAGTTCCCGTTGCAGCGGTCCGGAGGTGAATCCGCCGAAGCGCAGGCCTTCGGCGCTTGCACCCTTGCGGCCACGCTGCGCGACGAGTTCGATCGTGCCCCGCACTTCACCGTCGGTCACAAGCGTCGAGAGCCAGCCGGTGGGCTTTGCGGCGGCGAGCCCCTTGCCCGCGGCAATGGCGTCAGCGCCGAGGTTGTAGACGCGCACCGGGGTCGACACGGCGGTCTTCGCGCGCAGGCCGATCGCGAGCGTGCCATGACCAACCAGTTCGGACACGGTATCCCTGAGCACCTTGTCGATGCCGGCTGGAGGGCTTTCGGTCAGCAAAGGCATGGTGGCTCCTCACTGTGTCTGATAGGAGTGCGTCCAGGTGCCCGTGCCCTGATAGCCGGACACGAATACGCTGTAGTCGACAACGCTGTCGCCGTACCAGGGGTCCGTGATGCGCAGTCGCTTGGCGGTCGTGCCGCCGCCTGACCACTTGCCCAGCAGGCCCTCGAAATAGCACGCGATCGCCATGAAGTGCGCGCCGCCGCCAGACCATGCCTGGCGCGCACAGGGCGGCCGGCCGCTGTTGATCAGCGACTTCACGCTGGCGAAGGACAGGGTTCCGGAAGCCCATGATTGCAGATGGCCCACGCGCGTCAGCGCCTTGTCGAGATACCAGGCTTTGTTGCAAGCGGAACCGGAGCCGTTGGTGCAGCAGTTGGTCTGGCCGAGTTCGGCGTTGACGATCGTGCACTGTGTCCAGGTCGAAGTGGCATCGTAGAAATGCGAAATGCTGTTGGACACCGCGGCCCAGCACCAGTTGGTCTGCTGCTGATGTTCGACCGTCAGCCCGCTGCATCGGGCGGAGCCGATCAGCTTGATGATGTCGATGAAGATCCAGGCGGGCCTGTAGGCGATGTAGCGCGCGCGAACGGCTGCCGGTGCGGACGATTTGCGGGCCGGTCGCGCTGGCTTCCTGGCCCTCGGTGCGGTCTTCTTCTGCATGGACAATCTCCCCACCTGGGCGCGGCAGGCACGGTCCGGTGGACACGCACCCAACGCGATGCTCCTGAAGAGACGACTGAAGCGGAAACTAGCTTGGATCAGCAGGCGCCGTCCGCCAACCCCGCGTTCTTGCTGTTTCCTGATTGTCTGCTGAACTTTCCTGATCTCACGGGCGCTTTCAACGGCGCGTTGGCCGTCGACCAAGCGGACCGGGACGGAAGCAGCGGAAAGCCCATCGCTCGCGTCGGCCAGTCTCCCCAGTGAATTCAGGGGAATTGCGGCCTCTCCGCCGGCGCGCCCGGCCTCACGATGCACGGTGCGTGGCGCATCGTGATACATGCATCCGGTAGCATCCGCGCATGCGCCCAATAGCCGCCGCGCTTGTCGCCGGGTCGTTCTCCACCCTCTTCCTCCTCACGGCCTGCGATCGATCCGGCGGGCCGACATCGGCGCAGCAGGCACCGCCCGAGGTTGGCGTGCTGACCGTGAAGCCTCGGCTGGTGGTGATGACGACCGTGCTGCCCGGCCGCACGTCACCGACCCTGATCGCGGAAGTGCGGCCACAGGTGACCGGCATCATCCAGAAGCGCGCCTTCGACGAAGGCACGGTCGTCAAGGCCGGCAGCACGCTGTACCGGATCGACCCGGCGACCTACCAGACCGCCTATGAAAGTGCGCGTGCGGCTGTGGCAAAGGCCGAGGCCGGCGTGCAGACCGCGCGGCGCAATCTCGACCGGCTGCGCGAACTGGTCGCGATCAAGTTCGTCAGCCAGCAGGCCTATGACGATGCCGCGGCGACGCTGCGCCAGAACGAAGCCGACCTCGAGGCCGCGAAGGCGGCGGCCGAGGCCGCGCGGATCAACCTGGGCTACACCAACGTCGTTGCGCCGATCGGCGGCCGGATCGGCAAGTCGACGGTGACGGTGGGAGCTCTGGTCACCGCCAACCAGTCGGCCGCTCTGGTCACGATCCAGCAGCTCGATCCCATTTACGTTGACGTCACGCAGTCGACCACCGAGGCGCTGGCACTGAAGCGCGAGATGGCCAGCGGCGCACTCAAACGCGTTCAGGGCGAGGCGGCGCACGTCAAGCTGCTGTTCGAGGACGGCACGACCTATGCGCACGAGGGCACGCTGCAGTTTTCCGACGTCACCGTCGATCCATCGACCGGGGCCATCACGCTGCGCGCGCTCTTTCCCAATCCGGAGGGGCTGCTGCTGCCCAACATGTACGTGCGGGCCGTCATCGAGGAAGGCGTGCGCGACGCCGCGATCCTGGTACCCCAGCAGGCGGTCACCCGCGACGCGAAGGGTCAGGCCACCGCGCTGGTGGTTGGCGCCGACGGCAAGGTGGCGCCGCGTGTCCTTCAGACCGCGCGCACTCTCGGCCGCGACTGGCTGATCGACGCCGGGCTGCAGGCGGGCGACCGCGTCATCGTCGAAGGAGTGCAACGTGCCCGTCCGGGCGCACCGGTGAAAGCCGTCGAAATCGCTGCGGCAGGCAGCGGGACCCAGGCCGCCGGGGCGGGGTCCGGTCCGGGCGCCGGCACGCCCCCGAAGCAGTAGCGCAGGCCACGCGCCCCGAACCGGCAGTCGCGGATGTCGCACTTCTTCATCGATCGGCCGATCTTTGCGTGGGTCGTTGCGCTGGTCATCATGCTGGCGGGCGCGCTGTCGATCTTCCGCCTGCCGATCGCGCAGTACCCGGGCATTGCGCCGCCGACGATCACGATCACCGCCACCTACCCCGGCGCATCGGCGGCAACGATCGAAGACACGGTCACGCAGATCATCGAGCAGCGCATGACCGGCCTCGACCGCCTGCGCTACATCGCGTCGACCAGCGACAGCGCCGGCACCGCCACGATCACGCTGACCTTCGACTCCGGCGTCGACCCCGACATCGCGCAGGTGCAGGTGCAGAACAAGCTCAAGCTGGCCGAGGCGCAGCTGCCGCAGGTGGTGCAGCAGCAGGGCGTCACGGTCACGAAGTCCGTGCGCAATTTCATCATGGTCATCGGCTTCGTCTCGCAGGACGGCTCGATGAACCGCACCGACATCGCCGACTACATCGCGGCGAACGTGCAGGACGCGGTCAGCCGCGTGCCGGGCGTCGGCGAGCTGACGCTGTTCGGCGCGCAGTACGCGATGCGCATCTGGCTCGATCCGAACAAGCTCCTCAACTACAAGCTGACGCCGGGCGATGTCGCGGCGGCGATCCGCGGGCAGAACGCGCAGATCGCAGCCGGCCAGCTCGGCGGACTGCCCGCGGTGCAGGGCCAGCAGCTGAACGCGACGATCGCGGCCCAGGGCCGTCTGCGCACGCCGGCGCAGTTCGAGGAGGTCGTGCTGCGGACCGGTGCGTCGGGGGCGACCGTGCGCCTGCGCGACGTCGCGCGCGTCGAACTCGGCAGCGACAACTACGGCTTCCAGTCGTTCTACAACGGCAAGCCGTCTTCGGGGCTGGCGGTGCGGCTGGCGACCAACGCCAACGCGCTGGCGACCGCCGATGCCGTCAAGGCCAAGGTCGCCGAGCTCGAGGCGTACTTTCCGCCGGGGCTGAAGGCCGTCGTCGCCTACGACACGACGCCCTTCATCCGGCTGTCGATCGAGGAAGTGGTCAAGACGCTGGTCGAGGCGTTCGTGCTGGTGTTCCTGGTGATGTACCTCTTCCTGCAGAACTTCCGCGCCACGCTGATTCCCGCAATTGCGGTGCCGGTCGTGCTGCTCGGCACGCTGGCAGTGATGCTCGCGTTCGGCTTCTCGATCAACGTGCTGACGATGTTCGGCCTGGTGCTGGCGATCGGCCTGCTGGTCGACGACGCCATCGTCGTGGTCGAGAACGTCGAACGCCTGATGAGCGAGGAAGGGCTGTCGCCGCGAGAGGCGACGCGCAAGTCGATGGGGCAGATCACTGGCGCGCTGGTGGGCATCGCGTTGGTGCTCGCCGCCGTCTTCATCCCGATGGCGTTCTTCGGCGGCTCGACCGGTGTCATCTATCGCCAGTTCTCGATCACGCTCGCCGCGTCGATGCTGCTGTCGGTCGCGGTGGCGCTGATCCTGTCGCCGGCGCTGTGCGCCACGCTGCTGAAGCCGGTAGCGTCCGGCACGCACGGCAGCACGCACGGACTGTTCGGCGCGTTCAACCGCGTCTTCGAGCGCGGCAGCAACCTCTATCGCCGGATCGTCGGCAGGATGCTGCAGGCGGCCGGCCGCTGGCTCGTCGCGTACGCGGTGATGCTCGCGCTGGCGGTTTTCCTGCTGCTGCGGCTGCCGACGTCATTCCTGCCGGACGAGGACCAGGGCATCCTGTTCTCGCAGGTGGTCCTGCCGGCCGGCGCGACGCAGGAGCGCACGCTCGCGGTGCTGGGCGAAGTCCAGCGCCACTACCTGGAGGACGAGAAGGGCACGGTCGAGGCGCTCTTCACCGTGGCGGGCTTCTCATTTTCCGGCACCGGTCAGAACGCCGGCATCGCCTTCGTGCGGCTCAAGGACTGGAAGGAGCGGTCCGGCTCGCAGAACAGCGTGCAGGCCGTGGCCGGACGGGCAATGCGCGCCTTTTCCGGCATACGCGATGCGCTGGTCTTTGCGTTCGCGCCGCCCGCGGTGCTCGAGCTTGGCGTCGCCAACGGCTTCGACATGTACCTGCAGGACCGGTCCGGGCAGGGTCACGAGGCGCTGATCGCCGCGCGCAACCAGCTGCTCGGCATGGCGGCGAAGGATCCTGCGCTGGTCGCGGTACGCCCGAACGGGCAGGAAGACACGCCGCAGTTCTCGGTCGACATCGACACGGCGCAGGCGGGTGCGCTCGGCCTGAACGTGGCCGACATCAACGCGACGCTGTCCGCGGCCTGGGGCAGCGCCTATGTCGACGACTTCATCGACAAGGGCCGCGTGAAGCGGGTCTACCTGCAGGCGGATGCGCCGTACCGCATGGTTCCGGAAGACCTGGACAAGTGGTACGTGCGCAATGCGCAGGGCGAGATGGTGCCGTTTTCGATGTTCGCTCGTGGACGCTGGACCTACGGCTCACCCCGGCTCGAGCGCTTCAACGGCGCGCCTGCCGTGGAGATTCAGGGGCAGGCCGCGCCCGGTCGCAGCTCGGGCGAAGCGATGGCGGCGATGGAGCGCCTGGCCGCTCAGCTGCCGCCGGGTTTCGGCGTGGCCTGGACCGGCCTGTCGTACGAGGAGCGGCTGTCCGGAGCGCAGGCGCCGCTGCTGTACGCGCTGTCGATCCTGGTGGTGTTCCTGTGCCTGGCGGCGCTCTACGAGAGCTGGTCGATCCCCATTGCGGTGCTGCTGATCGTGCCGCTGGGCGTGCTCGGCGCACTGGCGGCGGCATTCGCGCGCGGCCTTTCGGACGACGTGTACTTCCAGGTGGGTCTGCTGACGACGATCGGCCTGTCGGCCAAGAACGCGATCCTGATCATCCAGTTCGCACAGGCGCAGATTGCGTCGGGTGCGGCGCTGATCCCGGCGACGCTCGAAGCGGTGCGGTTGCGGCTGCGGCCGATCCTGATGACGTCGCTCGCGTTCGGCGGCGGCGTGCTGCCGCTGGCGCTTGCGCGCGGCGCCGGTTCGGGCAGCCAGAACGCGATCGGCACCGGGGTGTTCGGCGGCATGCTGGCGGCGACTTTCCTCGGGCTGCTGTTCGTGCCGCTGTTCTTCGTGGTCGTGAAGCGGCTGTTCCGGCAGGACGTCCCCGAGCCGGTCGAAGCTGCCGAGGGCGTCAGCGAGGGCGGGTAGCCGCGGGCCGTGCCCGGCCCCGGCGTCCGCCCGGCAGTGCGTCAATTCCGCGCAACGACGGTCGTCGCCGCCGCGGCCATCTGCGCATCGGCGCCGTAGTGCTGCGCGAGGCCGTCGATCGAGCCGATGACCAGAACCGTCGAAAGCGCGGCGACGGCGGCGAGGATCGAGCGGGTCAGCATCGACGTGGTATTGAATTCGCGGTTCATGTCATCCTCCTGGGGCGGGTACTCGGTGGATCGGTGCTGCATTCGATGGCAGCACTGTGCGCCGGCGGTCCCGGTTCAGTCCTTTAGCCGGCCTTAATCCGGCCTGAAACGTTCTGAAACCGCGTCGAAGGCGGGACCGCGGCCGCCCGCGCGCCTTGTCGCTGCGGCGCGGCTCGGCCAGACTGCACTCCCCGATCCGTTGAAGCCAACCGGGCTGTCGCGTGCAGGCACCGATCCGATTCGGCAACGCTGAACTCCGTCCGCCCGAGCGGGCGCTGCTGCTCGATGGGCAGCCCGCCGCCGTTGGCGCGCGCGCCTTCGACGTGCTGCTGACGCTGGTCGAGCACCGCGACCGGGTGGTGCCGAAGAGCGAACTCTTCGACCGCGTCTGGCCCGGGCTCGTCGTCGAGGAGAACAACCTGCAGGTGCAGATCTCGGCGCTGCGCAAGCTGCTCGGTCCGCAGGCGATCGCAACGATTCCCGGCCGCGGCTATCGGTTCAGTGCCGCGCTCGAGGGTGCGCCGACGGCGTCGCCGGCGCTACCCGGCGCTGGCGCGGAAAGCGGGTCCCGCCCCGCGAGGCCGCTGACCAACCTGCCGGCCGAGCTGCCGCACCTCTTCGGCCGCGCCGCGGACCTGCAGGCGCTGTGCGCGCTGGTCGACTCGCACCGCCTGGTCACGGTGGTGGGCGCCGGCGGGATCGGCAAGAGCCGGCTGGCGCAGGCGGCGGCGCACGCGCGGGCCGACCGCTGGCCCGACGGTGCGTGGATGGTGGAGCTGGCGGGACTGTCGGACCCTGCGCTCGTGCCCAGCGCGGTCTCGCAGGTGCTGCACGTGGCGCTGGCCGGCAAGGGAGCGACACAGGACGAACTGGTCGGAGCGCTGGCGCAGCGGAACCTGCTGCTGGTGCTCGACAACTGCGAGCACCTGCTCGACACCACGGCGGCGCTGGCCCAGGCGATTGCCGACGGCGCACCGAACGTCACGTTGCTCACGACCAGCCAGGAGCCGCTGCACGTGCCGGGCGAACAGCAGTACCGCCTGATGCCGCTCGCGGTGCCCGCCCAGGTCGAGCAGGGCCATGCGCAGGAATTCGGTGCGCTGGCGCTGTTCGAGGCGCGGGTACAGGCCGCCGACCCGCGCTTCGCGCTGAACGACGAGGTGCTGCCGCTGGTCATCGACATCTGCCGCCGGCTCGACGGGCTGCCGCTTGCGATCGAGCTGGCGGCCGCGCGCGTCGCCTCACTCGGCCTGCGGCCGTTGCGCGACAAGCTCGACGCACGCTTCAAGCTGCTGACCGGCGGCGCGCGCACCACACTGCGCCGGCACCAGACGCTGCGCGCTGCGCTCGAGTGGAGCCACAACCTGCTGAACGATTCCGAGCGCGCAGTGTTCCGCCGCCTCGGCGTGTTCGCAGGCGGCTTCACGATGGAGCTGGCGCAGGCGGTCGCCGGAGATGCAACGCTCGACGAATGGTCCGTGCTGGATGTGCTCAGCGCCCTCGTCGACAAGTCCCTCGTCGTCGTGGAAGGGGGCGAGGCACCGCGCTATCGCCTGCTCGAGTCCGCGCGAGCTTTCGCGCTGGAACAGCTCGCCGACGGCGAAACGGCCGAGATGCTCAGGCGCCATGCGCTGGCGATGCGCGACTTCCTGGTGCGGGTCGACGACACCAACCTCGAGGGCGAGTTGCGCACCGACCAGTACGCCGCGCTGGTGGTGCCGGAAACGGACAATCTGCGCGCCGCCTACGCATGGGCGAGCGCCGAGGGCGGCGACCCGCGCATCGCGATCGCACTGGCGGCGCACTCGGGCTCGCTGATCGACTACGCGGCCGAGTGCGCGAACTGGCTGCTGCCATGGCGGCAGACAGTCGAGGAGGGTGGGGTCGAGGATGCGATTGCAGCGCGCTACTGGAGGGCACTGGCCGCCGGCAACATGTCCGGGCGCGCTCCGGTGGCGCTGCAGGCGGACGCAGCGCGGCGCGCCCACGATCTGTACCGCACGCTCGGCAAGCCGCGCCGTGTCTATGCGAGCCTGATACGGCTCGCCCAGAGTCTCGGCGGGCACGATGCCGAGGGTGCCCGTGCAGCGCTGGACGAGGCGCGACGCCTGCTTAAGCCCGACTGGCCGCCGGAATTCCGCATCGTGCTCATGCGGCGCGACGGCGCGCGTGCGCGCGAGGCCGGGCGTTTCGACGAGGCGCTCGCCCTGTATCGAGAGTGCGTACGCGCCAGTGCAGCGGCGGGCGACTGGCGGCTCGAAGTCATCGCCCGCAATAACGTCATCGACCTGCTGTGGGAGGCCGGCCCGGTCGAAGAGGCCGCGCGGGAAGCCTGCGCACTGGCCGAGGAACTGCGCGCGCGGCCGGCGGCGGACGGGGACACGGACACCTTGTACGCCAACGTCATCGGAACCCTGAGCGAGCTTGGGCGCATCGACGAAGCCAGTGCGGCGGCGCGCATCGGCATGGCGATCATGCGGCGCACGCAGAGCTACTACTTCGAAGAGTGGATTCACCTTTTCTGGAAGCGTGGACAGGTCGAGGCGGCGGCGCTGATGCTCGGCGCATTCGAAGCCCAGAGCCGGCTCACCGGAGTGAAACCGCAGGTCAACGAACGGCGCCTGCTGGCGGAGGCACAGCCCGCGCTCGCCGCCCAGCTCGCGCCCGATGCGCTGGCAAACCTGAAAGCCGCCGGCGCTGCGCTGAGCAAGGTCGAGATCGGCGCATTGATCGCCGAGACGCTGGCGCAAGAGCGCCAGCAGGCGCGCGCCTGACGTCGCGCCGGGTCGCTGCGTTCTGCCGCAGCACCGTCAGGGGCAGGTCGGGCGAGCGCGACCGTCAACGCCTGCGTCGAAGAGGACCCGGCGCAAGTTGCGCCGGCCACGCTCTCGCGCGGACCCACGAACACAGCCGGACTAGGCGGAGCGCGTGCGCGCGACCCGGCGCGCGGTCTTCACGAACGCGGCAAGCACCGGTGAGGCATCGTCATGCCGCCAAGCCAGCGCCGTGCCGACAGTAGGCGTCGCCTCCGCCAGGCGCCTGAACTCGACGCCGCGCAGCCGCAGCTCCTGCGCCGACGCCGGGACCAGGGCGACGCCGATGCCCGCCGCGACCAGCCCGACCACCGCATGGGTCTGTGACGCCTCCTGAGCCACGATTGGCGCGAACCCCTGCTGCAGGCAGAAGCCGAGCACGAGGTCATGCAGCACAAGGCCGGGCGCGCGCTGGAACATGACGAAGCGCTCGCCGGCAAGGCGCCGCGCGTGGATGCGCCGCAGGCCGGCCAGGGCGTGACCCGAGGGCAGCGCGACGATCAGCGGCTCCTCCAGCAGCGGCGCGGCGACCAGTTCGGCATCGGTCACCGGCGGCCGCACGAAGCCGACCTCGATGTCGCGCCGGTGCAGCGCTGCCGCCTGCTGCGGCAAGGTCAGCTCGCGCAGCTCGAGCCGCACGCCCGGATGGCTGGACGCGAACTCGCGCAGGACCGGCGGCAGCAGTGTGTAGATGCTGGCCGACATGAAGCCGATGGTCAGGCGGCCTATCGCCCCCTGGTCGGCGGCGCGCGCCAGTTCGGCCGCGGTGCCTGCGCGCGCGAGGATGTCGCGCGCCTGCTCGAGGAAGGTGGCGCCGGCGTGCGTCAGTGCGACCTGCCGGCGCGTCCGTGCAAACAAGCGGACACCGAGCTCCTCTTCCAGTCCACGGATCGCGAGCGACAGGGGCGGCTGCGTGATCGAGAGCCGCTGTGCGGCGCGGCCGAAGTGCAGTTCGTCGGCCAGCGTGACGAAGTAGCGCAGGGTCCGGAGTTCCATGGGGCGGTGATATGTGCCGTAAATAAAAATCGACGGAAATATATATTGGACGCACTGATGCTGTACGCCTACGCTGACTCGGTCCGGCGTCCGGTCTGGCGACGGGGCGCTGCAGCAGAAGCCCGGCGATGCCGCGCTTCAACTCACCCGGAGACAATCGATGAAGTTACTGATCCGTGCCATTGGAGCGGCGACCCTGGCGATGGCGGCCGCGACCGCGCCGGCCGCGGCCGCGACCTTTCCCGACAAGCCTGTGACGGTCGTCGTGCCGTTCCCGCCGGGAGGCTCGACCGACATGGTGGCCCGCACGCTGAGCACCAAGCTGGCCATCCTGCTCGGGCAGCCCTTCGTCGTCGAGAACCAGGCTGGAGCCACCGGCGCGATCGGCGCCACGCGCGTCAAGCGCGCACCGGCCGACGGATACACGATCCTCGTGGCATCGATCGGGGTCTACGCGACCAATCCGTTCCTGCAGAAGGGACTCCAGTACGACCCGGCCAGGGACTTCGACCTGCTGACAGTTGCCGTGCGCGCGCCGAATGTTCTGGTGGCCAATCCGGCGGTACCTGCCAGGAACGTGGCCGAACTCATCGAGTACCTGAAGAAGAATCCGGACAAGATCTCGTTCGCGACGAGCGGCGCGGGATCGTCCGACCACCTGACGACGGCGCTGTTCTGGCAGCGCACCGGCACCACCGGCATCCACGTGCCGTACAAGGGCGGCGCGCCGGCGATCCAGGACCTGATCGCAGGGCATGCGCAGGTCTCGTTCCAGAACGTCAACGCGGTCCTGGGCCAGATCAAGTCCGGCAAGCTGAAGGCGCTCGCGGTGACCGGGGACCAGCGTTCGGCGGTGCTGCCGGACGTTCCGACGCTGGCCGAGGCGGGAGTGAAAGGCGTGGACGTGTTCTCGTGGCAGGCGGTCGCGGCGCCGAAGGGCCTGCCGAAGGACGTCAATGACAGGCTGCATGGCGCCCTCATCAAGGCGCTCAACGATCCGGAGGTGCGCAAGAACTTTTCGGAACTGGGCTTCGAGGTGGTCGGCAATTCTCAGGAGCAGTTCGCGACCTTCCTGAACCAGGAACTTGCCCGCTGGAAGGGCGTGATCGAGACCGGCAAGATCACTCTGGACTGAGGCAACGCCGATGAATGCTCCCTTGCCGGCGGGCTCCGTGGCCGGCACACCGACGATCCGCGCGATGCGGGTGGTCCCCGTCGCCGGCCGCGACGGCATGCTGCTCAACCTGTCGGGGGCGCACGCGCCGTTTTTTACCCGCAACCTGCTGATCCTGACCGACAGCAGCGGCGCGACTGGCGTCGGTGAAGTGCCGGGAGGCGAGAAGATCCGCCAGACGCTGGAGGACGCCCGGCCGCTGGTCGACGGACGCGCGATTGCCGATTACCGCTCGGTCCTCGCCGCGGTGCGGCGGCAGTTCGCGGACCGTGACGCCGGTGGCCGCGGCCTGCAGACGTTCGACCTGCGCACGACGATTCATGTCGTGACCGCGATCGAGAGCGCGCTGCTCGACCTCCTCGGCCAGCACGTCGGCCTGCCGGTCGCGGCGCTTCTCGGCGAGGGCCAGCAGCGCGATGCGGTCGAAATGCTGGGCTACCTCTTCTTCGTCGGCGACCGCACGCGCACGAACCTGCCGTACGCCGATCCCGCGAGCGAACCCGACAGCGCCGGCGACTGGCTCCGCGTGCGCCACGCGGCTGCGCTGACGCCGGAGGCGATCGTGCACCAGGCCGAAGCCGCGCACGCGAAGTACGGCTTCAACGACTTCAAGCTGAAGGGCGGCGTGCTGCGTGGCGAACAGGAGGTCGAGGCCGTGCGTGCGCTGCACGCACGGTTTCCGCAGGCGCGGGTGACGCTCGACCCCAACGGCGGCTGGCGGCTTGCGGACGCGATCCGCCTGCTGCGGGACCTGCGCGGTGTGCTCGCCTATGCCGAAGATCCGTGCGGTGCCGAGGATGGCTACTCGGGCCGTGAGGTGATGGCAGAGTTTCGCCGCGCCACGGGGCTGCCGACGGCGACGAACATGGTCGCCACCGACTGGAGGCAGCTGACGCATGCGCTCGCGCTGCAGTCGGTCGACATTCCGCTCGCCGACCCGCACTTCTGGACGATGGCGGGCTCGGTGCGCGTCGCGCAGACATGCAGTGACTGGAACCTGACCTGGGGTTCGCACTCGAACAATCACTTCGATGTCTCGCTGGCGATGTTCACGCACGTTGCGGCGGCCGCGCCCGGTCGCGTCACCGCGATCGACACGCACTGGATCTGGCAGGACGGCCAGCGGCTGACGAAGGAACCGCTGGCCATCCGCGGCGGACAGGTCGAAGTGCCGAAGCGGCCCGGCCTCGGCGTCGAACTCGACATGGCCGAGGTCGAGAAGGCGCACGCGCTCTACCGGGAGCACGGCCTGGGCGCGCGCGACGACGCGATCGCGATGCAGTACCTGATCCCCGGCTGGAACTTCGACCCGAAGCGCCCCTGCCTCGTCCGATGAGGAGCCCCTATGCGTGACAACCGGCTGCGCTCGATCTGGAACAGCGGCGGTGCCGCGGTCAACGGCTGGCTTGCGATCGGCAACAGCTTCGCGGCCGAGACGATGGCGCAGCAGGGCTGGGACTCGCTGACCATCGACCTCCAGCACGGCATGGTCGACTATGTATCGATGATCCCGATGCTGCAGGCGATCAGCACCACTGCGACGGTGCCGGTCGTGCGCGTGCCCTGGCTCGAGCCCGGCATCCTGATGAAGACGCTCGATGCCGGCGCCTACGCCGTCATCTGTCCGATGGTGAACACGCGCGAGGATGCGCAGCGGCTGGTGTCGTACACGCAGTACGCCCCGCGCGGTACGCGCAGCTACGGGCCGGTACGGGCGACGCTCTACGGGGGCGCCGACTACTTCCAGCACGCCAACGACACGATTGTCAGGTTCGCGATGATCGAAACCGCGCAGGCGATCGACAACCTGGATGCGATCCTGTCGGTCGAGGGGCTGGACGCCGTCTACATCGGCCCATCGGACCTGTCGATCTCGCTGGGCTGCAAGCCGACGTTCGACGAACTGGAGCCGAGGGCGGCGCAGGCCGTCGAGCACGTTCTTGCGCGGGCGCGGCACCACGGCGTCGTGGCGGGCATCCACAACGGCACGCCGGAGGCGGCGCTGGCGCGGATCGCAATGGGCTTCCAGTTCGTCACGATCAGCTCGGACGCCCGCCTGATGGCGGCGGGCGCGCAGCAGGTGATCGCGAAGATGCGCGCGCGCTGAACCGGCCGGCTGCGCCGGCCGGTGCGCGGCCTACTTCGTGCCGAGGCCCATCTTCCTGGCGATATCGGTGTAGATCCTGACCTTGTCCTTCATGAAGGCGTCCATGCCGTCGGCACCGACGTTCACCAGCTCGAAGCCGCTCTTGGCCGCGAGCTCCTTCATCTCCGGATCGCCGTTCAGCGAGGCCCACAGTTCCGACATGCGCTTGCGCTGCTCCGGCGTCGACGATTTGGGCATGCCGATGCCGCGATAGGCGCCGTCGACCCAGTCGACGCCGAGTTCCCTGAAGGTCGGCACGTCGGGCAGCAGCGGGTGGCGCTTTTCCATTGCGACGGCCAGCGCGCGGACCTTGCCCTTGTTGTTCACCGCGAACGGCGTGTACGCCATCGCGCCATCGACGTGACCGCCCAGCACCGCAGTCGTCATGTCACCGGTGCCCTTGAACGGGATGTAGATCGTCTTGATGCCGAACACCGCGTTCAGGCGTTCGTGCGCGGCGTGATTGGCCGAGTTGAGCCCCGACCCGCCCAGGCTCAGCTTGCCGGGGTCCGCCTTCGCCCCCTTCACGAAGTCCTGGAATGTCTTGTACGGACTCGATTCCAGAACAACCAGGGCGTCCGGCGTGTAGTGGTACCAGTAGACCGGAACGATGTCGTCGGTCTTGTACTGCACCTGTCCCTCGAGCGGCTGGAACACGATGTGCGGCAGGTTGATGCCGACGATGTTGACGCCGTCGGCCGGCAGCTGGTTCATCTGCGCCCACATCAGTCCGCCGCCCGCGCCCGGCTTGTACTGGATGATCATGTCGATCGCGGGGCAGCGCTTCTTCAGCACCACCTGCTGGTGGCGGCCCGAGATGTCGGTTTCCCCGCCGGGCGGGAACGCCTGCCAGTACATGATGTTCTTGTCCGGGCAGGGCTGCGCGGCGACCGCCGACGCCAGGCACAGCCCCAGCAGGGCCAGCACTTTCTTCATTGTTGCGTCTCCTCTCTCTTTGTGGAAAAGCGGCGCGCTCAGGCGGCGCGCTTGTGCTTCGGACTCCCTGCAATCTCCAGGCATACGGCCTCGGTGACCTGCCGCGTCGTCGCGCTGCCGCCCAGGTCGCGCGTGTGCAGCGCCGGATCGGCGGTCACGTGCTCGATCGCCTGCATCACGCGCCGCGCTGCGGCGGCTTCGCCCAGGTGTTCGAGCATCATCACGATGGACCAGAAGGTGCCGAGCGGGTTGGCGAGGCCCTGGCCCATGATGTCGAAGGCGGAGCCGTGGATCGGCTCGAACATCGACGGGTAGCGGCGTTCCGGATCGATGTTGGCGGTCGGCGCGATGCCGAGGCTGCCGGCCAGCGCCGCCGCGAGATCGCTCAGGATGTCGGCGTGCAGGTTGGTGGCGACGATCGTGTCGAGCGACGCCGGGCGGTTCACCATGCGCGCGGTGGCGGCGTCGACCAGCTCCTTGTCCCAGCGCACGTCGGGGAATTCGCGTGCGATCTGAGCCGCGATTTCGTCCCACATCACCATCGCATGGCGCTGCGCATTCGACTTCGTGACCACGGTGATCAGCTTGCGTGGCCGCGAGCGCGCGAGCGCGAAGGCGAAGCGCATGATGCGTTCCACGCCGGCGCGCGTCATCATCGACACGTCGGTGGCCACCTCGATCGGCTGGCCGCGGTGCGCGCGGCCGCCGACGCCGGAGTACTCGCCCTCGGTGTTCTCGCGCACGATCACCCAGTCGAGATCGGCCGGGCGGCAGCGCTTCAGCGGCGCGTCGATCCCCGGCAGGATGCGCGTCGGCCGCACGTTCGCGTACTGGTCGAAGCCCTGGCAGATCGCCAGCCGCAGGCCCCACAGCGTGATGTGGTCGGGGATGTCCGGGTCGCCTGCAGAGCCGAACAGGATCGCATCCTGGCCGCGCAGCGCGTCGAGACCGTCCGCCGGCATCATGACGCCGTGCTGCCGGTAGTAGTCGCCGCCCCAGTCGAACCGGGTGAACTCGAAGCGCAGCGCCGGGTCCGCAGCCGCCAGCGCCTCCAGCACGAGACGGCCGGCCGGCACCACTTCCTTGCCGATACCGTCGCCGGGGACCAGTGCAATGCGCCAAGTCTTCATCGTCGTTCCTGCCGAGCCGGGGGCCGGTGCCGCAGTGTAGGCGTCGGCCGCGTAACGCACCCGCCGTACGCGTCACCGGTCGGCAAGCGCATCGCAGCGCCCAGGGCCGCGGCGCACTTGTCGAATTTTCGATAGCGCAATACGCCCTGTGCGTGCTAGTTTGCGACCGCACTGCGCTCCATGCACATGTTGGGGATTGCAGGGCACTCATGCGACGCGCATCGTCGCAAATCCGCCTGCTGGCGGTCACTTGGAAAGGGGACCTCATGGCTACACGCGCTGCTGTCGTCTCGATCAACACGCTGTCCAAGTCCATCGACAAGGCGGTCGCACTCGCCGGACGTCGACATGGTGTCACTCTGGGAGGCGACAACATCATCTACAACTGGGAGATCCTCGGCCGCATCCTGCGTGAACTCGGCACGCTCGGCCCCGCCAAGACGATCGATGTCGCGAGCACGATCGCCAAGAGTGCGGGCCTCCGAGGGACCCCGGTCGTCACCAAGTTCGGCAAGGACATCCTGGTCGGCGTGATCGCGCGCGACATCAACGTTCAAAGGTTCTGAGGCGGGATGTCGTCCGCCGCTGCAGCGAAGCCCGCGCCCGGCGCGGGTTTCGACTGCCCCAGTGCGCAGCCCGACATGGAAGGCGCGCGGCCCTTCGGCGTCATCGCCGGTACCCCGCAGGAAACGCGCATTGCCTTCTTCAAGAAGTCGGCGCTCGACGAATTTGACTGGCGCGAGCAGTTCGGAACCCGCGACGCCACGCGCCTGTTCCGCTTCGGCGCGCGTTGTGACGAGGCGAAGTGCGCGCACTTCGACGGCAGCCATTGCAGCCTGGGTGCACGCGTCAAGGAGGGGCTGCCCGCGGTGGTCGATGCGCTGCCGCCTTGCCTGATCCGGCCGAAGTGCCGCTGGTACGCGGAGCAGGGTGGCGAGGTGTGCCTGCGCTGCCCGCAGGTCGTGACGATGATCCCGGACGCCGACACGCCGCTCAACGCGGTCGCTACCGTACGCTGAGGGATCGCGTGGAGCGTCGCCCCGTCATGTCATGGCGTGGTGCTTGGTTGCGTCCGGCGCCGCATCAGCAAGGGAGTCCGCACGATGGCCCGCATTGACCCGCTGCGCAATTTCCGCTTCCGCGTCGAAATCGACAACGTCGTGCGCGCCGGCTTCGCCGAAGTCGCCGGGCTGGAGATCACGACCGAGGTGATCAATTACCGCGAAGGCACTGATCCGCCCCACACGCGCAAGCTGACCGGCCTGACCAAATTCGGCAACATCACGCTGAAGCGGGGCCTGGTCACCGGTGCCAACGCGCTGGATCTGTTCCAGTGGCACAGCGCGGTCGCCAGTGGCCAGCTCGCCGGAAGCCGGCGGCGGGTCGCGATCGTCGTGATGGACGAGGCCGGAGTCGACCAGGCGCGCTTTGTCGTCTCCGATGCCTGGCCGGTCCGGTACGAGGCGAGCGCACTCAATGCGATGTCGACCGAGGTAGTGATCGAGACACTCGAACTGGCCAATGAAGGCATCGAGCGCGTCCAGTAAGCGGACGCCGAAGGCGGCCGCCGCCCGGTCCGCGCCGCCAGTCCAGCCCTACACGAGCCTCCATTTCGCCGTCGGGATTCACGGGCTGCAGGGCAGCGGAGCGGTCGAGGTCGTGCTGCCGACGGCGCAGATCGTCGAGCTGCCGCGGCGGGTGCGCTCGGTCCAGTTCGGGCCGCTGGCGCTCCGGCGTGGACTGACCGACTCGACGGAGTGGTTTGACTGGTGGCGGACTGCGCGGCGGCTGCCTCTCGTCAAGCGGCTGGTGACCGTCGTGCTGCTCAAGCCCGACGGCGCCGAGGCCGTGCGTTGGCTGTTTCCGGACTGCGTGCCGGTCGGCTACGCCGTGACACCGCTGAGCGCGATCCTGGGGTCCACTGTCATCGAGACGCTGGAACTCAAGGTCGGCGACTTCCAGCTGTTCCGGCGGGAGTAGCGCCCACCAGCCCGGCGCCATCGCAGGCCGTCCGCGACCGTTGCCTGCAGACCTTCAGAGGCCGGCGGCGAGGCGCGTGCCTTGGTCGATCGCGCGCTTCGCGTCGAGTTCCGCGGCCTCATCGGCGCCGCCGATCAGATGCACCGGCACGCCGGCGGCCTGCAGCGGAGCCTGCAGTTCGCGCAGCGGCTCCTGCCCTGCGCACAGCACGATCGTGTCGCATTCGATCAGCTGGCCGTCCTTGCGGTCTGCGCCATAGCTGACGACCAGCCCCTGCGGCGTGATGCGCTCGTAGTTCACGCCGCCGATCATCTCGACCTGCTTCATCTGCAGCGCGGCCCGATGGATCCATCCGGTGGTCTTGCCCAGTCCCTTGCCCAGCTTGCCGGCCTTGCGCTGCAGGAGTGTGACCTGGCGCGCCGGCGGCGCGGGCCGCGGAGGCACGACACCGCCGCGCACCTCGGCCGGATCGGTCACGCCCCACTCGACGAGCCACGCCTTGAGATCCAGCGTCGGTGAGTGCCCGGGCGGCGTGACCAGGAATTCGGCGACGTCGAATCCGATGCCGCCGGCGCCGATGACCACGACGCGCGCTCCCACCGGCCTGCCGTGCAGCAGCACATCGATGTACGAGAGCACATTGGGCCCGTCCTGGCCCGGAATCTTCGGGTCGCGGGGCGTGACGCCGGTGGCGACGATGACACCGTCGAATTTCCCGGCGATCAGATCCTCGGCGCCCACGCGCGCGTTCAGATGCAGCTGCACGCCGGTCGCGTCGAGCCGGCGTGCAAAGTAACGCAGCGTCTCGCTGAACTCCTCCTTGCCTGGGATCTTCTGCGCCATGTTGAACTGGCCGCCGATCCGCGCCGCGGCTTCGAAGAGGTGCACCTCGTGTCCGCGCTCGGCCAGCGTCGTCGAGGCCGCCAGGCCCGCGGGACCGGCGCCGACGACCGCGTAGCGCCGGCGCTGCGCCGCGGGCTGGATGACGAGCGTGGACTCGTGTCCCGCGCGCGGATTGACGAGGCAGCTCGCGAGTTCGTTCTTGAAGGCGTGATCGAGGCACGCCTGGTTGCAGGCGATGCAGGTGTTGATGTCGCCGGCGCGGCCGGCTTTGGCCTTCGCCACGAACTCGGGATCGGCGAGCAGTGGGCGGGCGAGGCTCACGATGTCGGCGCAACCGTCGGCCAGGACCTGTTCTCCGACCTCCGGTGTATTGATGCGGTTGCTGGTGACGAGCGGGATCGTGATTCCGGCGGCGCGCAGTTCGGTGCGCATCTTCTTCGTCACCCACGCGAAGGCACCGCGCGGGACGCTGGTGGCGATCGTCGGCACGCGCGCCTCGTGCCAGCCGATGCCGGTGTTGAGTATCGTCGCGCCGGCTGCGGTGATGGCTCTGGCGAGCGTCACCGCCTCGGGCCAGCTGCTGCCGTCCGGGATCAGATCCAGCATCGACAGGCGGTAGATGATGATGAAGTCCGGCCCCACCGCTTCGCGCGTGCGCGCGACGATCTCCACCGGCAGCCGCATGCGGTTCTCGTAAGAGCCGCCCCAGGCGTCGGTGCGCTGGTTGGTGTGCGTGACGAGGAACTGGTTGATGAAGTAGCCCTCGCTGCCCATCACTTCGACACCGTCGTAGCCGGCCTCGCGCGCCAGCTTGGCGCAGCGGACGAAGGCGCGGATCTGCCGCTCGATGCCGCGCGCCGAGAGCTCGCGAGGCGTGAACGGCGAGATCGGGCTTCGAAGGCGCGATGGCGCCACGCAGAACGGCTGGTAGCCGTAGCGCCCCGTGTGCAGGATCTGCAGCGCGATCCTGCCGCCTTCGGCATGCACGGCATCGGTGACCGATCGGTGACGCCGCGCGGCCGCTGGCGTTGCGAGCGTGCCTGCGAACGGCTTGGCCCAGCCTTCGATGTTGGGCGCGAACCCGCCGGTCACGATCAGCCCGACACCGCCGCGAGCGCGCTCGGCGAAGTAGGCCGCCAGCGCCGGGGAATGCCTGCGCCCGTCTTCCAGGCCGGTGTGCATGCTGCCCATCAGCACACGGTTGGGGAGGCGCATGAAGCCGAGGTCCAGCGGGGCCAGCAAATGCGGATAAGGCGTGTCCATGCGGCCGATGGTAGCGGCCGCCTGTGATCCATCCCGTGGAGCGCATGCTCTAACGCGGCGCGCGCGGGGCCGCGTCGGTTCGTCACGGCGCGGCGGACTGGCGCAGCGCAGACCGCTGGGCTAGGCTCTCCACACGGTCACGCAACACTGCTCGCATGACCGTCGACAAGAGTCCTCGTACATGAGCGATCGCCTGGCAGATTCCGAACTGGACGCGCGCCTGGCCCGCGTCGAGGCGGAGCTCGCCGCACCGAAGCCGCCGCTGGAAAGCCGGGTTGCGGTGCTCGAATCCAGGGTCGATGCACTGAAGCCGAAGACCAAGGACCTGTGGGAAAAAGCGCAGTCGCTGTCCGGCATCGTCGCTGCGATCGTCACCGGCGCCGTGGGGCTGTACCTGACCGGCGTCGTCAACCGCGGATTCGAGGAGCGCAAGCTCGAGACGGCAAATGTCGAGAAGATGCGCGATCTCATCGGCCAGCTGAACAAGGACCGCATCGAGGAAAAAGACGCCGAGGCGATCGGGCTGACCCTCGGCGCTTTCGGCGAGTTCGCCGTGCCATCGCTGGTCGCGGCGCTGGGCACCAACACGACGAGCCGTGCGGCCGGCGCCCGCACCGGGCTGCTGGCGGCCAGCCTCAACGACAAGCCGGCCGTGTGCAAGGCGCTGGTCGGCGTCCTCAGCAATCGCTCCCAGCTTTATACGGTGCTGATGCACAAGCGCGCGGTGGAACTGCTCGGCAAGCTCGACTGCGGCCGCGCAGGCGAGGACGCTCTGCGCGCGTATCTGGAACTCGTGAACGCCGCGATGCAGCCCGGTGGACTGCCGCGCTATGCCGCGACGCTGGACCCGGCGCTGCCCGTCGGGCCCGACGAAGTCGCCGGGATGCAGCGCGACCTGTGCGCGACGCCGCCACTGCGCGCGGCCTGCGCAGCGGGGCCCCGTTGAGATGAGCCGACGTTGCCACATCGCGCCGTGGATCCTCGCCGGCGTCGCTTATCTCGTGTCCGGTCCCGCGTTCGGACAGCTGCCCGACTGCCGTGCGATCTCGCTCGATCCGGCCGCCTACAAGGTCGTGCTCGGCGAAGTCTCGGCTCCGGGCGAGGCATCGCGCGAGCGTGACGCGATCCGCGACCAGCTGCGATTCAAGCTGCGCACGCAGGCCGAGTCGCTGCAGCTCGCTGCCGAGCAGCGCCAGCTGCGCTCCGTGGTCTGCGAGGGCCGCGCGCCGGAGGACGAGTCGGTGTTCAGCGGCAACACGCTGGATGATCTCAGCCGGCTCGGGGTCGTGATGGAGGTGTGGGGATCGGTGCGACCCGCCGCCGGCGCGACCGGCGCTGCGGCCACGCGCGAGGCGCACCTGAACTTCGCGGTGATCTCGCTGCTGCGCTTCGAGCCGACGCTGGGCGGCTTCTTCGACCTGAATTTCGTGACCCCGTCCGGGACGTCGGCCGACGTCGTGCTCAAGGACAACGTCGAGCTCGAAGCGCTGGCGACACTTGCCGTGGCAGTGCGCTATCGCCGCGACCGGCGCTACGACGTCAGCGCGCGCACGTTCTGCGAGGCGCAGTCGCACATCGCCCGCTCGGCGCAGCAGGCAGCTGGCACGGAGGCCGCCCGCTGGACGGCCCTGCGTGACTACGCCACGGCCTCGCGTACGGCGCTCGTGAAGGAAGCGCTGGCCGATCCGCAGTACACGGGCGGCCTGCGGGTCAGCGGAGCGCGGGGGTGCGTGCCGTGACGCGGGCTTCCATCGGGATGTGGTCGGCAGTCCTGCGGGTGCGTGCAGCGGACGCGGCGCGACGGTGTCTCCGGGTCGCCCGGGTGGCCTCGCTGCTGCTCGCCTGCGCCGCCGCAGGCCCGGCGGGCGCGGAGATGATGCGCTCCTGCGACGACCCGCGCGTGTTCGCGCAGACGCCGGTCAACGTGCTGCTCCTGCCCTACACCTACACCGGCACGCAGAGTGAGATGGCGCGGCCCCTCAGCGAAGCGGCCGGGCGCCTCGGCCTGCTGATGCAGCACGACAGCCTGATCGAGATGACGAAGTTCGAGACGATCGGCGTCGTCAATCTGGTCAACACGCCCGGCGCCAGGCCGTGTGATGCCGACCGCATCTGGGACCGGATGGTCGGGCCGCAGCGCGATCGCTACGCCGGACTGCGTCCGGGCGGCGCCGCCGTGATGATCTGGGGGCGCATCTACGAGGAAGGCACGACGCTGTACGTGCAGAGCTACCTGCGCTACGGACGCGCGGACGTCTCCGAGCAGGTCGAGCGCAGCGTCGCGGCGGGCTACGCACAGGCCCGCTTTGCCGCCGGGATGCCGGCCCAGGTGGTCGCGCTGCCGCCGCGGCGGATCACGCGCGACGACATCGCAGCAATCAACACGGAATACATGCGCCGTGCCGTCGTGCGGGAGAGCGCGTCGGACTCCGCAACGATCGTCGATCGCCTGCCGGACCTCGGCACGCCCGGGGCGGCAATGCGGCCGTTCGGCTACGGGGTCACCGAGGTCAAGGGCGACTGGGTTCGCGTGGTCCCGCTGTTCGGGGGTCAGCCGGGATGGATCCGGGCGCGCGGTGACACCGCCACCTGGCCCCTGCGCGACCGACTGCCGGAGCTGTACTTCCTCGATGCGGTGGTCGCCTACGCGCATCTGCGTGTCGCGCGCGAGGCAAGCGAATTTCCGAAGCCTGCGCCGGCGGACCGCCTGATCGACTATTCGCGCCAGTCACTCACCCGCTACCGCGAAAGCGTGCGCGACGCGAGCCCGCCGGCGGATGCGCTCGGGCATGCCCTGCTCGGCACGATGCTGCTGCTGACGGACACCGACGGCGCGCGGCTCGACGGTGCGCAGGGCGAATTCGGCCAGGCGGTCCGGCTCGTGCCGTACAACGCCGAGGCCCGCAACCTCGCCAATGTCGCCGGCGTGCTGCGCTGCTGTGCCGGGCGGGTTCGGAACGACGCAGCGGCGGCGGCGACGATGGCATCGCTACTGGACGCCGTCGGCGTCGATCCCGCCAACCGCAATGCGCTCGCCAATCTCGCGGCGTATCACCAGTTGCTCGACAACTGGCCCGAGGGCGCCGCGGCGATCGGCCGCGCGGAAATCGAGCGCCAACGTGCGGCGCTGAAGCAGGTGTCGGTCGCGCGCTGAGCCGCCGCCGCCCCACCGCACCAGGCGCGCGGCGGCGGGACGTGCCGGTCAGTAGCCGACCGAGTAGTTCGGAACGTCGATCTTCACGAACTCGCGCCCGAGCAGCGCGGCCGTATTGCGGGCGTACTCCTCGGCCCAGGCCGGCTCTTCGCGGAAGCGGCGCGCGCCCGAGTACTTGGCGACGCTGAGCACGCGGTCGGCCGACAGCACCTTGCCGATCGGCGAGGCGACGTCGCACTCCAGGGCGACGAACTCGCGGTCGAACCACTTCCGGGCCTCGTCAGCCGAGCGCCGGGCGATGTCGTCCGACGCCATCCGGAACTCGAAATCGACCTCGTTGCCGAAGCTCACCACCACCTGGTGCTGCCGCATGCCCATCTCCCTGCGTCGCCCGCTGTCCGGCGGATTCTAGCGATGCGCCTGCGGCCGGCGGTACGGCGGGATCAATCGCGCGCCAGCAGACGGCGCCCGATGGCCGGGCACGCCGCGGATTGCGCCAGTGCGGTATCGACTTTTGCTCTTCGCCGACTAGGCTTCATTCGACACCGCAGGCACGAAGAACAAACCGCTCACGAGGCCGCAATGGGCCTTGCGGAACACATCCGCCCCTCCAGGCAGCGCCTTCGCGCCTGTCCTGGACCGCCTGCAACCTCTCGCCGCGCATGCTCGGGTCGCACCGGACCCCACGCCTGCGCATCTGCCTGTCGCCCACGACCGTTCACTACGGAGGACATATGTTCGAGCTGATTCGTCGCCTGACGCTGCGTCAACTGACCTTCGAGCAGCTGCCGTTGCTGCTGATTTCCCTCGGCATCGCCGAGATGTTCTACAAGTTCCACAGCTTCCTGCTGGAAACGGGTGCATTCCTGCTGACATGGTTTGCGCTTGGAGCGCTGTATGCCGGCCTGAAGAGACTGTTTGTGCGTCCGGCTGAGGAGCGGTCATGACGACACGCGCCCGCACCCGGAAAGCAGCAGCGAAGCGGGCTGCAACGAAGAAAGCGCCGCCGCGGAAGACCGCGACCAGCCGGAAGGCCGCGAACGTCAGGAAGGTCGCGAAGCCGAAACGGCGCGTCAAGGACACCTCGAAGCTGTTCGGCCGCTTCGGCCTCGATTTCGCGGCGGTCCGGCGCACGCCGGGAGGTCCCGGCGGCCCTGGCGGTCCGATGATGATGCCGGCGCCGGCCAACGCTCCGGACGAGTTCAACCCTGCGCTGATGCGCCTGCGCGCACTGGCAGAGCGAGACGCGCCGGCCGGTGCGCCGATGGACCTGGCGCCCGTGGATACCGCGCGTGCCAACTGGACGCCGATGGGGCCGCTGGCGGTGCCCAATGGCCAGAGCTACGGCGGCGCGCGCGTGCTGATCAGCGGGCGCGTGACGGCCATCGCGCCGCACCCGGTCGACGGCAATACGATCTTCATCGGCACGAGCCGCGGCGGTGTCTGGCGCACGCGCGACGGCGCGCAGACCTGGACCGCGCTCGGCGACAACGCGCCGTCGCTGGCGATCGGCGCGCTGGCGATCGGTGTCAGCGACCCGAACGTGATGTATGCCGGCACCGGTGAAGGCAACGTGCAGCTCTACAGCACGCAGTTCGCGCTGAACTCGGCACCCGGCGTGTACCTCGGCGTGGGCGTGCTGCGCAGCGCGGACGGCGGCGACACCTGGACCCACCATGCGGCGCCGCTGCTTGCAAACCACAGCTTCTATCGGATCGCGGTCGACCGCGGCAACGCCAACCGGGCCTTCGCGGCGACCAGCCGTGGCCTGTGCCGCACGACCGACGGCACGACCTGGACCGCACTTTCCGGGGGCGGACTGCCGGCGATCAGCGCGACAGTCATCGCCTGCACCGACGTCGTCATCGACCGCGCGGATGCGACCGGCAACACCGTCTATGCGGCGTTCTGGGCGAGCGGCATCTACAAGAGCACCAATGCGCTCGCGGCCAGCCCGACGTTCACGAAACTGACGACCGGGCTGCCGGCCTCAGCTTCGATCACGCGCATCGGCCTGGCGCAGTCCGCGAGCAGTCCGGCGCGCATCGTCGCGCTGATGGCCAATGCGAGCGACGCGTTCCTCGGGCTGTACCGCACCAGCGACGCGACCGGCACGACGTGGGAACTGTGCACCAGCAGCGCGACGATCCAGCTTTACGGCGCATTCACCAACGATGTCGGCGTCGATCCCACGACGCCGGATGTCGTCTACGTCTCGGGCGTCGAGATGTACAAGTGCGTGCGCAACGCGGCGACCGGCGCCTGGGCTGTGAGCAATGTCGGCAACAACATCCATCCGGACAGCCACGCGCTCGGCTTCCATCCGACGCTGAACCAGACCGTCTACAGCGGCAACGACGGCGGCTTCTTCATAACCCGCGACGGCGGTGCAACGTGGGAGGACGCGCCCAATGAAGGACTGTGCCTGCTGCAGTACGAGGCGGTCGACAACCACGGCAGCTCGGACGCGTTCATTCAGTGCGGCACGCAGGACAACGGCACGCAGCAGTACCGCAACAGCCCGGTGCACTATCACAGCGCCGACGGCGATGGCGGGTACTGCACGGTCAGCAAGGTGAACGGCAACAACGTCACGCATTCCTATTACGGCAGCTCGCCGAACCGCAGCACCCTGGGAGGAAAGTTCGGTTCGTACTCGGGGGTATCGACCGGCCTGAACGGCGCGGGGCTCTTCTATCCGCCGACGGCGATCAGCCCGTCGTCCGAGCGCATCGCTCTCGGCACGACGGTGCTGAACATCGACGACGCGATGGGCACCGGAGGCTGGCCCGGCAGCGGCGTCACGCTGCCGGGGATCAGCGGGCGCGTCTCGGCAATCTCCTTCACCAGCGACACGCTGGTCTACTGCGCGACCTCCAGCGGCGAGGTCTACCGTGTCGAACGCAGCGGCGCGACGTGGAACGCGCGCGCACTGCACGCGGCGCCGCTGCCGACCGGGCAGTGGATCTGGGACGTGCAGAGCGTTCCTGGCAGCCCGAACACGATCGTCGTCTGCTTCAGCGGGTTCGGACTCACGGAGCACGTCTGGCGCGGTGTGGTTCCGGCGACCGGAACCGCCACCTGGACGGCGAGGAGCTCGGGCCTGCCGGACGTGCCGATGTACGCGCTGGCATTCGGCAGCGCCTCGCAATGGTTCGTCGGCACCGACATCGGTGTGTTCCGCAGCACCGACGCGGGCAGCAGCTGGAGCAACTACTCGCAGGGGCTGCCGAACACCGCGATCTACGACCTGCGCCTGCGTGACGGCAGCAACCTGCTGCGCGCCGCGACGCACGGACGTGGCTTGTGGGAGGTTCGCATCGACGTCACGACGTTCCCGACGGTGGACATCTTCGTGCGCGACCACGTGATGGACGGCGGCCGCCCGCCGAGCGGTCCAGTAGTGCCTGCGGGCTGGGAGGATCCGACGCGCTACATCGCGCTCAACGACCCCTGCTACTGGTGGCAGTGCGCCGATATCAAGACCGATGCGCCGCCGACATGGCAGCTGGCTCCGACCGAGGTCAACTACCTCAACTTCGAGACCAGGCTTGTGCACGAGCATCCGGAAAAGGGCAACCAGAACCGCGTGTATGTCCAGGTGCACAACCGCGGACCGCTGCCGGCGCACAACGTCACGGTGAAGATCATGACGGCCGGAGCCTCGGCGGGACTGCCGGACCTGCCCGCGGACTTCTGGAGTGCGTGGCCCAACAGTGCCGGCGACGCCAACTGGACCCCCGTGGGCGCCCCGCAGACGATTGCGCTGCTCGAGCCGTTGCGGCCGACCGTGCTGCAGTGGAACTGGACGCCGGCGGCCTCGGCCGACAGCCATAGCTGCATGCTGGTCGTCATCGACAGCCCGGACGATCCGGTGCCGGCGAGTACCAAAGCCATCTTCGGCATCGCGCAACTGGTGACGACGGAAAAGCGCGCCGGACTGAAGAACCTGCATCTGGTGAACCTGCTCGCCGATGCACTTCGTCCGCTGCCGCTGCACCTGTACGCCACACGCCGCCTCGACGCCAAGTACCTGTTGACGATCCCGCCGCTCGCCACGGACGCCCTGCGCGTCGACCTGCTGCTCAGCAAGACGCTGAGCGCGCGTTTCCCGGCGGGCAAATTGCCGAAGGGAATGAAGTCGACGCGCCTTCCCGCCAAGGACCTCGAGCGGCTCAAGGGCTACGTGCTGACCCAGGAGCTGCGGCGCGACGAGGCCTGGAAGGCATTCCTGGCGACGTTCGACACCACGCAGCAGTTCAGCATCGATGTCCGCAGCAAGGGCGTCGATCTGCCGCTGGCGCTGAAGCCCGGTGGGCACGAGCAGGTCGCGCTGCTGGTGCGCACCGGGAAGCTGCCGGCCGCGCGCGGTGCAGCGCTCGCGAAACTGACGCTGATCCAGTCGACCGACGACGGCAAGCCCGTCGGCGGCAGCACGTACGTCTTCAAGCCGGCAGCCAAGGGCTAGCTGTGAAGCGTCAAGAGGTCGTTGCTTGACGTTTTGAGTCGGGACATTGGGGTGGCACCGGCGATGCCTTGGTGAGGGAGGTGCCAGTTGCAGTATTGCATCCGGGCCTCCAGGGTATGGGCGCGTTCATTGGAGTGCTGGTCGGCGTGGTGCCGCTGCCCGAGAAGGCATAGACGATCAGGGCGATCGGCCGGTCGGCCAGCCACACGTGTTCGTTGCGGGCGCGGCCGAGGTTGTCGTACT
>DAOMFL010000020.1:0-51034 GCA_035429805.1 Burkholderiaceae bacterium
CTCTTCGTCGGCGGCATCGTCGCCGGCATGATGATCCTCGCCGGCATCGCGATGCTGCGCACCGCGAAGGGCGAGGACACGCGCAGCTTCTTCTCGGTGCAGACGCCGCTGCTCGGCTTCATGCTGCTCAACCTCGGCATGGGAGCGCTGTTCCTCGACCTCGCGCACAAGCTCTACGTCTGGGCGGTGTACCTGACCTTCGAGCCGCTGTCGCCGATGTCCTGGGGTTCGTGGGTGCTGCTCGTCGTCTACGGCGTCTTGCTGCTCTCAGCGCTGATTCGGCTGCCCGACGCCTGGCCGTGGCTCGCGCAGCGCGTGCCGGCGCTACAGCGCGCGTCCGACTGGCTGCTCGCGCGCCCTGGGATGATCCGCGGCCTGGCGTGGACCAACATCGTGCTCGGCGTGCTGCTCGGCGTGTACACCGGCGTGCTGCTCAACACGATGGTCGCGCGGCCGCTGTGGAACACCAGCATCCTGGCGCCGCTGTTCCTCGTCTCGGGGCTGTCAGCCGCCGCGGCAACAGTGCACCTGGCGACGCGCGTGCTTCCCGGCCGCCCGGCGCCGAAGGGTCTGATCGGCGGTGCACTCGCGGCGATGGTGCAGCACCTCGGCCCGCAGCCGCCAGAGAAGCACACCGCGGATTCGATCGTCCGCGCCGACATCGGCTTCCTAGTGGTCGAACTGCTGCTGATCGGACTGCTGGTGATCGCCCTGCTGACGTCCTCGGCGTCGCACGCGGCCGCGGCCTCACTGATCCTCGGCGGCCCGTACACGGCCATCTTCTGGGTCGGCATCGTCGCCCTCGGCATCCTCGTGCCTCTGGCGCTGCAGGCGCTCGAACTTGGACACCGGATCCCGCACACCGTCGTGCCGGCATTGCTGGTGCTGGCCGGCGGATTCGCGCTGCGCTGGGTCATGGTCAACGCCGGCCAGGCGAGCCAGATCGTGCAGGCAGCCACACGCTAGCCAGGACATCTCCAGGGATTTCGAACGCATTCAGGTCCACCAGTAAAGGAACTTCACCATGACACGCAGAATGTTCTCCTTCATTGCCGCCGCGCTGCTCGGTATCGCCGTCGCCTTTCCGGCGTTCGTTTCCGCGCAGAACTACCCGGCAAGCGTGAAGGATCTCGTCGCCAACACGCGCAAGCAGATCAAGACCATCGGCATGCCCGCCTTCAAGGCCGTGTATGACGCCAAGCTGTCGTCGGCGCTGATCGTCGACGTACGGGAGCCCGAGGAATACGCCGCGGGCTTTGTGCCCGGCGCGGTGAACGTGCCCCGCGGCCTGCTCGAGTTCACGATCTGGGAACACGTCGGCTTCCCTGACAAGCTCGACATGGCCAAGCCCCTCTTCCTCTACTGCAAGACAGGTGGCCGCTGCACGCTGGCGGCGAAGTCGTTGCAGGACCTTGGCTTCACGAACGTCACCGCCGTCGTCATGCTCTTCGAGGACTGGAAGAAGGCCGGCTATCCAGTCGAAACACCGAAGAAGTAGCCCTCCCGCTTCACGGGGCCCGCGCCCGAGAGGACGCTGGCCCCTGCAGCTTCGCGCGCAGAAAGAGAAAGCTTCGATGAAAACCACGTACCTGTTGTTCACAGCCGTTGCCCTCGCCGCCGGCGCCGCGGCGGCCCAGGCTCCCGCGCCGGCCGCGAAGGCAACCCAGCCCGCGGTCTGCAACAACTGTCACAAGCCGGCGCCCGGACAGGTCGCGGGCTATTTCGAAAACGTTGCCTTCAAGTCGCAGTCGATCCAGCTCGGCATTGACGCCAACAAGGAGATCGTCCGTTTCGACGAGAAGACGCTGAAGGTCTTCGATGCCGGCGAGCCGAAGAAGCCCGAGCAGATGCGCGACATCAAGAAGGGCCATGAGGCGCGCATCGCCTACGTCGAGAAGGACGGCCAGAAGTGGGCGACCGAGATCCGCTTCAAGGGCCCCGTCAAGGTCGCCAGGGAAGACCTCGTCGACTACGCGTTCGTGCGCAAGCTGGTGGACGAAGGCTCCGGCAAGTTCATGCTGATCGACTCGCGGCCGCTGCCGCGCTTCCAGCAGGGCACCATCCCCGGCGCGGTCAACATTCCGTATCCGGCCTGGGACAAGGTCGTCAACCGGCTGCCTGCCGACAAGAGCACGCTGCTCGTGTTCTTCTGCCAGGGCGTGACGTGCCAGATGAGCCCGCTGTCGCAGCGCAAGGCCATCGCTCTCGGCTACACCAACACGAAGGTCTATCACGAGGGCGTGCCCGAGTGGCAGACCAAGGACTACCTCGCGACGCGGCCAGCGTTCGTCAAAGAGGCCTACGTCGACAAGGACATCCCGTCGATCATCCTCGATGCGCGCGCGCCTGACGAGGCCAGGAGCGGCCACATCAAGGGCGCCGTCGACATGCCGCCAGCGGCCGTGAAGTCGCAGCTCAAGAGCCTTCCGCCGCCGAAACATCAGGCGCCGATCATCGTCTACGACGGCCGCGGCGGCGCAGACGCAGTCGCTGTCGCACGTCAACTGATCAAGGCGGGCCAGACGAACGTCCAGGTCATCGAAGGAGGCCTGCTCGGCTGGCAGACGGCGGGATACGCGATCGAATCGGGCGTGCCGGCGGCAACCAAGGTCGCTTACGTGCCGAAGCCGCGCCCGGGGTCGATACCTGTCGACGAGTTCAGCAAGCTCGCGCGCAACACCCCGCCCGACGTGATCATCCTCGACGTGCGCAACACGGACGAGGCCAACGCCGGCATGATCAAAGGCGCGCTGCTGATTCCCGACGAGGACCTCGCAGCCCGCATGGCCGAAGTGCCCAAGGGCAAGCGCGTCATCGCCCATTGCAGCACCGGTGTCCGCGCCGAGATGGCCTACTACAAGCTGAAGGACGCGGGCTACCAGGCCGGTTTCCTGAACGCCGCGATCGCCATCGACAAGGCCGGCAACTTCAAAGTCACGCAACCTTGACCGGCACCTGAAGCCCCTCCTCGGAAGACGGTGCTGGGGGAGCGGGTCCGCTGGACCCGCTCTTTTTTCGAAACACGACCGGCCGCGCAGACCACCGCGAGAGCGGGAATTCTCATACCCCGTGGGGTATATTGACGTGCTTTGACGGCGGGCAACGGGGCGTGGCCGTGGTCGGGCTACGCTGCTTCCCGACACTCAGGATGCCCAGTACCGAATTCAGAAGTGGAGGACACATGTCACAGACGCTTTCCCATCCGATGCCCGGCCCGAACGCACTGGCCGGACCCCGGACCGCCGCAAAGCCGTTCTGGAACCCCTACCTCGTCGGGTTCCTGCTCGGCCTGGTGCTCATCGCCACGTTTGCAGTGACCGGACGCGGCCTGGGCGCCACCGGCGCGTTCTCGTCGGTAGCTGCCTGGCTGGCGGGACTGTTCTCGCCGGAGCACGCGGCGGCCAACGCCGTGCATTCACGCTACTGGAACGAAGGCGCGCCGCTTCAGTCGTGGACCCTGTTCCTCCTGATCGGCGCATTCATCGGCGCACTGGTGTCGGGCCTGCAGGGAGGACGCGTGGGCCTCGCGGTCGAGCGTGGACCCCGCGTTTCTGACCGAACGCGCTTGATCCTCGCGTTCGGTGGCGGTTTCATTGCGGCCTACGGAGCCAAGATCGCCAAGGGTTGCACCAGCGGCCAGGCGCTGAGCGGCGGCTCGCTGCTGAATGCCGGCAGCCTCGTCTTCATGGGCGCTGTCTTCCTCGCCGCCTATGTGCTGGCGTACTTCATCCGCAAGGAGTGGATCTGATGCTGCCCCTCGCCTACAACTTCGAATTCGGCGTCGTGACGGATCTCGCGCTCGCGGTGCTGCTCGGCTTCGGCTTCGGCTTCTGCCTCGAACGGGCGGGCTTCGGCAGCGCACGCAAGCTGACGGCGGTGTTCTACCTGCACGACATGTCGGTCGTGAAGGTGATGTTCACTGCGATCGTGACCACGATGGCGGGCCTCTTCCTGCTGTCCTCCGCGGGGGTGCTGGCACTCTCCGACCTGTACATCGAGCCGACGTCGTACCCCGCGCAACTGCTGGGCGGTCTGGTGTTCGGCGCCGGCTTTGTCATCGGCGGCTATTGCCCCGGGACCTCCGTGGCAGGAATCGCCACCGGCAAGAAGGACGCCATGCTGTTCGCACTCGGCATGCTCGTTGGCGTCTTCGCCTACGCCGAACTCACGCCGGGCATCGAGGCGTGGATCAAGGCGACCAGCCAGGGCGAAGTGACGCTGCCGGCACTGTCCGGCATCGGCATGGGCTGGTGGACGCTGGCCTTCGGCGTATTCCTGTTCGCGGCGGCGCGCGGCATGCGGTGGCTGGAGCGCAGGTTCGCGCAACTGCGCCCGCCGCATTACCTACGCTGAACCGTCAGCTGCGCCACCGCGAGGGCGCATCCGCAAAAGAAAACGGCCACCTCACGAGGCGGCCGTTTTGCTTCGGGCGACCGGCAGCTAGAACTGCTTGCCCCAGGCGATGCCGAGGCTGTTCTCGTACATCGAGATCTTCTCGGTGCCGCCGGCACCCGGCCCGAGGATCTGATTGAACATCGACGAACCGGAAACCGAGTTGTCGAAGGCGTGCATGAAGGCGACCGTGATGCTCGACTTGTCCGGCATGTTGTACGAGAACCCGAGTGTGAGGTGGTTCTGCACGACACCCGGCGCGATGATGTTGAACGTCACATTGGCCGAGTCGATCGGGTTCTGCGAGTAGTTGTAGCCCGCACGCAAGGTCCAACTCGGGTTGATCATGTACTCGACGCCGAGCTTGTAGACGTTGATCGACTTCCAGCCGAAGCCCGGGCCATTGTTCGCGCCGAGCGGTGCCCCGGTGAATCCCGGGTTGGCGATCGACGGGACGCTGCCGTAGTCGATGTACTCCCAGTCGAAGGCGAAGGTCCAGCCCGGCAGGCCGACGTACGCGACGCCGAGACCCCAGCTCGCCGGAATGTCGAAGCCGCCCTGCTCGGCGAACAGCCCCTTGTACTTGTCGAACTGGCCCATCTGGACCTTCGACGAATACACGGCGCCGAGGCGGAAGCCGTCGAACTCGCCCTGGTAGCCGAGCCGCACGCCCCAGCCCCACGAGCTGTCGTAGCCGTTGTTGGTGACATAACCCGGCGCGGACGTGAACGGCGGGAACCCCGGCGCGTTATCGAAGGCCTGCAGGCCTTCGGCCTTGAAACGCTGGTAGGCGATGATCGGCGCAATGCCGATCGACTGTTTAGGCATGAACTGCCACGCGAAGGTCGGCGCGATCATCAACTGGGACAGGTCCACGCCGAGGCTGGTGTTGCCGCAGAGCATGTTTGCGGTGTTGGGCCCGTAACCGCAATTGAGCTGGCCACTCGGATAGTTGGTGTTCATGCCACCGTTGCCGTACACGGAGACGCCGAGCGTCATGTCCGGCCGCAGCGCATAGTTGTAGCCAAACTCCGGAATGAAGAAGTTGGTGCTGTCGCTGTCCACGGAGCCGTTCAGTCCGGGCGCCGCGCCATAGCGCTCGGCACTGCGCTGCGGGCTGAACCAGTCGATGCCGACGTCGACGCGCGTGCCCACGAAGGCCATGCTCGCCGGGTTGTTGGCGCCGCCAAAGCTGTCGAGCGCGAGCCCGTAGCTGGCCCCGCCCATGCCCTTGGCGCGCATGCCGTAGCCGTGAGAGAAGTAACCGTCAGTGGCAAACGCCGAGAGCGGTAGCAATGCGGCCGCACAGATCGCTGCTGCGATCGGACGCACCTTGAACCCGTGCTTCATGTATTCCTCCCTAAGAAGACGATCGACCTTGAGCCCCAAGAATCACCTGTGCAACGATACGAGAACCGCTGAGCGCCCCTCTCGACTGGCGCAACCCGCCTTCATCCTTCCGCTGGCCCGCGGACACTCGTTGCCCCGCGGCAACAGCACGCCACCCCCGGCTTACATTCGCTGCACCGCCCGGCAGAAACCAGCGCGACAGCCCCTCGATTGCCTCAGCGCGTGCCGCCGGTCGTTGCTTTCCGACTGCAGCCCGGTCCGTTTCCTTCCGGGGCTGGCTACGGTGGTCGTCTGGACCGCTCGCGAGCTTCGGGCGGGGGGTTGGAGCTTGTCCATTACCCACTTGAGCAGATCGGGCACTACCTGAATGACGATGCCGATCGCAGGGCGCGCGCCCGCGCATGATGCGGCGCGAATGAAGCAGCGCTTCCTTCGCCAGCGACGCAGGCGCGAGGAAGAGGTGCGAACGACCGCGGTTACGCTGCGGCGCAATCGTGGCGGCGACGCGACAGCGACGCTTCGCTATGGACTGCCTGCGGTCTTTGCCCGTTGCTGCGCGCGTTCGACGGCCGCCGACAGCTCCACGTACTTCTGTGATCCCGGCCGCAGCCGGGTCAGCAGCTCGTTCCAGTACCGGACGCTGTCGGCATAGCGTCCGTCGTCGTAAGCGGCGCTGCCGGCCATTTCGAGCGCCATGGGGTGCCCCGGGTCGAGGGCGAGCGCCTCCGCGATCAGCGCCGCGGGCTTGCCCTTCAACCGTCCTCCCTGCGTCATCGCGATCGCGTCGGCGTACTCGCACAGGACGCCGGGATCCTTCGCTACCTTGCCGGGCGACACCGTCATGGCCTGCTCGAACGCGCGCACGGCCGCGTCGAAGCGCTCCGCCTCCGCGTGGGCGCGCGCCAGCAGGACCCAGCCGCGCGCATCGCGCGGCTGCCGCGCCAGGTGGGACTCGAGCCGACTGACGTAGTCCGCAGCGGCCGTCGGCGCGAGGTCCGGCGCCAGCGACGGGCCCGGGTCAAGCGACTGCGGCGCGCCGACGAAGGCATACAGCGCCCCGGCAACGACAGGTACTGCCGCTGCGATGAGCCAGGTCATGGCGCGCCGCCTTCCGGCCACGCCCTTCAGCAATGAAGGCAGCACGAAGGCGATACCGATGGCGCTAAGCGCCATCGCGATGGCAAGGAACGCGAGCGACGACATAGGACGGCGCGAGGTTACCCCGCGCGGCGCCGGTGTTCCGCCTTGAAGCACCGCGGGGATCGTGCTTCAGGCCTGCGGGTCGCGCCCGGCTCCCTGACCTTCGATCCGCCGCCGTCCGCGAGGGCTAACGACTGACCGCGCATCCTGAGCACCGGCGGACGGACAGCCGCAGGCGGTCGCTGCGCACTGCACCGGCTCGCCGTCCATCGCCGCCGCGTGATACGCGGCGGTGCGAGCCGAGGTCCTGAATATCGCCAATGACCTCGGCCGTGACCGCCGCAGACGATCCCGGACTACTTCGCCGGCGCGGCCGAAGGGGTCGCTGCCGGCGCCGCGGCGGGGGCCGCTGCTGTGGTCGCCTTGCGCTTGGCGACCAGTGCGTCATTCAGGATCTTGATGCCTTCCTGAGACGCCGTGGCCGACTTCGCCAGCGACTCCTTCGCCTGGTCGAGGTTGTGGAAGGCCGAGCCGTTGGATGCCGTCCACCACTCCCAGTTCACGTGCGCTTCGTCGTGCTTGGCGCGTGCCGCAGCCATCGTCGAGTCGTCGAGCGCGATGCCGGTCGCCTGCACTTCGCCGAACTTGTTGATCAGCTGCGTCAGCCAGAACTCGGCGTGACGCACCTTGCCGGCGTAGTGCGACTGCATCGACTCCATCACGTACTTCGCCTGCTCCTCCTTCCAGTCGGTGTGGCAGGTCAGGCAGGTTTCCTTGATGTAGTGCTTCGGGTTCGTCTGCCAGTGCGACGTGTAGGTCTTCTTCGTCTTCGGGTCCGTGACCTTCGGCATGTGGCAGTTCGCGCACTGCACGCCGGCCTTGTCGTGCTTGGAGTTCCAGAACACCTCGGCGTCCGGGTGCTGCACTTTCGTCAGCAGCGCGCCGGTCTGGAAGTGGCGGAAGTCGCGGAAGTTGATGCTGTCGTAGAACTTCGAGACGTTGGCCACGCTCGTCAGCGGGAAGATGTTGGTGCGCTGGTCGGCCATCCCGATCGAGGCACCCGTCTTCGGATCCACGCCCGGATTGCAGTTGTACTCGACGTGGCACTGCGCGCACTGCAGCTTGCTGTCATAGCCCTCGAGCATCGCGATCTTGCGCGTAAAGCCGCGCACGCCCATGTCCTTGACCTCGAACTTTGTCTTGCGCTCATCCTCCGAGTACAGCGTCGGGAAGTCCTTGCGCGTCAGCGCCTGGATCAGGGCGTCGCGCACGACGCGCGGTTTCGCCGCGTGCGGGTCATGGCAGAAGATGCAGTTGTTGGCGTGGTTCACCGACTTCACGAACTCGACCACCTTCGACGAGCGGCTCCACTTGGCGCCCGGGACCGGATCGCCCATGTAGGCCCAGTCGAGGATGTGGTCCTGCGTCTTGCAGGACACGCACACCGGATTCGCCGCGGCCGCCGTGCCGGGTTTGAACGGCTTCTGGTCGGTGTTGTCGGGATAGTTGTCCTGGATGACGTCCCAGACCTTGAAGCTGCCGCCATTTTTCGCGAGGTAGCGCCAGCTGTCCTTCGGCGAGAAGCGGCCGCCAAAGCCGCGGTCGACGACGAACTGATCGAGCACC
Organism: Burkholderiaceae bacterium; assembly: GCA_035429805.1. Taxonomy (GTDB): domain Bacteria; phylum Pseudomonadota; class Gammaproteobacteria; order Burkholderiales; family Burkholderiaceae_F; genus JALORV01. The sequence goes on from DAOMFL010000020.1 coordinate 8,509, forward strand.
ATGAACGCGTGCGATCGCGGCAGGTTGTGTTCGCGCGTGAAGCCGTGCGGCGTCATCAGATAGTCGAACGACGGGTTGGGTGACGGTCCCGTCATCTGCTTCTTCTCGAAGCGGCCGATGCGCTGCCAGTCCATCTGGTAGGCCGTGTCGAACTGGTTCTTGTGGCAGGCGCCGCAGGTCGCCGGATCGGTCGACGTCGTCGGTCGCGACGAGGAACTGGCCAGGTGCTTGTCGGTGCCGCCGTGGCACGCGGTGCAGGCAAGCCCCTTGTGCTTGCCGGAGTCGTGAAATTCCTTGATCGGCGCATGGCAGCCGAAACAGCCGGTGGCATCGAACTTCGCCGGCTGCGCAGTCGCCGGCGCGGCCTTGGGTGCCACGGCTTTCGCAGGCGCGGCCGCCTGCTGGGCCCAGGCCGCAGGCGCAAGCAGGAATGTTGCCAACGCAGCTCCCTGCAGAAGCCGCAGGAGCGTCTTGTTCTTTCTCATGGTTCCCCCGATGCGACTCAGATCGAATCGAAGGCAGTTTGCGGGGCGGGATAACCCGCGCGCTTGACAGCCATCAAGGTGCGAATCGCACCGCGGTGCGCTACCTCTTCAGGGGTAGAAACGTCGATCGACGATCAGGGCAGTACGCGGTCGATCGTGACCGATACGTCCTTCGCGCCGATCGGCACGGGCTTGGACAGGCCCTCGAGGTCACCGCTGGACGGCATGGGTTTGCCCGACTTCGACACGCGTGCGCCGACGATCAGCGATGGCACCGACGACAGCTTCATGTCGGGCGACATCCCCATCGTGTCGTCGAGCATGAACTTCGCGGGCAGATCGGCCACCTTTACGCTCGTCAGCGCCAGCGGCATGCGCGAGCCTTCGGCGGCGCGCGCGAAGATGAACACTGTGTCGGTCGGCGCCACCTTCGCCTTCATGGCGTCGGAGAGATTCACGGTGCCGCCCAGTGTCGCCGCGGTGGCGGCGCCTTTCGCGACCGTGCCCTTGTCCGCCTTCGCCGGGGGCGCCGGAGTCGCGGCCGCCACGGCGGCGCCCGGCGGCAGGCCACCGAGCTTGCGCGCTTCCTCGATGCTCGAGGTGATCTGCTGCGCAATCTGCGAGTCCGCGGGTTGCGACGACCGCAGCGTCTCCCAGTATTCGACGGCGGCCTTGTAGTCCTTGCGGTCGAACGCCGCCGTGCCGGCCATCGCCAGCGCTTTCCAGTGCGCCGGGTCCACCTTCAGCGCGGCATTGACCAGTTCGAGCGGCTTGCCGGCGAGGTTGCGCCCCTGGCTCATTGCCAGCGCATCGGCATAGTCCGCCAGCAGATCCGGCTCGTTGGGGACCAGCGCATTGAGCTTCGCGTAGGCCGCGGCGGCCTCCGGAAACTTGCGCATCGTGTAGTAGGTCTTGGCGAGTATCGCCCAGCCTTCGATGTTGTCGGGTTCCTTCTCCAGGCGCGCCGCCAGCTGCGCGACCATCTCGTTGATCTGGTCCGGCGTCATCTTGTGCGCCGAGTCGGCCGGCACGGCGATCGGCGAAAACGCGTCGGGGGCGCCCAGCTTCCAGTACATCAGGCCTGCCACCAGCGGCACCGCAAGCGCGACCACCACGGCGGTGGCGCGGCTCGGCGCCAGCGGCGCGTTGCCGGAGCCGGCCTCGGCGCGCCCTTCGTCGAGCAGACGCCGCTCCAGTTCGCTCTTCGCCTCGGCATACTGGGCTTCGGAAATCGTCCCGCGCTTCAGGTCCGCGTCGAGGTCCGCGAACTGGTCGCGGTAGATCGCGGCGTTGGCGACATGGCGCTCGACATTCGGGCGGCGCGCGGTGCGCAGCAGCGGCCACAGCAGCCACGCCAGCGCAATGACCACCATGACGGTGGCAACGGCAATGAAGGCAGTCACGATGTCTTCTTGTTGTTTCCGGGGGAAGCCAGCAGGCGCTGCGCCTCGGCGCGCTCGGCGTCCGTCAGGGGCCGTTCCTCGACGCGCGCCCGGCGCGCTTTGAGCGTCCGGTAGAACACGAGCACGGCCAGCAGCAGCAACGCGGCGGGACCGACCCACAGCAGCGCGGTGGTCGCCTTGAAGGGCGGACGGTAGAGCACGAAGTCGCCGTAGCGCGTCACCATGAAGTCGACGATCTCCCGGTCCGACTTGCCGGCCTTGATCTGCTCGTTGATCTGGTTGCGCAGGTCGACGGCGAGTTCGGCATTCGACTCCGCGATCGACTGGTTCTGGCACACGAGGCAGCGCAGCTGTGCCGACAGGTCGACCAGCCGCTTCTGCGCCAGCGGATCGAGCATCGTCGGCTCGGTCGACGCGTACGCGAGCAGCGGCGCGCAGGCCAGGAGCAGTCCGGCCAGCAGTCGTCTCATGCCTTCCTCAGCTGTTCGAGCAGGGGCAGCAGCTTCGTCTGCCAGACCTCCTCGGTGATCGGGCCGATCTGCTTGAAGCGGATCACGCCGGTCTTGTCGATGACGAAAGTCTCAGGCACGCCATAGACGCCGTATTCGATGCCGATGCGGCCGTCAGCGTCCTTCACCGAGAGGTCGTACGGGTTGCCCCACTGCGCGAGCCACCCTGCGGCCGCCTCGGGCTTGTCCTTGTAGTTGAGCCCGATGATGGGCACCGCCTTCTTCCGCGAGAGTTCGACCAGCAGCGGATGCTCCTGCCGACAGGCCACGCACCATGACGCCCAGACGTTGAGCAGCCACACCTGCCCTTTCATGTCCGCCGGGGAAAACTTCGCCTCCGGCTGACCGAGCTGGGGCAGCGAGAACATCGGCGCCGCCTTGTCGATGAACGGCGACGGCACTTCGCGCGGATTCAGCCACAGGCCGCGCAGCAGGAACACCGACACGACGAGGAAGACGCCGAGCGGCAGCAGGTAGACAAGAGCCTTGCGCATGATCAGGCTGCCTGGGTCGCCCGCACCGATTCGTCGCGCCGCGCGAGCAGCCGATAACGGCGGTCCAGCAGCGCCGTGAGGCCGCCAAGGGCCATCAGCACGCAGCCGCCCCAGATCCACGTGACGAAGGGCTTCGAATACACGCGCACGCTCCAGGCGCCGTTGGCCACAGGCTCGCCGAGCGAGACGTAGACGTCGCCCAGCAGGCCCGTGGCGATCGCCGCCTCGGTCATCGGCATGCGCTGCACGTTGTAGATGCGCTTCTCCGGATACAGGCGCCTGAAGAAGCTGCCGTCCTTCGTCACTTCGACGGAGCCGCGCGCGCCGGTGTAGTTCGGGCCGCGCACCTCGGTCGTGCCTTCGAACTTGAAGACATAACTGCCGACCGCCACCGTGTCGCCGATGTCCATGCGGACGTCGCGCTCGACTTCATAGCCCTTGACCAGCGTGACGCCGAGGATGAACACCGCCACTCCGAGGTGCGCAAGCTGCATGCCCCAGTAGGCGCGGCCCTGCGCGGCCAGGCGCTCCCACAGGCCGCCCTTGAGATGCCGCACGCGCTCCTTGATGCCTGTCGCCGCCGCGGCGATGACCCAGAAGGCGAGGAACAGGCCGAACGCGATCAGCGGCGTCCAGCGGCCCGCGATGAACGGCACGATCAGCGCCGTCGCGAGGCTCACGCCCAGCGCCCACTTCAGGCGCGCAGCCAGGTCCGGAAGCTCGGCCTTCTTCCAGCGCGCGATCGGGCCCACGCCCATCAGGAACACCAGCGGCGTCATGATCGGCACGAATACGGCGTCGAAGTACGGTGGACCGACGGAGATCTTGCCGAGGTTCAACGCGTCGAGGAACAGCGGATAGAGCGTTCCCAGCAGTACCGAGGCGCAGGCCACGGCGAGCAGCACGTTGTTCATCAGCAGCATCGACTCGCGCGAGACCGTCTCGAACTTGCCGCCGAGCCCCACCTTGGGCGCGCGCCACGCGAACAGCGCCAGCGACGCGCCGATGACCGTGACGAGGAACGCGAGGATGAAAACGCCGCGCCGGGGGTCCGTCGCGAAGGCGTGCACCGACGTGAGTACGCCCGAGCGCACGAGGAAGGTGCCGAGCAGCGACAGCGAGAACGTCGAGATCGCCAGCAGCACCGTCCAGCTGCGGAAGCTGCCGCGCTTCTCCGTCACCGCGAGCGAATGGATCAGCGCCGTGCCGACCAGCCACGGCATGAACGAGGCGTTCTCGACCGGATCCCAGAACCACCAGCCGCCCCAGCCCAGCTCGTAGTACGCCCACCAGCTGCCCATCATGATGCCGATGGTCAGGAAGCACCACGCCATCGTCGTCCACGGCCGCGACCAGCGCGCCCAGGCGGCGTCGAGCTTGCCGCCGAGCAGCGCGGCGATCGCGAACGCAAAGGCGATCGAGAAACCGACGTAGCCCATATAGAGCATCGGCGGGTGCATCACCATGCCCGGGTCCTGCAGCAGCGGGTTCAGGTCGCGGCCGTCGGGCGCCGGCGGGAACAGCCGGTCGAACGGGTCGGACGTCGTCAGCATGAAGAGCAGGAAGCCGACCGACACGAGCCCCTGCACACCGATGACGCGCGCCACCATCTCGTCCGGCAGGTGTTTCGAGAAGGAGGCGACCGCGAAAGTCCACCACGACAGCATCAGCACCCACAGCAGCATCGAGCCCTCATGCGAGCCCCAGCTCGCGGCGACCTTGTACTGCACCGGCAGCTGCGAGTTCGAATTGGTCGCGACGTTGAGGACCGAGAAGTCGTTGCCGACGAAGGACGCCACGAGGCACAGCCAGGCGAATGTGATGAAGAACGCGTTGCCGCGCGCCGCCGGGCGCGCCACGGACATCCACACGGGGTCACCGCGCGCCGCACCAGCGATCGGCAGCGTGGCCTGAGCGATCGAGATCAGCAGCGCGAGGATCAGGGCGAAGTGGCCAATCTCGGGAATCACGGGTTCACCTTTACGGTCTTCTGCGCCTTGTGCGCCTGTTCCACCGCGTGCGCGGCCTCCGGCGGCATGTAATTTTCATCGTGCTTGGCGAGCACTTCGTGTGCCTTGAAGACGCCATCGGGCCCGAGGCGCCCCTGCGCGACGACACCTTTGCCCTCCTTGAAGAGGTCCGGCAGGATGCCCGTGTAGCTGACCGGTACGACCTTCGCCGTGTCGGTCACGTTGAAGGTGACCGTCAGGCCGTCGCTGCCGCGTTTCAGGCTGCCCTGCTCGACCAGCCCGCCGATGCGAAAGGCCTTGCCCTGCGGAACTTCCTTGTTCGCCACCTGTGTCGGGCTGTAGAAAAAGGTGAGGTTCTCCTGGAAGGCCTGGAGCACGAACGCGGCGGCGCCGCCCAGGAACAAAAGGCCGACCAGGATCAGAACAATCTTCTTGTGTCTCGGTTTCATGCTGCACTCCGCGCCCGGGCGCTCTCGCGGACCGCTTCGGCCAGGGCCGCGCGACGCCGCGTTCTCAACTGCCAGATTTCGATGACGGCCACGACGACGGCCATCGCGTACGAACCCCAGACATAGAGGCCGTAGCCGCCCATCGCCCAGAAGGCTTCCCAGCTGCCCCAGATCACTTGAGCCTCCCCTGCGCCACAAGTTCCCTCATCCATTCGGCGCGTCGCTCGCGTTCGAGGATGATCGTGCGCGCCCGGACCAGGACCGCCGCGAGAGCGTACATCCAGTACGCCAGCGCCATGACCAGCATTCCCCACAGCATGGTCGTGGCCATCGACGACCCCTTGACGCTGACCGATGCGCCCTGGTGCAGCGTGTTCCACCACTTGACCGAGAAGTAGATGATCGGCACGTTGATGACGCCGACGATCGCAAGCACGGCGCCGGCCTTGTCGGCCCGCCGCGGATCGTCGATCGCCGCCTGCAGGGCGATGAAGCCGAGGTACAGGAAGAGCAGGATCAGCTCCGACGTCAGCCGCGCGTCCCAGACCCAGTAGGCGCCCCAGGTCGGCCGCCCCCACAGCGCGCCCGTCCAGAGCGCGAGGAAGGTCATCAGCGCGCCGGTCGGCGCGATCGCGGTGGCCATCATCGACGACAGCCGCGTGTTGAAGGCGAGCCCCACAGCGGCCCAGAATGCCATGACGACGTACAGGAACATCGACATCCAGGCCGCGGGGACATGCAGGAAGATGATGCGGTAGCTGTCGCCCTGGGTCGCGTCGGTCGGCGCGACGAAGAAGCCGATGTAGAGCCCGATTGCCGTCAGCACGACCGCCAGCGCCGCGAACCACGGCACCAGCTTTCCGGCGAGCGGAAAGAACGTCTGCGGCGAGGCAAACCAGTACAGGTTGAAGCGGGGGGCGGTTGTCGTGTTCATCGGCAGTCAGGATCGTTCGCTATTCCACCGAGATGCGCAGCGCGATTCCGACGATCCACGGCGTCAGGACGATCGCAAACAGCAGGAAGGCCGCCAGCAGGAGGAGATAGGCGGCATAGCCGACACCGGTTGCCGCCGCACCCACCGCCCCGGAACCGAAGATCAGCACCGGTATGTAGAGCGGCAGAACGAGCAGCGATGTTAGCACTCCACCCCCACGCAGACCGAGCGTCAGTGCCGCTCCCACCGCTCCAATCAGGCTCAAGACTGGCGTGCCGAGCGCAAGCGATGCCAGCAGCACACCGGTCTCTTCGCGGCCGAGATCGAACGCGACACCAAACACGATCGACATCAGCGTCAGCGGCAGTCCGGACACCAGCCAGTGCGCCGTGGCCTTGCCCAGCACAATCAGCGGCAGCGGCTCCGCCGACAACAGCATCTGCTCGAGCGTGCCGTCGGCGTGGTCGTTGGCAAACAGGCGCGGCAGCGAGAGGATCGCCGCCAGCAGGGCCGCGACCCACACGACGCCGGGCGCGATCGAGCGCAGCAGGTTGGGTTCGGGCCCGATGCCCAGCGGCACGATCGTCACGACCACAACGAAGAAGAACAGCGTGTTGAGCACGTCCGCCTTCTGTCGCGCGGCCAGCAGCAGGTCGCGCCGGATCACGTTGAGGAGCACGTTCAGCACGCGACATCCTCGGCCTCGGCGACTGGCGCGGCAGCGGGGCTGCCGAGGTCAACGCGCTTGCGGCGCGCCGCATCGACCGGCACCTCCTGGTGCGTGGTCAGCACGACAGTGCCGCCGCCCTCGACGTGACGCGCGATCAGCGCGCTCAGGTGGGCCACGCCACGCACGTCGAGCGCGGTGAACGGCTCGTCCAGGATCCACAGCGGCACGCTTTCGCTGACGTACAAGCGCGCCAGCGCCACGCGGCGGCGCTGGCCCTGCGACAGGAAGCGCGCCATCTTGTCCTCGAAGCCAGCCAGCCCGACGAGGTCCAGCGCCTGCGCCAGCCGCTGCTCGGAGGCATAGCGGCCGGCCATGCGCACCGACACGCGCAGGTTCTCCCGCACCGTGAGGTCGTCCTTCACGCCGTTCAGGTGACCGATGTAGGCAAGGTCCTTCCAGTACTCCTCGCGCAGCCGGCGGACGTTGCCGCCCTTCCACCGGATCTCGCCCGCGGTCGGTTCGAGCAGTGCGCACATGATGCGCAGCAGGCTGGTCTTGCCGGTCCCGTTGGGCCCGGCGATGCGCAGCAACGTGCCGTTTTCGGCCGAGAACGAGAGTCCGGAAAAGAGCAGCCGCTCTCCGCGCTCACAGGTCAGGTCGACGGCCTCGATCATTGAAAACAGGCGTGCTTCATTGCTGCGGCGCGGAGAGTACGGGAGGGCGACCGGCGTTACAAGTTGCGTTACAGCCGGATTGGAGCTAGGTCAACCCGCCGAATGCGATGCGTCAAAGGCAGAGGCCGCGGCATGTGCGGCCTCCGTAGTAACCCGCGCCCGCCGCGCCGCTCCGGCGCGGCTTGTCCGGGCGTTACTTCCAGGAATACCGGTAGCTGACGCCGACGTAGCCGACGTTCTGGTTCGGCTGCAGGTAGACCGTCGAGTTGTCGCTGTACAGGAACGGCGTGCCGCCGTAGGCCCAGCCCCAGTCGTCGTAGGTCAGGCGCTGGTACGCCGCGTCGGCACGGATCGTCGAGCGTTCGCTGAACGCATAGGTGCCGAATAAGCGCAGGTCCATGCGGCGGAACACGATCGCCGGCAGCCCGCCGGTGGCCGCGAGCAGCGCGGTGTTGCCGGCACTCGTGGTCGGTCCGACGGACTGCGCGTACTTGTCCTCGTTGCTCACGTACGCCAGCGTGCCGCCGAGCCGGAACTTCTCGCCGATCCTGCCATTGACGCCGATGCCGGCATTGAACGCGTTGTCGTCGAACGCCAGGATGTAGCCCTGCGGCCGGGCCTGGTTCAGCTTCTGCGATCCGGTCGACAGATAACCGTTGAGGCTCCACGCATCCGACAGCGCGTAGCTGACGTCGAGGGTGTAGAGATCGAACTTCGAGTCCTGCAGCGCGTACTGCGTGGGCGCGTTGTAGCTGTCGCTGCCGTAGTCGATCGCGAACTGCACGCTCAGCGCGTCGGTCGCCATCCAGTTGAGCAGCAGGCGCACCACGCTGCGGTCGCGATCGGCCATCGTCGGAATGTAGATCGCGTTCGGGCCGAGTTGCGTTGCCGGGTCGCTGACGGTGACCAGGCCGACTCCGCCTGCAGCGGGGGCGAGCCAGTCGGAGCCGTTGCGGCTCGAGCCCGTGTAGCGCAGCGATCCGCTGATGGTCTCGGTCATGCTGCGACGGACCTGGATCCACCAGCTGGTCTCGTCGGTCTGCTCGCGCATCGCGCTGACGCCGGTGTACGAGGCCGATTGCGTGAAGGTGCCGCGGTCGATCGAGGTCCAGCCGACGCCCGCCAGGCCCTGGATCGCCCACGGGAAGCGATAGGTGGCCTCGAGCTTGGCACTGTTGTTCTCGCGCGAGACCCTCTGGTTGGAATAGCTCGTCGTGCCGATCTGGTTGTACAGCACGACCGGCGTGTCGTCCGCGTTGTTCTGGTAGCGGTACTCGGCGTTCAGCGACAGGTTTGCGATCGGATTGGCGACCAGCCGCACCTGCGCCAGCGTGCTCGTCACTTCGCCGTCGAGGCTGCCGATGCCCGCCGGCGCGCCCGTCAGCCCGGCGCTCGAGAACTCCTGGCTCTGCTTGCCTTGCGAGTACGCCAGCTTGAAATTCGCCTTGATCGCCGGCGAGAAGGTGTAGGCGCCGGTCAGGTCGAAGTAGTTGAACTGGTTCTCCGGCGCCGAGGCAACCGGCTGGCCGAGGAAGCCCTGCACACCCGTGCCCGCCGGCAGCGGCGATCCGACCGCGTTGTTCAGCGTGCCCGGGAAGCCGGGATTCAGCGCCCCGTTGTTGTTCGAGAAGAACGAACCGTAGTAGCCGCCGCTCAGTTGCAGGCTGGAGCCCGCGTAATTGAGCCGCGCCTCGACCTGCGTATGGTTGTAGTCGATCGGCTGCGGGAAGTAGAGCACGCCGAATCCCGCCGTCGCGCCCGGCGTTGAACTGCAGCCCGACGACACGGTGCCCGGGCAGTTGTTGCCGACGCCGAACAGCGTGTTGCCTGTCTTGCGCTCGCTGCTGACATTGCCTTCGAGCTGGAACTCGCCGCCGAACCACTTCGAACCGCCGAGCGACAGGCTCTTGCGCTTGGTGGCCGGGTCGTAGTCGTAGCCCGAGCCCGGTCCGCCCGTAAGGTAGGTGGCGGTCGGCGTGGTCGTGCCCAGGCCTGCGACGCCGCTGTTCACCGTGTACGGATTGACACTCCACAGCTCGTTGTAGTCGGCCGTGACCTTCCAGTTGCCCTGCCGCCACCAGAGCACTCCGAGTTCGCGTGTCTGCAGACCGAGATTGCTGCCGATGACGTCGAGCCAGGTCCCATTGGACGTGTCAAGCCGGCTGTAGTCGAAGTTGAGGATGCTGTAGGCGCTCTGGTAGCGCATGCCGTTGTACTGGCCCCAGAACGCGCGGTCCTTGGAGTCGCCCGTGACGCCGGCGGCGCCGGCCTCTGCCGTCGCGACGGTTTCGACCGGGCTCTTGGCTTCTTCCTTCTTTTCCTGTGCCTGCGCTCCCGCAAAGGCGGCGCAGACGGCCAGCGCCAGCGCGCTGCGGCTGAACTCGCGGACTCGTGTGTGCTGCGTCATGACGGACTCCGATGCTCAGCGGAACAGGTTGGCCGGCGCCGGCGAGCGGCTGGCCGGGTTGTTCGAGCCGTGGATCTGCGTGTGGCAATTCAGGCAGCCCCGCCCCTGCCAGACGTTGGTCGTGTTGATGCCGCCCGACAGCGGCGTCACCGCCGACACGGTCTGCGGCGGCACCGCGGGCGGGAACACGCCGGGCTGGCCGCCGACCGCGCCCATGCCGCCCGCTGTGTGCGGCGTATGGCACTGGTTGCAGAGGACCGGATCGCGCGAGAGCAGCATTCCGTTGATGTTGCTGCCGTGCGGGTTGTGGCAGCTCGCACAGTTGTCCTGCACCGGCTGGTGGTTCTGCACGAACGGGCCGCGCTTCTCCGCGTGGCACGTGTAGCAGGTCATGTTGACCGTGTCGCGCTTCGCGAGCTTGGGGCCCGCGGAGCCGTGCACCGAGTGGCAGTCGGAACAGCTCACCTTGCCCTCCTGGACCGGATGCCGCCACGGCTTGTTGGAGGCCACGCGGACGTCCTTGTGGCAGGCAAAGCAGACCGTAGGCTGCTCGGCCTTGTTGAAGAGCTTGTCCTTGTTGACGTGAATCGTGTGGCAGTTGTTGCACGACACCCCGGCCTGCGGGTGCGTGCTGCCGGCCCACAGCAGCATCTGCTTGGTGCTGGCGGTCGTGTGGCAGGCCAGGCAGGCTTCACTCGCCGCATCACCCGTCACGGCGTTCTTGCCCTTGAAGACCTGGTCCGGCTTCTTCTCGGTCGGGTTGTCGGCGTGATCGGAGCTGCCGCCATGGCAGCCGATGCAGCCCACGTTGCGCGAATCGGCCGACACCGCATGCGGCGTGCGGTTCATCTTCTCGTAGTCGCCGCCGTGGCACATCAAACATTTCGCCGACGGGCCGCCGTCGTCAGCCGCCCACCCAGGGGCTGCCCAGCCGAGCAGGCCCAGACAGGCTGCCACCAGCACGCTTCTGATCCGCATTCCTACCCCCTCCCGAAACTCCTCAACAGGCCGTAACGCAGTTCCTCCGTCGCGGCCCGCGACATCCCCGGAACGCCCTACTTCGGCGTATGCACGACATCGACGCCGAACGGCTTGCCATTCGCGTGGCAATCCATGCAGTTCTCCTGAAGCTGGAACGACTGCGCCTGCGTCGCCTGCCCGAACGACGATCCGCCGGTGCCGACCACGTGATTGATCGCCGTCGTCGAGTCGTGGCAGGCCGTGCACGAAGCCGCCCTCGGCGAGATCACGAACCACGCACGCGGATCGGTCCCGGCCTTCATCGTCGCCGGGTCGATCGGCTTGGTCACGACTGCGCCCACCGGATTCGGATCGCTCTGCCAGGAATTGTTCACGTGGCACGCGTTGCAGTTGAGGCCCAGCTGCGGGTAATAGACCTCGGCCGCGTAGTTGGTGACCGTGGCCGGATCGAGCGGCGTGCCGGCCGGCACCACGACCCCGGTGGACCACGGCTGCAGCAGCGTTCCCGCCGGCGCCGAAACCGACGTCGAACTGCTGGCGGCGATCAGGCCGTCAAGCGTCAGGATGCCGGACTTGTTGAAGGCGCCGATGACGCTGTTGCCGTGCGTGAACGGGTAAGCGCGCCGCGACGTGCCGTGAATGCCATGGATCATGCGTTTGAACGCATAGTTCTCGCTAAGCGCGCGGCCGTTAGTCATCACGGTCGACGTGTAGCGGTTCTGGTCGTGGCACAGCACGCACGACTCGACCGTATGGCGGGCACCGCCGTGGAATGCGTAGGCCTGCGTGTTGGAACCGGTCGTCGTTCCGAGTGCCGCGTGGCAGACGCTGCACTTCTCGTTCGAGACCACCTGGCGCCGCGGGTTCATCGTCCCGGTCAGCACGACGTCGGCGTAGGTGTTCTGCGCGACGACATTGACCGTCGGCGGCGGGTTCCCTGGCACCGGCGGCCTTGGGTCGATGGCCGACATCGTCTGCAGTTCGGGTTCGATGATCTGGCCGATGCCGACCACGCGGGCCGTACCCTGCGCGACGGCAGTTGCGCTGTCCGGAGGCAGCTGGATGTCGACCGAGTAGTTGTTGTTACCGTCGTTGGTGCCCTTGTAGAGGAACGCGCTGGCGCCGCTGCCGCCGTTGTTGTACGAGGTGAACTCGGTCACCGACGCCGGCTGCCCGACGATGTTCATGTAAGCGAGGTAAAAACGCAGGTTGCCGAACTGCGTCGTGTTGCTGCAGCTGACCGCCGCACCCGAGCCGGTGCAATCCGGCGTCACCAGATTCCATAACGCGTTGTTGTTGGTCGGGTCGGAAACGGAATACTTGACGGTGACCTTGCGCGCGGCCGGATCGAATGTCGCACTCGCGATGTTGACCTTGTACTTCGCCGCGTGGTCCTCGGCCTGGTTCCAGTGCACACGGCCCGGGGAAACGGCCGTACCGACGCGGTGGCATTCCTGACAGGACGAGTTGGGAATGTCCGTCGGTTTCCCGTTCGGACCGACGATCTGCAGCGCAAAGTCTGTGTGCTTGGTATAGAAGGTCGTTCCCGCCGTGCTCGTGTGGCACGTCAGGCAGGCTTCCTTGCTTGTCTTCGTCCCCCAGTAGCCGCCCTGGGGCGTCGCCGGGTTGGCTTCGGTATGGCAGATGCGGCAGTTGCGCAGATCCTGCGGGAAGCCGAGGTTCGAATAATCGTGCAAGACGCTCTGGTAGCCCCAGATCATGTACTTGTAGTTGCCGAGGGTCGTCGGGTCGGAAAGCAACCGCCCCGAGTGGAGCTTGTGCGTCATCGTCGCCATCGTCAGCACGTTGCCGCTGTTGGCGTCGGTCGTGCCGGGGTTGTGGCACATCACGCAGTACTGCACATCCACGCGTCCGCCGCCGTGCAATGACAGCTTTTCGTGGCAGGCATTGCAGGCGCTGACATCTGAGATCACCTGCGTATTGGCCGGGTTGGTCACCGCGACCGAGTTGCCGCTGGCGTCGAAGGTGACGTCGTAGTACGGGTTGACGCGCACCACCTGGCCGGAGGAATTCGTGTAACTCAGCTGGATCGCAATGCGGTGCGTGAGGCCGGGCTCGAAGACCACGCCGAATGTATTCGCCGGATCGGTGATGTTCGTGCTGAACGTATAGGTGTAGTAGCCCTCCGCGTGGTAGACGAGCTGGTTCGCCTGCGCCGCCGGCTTCGGATCGGTGGTAGCCTGCTGCGCCTGAGCCAGCACCGGCGTGCCGCCCGGGCCGGAGCCGACGTTGTTGGCGCCTGTTGTCGTCTCGATGCGCGACACGTAGCTCTGCCAGCGGTTCGGATTGCCATTCGCGCCCGGCACCAGCTTGGCGATCGCGAAGCTCATGTCGGTGAGCTGCAGTCCCTGCCTGACCGCACCGTTCGAGAACACCGTGAAGTTGACGACCGGCGCACCTCGCACGATGACGGCCGGGACTCCCGCGCCCTGCAGCACCGAGAAGGCCGACGACGAGTTGGTCGACGTGTCGTTGGCCGGAATGGCCGCCGCCGCGTTGAGCAGCGCACCCAGTTGGCCGCTAGGAGGCGGAGGTGGAGGTACGCCTCCGCCCGGCGGCGCGCCGCCGTCATTGCCGCCGCCGCAGCCCATGAGTCCCGCCAGCACGAGAGCAACGGCTCCCACCCACCTGATCGCTCGCTTCATGGACGACTCCATCACTTCGTCGGCGCCGACGGCCTCGGCGCAGACTTTTTCGGTGCCTTCAGGACGACCTTGTGTCGGACCGCCATGTAGACCCCCTCCGGCAGCCCGGCCTTGGTGATCAGTTCGCCTTTGGCCATGTAGGGGCGGTGCGCGATGATTATCTTCGCGTACTCATCGCTCACCATCGGCAGCGTCTTCAGCTCCGCCAGGCTGGCGTTGTTCAAGTCGACCTTCTTGACTGGCGCGGTTGACGCGCCCTTCGCATCGGGCTTGGCCGCCGGGTCGGCTGGCGGATGTCCCGGGGGTGTCTCCTTCGACGTTTGCGGCGGCGTCTGCGCAGCTGGCACTGGTGGCGCCTTGGCCGGACCTGATGCGGCCGGCTGCGCGCCTGGCTGCGACGGGACCCCGACCTGCCCCGGCGTCGTCGCCGGCTCCGTCGCCGCCATGGCCGCCCAACCGAACAAGGTAACGAAGCAGCCCGCTAGAAAGCTCTTGTAACTCACTCCAGCCCCCTCATCCACCTGGCCGTAAGTATGCAGCCGATGCCGCGACAACGCAGCCAGGCATTGCTCAAACGCGACAAAAAGAAACCCGGCAGTGTTGGCACTACCGGGCTTGATGTGGTGGCGACCGGAGAAGCTCCGGTCGCCGGCGTTACAACTTCAGACTACGGGTTGTGCACCACCTTCGTGTCCGCGATCCTGCCGCTGGAGTGGCAGACCATGCACTGCTCGGTCGTTGCCGTTCCGGACGGCGTATCGGCGCCCGTGGCGAACTGGGTCGTCCGCGCTTCGTAGAACCGCCCGCCATTGACCTGCATGTGGCTGATCGCTAGCGGGGAAGTATGGCAGCCAGCGCATGCCGCCACCGTCGGCGACTGGATCAGCGTCGTGTCCGCCGGAAGCGTGGTCACGTTCGTAGTGACGTTGTAACCAAACGCAGCACCATAGTTCGTGCCTGCGGTGACGTACGGCGACAGCGAGAGCGTTCCCGGCAGCGTGGATGCCATCGTCCCTGTTATGTACTTGTACTGACGTTTGTTGACGCCGTCGCTCAACCCAGCCGCGTCGGCGGAGGCGCTGTTGCTGAAGTCGTACGACCCAGGAACATGGCACTGTTCGCAACGCGCCAGGACACCCGGATAGACGATTTCCCAGAACCCTTCGCACTGATCGAGCGTCGTCGCGGTACTCGGACACGTGGCATGCCACTTGTACTGGTTGGCCGCCCCCCGCTTATCGGCGCCATGGATGCCGTGCATGATCTGGACGGAGTCGGCCGTCCAGCCACTGCTGTTGCGGTTCGGGGTGTGGCACCACGAACAGGTCGTGCCGTCATTGCGCTGACCCGCATGGAACGCGTCCTCCGTGAACGCGCCCAGTTCCTGATGGCACGCATTGCAGCGCGCATCTTCGACGATTTGCCGGCGGCCGGTGAAGCCTGTCCCGACCTTCTGGGTGTTCTTGGCTATGACGATCATGCCACCGTAGGCGTTCGGCATGCCGGCGATCAACCCCGTACTGGAATTCCCCGTCACGGGAATGGTCGACAGGGTGGCCGGATAGCCCGGAACGTCCGTCTGCGTGAGCGGCAGCGAACTGCGGGCGTTGTATGAGTAGCCAAGGCCGCCCGTGAACATGACCGCGTTGGTCGCGACCTTCGCGCCCGTCAGGGTTGCCGTGTACCACCCACCGTTCGGGTCAGGACCCGTCAAAGTACCGGCCGAACTGCCGGTTGCCGTACCGTTCCACAGGCTCCTCAGGTAGGACGAGGCCGAAACGTTGAAGTCCGCCGGCTTTGCAATGCCGTCCTGTGGCACCGCCCACACGAATTGGACGCTCGGAGCACCCATGTAGCCCGCGAAGATCTCCTTCTGGCCGGTCACCGCATTCGTCGGCGCTGTCGCGTTGTCGAGCAGCGGTGTCACCACGCCATCCAGCTTGATACGGAAGATGATCTGCGGGTTGCGCGCGGCACCGTTGGCCAGCTGCACTGTCTGGATCTCGTACTCGACCTTCTTCGCGCCTGGAGGCAGGCGACTCTGGTTCGAAGCGATCCAGCCCGCGTTGGTGTTGCTGTTGCCATCCGCCGGCGACGTTGTGTCGGTCGAAGTCGGCACCTGAAGCGAATTCTTCGCATTGGGCGGCGTAATCGGCTTGTGCACGAGGTCCGGATCGGCCCCGGCGCCCGGGTTGTGGCACGAGGAGTTCAGGCAGGTGCCGTCGACCGCGTTGGCCGGGTGCACCGCATTGTTGGTGAACGGACCCGTGGTTTCGCCCGCCAGCGTTATTCCCTGACCGGTGTCGAAATTGATGCCGTCATGGCACGAACCGCAAGCCAGCCGGTTTGCTTCGGTCTTCCACAGCGCTGCCTGCGGCAGCGGCGTACCGCCGGTGGAGGCGCCAGTCGAATCGTGGCACTTGTCGCAGTTACGGATGTCCTGTGAATAACCACCGTCGAAAGCCACGCCACCGTAGTTGTATCCGGTCTTCGTCATGATCTTGGCCACGTGGACCTTGTGGATGAAGTTCATCACGTTGCCGACGGTGCGGTTGTCGACCACGTACGTGCTCGTCGCCGATGCTCCGTTCTTTAGGAATGTACGCGTCGCTGTGTCATAGCAGCTCTTGCCCGATGGCTGCGGACATACCGGCGTCTCCACCTGCCCGTATCGACGCTGGTCGGTGTGGCAGGTCACGCAGTACTCAATGTTGTTACGACCACCGCCGTGAAAGTCGAGCGAGGAACCATCGCCGCCGGGCAGCCCGCCCAGCGTGCTGTGGCAGGACTCGCAGTTCGAGTTCGCGACCATCTTCCGGTTCGCGCTCGCAGCGGGTGCCTGGCCGGTGGCCGGAACGAAGTCGTAGATCAAGTCGACCGGCCTGGCGAACGAGACCGCCGCTGGGTAGCCCGTCGACAGACCCGTCGGATTGTTGCTTCCTGTGCCCGGCGCGCTGCCCGAGATCTGGATAGCCAGCCGATGCGTGGCGTCTTTGTTGTACGACACATCCCCCAGGTCCGCCTTGTTGCTGCCAGCGGGCGCAGTGATTCCGGCGACGAGCGCCGCCATGCCCGGGACGTCGTTGTAAAAGGTGTATGTGTAAGTACCGTCACCGTGGTCAACCAAAGCACCTACGTTCTCGGTGCTCGGCGTCGAAAGTGTGGTCCTTGGGTTGACGGTGGTGCCGGTAACCGTCGCCGGGGCGACGACGATGTAGTTCACCCACTTGCTTGGGGTTCCGCCAGAGCCCGGCTGCAGCTTCGCGATCGTGAACGCTAGGTTCGGATAGCAGGGCTTCTCGTAGGGCGTCGTCGTATTATTGCGCGGGAAGCACTTGGCTTGATTGCCAAAACCGACCACTGGTACGCCCTGCGCCGTCGCCAGCTTGAAGTTGACGACCGGCGGGCTGGCAATGGTCACGCTCGTGACGGCCGACCCGCTCAGATCAATCGCCGCCCAATCCGATGTCGGTGTCGCCGGCCCGATCACGATCGCGGCCGCGCCCGATGGTCCCTGTGGACCCGCCGGGCCCGTAGCGCCCGGGGCTCCCGCGGTTCCCGGGATACCCTGCGGACCTGTAGCGCCATCGCTACCTCCGCAGCCCGCAAGGCTGAGCGCAAACGCACACGCCGCCCCCAGCACCAATAACGACTTCCTCATAGCCCCTCCTCCAATCAAGGACCGGTGCAACCTGATGATCGCAACAGGCCCGATCCGTGCTGCTTGACGACGTGTACTCGGAATCGGACCGGTCACTCCTCACACTCACTTCGAAACTCGTCGGGCTCCCCGCCATCCCGGCGGCTTACCCCGTCTTGGGTAGGGATTGTTCCTATGAGCGTCACACCAAGTGTTGACGAGGCGCAAGAAGCGCAGCGCAGCGGCGCATTTATTGCGCGGTCCTTGTCATGGGGCTGTTACGCAGTCCGTAACAGTCCGTCTCGGCCGGGCCGACGCGGACGGCGGGCACGACTGATGCTTTCGGGCCGGTATTCGGTGAGGGCGGCCGGCATCGCGCCGAGTCACCACCGCGCGCAACCGCGAGGCGGTCCCGCGGTCGGTGTGGGTGTGCCCGTCGATGTGCTTGAATTCAATGGAGAATCAGAAGCAGGCCGGGAAACTACCCGAGGTGCCTGCGACGCCGTATGCTTGCCGGAAGAAGCCCCGCCGCTCTCAGGCCTTTGCGCCCGGTCAAATGGCCAAAGCCGGAGTTGCGTAGAAGCGCCCAAACAGGGCGCCGCGAGGTCCGCTAAAGGCGCGGCGCCCGAAGGATTCCAACCCAGGAGACAACACGATGAAGCCGTACTCCCGTCGCGAAGCGATTGCCACCGTCGGCGCATTGGCCGCCGCTGCCGCGCTTCCAGTCATTTCGCACGCCCAGCAACCGATCGTCATCAAGTTCAGCCACGTCGTCGCGGTCGATACCCCGAAAGGCAAGGCGGCCGAGTATTTCAAGAAGCTCGCGGAAGAACGCACCAAGGGGCGGGTCAAGGTCGAGGTGTACCCGAACAGCTCGCTCTTCAAGGACGGCGAGGAGATGGAAGCGCTGCAGCTGGGCTCGGTGCAGATGCTGGCGCCGTCGCTCGCTAAGTTCGGCCCGCTGGGCGCGCGCGAGTTCGAGGTGTTCGACCTGCCGTACATCTTCGACAACTACGAGGAGCTGCACAAGGTCACGCAGGGACCGGTCGGCCAGCAGCTGTTCCGCAAGCTCGACAGCAAGGGCATCACGGGCCTGGCGTACTGGGACAACGGCTTCAAGGTGATGAGCGCCAACAAGCCGATCCGCAACGTGGCCGACTACAAGGGCCTGAAGATGCGGATCCAGTCGTCCAAGGTGCTGGGCGACGAGATGAAGGCGCTGGGCGCGATCCCGCAGGTGATGGCGTTCTCGGAGGTCTACCAGGCGCTGCAGACCGGCGTGGTCGACGGCACCGAGAACCCGCCGTCCAATTTCTACACGCAGAAGATGCAGGAGGTGCAGAAGTACCTCGCGGTAACCGACCACGGGTACCTGGGCTACGCGGTCATCGCCAACAAGAAGTTCTGGGACGGGCTGCCGGCCGACATCCGCACCACGCTCGAAGGCGCGATGAAGGACGCCACCAAGTACGCCAACGACATCGCCAAGAAGGAAAACGAAGACTCGCTCGAAGCCGTGCGCAAGTCCGGCAAGACCGAGATCCTGACGCTGACGCCCGACCAGAAGGCCGCGCTGAAAAAGGCGCTGGTCGTCGTGCACAAGGAAAACGAGTCGCGCATCGGCAAGGACATCATCGCCGAGGTCTACAAGGCCACTGACTTCAAGCCCTGAGCCGCAAGAAGCTCAACAACGCCACTGGCCGGCCGTTTCGCGGTCGAAACAGTGGCGTTGTCATAACCGGGTCTGGCAGACTCGCGGGCACGCCGCCCGACGCATAAAGAAGGGGGAGACATGAAGTTCCTGGACCATCTGGAGGAATGGATCATCGCCTTCCTCATGGGTGCCGCGACACTGCTGATCTTCGTCGCGGTGCTGCACCGGTATGCGGCGGGCACCCCAATTCCCGGCGTGCAGGACTGGCTGCTGAAGATCGACCTGTCGTGGGCGCAGGAACTGTGCATCTACATGTTCGTGTGGATGGCCAAGTTCGGCGCGGCCTACGGCGTGCGCACCGGCATCCACGTCGGCGTCGACGTCATGATCAACCGACTGCCGCCGAAGACCCGCAAGATCTACGTGGTGTTCGGGCTGCTGGCCGGTGCGACGTTCACCGGCATCGTCGGCACGCTGGCGGCCGGTTTCGTCTGGGAGATCGGGCACACGGATTCGGTCTCCCCGGACCTCGAGTTGCCGAAGTGGATCGTCTATCTGTGCATTCCGCTCGGTTCTTACCTGATGTGCTTCCGTTTCCTGCAGGTGGCGTGGTCGTTCTGGCGCACCGGTGAACTGCCGCACCACGACGTCGCGCATGTCGAGGGTGTCGAGGCGGCCGAAGACATCAACCCGTACAACATGCCCGACAACCTGCATCCCGCGGGCCTCGACGAGGGGAGGCGCTGATGACCACGCTCGTTCCGCCTGTATCGGAGAATGCCCCGCGCTGGCCGGCGCTGATTCCGCCGGTCCTGATCGCGATCCCCATCGTGCTGAAGCTCGTTGGGGTCGACGTCAACAACGCATGGATCATCTTTTCGCTGCTGATCGGCCTGATGCTGACCGGCATGCCGATCTCGATCTCGCTCGGCCTGACGGTGCTGACGTACCTGTTCTTCATGACGAACGTGCCGATCGAGTCGGTGGCGCTGAAGCTCTTCACCGGCATCGAGAGGTTCGAGATCATGGCGATCCCGTTCTTCATCCTGGCCGGCAACTTCCTCACTCATGGCGGTGTGGCGCGACGAATGATTGCGTTCGCTTCGTCCGTGGTCGGTCACTGGCACGGGGGACTCGGGCTGGCTGGCGTGATGGCGTGTGCGCTGTTTGCTGCCGTGTCGGGCAGTTCGCCTGCGACCGTGGTGGCGATCGGCGCCATCATCCTGCCGGCAATGATCAAGCAGGGCTTTCCGGCGCGCTTCGGCGCCGGTGTCATCACGACCTCGGGCGCCCTCGGCATCCTGATCCCGCCGTCGATCGTCATGGTGATGTACGCGGTGGCGACCAATACGTCAGTCGGCGCGCTCTTCATCGCCGGGATCATCCCCGGAATCGTGCTTGCCAGCATGCTCGGCTTTACTACCTGGTGGCGCGCACGCAAGTTCAACTACCCGCGCCAGCCCGTGGCGAGCTGGGGCGAAAGACTGCGCGCCTTCCGCAAGGCGATCTGGGGACTGTTCCTGATCATCGTCGTCATCGGCGGCATTTACACCGGCATCTTCACGCCGACCGAGGCCGCCGCGATGAGCGCGGTCTACGCGTTCTTCGTCGCCGTATTCGTCTACAAGGACATGACACTGAAGCAGGTGCCGAAGGTGCTGCTCGACTCGGCCAACATGAGCGCGATGCTGCTCTACATCATCACCAACGCGGTGATGTTCAGTTACCTGATGACCTCGGAGAACATCCCGCAGGAACTCGCCAACTGGATGCTCGACAAGCACCTCGGCGTGATCGCCTTCCTGCTGTTCGTCAACGTCGTGCTGCTGCTCGCCGGCAACGTGATGGAGCCGTCGTCGATCGTGCTGATCATGGCGCCGATCCTGTTCCCGGTCGCGATGAAGCTCGGCATCGACCCGGTGCACTTCGGCATCATGATGACGGTGAACATGGAGGTCGGCATGTGCCACCCGCCGGTGGGCCTGAACCTGTATGTGGCATCCGGCATTGCGAAGATGGGGATCACCGAGCTGACGATCGCCGTGTGGCCGTGGCTGCTGACCATGCTGGTCTTCCTGGTCGTCGTCACCTACTGGCCGACGCTGTCGCTCTGGCTGCCCAGGACGCTCGGGATGATCTAGCGATCGATCCCGCACCGCGCGCGGAGCTGTGCCTCGGCCCGGGCTCAGCGGACCACCCAGGCGCCGCGTGTCACGCCTCGGGTCAACGCGGGGGTAAGGGGCCGCTGCCCGTCCGTATACTCGGGCGCCAGGGCGCGACGGCCGTCGGAGACCGCGCGTAGCGAGATTTCCAAGGAGACACGAATGAGTTGTGATGTAAAGCGTTCGCTGGGCATGATGGTTCTGGGCGCCACCCTGCTGGCGCTTGCGCCTGCGGTTTCGGCCCAGCAGAAGTTCATCAACATACTGACCGGCGGACAGAGTGGCGTGTACTACCCGCTCGGCGTCGCACTGGGGCAGATCTATGCCAAGGCGATTCCCGAAGCCAAGACCAGCGTGCAGGCGACCAAGGCCTCGGTGGAGAACCTGAACCTGGTGCAGGCTGGGCGCGGGGAGCTCGCATTCACGCTCGGCGATGCGGTGTCGGATGCCTGGAAGGGCGACGAGGAGGCAGGCTTCAAGACGCCGCTAAAGAGCCTGCGCACGGTGGCCGGGATCTATCCCAACTACATCCAGATCGTCGCCAGCGCCGAGTCGGGCATCAAGACGCTGGCCGATTTGAAGGGCAAGCGCATCTCGGTCGGGGCCCCGCGGTCCGGCACCGAGCTCAATGCGCGTGCAATCCTGAAGGCAGCCGGCCTCACCTACAAGGATTTCGCCAAGGTCGAGTACCTGCCGTTCGGCGAGTCGGTCGAGCTGATCAAGAACCGCCAGCTCGACGCCACGCTGCAGTCTGCGGGACTGGGTGTCGCGTCGATCCGCGACCTCGCGACCTCGGTCAGGATCAATGTCGTGGCGGTGCCGCTGGAGGTGGTTTCGAAGATCGGTGACCCGGCGTATCTGCCGGCGTCTATCCCTGCCGGCACCTACACAGGGCAGGACACGGCGGTGCCGACAGTGGCGATCCGGAATTTCCTCGTGACCAGCGAAGCCGTGCCGGCCGAGACCGTCTACGCGATGACCAAGGCGCTGTTTGCGAACCTCGACCAGCTGACGGCAGCCCATGCCGCGGCGAAGTCGATCACGGCCGCCGACGCACCCAAGACTCCGGCGGTGCCGCTGCATCCCGGCGCCGAGCGGTACTATCGCGAGGCCGGGCTGATCAAGTAGTTGGCTCCGATGTCGTGCACATGGCACAGCGCGCGCTGTGCCATTTTTCTTTCCGGAGGTGGCCCCGATGACGCACACCGTCGCTGACGCCGACGCTGACCTGCAGCACGGCGTCGTCCACTTCACCCCGGCTGTGTTCGCGGTCGCGATCGCCTTTTCGACGTTCCAGGTCATCACGGCGGCGTTCAGTCCGCTGTCCAGCACGGTGGTCCGGGCCGTGCACGTCGGTTTCCTGCTGCTGATGACCTTCCTGCTGATGCCGCCGCTGAAGCGCCGCTGGCTCGGCTGGCTCGTGGGCGGCCTCGGCTTTGTTGCCAGCTTCTACCACTGGATCTTCGAAGCGGAGCTGATCCAGCGCGCCGGTGAACTGACGAACTGGGACATGGTGATCGGCGTCGTCACGATCGTGCTGGTGTTCGAGGCCGCGCGCCGCGTCATGGGGATCGCACTGCCGATCATCTGCGGCGCATTTCTCGCTTACGGTCTGTTCGGCCAGTACCTGCCGGCGCCGCTGACGCACCGAGGCTACGGGCTTGACCAGATCATCGGACAGCTCGGATTCGGCACCGAAGGCATCTACGGCACGCCGACCTACGTTTCGTCGTCGTACATCTTTCTCTTCATCCTGTTCGGGTCGTTCCTCGAGCAGGCTGGAATGATCAAGCTCTTCACCGATTTCGCGCTCGGCCTGTTCGGTCACCGCCAGGGCGGACCCGCCAAGGTCGCGGTCGTGTCATCGGCCCTGATGGGCACGATCAACGGCTCCGGCGTGGCGAATGTCGTGACGACCGGCCAGTTCACGATTCCGCTGATGAAGCGCTTCGGCTACAAGCCCGCCTTTGCCGGGGGCGTCGAGGCCACATCGAGCATGGGCGGCCAGATCATGCCGCCCGTCATGGGCGCGGTCGCGTTCATCATGGCCGAGACGATCAACGTGCCTTACGTCGACATCTGCAAGGCCGCCACCGTGCCGGCGCTGCTGTATTTCCTGACCGCGTTCGTCATGGTCCACCTCGAGGCCGGGCGCGCCGGGCTGCGTGGCATCCCGAAGGACGAGTGCCCGAATCCATGGCGCGCGGTCCGCGAAAGCTGGTACCTCGTGATGCCGCTCGCCATGCTGGTGTTCCTGCTCTTCAGCGGCTACACGCCGCTCTTCTCGGGCATGGTCTCTCTGGCTCTCACGGTCGTGCTGATCTTCGGGTTCGCGCTTTCGGCGCGGTTCGGTGCGCTCGGAATCAAGTTCTTCTTCTGGATCGTCATCGGAATCGCGTGCTCGGCGTTCTTCAAGTTCGGCATCGCCGCGATCATGGCGGTGATCGGCGTGATGGCGGTGACGCTGCTCGCGGCCCGCAACGGCCGCGCGACGCTGAAGGACGCGACCGAGGCGCTCGCCAACGGCGCCAGGCATGCGCTGCCGGTCGGCGTGGCGTGCGCGCTGGTCGGAGTCATCATCGGGATCCTGACGCTGACCGGAGCGGCGACCAATTTCGCCGGCTACATCATCCGCCTCGGCGAGCAGAGCCTGTTCCTGAGCCTGGTGCTGACGATGTTCGTCAGCCTCCTGCTCGGCATGGGAATCCCGACGATCCCGAACTACATCATCACGAGTTCCCTCGCCGCCCCTGCGCTGCTCGGTCTCGGCGTGCCGCTGATCGTGTCGCACATGTTCGTCTTCTATTTCGGGATCATGGCGGACCTCACGCCGCCGGTCGCCCTCGCCGCCTTCGCCGCGGCTCCGATCGCGCGCGAATCCGGCATGAAGATCGGCCTGCAGGCGATGCGCATCGCGATTGCGGGCTTCATCATTCCGTACATGGCGGTCTACTCACCGGCCCTGATGCTGCAGGGCGACTACTCCTGGCTCGAGCTGGCCTATGTGGTCTTCAAGGCGGTCCTGGCGATCGTCCTGTGGGGCGGCACGGCGATCGGCTACTGGCTGGCGCCGCTCAGCTGGATCGAGCGCGCCATCGCGTTCACCGCCGCCGCGCTGCTGGTCGCCGCAGTGCCACTGACGGACGAGCTCGGCATCGCGACATCGGCGGTGCTGATCGTCTGGCACGTGCTGCGCTGGCGCAGCCAGCGCGCGGCCACGGCCGGCGCGTCGCCTTCGGGCGGGGCATGATCGCTGCGGCACTCTGCATCAGCGTCGGGACCCAGCTCGTCAGGTTGCCCGTCACGGCCTTCACGCTGCAGTGGCAGCACACGGTCGAGAAGGTGCTGTGGGAGGAGGACTACCTGATCGCGGGCGATTGGCTGCTGCTGTCGCGGGCGCGGATCAGGGGTTCCGGAGCCGGCATGGAACCTCCGCCGGATGCCGTGCGCGACGGTGCGGCATGGAGCTACCGCCCGGCCAACCGCTGGTACCGCAGCATTGAACTGGCGCGCTCCGCGGTGGGCGCGGACTACCGGCTGTGCGCGGACCGGCGCTGTCGCAGCCTGGAAGAGATCGTTCCTCGCGGCGTCACGACGCTCGCGGCATGCGACGGCGGCGACCGCCCGTTCGCAGCAGAGCCAGCCCTCCGCCCGGGCCGGGGCAGCCAACGCAGCCACTGATCCCGGCGGGGGGCTGCCGTGCGTGCACGGCAGTCAGGCGAGCAGCGCCGCGAGGTACGCCACGTACAGCATCAGCAGCATGATGCCTCGGCCGCGGCCGATTGCGCCGTCGCGCGCCGGCCATGTCAGCGCGACGGCTGCAAATCCGAAGCCGAGCGTCATCAGCACTTCGCCGCGAGCGACCGGAATGGGATGGATGATGGCCGCTACCGCGATGATGAAAAGCCCGTTGAACAGATTGCTGCCCAGAACGGTGCCCAGCCCGACCTCGTCGTGGCCACGCAGTTTCGCGAGCAGGCTGGTCGCCAGTTCCGGTACCGAGGTCCCGACCGACACGACCGCGGCGCCGATCACGAACTCGGGGACGCCGAACGATCGTGCGATTCCTCGCGCTCCGTCGACAATCATCGTGCCGGCGGCGACGAGCAAGCCGAGGCCGATCAGCGCCGCTAGCACTACGCGCGTTCGGCGCACCTGCACGCCGGCGGCCGGCGTCGCCCGCCGCTGCCGCCACGCTTCGCGCACGGCAAACAGGAGCCACACGATAAAGCCGAGCAAAAGCAGGACGCCGTCCTGGCGCGACAGCACTCCATCGCTGACCAGCACGGCGGTTCCGGCCGGGACGGCGAGCGCAGCCGGGAAGTCCCGGCGCAGGCTGTCGCGGGAGCTGCGCAGACCGCCGACAGTCAGCATCGCGCCGAGGATCAGGGAAACGTTGACGACGTTGCTGCCCAGCGCGTCGCCCATCGCGATCTGCGGCGTGCCCGCCAGGGCCGAGCTCACCGAAACGGAAAGCTCCGGACTCGACGTCGCGAAGGCCGCAACCGTGACTGCGACGATGCCGGGCGCAACCCGCGCCCATCGCGCGATGCCGACGGCACCTTTGACGAACAGTTCGCCGCCGATCGCCGCACAAAGCAGTCCGGCGAACAACGCGGCGTAACTATTCATCTCCCGGCGTGTCGCGCACAGCCCTTGCGCGTGCGGACCGGGGCGATGTCCGGTTCGGACAGTCGCCGCACGACACCTTCACGCCGTTCGGACCGATGACCGCCGGCCCGCCGCATGAGCCGCGCAGGCAGGGCCGGCGCGCGACTACTCCGATCGCCATTGCGCAGATCGCGATGCCGAACACCACTGCCGCCACTCCGAAGACGAGCGCGAACAAGGTCCAGTTCATGCGTTCGTGCGCGCGCCGAGCGCGGCGAAGGCCGACGTCATGCGGTCAACGAAACGCCCCGCCCCGGCGCGCCGTATGAATTGGGCCGCAATGCCGTTCGCCTCTGCGAGAGCGAAACCGCGTTCGGGGCCGAGCACGATCAGTGCGGTGGACAGAGCATCAGCACGCATGCAGTCGTCCGCCACGACCGAGACCGAGCACAGCGGATGCGAGATCGGCGCGCCGGTCACGGGATCGATTTCATGGCAATAGCGGCGGCCATCCTGTTCGTAATAGTTGCGGTAGTCGCCGGAGGTCGACATCGCGCCGGCTGCCATCGGCACGACATGCCGTGCCCGCTGCGGCATCGCGTCCGGCTGCTCGATGCCGATCTGCCACGCCTGGCCTGCCGCGTTGTGTCCGCGCACGCGTACTTCGCCGGTCGCTTCGATCATGTAGTGCTGGACGCCGAGTGCGTCCAGCGCCTCGGCAGCACGATCGACAGCGAAGCCGCACGCGATCCCGTTCAGATCGAGCCGCAACCGGGGTCGCGTCTTCACGGCGGTGCGTCGCGCAGCATCGAGCTTGAGCGCCTGCCAGCCGACGTGAGCGCGCTCGGCGGCGATCTCGCCGGTTTCTGGAACGCTTCGATGCTTGTGCACCCCGAAGCCCCATGACTCGACCATCGGCGCCACGGTGGCGTCGAAGGCGCCGTCCGACCAGCGGCTGATCTCCTGCGCGGCCGCGATCACGGCAAAGAGGTCTTCCGACAGCGGCACCGGAACGCCGGCCGGCGCGGCATTGAACGCCGCCAGCTCCGAATCCGGACGGAACAACGACATTCTCTCGTCAACGGACTGCAGCGCACGGCGCACGACGTCAGCAAGCCGCTCGGCGTCGTGACGCGACGGATCGAGCTTCACGTTGTAGACGGATCCCATCGTTTCGCCGCTGAAGTGCACACGCACGTTGCGCTCTGCCCCGCGCTGGCACGCCGCGAGGGCCGCGGAGCCGGCGGCACCAAGCAACAGGGCCCGCCGGCGTGTTGAAATGAGTGCATCCATGATCCGCTCCTTACGTCATGCACGCTGCGCCGGCGCGCCGGCATCGCGCACTGCCGCTTCGAACCTTCCTTCACCGTGCTCGATCAGCTGGCGCACGAGATCACCGATCGACACGAGTCCGTAGGCGCGCGGCCCGTCGATCACCAGCAGATGCCGATGACGATTCACGTGGATCAGGCTCAACGCGGCCTCGACGGTCGTGCCCGGCGTCACAAATCGCACGTCGCGCGTCATCACCAGCGAGATTGGCGTCGTCCTCGGGTCCTTCCCCTCGTGCACGACCCGCTTCAGCAGATCGCGTTCGGTGAAGATGCCGCCCACCAGGCCGTCTTCCGTCTTGATCACCACGGCGCCGACGTGACGCGCCACCATCACACCGACGGCCTCCGCAACCGTTGCCGCCGCCGGCACCGCGATCAGCTCGTCGCTCGCCTTGTTGGCGATGACCTGCTGCACAGTCATCGTGTGCATCATCTTCCTCCTGCTTAACCAAAGTCGTCCAGCAAGATGTTCTCGCGGTCGACGCCGAGGTCGAGCAACATCGCGATCACCGCCCTCGTCATCGGCCCCGGGCCGCACATGTAGTACTCGACATCCTCCGGTGCGGGATGGTTCTTCAGGTGGTTTTCGTACAGCACGTTGTGGATGAAGCCGGTCGGCCCCTTCCAGTTGTCCTCGGGCAGGGGCTCCGACAACGCCAGGTGCCAGCTGAAATTGGGATTCTCCGCGGCGAGCCGGTCGAACTCGTCGGCGTAGAACGCCTCGCGCAGGCTGCGCGCGCCGTACCAGTAGGTCATCTTGCGCTTCGAATGCAGCCGCAGCAGCTGGTCGAAGATGTGCGAGCGCATCGGCGCCATGCCGGCACCGCCGCCGACGAAACACATCTCGGCTTCGGTGTCGCGCGCGAAGAACTCGCCGAAGGGGCCGGACACCGTCACCTCGTCGCCCGGCTTCAGATTGAACACCCACGAACTCATGATTCCCGGGGGAATATCCTGCCGGTAATCGGGCGGGAATGCGATGCGGATCGTAAACAGCAGCACGCCCTTTTCCAGCGGGTAGTTCGCCATCGAGTAGGCGCGTGTGACCGTGCCGGTGCACGTTGACTTGAAGCGCCACAGGTCGAACTTGTCCCAGGCCTCGCGGAACTCGGGTTCGATCGCGAAGCTCCGGAAATCGAGCTGATGCGGCGGGCATTCGAGCTGCACATAGCCCCCGGCCCGGAACGGCACCTCCTCGCCCTCGGGCAGCGCGAGCTTCAGTTCCTTGATGAAGGTCGCGACATTGCGGTTCGAAACCACGCGGCAGTTCCACTTGCGAACGCTGAAGACCTCGGGCGCCACCTCGATCTTCATGTTCGTCTTGCACTTGACCTGGCAGGCGAGCCGGTGGCCGCGCCGCGCCTCACCGGGCGAGATGAAGCCGGTCTCCGTCGGCAGCAGATCGCCACCGCCCTCCTTGACCACGACTTCACAGACCCCGCACGCGCCCTTTCCACCGCAGGCCGACGGAATGAAGATCCGGTTGTCCGCCAGCGCACCGAGCAGCGTGCTGCCCGCGGCCACCTTCAGCGTCTTCGAAGCGTCCTCGTTGACGACAATCGAGACGTCGCCGGCAGCGACCAGCTTGCGCCGCGCGCCCAGCAGGATGACTACCAGCAGCAGAACGACGCCGGTGAACATGACCACTGCGAGGACGATGTCGAGCATCGAGGGTCTGCCCTACAGTTGAATGCCCGAGAACATCATGAACGCCAGCGACATCAGTCCGGCCGTGATGAAGGTGATGCCGAGGCCCTTCAGCCCGTCGGGCACGTGCGAATAGCTCATCTTCTCGCGCACCGCCGCCATCGCGACGATGGCGATGAACCAGCCGAATCCCGAGCCGACCCCGAATACGACGCTTTCGGCGAACGAGTAGTCGCGCTCCTGCATGAAGAGCGACCCGGCGAGGATCACGCAATTGACCGCGATCAGCGGCAGGAACACGCCGAGCGTGGTGTAGAGCTTCGGCGCGTAGCGGTCGACCGCCATCTCCACGATCTGCACCGCGGCGGCGATCGTGCCGATGAACAGGATGAACGACAGAAAGCTCAGGTTGACCTCGGCCAGCCCCGGGCTCACCCACGCCAGCGCACCCTCCGCGAGCAGGTAGTGCAGCAGCAGGTTGTTGAGAGGAACCGTCAGCACCTGCACGAAGATCACCGCCACGCCAAGGCCGATCGCGGTCTCTACCTTCTTCGAGCAGGCGAGGAACGAGCACATGCCGAGGAAGAAGGCGAGCGCCATGTTCTCCAGGAAGATCGAGCGGATCGCGAGGTTGGCGAAGTGTTCCATCGCGCCGCTCTCAATCCTTTTCCTGGAGCTGCGGCTTCCACACACGCAGCGCCCAGATCAGCAGGCCGATCACGAACAGCGCCGAAGGCGCCAGCAGCATCAGCCCGTTCGGCACGTACCAGCCGCCGTCCTTGACCAGCGGCAGCACGGTGAAGCCGAACACCTTACCGGCCCCGAGCAGTTCGCGCGAGAACGCGACCAGCATCAGCACCAGCGCGTAACCGAGGCCGTTGCCGATGCCGTCCCATAGCGAGCGCAGCGGCGGATTCTGCATCGCGTAGCCCTCGGCGCGGCCCATCACGATGCAGTTGGTGATGATGAGGCCGACGAACACCGAGAGTTCCAGGGACAGCTCGTACAGCGTGGCCTTCAGGATCTGGTCGAACACGATCACCAGCGAGGCGATGATCGAGAGCTGCACGATGATGCGGATGCTGCCCGGCGTGTAATTCCGCACCAGACTCACCGCGAGGTTGGCAAGCGCAGTGACCAGCGTCACGCCGATGCCCATGACGAGCGCCTTGTCCATGCGCGTGGTAACGGCGAGCGCCGAGCAGATGCCGAGCACCTGCACGCCGATCGGGTTGTTGATGATCAGCGGGTCGACCAGCGCCTTGCGGTCTTCCGGGCTAAACGGGATCGCTGCCATCTACCGAATCTCCTGCCTCACGTGATCTGCCCTTCGCGGAAGCGCCGCAGGAACTTGCCGTAGCCGTTGTCCGAAAGCCAGAACTGCATCAGTCGCGTGATCGAGTTGCTGGTGACCGTCGCGCCCGACAGTCCGTCGACCCGCAGCGGATCGGCGTCGGGAGCCCCGGCCTGGCCCTTGATGACAGTGATGCGCGCGTTCCACTGGTCGTCGAAGCCCTTGCGGCCGCGCCACAGCGCCTGCCACTTCGGGTTGCCGATCTCGCCCCCGAGGCCCGGCGTTTCCTTCTGGTCGTAGTAGGTCAGGCCCCGCACGGTGTTGGTGTCGCGGTCGAGCGAGAGGAAGCCGTAGATCGTGCCCCACATGCCGAGGCCTTCGACCGCGATCACGATCTGGTCGATCTGGTCGCCCTTCATGATGTAGTAGACGACGCCGAGGTTCGGCAGGCGCCCGATGCCGGCGGTGTTCGGTGGGGCGACGCGGCTGGTGGCGGGGTCGCCGCGCGCCCTGCGCTGGTCGTAGCCCCGCGCGTCGATTTTGCCCTCCGGCACGACTTCGCCGGTGGCGAGGTCGACGAGCCGCACGCGGATGCGCTCGTCGAAGATGCGATTGACTTCGGCGGCCGTGATGTCGACGCCGGGCTCCAGCAGGCCTGCCGCCAGCAGCACGTTCTTTTCCATGTAGAGCCGCGCCGCCGCGGCCTGGCGCGGCTGCAGGCTGACCGCGGCCACCGAGACCAGCAGCGCACAGACGACGCAGACTGCGGTCGCGAAGAGGATCGTGTAGCTCGTGCTGTCACGCTTCGGCACGGCGCTTCCTCCGCGTGATGTTCGCCCTGACGAAGAAATAGTCGATCACCGGCGCCATCACGTTCATGAACAGGATCACCAGCATCATCGACTCCGGGTACGCCGGATTGACGGTGCGGATCAGCACGACGAGCGCGCCGATCATGAATCCGTAGACCCACTTTCCCTTCTCCGAAAAAGGCGAAGTGACCGGGTCGGTCGCCATGAATGCGGTGCCGAAAGCCCAGCCGCCGAGCACCATGTGCCACCAGAATGGCACACCGAACCACGGGTTCCTGGCGGAGCCGATTGCGTTGAATACCAGCGCCATCGCGATCGTCCCGAGAGCGACCGCGACCATCGTCCGCCACGAGCCGACCTTGGTGACCGCGATGATGATCGCGCCGATCAGACAGGCGAGCGCCGAGGTCTCGCCCATCGAGCCCGGTTCCAGGCCGATGAAGGCGTTCCACCACGAGTAACCGGCACTTTCGAACGGCTGCGTCATCACGCGCATCTGGCCGAGCAGCGTGGCGCCCGAGTAGCCGTCGACGGCAGCGCTGGCAGGCACCGCGGTCCAGACCTTGTCGCCCGAGATTTCGCCCGGATAGGCGAAGAACAGGAACGCGCGCGCCGCCAGCGCCGGGTTGATGAAGTTCATCCCGGTGCCGCCGAAGACTTCCTTGGCGATGACGACACCGAAACTGATGCCGAGCGCTGCCTGCCACAGCGGCGTCGTCGGCGGCAGGATCAGAGGAAACAGGATGCCGGTCACGAAGAAACCCTCGTTGACCTCGACCTTGCGCACGATCGCGAACAGCACCTCCCAGGAGAGGCCGACCACCATCGTCACGATGTAGAGCGGCAGGAAGTACAGCGCTCCGTGCACAAGATTGTCGAGCACGCTGCCCGGCGCGTAGCCGACGCCGAGCAGCCGGAGGACGGCGTGGCGCCAGCCCTCGAGCTGCGCGACCTTGGCCGGATCGATCGCGAGGTTGGCCTGCAGCCCCACGTTGTATATCGCCATGAACACGCACGGCAGCGCGGCGATGACGACCGTCATCATCATGCGCTTCAGGTCGATCGCGTCGCGCACGTGCGCGCCGGTCGACGTCACCGACGGCGGCGAGTAGAAGAACGTGTCCATCGCCTCCCACAGCGGGTGCCAGCGATGGAGCCTGCCGCCCTTGTCGAAGACTGGAGCGATGCGGTCGAGCCGTTGGCGCAGCCAGCGCATCAGTGCTCTTTCTCGATGCGGTCGAGCGCCGCGCGCAGCAGCGGTCCGTACTCGGTCTTGCTGGGACAGACGTAGGTGCACAGCGCGACGTCGTCTTCGTCGAGTTCGAGCGCACCGAGCTCGGCCGCACGCTGGTCGTCACCAGTGATCAGCGCGCGCAGCAGGAAGGTCGGCAGCATGTCGAACGGCATTACGCGCTCGTAGCTGCCGATCGGCACCATCGCCCGCGGCGAGCCGTTGGTCGTTGTGCTCAGCGCGAAGCGGTGCGCGCGCCTGAACGCGCCCAGCACCGTGTTCGTGACCGAGAACTTTTCGGCTCCCGGAGCGATGTAACCAAACATCTCGCGCTCGCCACCCTCCGGCAGCGCCGCAATCTGCAGGTGATGGCGCCCGAGGAAGGCATCGGCCTCTGACGTGCGGGCGCGACCGTCGAGCACCGAACCCGAGATGACGCGCTGGCGCCCGGGCAGCAACTCGCCCTCGAGCAGTTCGTCGAGCGACGCACCGAGCCGCGTGCGCAGCAGCCGCGGCCGGCGGACCGCAGGCCCACCCAGCGCAATGACGCGTTCCACGTCCAGCACGCCCCGCGTGACCAGGCACCCGATCGCGATGACATCCTGGTAGCCGATCGTCCAGACGCCGCGATGCTGGTCGACCGGGAGCAGCCGATGTACATGCCAGCCGGCATTGCCGCTCGGATGTGGCCCGGCGAACT
Organism: Burkholderiaceae bacterium; assembly: GCA_035429805.1. GTDB lineage: Bacteria > Pseudomonadota > Gammaproteobacteria > Burkholderiales > Burkholderiaceae_F > JALORV01. The sequence goes on from DAOMFL010000020.1 coordinate 41,236, forward strand.
CGACGACCTCGACTCCTGCAGCGTCGATGCGATGGCCTTCGGCAACACAGACAAAGACCCTTGGTGCGAGCAAGGCAAGTGCCGCGAGTCCGGCGCGGAAGTCTTCGTTGCGCGGCCCGATCACCGTGGCGGGCGCCACGGCGTGTGGTCGCGAGTCGGTAGCCGTCACGAAGATCGCGGCCGGCTGAGCCCCAGGCGCAGCGACTTTCGCAAATGGCCGCGTGCGCAATGCGGTCCAGAGACCGGATTCCAGCAGCAGCGCGCGCACGGCCGCCTCGTCGAGTTGCGCCTCAGTGCCGCGGTAACTCGAAAACGCAATCGGTGGCACCGATTCGTCGACCGCGATGACGACCGAGACCAACGCGCGCCGTTCTCCGCGATGGATCGCCTTCACGGTGCCGCCCGCAGGCGCGGTGTAGCGGACCCCGGCGTGCTGCTTGTCCTCGAACAGTGCCTGGCCGGGCGCGACACGGTCACCGACGTCCACTTTGAGCGCCGGCTTCAGGCCGGGGTAGTCCGGTCCCAGCACGGCCACCGTCGAGACCGCACGTGCGATCTCCACCGTGGCCGACGGAGCGCCCGCCAGAGGCAGGTCAAGACCCTTCTTGGAGCGAACCACGGTCATGCGAGTCCCACGTCTCCGGTGGCGCGCTGGGGCACGCGCAGGCGCGTTCGGCGACCTTAGAGGCCTCCGCTAGTCGCGCCTTGACGGTGGTCAACGCCCGCACTTCGGGCACGGGCAGCCTATGCCTTCAGCCCGGGAAGGCCCCGGCACCGACCATCCAAGGAGCCTCGATGACCCTCGAAACGTCGACCCAGACTCTGCTGGCTCGCCATCCGTTCACGCACGGCATGGGGGGCCCGGCCATCGAGAAACTCGCCGCACTCGCGCGTACCGTGGGATTCACCCGCAACGAGGTGATCTTCCGCGAGGGCGACGACATCCACGACTTCTTTCTTCTCACCGCCGGCCGGGTGGCGCTCGAGATCGTCTCTGACGGCGTGCCGCATCGCGTGCACACGCTGAGCGCCGGAGACGAACTCGGCTGGTCGGCCGTACTGATGGGACAGGGCAAGTACTTCCAAGCGCGTGCGCTGGAGCAGGTCGACGCGCTCGCCTTCGACGGCGGTGAACTGCTTGCGCTGTGCGAGCGCGATCCGGCCTTCGGCTTCAAGCTGATGCATCGGCTGCTGGCTGTCGTCGCGGAGCGCCTGCAGGCGACGCGGCTGCAACTGCTCGACATGTACTGGCCGGTGGCGCACAAGGCCGGAGCCTGACCCGCCCGCGCCGGGCGGAGCAGGCTGCGGCGCGGCGTCGCGCTGACGACCCGGCAGGTTCCCGGCAAGCCGAACCCGACGTACAACGAGGCCGGCAACCAGGCGGCCGAGCCGCAAGCGCGCAGCAAAGGTAACCGTGAGGGACAGCAGCCTGGCCGTCGCCGATCGCACGGCGGCTCGCGGCTTCAGCTGAGGCGATAGCGCGACGCAGCGCGGCCCCCGGATGCTGCGATGCCGGTTACCCTCTGGCCATGCGCCGTCCGAACCTGCCGGCCCCGGCATGAGTCCAGGCTCGCGGCTTCCCGTCCGTGCCGAGCCCTGGGGCGCCGTGCTGGCGCTCGGCATCACGCAGATCACCGCGTGGGGATCGATCTACTACCTGTTCGCGCTCCTGATGGAGCCGCTGCACTCGGCGCTGGGCTCAGGCAAGTCAGCCATCGTCGGCGCATTCACGGTGTCGCTGCTGGTCTCCGGTCTGCTCGCACCCGTGGTCGGCCGCACGATCGACCGCCGCGGCGGGCGCGGCCTGATGGCGGCGGGCTCGTTGCTCGCGGCCGTGGCGCTGGCCGCGCTCGGACAGGTCACCGCCCTGTGGCAGCTCTATGTCGTGTGGGCCCTGCTCGGCGCGGCGATGGCGGGGACCTTGTACGAGCCGGCGTTCGCCGTCCTCACGCGGGCATTCATCAACAACCATCGCCGCGCGATCGCCGTACTGACGCTATTCGGCGGGTTCGCGAGCACGGTGTTCTGGCCGCTCGGCCAGGCGCTGATCGATGCGCTGGGCTGGCGCCAGACCACGCTCGTATTCGCCGCGATCAATCTGCTCGTGTGCGTGCCGCTGCACCTCTTCGCGCTGCCCGCTGCGCAAGCGCCGGCCGCAGTGCCGGGCGCGCCGACGGCTGCAGCGCAGTCCCGCTCGCTCACCGAAGCCTTGCGCGATCCGACCTTTCACCTGCTCGCCGGAGCGTTCACGATCAATGCACTGGTGTTCTCGGGCATGTCGGTGCATCTTCTGGCAATGCTGGCGGCAAAAGGACTGTCGGGAGTCCAGGCCGCCGCCTACGGCGCGCTGATCGGGCCGATGCAGGTGCTGGGGCGACTCGTCGAGATGTTCTTCGGGCAACGCATCCCGCCGTCGCGGGTCGGGCTGATCGCGATGGGCCTGTTGCCGGCCTCTCTCCTCGTCTACGCGGTGGCCGGTTCATCGGCGTGGAGCTTCGTGCTGTTCGCTGCGCTCTTCGGCAGCGGCAACGGCGTGATGACGATCGTGCGCGGCACCGTGCCGATGGAACTCTATGGCCGTGAGCACTACGGCGCCGTCAACGGCGCAATGGCGGCGCCGGTTCTGATAGCCAAGGCGGCCGGCCCGCTGGTCGCGGCGCTGGCATGGTCCGCCGTCGGCGACTACGACGCGGTAGCGCTTCTGCTCGGCGCGCTGGCGCTGTTCTCCCTCGTGTTCTTCGGCTTTGCTGTGCGGTCACGCGCGGGTGCGGCGGGCCGTCGGTGAGGCCGACGCCTGCGACACGTCGCTCGTGCAGCAGGGCGATATCGCACAGCCCCGGACGGCGCTCATAGGCGCTGGCCTGACAGCCGAGCCCGGGGCCATCGAGGGTCGGATATGTACCCATGCCGCCCTGCGTCGGTCCGGTTTACAGATCTCCCCGGCCCGATCGGGTGTACATACAAGGATTCAGGTGCTTACGTCCTTGGCGCAAACGTTGCTTGCGATTCGACGCGTGGGATTCGTACCCGGAGCGGATCCCGTCGCGCTGGCCGAGATCTCGGTGCAACTTTCCGGCACAGTCCGGAGCGGAGGATCGCCATGCGTCCACGTCACAGCCTCGCACAGATCGCCTTGAGCGGCCTGCTTAGCGCCCTGATCGGCACCGCGGCGCACGCGGTCGAGGTGACCGTCACCAACCTCGTGAGCGACAACCCGGCGCTTTCGCCGCAACTTGTCGATCCGTCACTGGTGAACGCATGGGGCGTCTCGTTCTCCGCCACGAGCCCATTTTGGGTGTCGAACAACGGCACCGGCACGTCGACGCTCTACAACGTGAACCCGATCACGCAGGCGACGACCAAGGTCGGCCTGACCGTGACCATCCCGGGCGACGGCAGCGTCACGGGGCAGGTATTCAACGGCGGCAGCGGCTTCAACGGCAACCGGTTCCTGTTCGTGAGCGAGGACGGCACGATTTCCGGCTGGCGCGGAGCGCTCGGGACGAATGCGGAAATCCTCGTTTCGCCGGATCCATCCAACGTCTACAAAGGTGCAGCGATCGCCACGGTCGCAGCCGACGATTACCTCTACGCGGCCAACTTTTCCACTGGCAAGATCGACGTCATCAAGGGCAGCGTGCTCGCGCCGAATCTGACGGGTAATTTCACCGATCCCAATCTGCCTGCCGGCTACGCGCCGTTCAACATCCAGAACATCAACGGAGTGCTGTACGTGACCTATGCCCTGCAGGGCGCAGGAAGCGACGAGCAGACCGGACCGGGGCTCGGGATCGTCGACCGCTTCGACCTGAACGGCAACCTGCTCGGCCGCGTGGCCACCGGCGGGCCGCTCGATGCGCCGTGGGGCCTCGCCATCGCGCCGTCCTCGTTCGGTTCCCTCTCCGGTGCCTTGCTTGTGGGCAACTTCGGCGACGGACGCGTTACGGCCTACGATCCTCTGACCAATGCGATGCTCGGCCAGCTGCTCGACGCGACGGCAGCGCCGCTCGAGATCGACGGTCTCTGGGCCTTGACCGTCGGCAATGGTGGCGCTGGCGGCAGCACCGACGGCATTTACTTCACCGCGGGGCCGGACAACGAAACCCATGGCCTGTTTGGCCTGTTGTCGTTTCTGAACGAGAACTCGGGCACGGTGCCCGAACCCGGCGGGCTCGCCCTACTCGCGCTCGGACTCGCTGGCGCGGCGCTCTCGCGTCGGCGCAGGCCGTAGTTCGCCGGCGTCCTGCGACAACCCCGCTTTGGCGTAGCTCAACGTCTGCGCGCTCTCTTCAGCGGCGCCGATGCGCCGGAGGGCTGTCCTACGGACTCGAGGTGGCAGCCGATTCAGTCGCCGGGACGCGGCCAACAATGACGACGGTTTCGGCAATGCGGTCGTGGACGGTCTGGCGATTGGGATGCCTGAAGTACTGCAGGAATCCGAAGCCGAGCTCGAGGGAGGACGCCGCGTAGCCCAGCGCGCGCTCGAACGAGTGCCAGAGCGACAGGTCCTGCTCCACCAGGGAGACCACGCGAATGCCGAACGCCCGCTTGCCGGGCGTTGCACCCTTGCCAAAGTAGGTGTACAGGCCGAAGTAGAGGACAGCGACCGCCGCGCCGAGCAGGCTGCCGAAGTCCAGCGTCAGCGACAGCCGCTCGCCGGGCAGGTGCACCACCAGCCTCGACCACAGCGTGGGAGCCAGCACGAGCAGGCCGATGACGGCACCGTCGAGCAGGAACGCCAGCGCACGGGCCCGAAAGGAAGCCAGCGGCACGCCCTGCAAACGGTCCTGCCATGTCCGGTCCGGGGTACGGAAGGCGCCTGCTGAGGAAGGGTTCATGGCGGACAGTCCCAAGTCAAAGTGCGAGGGCCTGCGGTCAGGTTCCGGCCGCATCAATGAGTGGGCGCAATCTAGACCGACTCCGAGGAGCGCGAAACCATCCTGAGAAGCTACGTCGTCGGCTCCGCCTTCGTGCCGCGTGATTTCCTGTAAGCGGACCACCACGCTGCCGCATCCAGCTGCGTCCACGCCAGCCGGCTCGCGACGCGGTCAAGCGTCTCGATGAAGGCCTCGGCCGAGGCTGGACGGCGGTTGCGGTCTTTCTCCAGGCAGGCGGCCACCAGGTCGTCCAGGCCCTGCGGCACCTCGACACCGGCGGCGCGTACGCGCGGCGCTGGCGTATGCATGACCTGGTTGCTGATCACGAGGCTGTCGTCGCCCTCGAAGATCGGCTTGCCGGTCAGCAGGAAGTAGGCGACGGCGCCGAGCGCGTAGATGTCCGACCGCGCGTCGACGTCGGACGGGTTGAGCAGCCGCTCCGGCGCCATGTAGCGCGGCGTGCCGACGATCTTCAGCTGCTTCGTCACGTCACGCGTCTCGGCGCGCTCGAGGTTTTTCACCAGGCCAAAGTCGAGCAGCTTGACGACATCGTCCTCGCCGCGGCGGCAGAGCATGACGTTTTCGGGCTTGACGTCGCGATGGACCATGCCGCGCGCATGCGCCTCGCGCAGCGCAGCCGCCACCTGGCGCAGGATGTGGATGGCGCGGCCGGGAGGCACGCGGCCGGAGTGCTCGACCAGTTCCGCCAGGGTCACGCCGTCGAGGTACTCCATCACGTAGTACGGCTGGCCCTCCGGCGTGCGGCCGAAGTCGTAGATCTCGACCGTGTTCGGATGCAGCAGCTGGCTTGCGAGCTGCACTTCGCGCTCGAAGCGATGCACGAACTCGTCGGTTGCGACGTGCTTCTTGAGGATCTTGATCGCGGTCGGGCGCTTCAGCAGCGCATGGCGCGCGAGGTAGATCGTTGCCATGCCGCCCTCGCTGATCTGCCGCTCCAGCGTGTAGGCACCGAGCCGCTGCACGCGCCCGAACTGTCGGGTCAGGCGCGCCAGCAGGTAGGCCGACATGAACGCAGCGACCAGCGTCAGCGCGACGATGCCGCCGATCACGGAAAGGCTGATCGTCACGTAACGCAGCGTCGAGAACGCCTCGTCGGCCGAGATCTCCGCCGCCACGCCGAAGTCGTAGGCCGGCAGCCACTGCCACGCGCCGATCACGTCATAGCCGCGATAGCCGCGATACGGCGTCGCGATGACGCCGCGCCGGTCGATTTCGGCGGTCTTGCTGCGGGCCGCGATCGCCAGCGCGGCGGCCCGCGTGAGCGGGCGCGCTGCGGATTCCAGGGTCGGCACGTAGCCTTCGGCCACGGGCCCGCCCGGGTCACGCACGTGCATGCGCTCCCCCGGCGCGGGCCGCGGCGCCGGTACGCCTTCGATCGACGGCGTATCCAGCTGGCGGCTCGAACTCAGCATCAGTCCGCTGTCACCGAAGGCGTAGGCTTCGCCGGTGGCGCCGGGCCGCGCCGCAGTGAAGATCGTCTCCAGTTCACGGTCGGTCGCCACGCCCATCGCCAGTGCCGCCACCGGGGCGCCTTCGCCAACCCGGATCGGTGCCATGAACCAGGCCACCGGCCGCAGCGTGCCATCGGCGTCGCGTACCGAAAGTTCAGCCTCGTCCGGGAACGGCCGGACGAACTGGGGCTTACCGTCGAACACGCGATCGAGCCGCTCGCGAAAGACACCCGATCGGATGCGCTGGCCGCAGCGCCGCGGATCCTTGGACGACAGCACCCGTCCGTCGCTGTCGAGAATGCGGAACGCGACGACGCCGGATGTCGACAGCCGTGCCTGCACCTCGGCGCCGAGCCGCTCTGCCTCCTGCGTGCAGCGCCCGGGCTCGGCGAGTGCACCCCGGCGGTCATGGACGAACTGAGTCGCCTGCGCCACGACCGTCGGGTTGCGCGCGGTGCGCTGCGCCTCGGCCATGTGTTCGTAGGCCCAGACGTCCAGCCCCTTGACGACGGTGCCGAGCAGCGCCTCGAGGCTGGCAGCGCGCGTTTCCGCCAGCGCCTCGCGCACGCCGGTGTAGGTCCAGTAGCCGAGTCCGATCAGCAACAGCCCGAGCAGCACCGTGGCGGCATTGCGCCAGGTCTCGGTCTCGACCAGACCGGCGATCAGGTTCGGGATCGCTCCGGCGGCCGCGTCGGGGTCACCCGCGCCGATGTCCGCAGGCACCGTGCGGCCGTCGGATGCACCCGGCGTCGTCTCGCTCACCGCGGGGCGTCCCCGCGCCGCTCACTCGACGCGCCTGCACGGCGGGCGCGGCGGGCGCTCAACGATGCTGCAATGCCGTCTGCGAGGTTCACGCGGGGATGCTAGCGCGCGAAGCCGGTTCACTGCGAGGCGCAGGCGAGATCGCCACCCCGGAGTTCTTCCGGTGCGGCGGGCCAGGCGGCGTTCAGCGCCCCAGAAGCGTGATGAAGACTCCGGGGAACACCGTGAGCGCGAGCGTCGGAATCAGGCACAGCACGCCGGCCGCGACCGCGATTCGACCCTGCGACGGCGCGCTTTCGGGCTGTGCGCCCATGAACATCAGCTGGATCACGCGCAGGTAGAAGTAGATGCCGAGGTAGCTGCCGATGAGACCGAGGACCGCATAGGCCGTGTAACCCGCCGCAATGACGTTCTTGAAGATCAGGAACTTCGCGACGAAGCCCGGGAATGGCGGGATCCCGGCGAGCGACAGCAAGGCGACGGCAATCAGGATCGCCGCGTACGGCTGCCGCTGGTAAAGGCCACGCATGGCGTCGAGCCGGTCCCGGCGCTCGTCGGTCGGCCCGGCGGGCAGCGACGCGAAGGCCAGCGCGTTCATCAGGCCGTAGGCGAGCAGGTAGAAGATGATGGCCTGCAGCCGCGTCGGCCCTGCGCCGAGGAAGGCGTAGAAGAGATAGCCCGCGTGCGCGATCGACGAGTAGGCCATCATGCGCCGGAAGCTGGCCTGTCGCATCGCGGTGAGGTTGCCCCAGACCATCGAGATGAGCGGCAGTATCGCCAGCATGTCGACCAGCGGACTGCCGATCTTCGCCTGGCCGATCAGCCGCACGACGGCCAGCAGCACGCCGGCCTTGATCAGGATGGCCATGTAGGCAGTGACCGGCACGCTGGCGGCCTCATAGGCATCGGGCGCCCAGGCATGGAACGGCACCACGGCCGCCTTCAGGAAGAAGGCCACCAGCACCAGCGCGACGGCTACGCTCGCCAGCGTCTCGCGCGCCTGCGCGGCCTTGACGAAGGCGTCGAGCGCCAGCGAGCCGGTCGCGCCGTACACCAGCGACGCGCCCATCAGGAACATCGCGGTGGCCGCCCCGCCGAGCACGAGATACTTAAGCGCCGCTTCGGCCGCTTCGTGCCGCTTGTACGCCAGCAGCACCAGCACGTACACCGGCATCGACATGATCTCGAGGCCGAGGAACATCGTCAGGAATCCGTCGGACGACGTGACCAGAAGCACGCCATACAGCGACGACAGCATCAGGATGTAGAAGCGTTCATCGTGGCCGAACTCGTCGCGCGACAGCGCGAGGACCGGCAGTGCGAGCGCGAGCACGACGGCCTTCGCCACCATCGTCGGCTGGTCGACCGAAAAGTGGCCCGGGAACGGCGCCCCGGCGAACTGCACGATCGCCAGGAACACGGCGATCAGCGCCGCCAGCAGCACGGCGCCCAGCGCCACCGCACCCGCGTGCTTCTCGCCAACGTCCAGGACATCGAGCGCGATCAGCACCGAGATGCCGGCGAGCAGCATGTGCTCCGGCAGCATCGCGATGATCATGTAGGACCAGTTCATCGCGCGGCCTCCCGGGCAAGTTCAGGTCCGGCGCTGGCTGTAGGCGCCGGCCGGCCGGCCACCTCGACCCACTTCTGGTACTGAAGCGCCGCGACTTCGGTCTTGCGCAGCGCATCGTTCGGGAACAGGCCCAGCCAGAACACGGCGGCCACGAGGATCGCGAGGATCGACTTCTCGCGCAGGTTGAGGTCCGCAAGCGGCATGTGCGGCGCCTTCACCGCGCCGTAGAGAAAACGCTGCGCGAACCACAGCATGTACATCGCGCCGAGCACGACGCCGGTGACGGCTATGACGGCCATCACCAGCGGCACCGAGTGACCCGCCTTGAATACGGGCCAGGCTGCGTTGAAGGCACCGAGCAGCACCAGGAACTCCCCGGTGAACCCGCTCGTCGTCGGCAGCCCGATGGCGGCCAGCGTCAGCACCATGAAGAACACCGAGTACACGGGCAGGATCTTCGCCAGGCCGCCGTAGGCCGCGAGTTCGCGCGTATGGCAGCGTTCGTAGATCATGCCGACCATCAGGAACAGGCCGGCTGCCGTCAGGCCGTGGCTCACCATCTGGATGATCGCGCCCTGGATGCCGATCAGGTCGAGGCTCGCCAGTCCCAGCATCACGTAGCCCAGGTGGCTGATCGACGAGTAGGCGATGATCTTCTTGATGTCGGTCTGCACCAGCGCCAGGCACGCGCCGTAGACGATGCTCACCACGGCGACCAGCATCACCCAGTCGACTGCAGCGCGTGTCGCCTCCGGAAACAGCGGAAAGCCGAGCTTGATGAAGCCGTAGGTTCCCATCTTCAGCAGGACGCCGGCCAGGATCACCGAGCCCGCGGTCGGCGCCTCGACGTGCGCGTCGGGCAGCCAGGTGTGCAGCGGCACGATCGGCACCTTGATCGCGAACGACAGCGCGAAAGCCGCCAGCAGCCAGCCCTGCACGTGCACCGGCAGCGTGTGGCGGTAGAGGTCCGCGAACGAGAACGACGCCACGCCGGTGCCCTGCTGCAGCGAGTAGACGAGGTAGATGAGTGCCGCCAGCATCAGGATCGACCCGAACGCGGTATAGAGCACGAACTTCAGCGTCGCGTAGATGCGCCGCTCGCCGCCCCAGATGCC
>DAOMFL010000021.1:0-50192 GCA_035429805.1 Burkholderiaceae bacterium
GTTGCTGGGTCTGCTGATGAGTCTGTTGCTGGGTCTGCTGATGAGTCTGTTGCTGGGTCTGCTGATGAGTCTGTTGCTGGGTCTGCTGATGAGTCTGTTGCTGGGTCTGCTGATGAGTCTGTTGCTGGGTCTGCTGATGAGTCTGTTGCTGCGTCTGCTGATGAGTCTGTTGCTGCGTCTGCTGCCGAGCCGGTTGCTGCGTCTGTTGCTGCGTCTGTTGGCGGGTCTGCTGTTGCATCTGCTGCTGCGTCTGCTCACGCGTCTGCTGCTGCACCTGCTGGTGCGCAGGCGGCTGGGTCTGCTGCTGCGTCTGTTGGCGGGTCTGCTGCTGAGCCTGTTCCCGCGCTTGTTCCCGTGTCGGGTCCCGCGCCTGATCACTGGTCTGCGCAAGCCCACCCGTCGTTACGAGGGCGACCGCAGCCGCGAGAATCGTCTTCACGTACCTGTTGCTCGTCATTGCCTTCTCCCTACTCCGATCGCTTATGCGACTGAATGCATTCGAGTGAGTCCAATCAACGAAATGCGAGGTGGGGTTACCTTTCCTTGCCCTCGGCCATCGGCGGACTGTTCCACTGAATCGAACCGCCGCTGGCCTTGGGTCCTGACAAAGTGACTCCACGCTCGTGGGCCCGCGCCTGCATGCGCGCCCGATGCTCCCCGCGAATCCGGCTCAGTTCCTCTTTGTTCGTGGCCGAACGCAAACTCTCCCGGTACTCGCTGCGCTCGCGCTCCGTCATGAGCTGATAGCCAAAGATGTCGCCGTCGTGGCCTTGGCTGGCGCTGCCCGGGCGGATCTGCTGTTCCTTCGGCTGGACTTGCGACTCTGCCGCGCGGAGCGGCACTTGCGCGGTCGCGTCGATCCCCAGCATCAGGGCCACGCACGCGGCAGCCATCGCGCCCTTCCTTGATTTCGACCCGATCACTCCGGCTCCTGGGTGCCATCATGAATATGAATCAACATGTATCCACATGTACTCACCCCGCCTGAAGCGAATCTGAAGAACGGAACTTCAGTCCGATGCGGCTGCTCCTCGTTGAAGACGACACCACGCTGGGCAACGCCGTCCGCGATTTCCTCGGCGCCCAGGGCCATGTGGTTGACTGGGTCACTCATGTGGCGGATGCCGAACGGGCGGCCAGCCAGCCCTTCGATGCGATCCTGCTTGACTGGCGACTGCCGGACGGATCCGGCATCGAATGGTTGCGCCGGCTCCGCTCCCGAGGCGGTGAACTCGCCCAGGTTCCGGTGCTGGTTTTGACTGCGCGCGATGCGTTGGGCGACCGCATCGAAGGCCTGGATGCCGGTGCCGATGACTACCTGGTGAAGCCCTTTCAGCTGGCCGAACTCGCCGCCCGTATCCGGGCGATGGCCCGGCGCGCCGCCGGTCAGACCGGAGCAGAACTGGTCCACGGCAGGATCTCGCTCGATCCTGCCGGTCAGTCCGTCAGGATCGACGACGAACCGGTCGATCTCACCGCACGTGAGTACGCCCTGCTGGAGGCGTTCATGCGGCGCGCGGGACGCATCGTGTCCCGCGCCTATCTGGAAGAACTCCTCTACGGATTCGAAACCGACGTCGCCAGCAACACGATCGAAGTGCACGTCGCAAGCCTGCGGCGAAAACTGGGGCACGACGTCATCGACACGGTACGCGGCATGGGGTACCGGCTGAAGGCCTGACAGCGATGACCTGGCGCAGCAATCCGAAACTTCCATCCATACGTCGGCGGCTGCTCCGGCGTGCGCTGACGCTCGTGCTGACTGGAGCGACAGCAACGGCCGTCATCGCCGCGCTCGTAGTCAGCACAGCAGTTCGAAACGTAATGGAGTCATCGCTCGAAGAAACGGCTCAGGCTCTGATCGTTCTCGCTGAGCACGAAGCGAAGGTCGAAGCCCTGTCGCAGGGACGCGCGCTACCGGCACCGCCGCATGCCGAAGCGATTCACTGGCAGTTGCGCATGCCCAGTGGCCGGCTTGTCGCACGTTCGCACGGGGCCTCCGAGACCGCGTGGCCGGATGTCCCGCTGGTCGAGGGTCACCTGCTGACGCGCGAGTTCGCGGTCTACACGTTGCCCGGCAGGGACCTGTGGCTGCAGGTGGCACAGCCGCTGGTCGAATTCCGCCGCGCCCAGCTGACTGCCGCGCTGATCGCCGGAAGTACCGTCGTCCTCCTAGGAATCGCGATAGGTCTCGTGCTGGCCTGGAGCATCCAGCAGGAGCTGCGCCCCATCACCGAGTTCGCGCAGGCCATCGACAGGCTCGGTCCCGATGCCACACAGCTCGAAGCGCCCCGGCTGCCACGCGGAGAGCTGATTCCAGCGTACTCTGCGATCGAATCGCTGCTGACCCGGCTGCGCGCGAAGCTGCGCAGCGAGCAGGCTTTCGCGGCCCATGCGGCTCATTCGCTGCGCACGCCGCTCGCCGGACTTTCGGCTCAGCTCGAAGTGGCGAGCGCCTCGGCGCCCGCGGAAGTCGCTACGCGCCTGAGGCTGGCGACCGATGCGGCCCACCGCCTGGCCGGTGTGGTTCAGGCCCTGCTGACGATGGCGCGCACCTCAAACGCGATCCGCTGGCGGTCGTTCACCGCGGCCGAGTTGGGCGCGGTGGCCGCCGGCCGTCGCATTGCCGTCGACGCGACGCAACTCGAAGCGGCCGGAGAGTTGCGCGGCGATCTCGACCTGCTCGCTGTCGCGGTCGCCAATCTCGTCGACAACGCAGAGCGCCATGGCGCGACCCGCGCGTACGTGCGCGCCGGAACCCGGGCCGGTCAGCAGTTCATCGAGGTCGGAGACGACGGGCCGGGTCTGTCGACGGATCGCCTGACGCAGATCGAGCGCGCGCTTCGTCGCTACGACGAAACCGGCGAGATCGATACAGCGCTCGGGCTGGGGCTGACGCTCGCACTTTCGGTCGCCCGTGCTCACCAGGGGTCACTCGGCCTGGGGTGCACTCAGGATGCGGGTCCGGGTCTGTGCGTCCGGCTTGCGTGGCCCGCAGCGTTGCCGCGTGCTCCCGACGCCTCATGGGCGCCGTAGTTGTGCGCGTGATCCGGCAACCCTCGCGCCGCGCCTTCGAGCAGTGCTGCTAACGCCGCGAGTCGGCCTATCCAGGGTTCAACGCGGAAGCGTGGATGCTCCCATCAGGAACTCGTCGACGGCGCGGGCGCACTGACGACCCTCGCGGATCGCCCACACGACGAGGCTCTGTCCGCGCCGCATATCGCCGGCGGCAAAGACCTTCGGCACGCTGGTGGCGTAGGGCCGGGGCCCCCCCTTCGAATCCTCGGTGGCCGCGCGCGCGTTGCCGCGCGTGTCTTTCTCGACTCCGAACGACTCGAGCACCGTGCCGACGGGCGACACGAAGCCCATCGCGAACAGCACGAGATCGGCCGGCAGTTCGAACTCGGACCCCGGCACTTCGACCATCTTCATCGCCCCGGTCCTCGAATCCTTCTGCCACTCGACCCGGGCGGCGACGATCGCGCGCACATTGCCCTTGCCGTCGCCCTCGAAGCGCTTGGTCGTCACCGACCAGTCGCGTTCCACGCCTTCTTCGTGTGACGACGAGGTGCGCAGCTTCACCGGCCAGTACGGCCAGGTGAGCTCCTTGTTCTCTCTCTCCGGCGGCTGCGGCAGCAGTTCGAACTGCGTCACCGACTTCGCGCCGTGGCGGTTGGACGTGCCGACGCAGTCCGAGCCGGTGTCGCCGCCACCGATGACGATGACGTGCTTGCCGGTCGCGAGGATCTGCCCCTTCACCTTGTCGCCGGCGACGACCTTGTTCTGCTGCGGCAGGAACTCCATCGCAAAATGGACCCCGGCAAGCTCGCGCCCCGGCACCGGCAGGTCGCGCGGCTGCTCCGCGCCGCCGGACAGCACGACGGCGTCGAAGTCCTTCAGCACCTGGTCCGGACCGAGGGTCTGCTTCGACCAGTCCGTCACGCCGCCGTTGAGCTTGCGCTGGCCGACCAGCACACCGGTGCGGAACGTGACACCTTCCGCCTCCATCTGCACGACGCGCCGGTCAATGTGCGATTTCTCCATCTTGAAGTCCGGAATGCCATAGCGCAGCAGCCCGCCGACGCGGTCATTCTTCTCGAACACGGTGACCTCGTGCCCGGCGCGCGCCAGTTGCTGCGCGGCGGCGAGGCCAGCCGGTCCGCTGCCTACGACCGCCACCCGCTTCCCGGTCTTCACTTTCGGCGGCTGCGGCACCACCCAGCCTTCTTCCCATCCCTTGTCGATGATCTTGTGCTCGATCGACTTGATGCCGACCGCGGCCTCGCCGATGTTCAGCGTGCACGCGGCCTCGCAGGGCGCCGGACAGACCCGCCCGGTGAACTCGGGAAAGTTGTTCGTGCTGTGCAGGACGTCGAGCGCGTTCTTCCAGTCCTGCCGGTACACGAGGTCGTTGAAATCCGGGATGACGTTGTTGACCGGGCAGCCGTTGTTGCAGAACGGGATGCCGCAGTCCATGCAGCGCGCCGCCTGGATTGACGCCTGCTCGTCGGTGAGGTGCTCGACGAACTCGCGCCAGTGCTGCCTGCGCGACTGCGGTGCCTCGGCGGCTTCCTCGAGCCGTTCGTACTCCATGAAACCGGTGATCTTGCCCATGATCTGCTCGTGTCGTTCGTTTCAGGCGGCCAGCCGCTGCGGCGGCGCCGACTGGCGCTGCGCGCCGAGTTCCCTGAGCGCGCGCCGGTACTCGTGCGGGAACACCTTGATGAAGCGCGTGCGCATGCCGGCCCAGTTGTCGAGCAGCATCCGCGCGCGCAGGCTGCCGGTGTGGCGGAAGTGCGCCTCGATCAGGCCGCGCAGGATGAACTCGTCGGTCTCGCCCAGATGCCAGATCGTCTCGTCCACCTTTTCCTGCTGCTCGGCCGACGGCAGTACCGCTTCCAGGTCGCACATGGCCTGGTTGCATTTCGACGCAAAGTCGCCGTGCTCGTCGAATACATACGCGATGCCGCCCGACATGCCCGCGGCAAAGTTGCGTCCTGTGGCCCCCAGCACGACCACCGTGCCCTTGGTCATGTATTCGCAGCCGTGGTCTCCGGTTCCTTCGACGACGGCGGTCGCGCCGGAGTTGCGCACCGCGAAGCGTTCGCCGGCGACTCCGTTGAAGTACGCCTCGCCCGCGATCGCGCCGTAGAGCACCGTGTTGCCGACGATGATGTTCTCGGTGCCGGCGCCGCGGAAATCGTTCGGACAGCGCACGATGACGCGTCCACCCGACAGCCCCTTGCCGGTGTAGTCGTTGGCGTCGCCGACGAGGTCGAGCGTGATGCCCGCTGCGAGGAACGCGCCGAAACTCTGGCCGGCCGTGCCGTTGAGCTGGATGTGGATCGTGTCGTCCGGCAGGCCGGCGTGGCCGTACTTGCGCGCGACCAGCGACGACAGCATCGTGCCGACGGTCCGGTTGATGTTGCGGATCGGCGAGATGAAGCTCACCCGCTCGCCGCGCTCGAGTGCCGGCCGGCTCTGCTCGATGAGCTTGTGATCGAGGGCCTTCGCCAGGCCGTGGTCCTGCGCCTCGACGACACGCCGCGCGACATCCGCCGGCATCGGCGGCTGGTAGAAGATGCGGCTGAAGTCGAGTCCCTTCGCCTTCCAGTGGTCGATGCCCTTCTTCGTCTCGAGCAGGTCCGAGCGGCCGACCAGCTCGTCGAAAGTCCGCACCCCGAGCTGCGCCATGATCTCGCGCACCTCTTCGGCGACGAAGAAGAAGTAGTTGACGACGTGCTCGGGCTGGCCCCTGAACTTGGCGCGCAGCACCGGATCCTGCGTAGCCACGCCCACCGGGCAGGTGTTCAGGTGGCACTTGCGCATCATGATGCAGCCCTCGACGACGAGCGGCGCGGTCGCGAACCCGAACTCGTCGGCGCCGAGCAGCGCGCCGATGACGACGTCGCGGCCGGTCTTCATCTGGCCGTCGACCTGAACGGCAATGCGCCCGCGCAGGCGGTTCAGGACCAGCGTCTGCTGCGTCTCGGCGAGGCCGAGCTCCCACGGCGTGCCCGCGTGCTTGATCGACGAGACCGGCGAGGCACCGGTGCCACCGTCGTGTCCGGCGATCGTCACGTGATCGGCCTTGGCCTTGGCCACCCCGGCAGCCACCGTGCCGACGCCAACCTCGGACACCAGCTTCACGCTGATCGACGCCTGCGGGTTCGCGTTCTTCAGGTCGTGGATCAGCTGCGCCAGGTCTTCGATCGAGTAGATGTCGTGGTGCGGCGGGGGCGAGATCAGGCCCACGCCCGGAACCGAGAAACGCAGCTTGGCGATGTACTCGCTGACCTTGTGGCCGGGCAGTTGCCCGCCCTCGCCGGGCTTGGCGCCCTGCGCCATCTTGATCTGGATCTGGTCGGCACTGACCAGGTACTCGGTCGTCACGCCGAAGCGTCCCGAAGCGACCTGCTTGATCTTCGATCGCAGCGAGTCGCCCGCCTTGAGCGGGATGTCGACCTCGACGCGGTCGCGGCCGATGACCTCCGCGAGCGTGTCGCCGTCCTTGATCTTCAGGGCTCCGGTTCCTTCGCGCAGTTCGTGCTGGTAGCGCGCCGGGTCCTCGCCGCCCTCACCGGTGTTGCTTTTGCCGCCGATGCGGTTCATCGCGATCGCCAGCGTCGCGTGCGCCTCGGTCGAGATCGAGCCGAGCGACATCGCGCCGGTGGCGAAGCGCCGGACGATCTCCATGGCGGGCTCGACCTCGTCGAGCGGGATCGCGCGCTTCGGGTCGAACCTGAACTCGAACAGCCCCCGCAGCGTCATGTGCCGGCGGCTCTGGTCGTTGATGATCTGCGCGTATTCCTTGTAGGTCTGGTAGTTGTTGGCGCGCGTCGAGTGCTGCAGCTTGGCAATCGCGTCCGGCGTCCACATGTGCTCTTCGCCGCGCGTGCGCCACTGGTACTCGCCGCCGGCGTCGAGCATATTGGCGAGCACCGGGTCGTTCGAGAACGCCGCGCGATGGGTGCGCACCGCCTCTTCCATGACCTCGAACAGGCCTACGCCGCCGACATTGCTGGCAGTGCCACGGAAGTACTTGTCGACGAGTTCGCGGTTCAGCCCCACGGCCTCGAAGATCTGCGCGCCGCAGTACGACATGTAGGTGCTGATGCCCATCTTCGACATGACCTTGTTCAGGCCCTTGCCGACTGCCTTGATGTAGTTCTTGACCGCCTTGGCGGAGTCCGCCCCGTGCAGCCGTTCGAGCGTCTCGAGCGCGAGGTACGGGTGCACGGCCTCGGCGCCGTAACCGGCCAGCAGCGCAAAGTGGTGCACCTCGCGCGCGGAACCCGTCTCGACGACCAATCCGGTCGAGGTGCGCAAACCCTCGGCGACAAGGTGCTGGTGCACGGCACTCGTCGCGAGCAGCGCCGGAATCGCGACGTTGCCGGCGTCGAGCGCACGGTCGGTGACGATGAGGATGTTGTAGCCGGCCCTGACCGCGTCGACCGCCTGCGCGCACAGCGATGCGAGTCGCGCCTCCACGCCCGCCTTGCCCCACGCCAGCGGATAGCAGATGTCGAGCTCGAACGAGCGGAACTTGTTCGACGAGTAGTTTTCGATCGACCGGATCTTCGCCATGTCCTTGAAGTCGAGCACCGGCTGGCTCACCTCGAGGCGCATCGGCGGATTGATGTTGTTGATGTCGAGCAGGTTGGGCTTCGGCCCGATGAAACTCACCAGCGACATCACCAGCTGCTCGCGGATCGGGTCGATCGGCGGGTTGGTCACCTGCGCGAACAGCTGCTTGAAGTAGTTGTAGAGTGGCTTCGGGCGATTCGACAGCACCGGCAGCGCGGCGTCGTTGCCCATCGAGCCGATCGCTTCCTCACCCTGCAGCGCCATCGGCTCCATCAGCAGCCTGACGTCCTCCTGCGTGTAACCGAACGCCTGCTGGCGGTCGAGCAGCGGCACGTCGTGCTTCGCGGCCGAGCCCGGCTTTTCTCCGGCCCGGGCGGGCAGGTCGTCGAGCTTGATGCGGATGCGCCGGATCCACTCCTTGTAGGGCTTGCTCGCGGCGAGTTGCTGCTTCACCTCGGCGTCGTCGATGATGCGGCCCTGTTCGGTGTCGATCAGGAACATCTTGCCGGGCTGCAGCCGCCACTTCTTGGTGATGCGGCTCTCGGGGATCGGCAGCACACCGACCTCGGAGGCCATCACCACCATGTCGTCGTCGGTGATGACGTAGCGCGCCGGCCGCAGTCCGTTGCGGTCCAGCGTTGCGCCGATGCGCATGCCGTCGGTGAAGGCGATGGCGGCCGGTCCGTCCCAGGGCTCCATCATCGCCGCGTGATATTCATAGAACGCGCGGCGGCTGGCATCCATCAGCGTGTGCTGCTCCCACGCCTCGGGGATCATCATCATCACCGCGTGCGCCAGCGGATAGCCGCTCATAACCAGCAGCTCGAGCGCGTTGTCGAAGCACGCCGTGTCCGACTGTCCTTCGTAGATCAGCGGAAAGAGCTTGCCGAGATCCTCGCGCAGCACCGGCGACGACATGACGCCTTCGCGCGCGCGGATCCAGTTGAAGTTGCCCTTGACGGTGTTGATCTCGCCGTTGTGCGCGATCAGGCGGTATGGATGCGCGAGTTCCCACGACGGGAAGGTGTTGGTCGAGAAGCGCTGGTGCACCAGCGCGATCGCGGAAACGACGCGCGGATCGCGCAGGTCGGCGTAGTACTGGCCGACCTGGTCGGCGAGCAGCAGCCCCTTGTAGACGATCGTGCGCACCGACATCGACGGCACGAAGTATTCCTTGCCGTGCTTGAGCTTCAGCGCCTGGATCTTGTGGCTGGCGGTCTTGCGGATGACGTAGAGCTTGCGCTCGAGGGCATCCGGCACCATCACGTCCGGCCCGCGGCCGATGAAGATCTGGCGGATCACCGGCTCGCGCTCGCGCACCAGCGGCGACATCGGCATGTCGCGATCGACCGGCACGTCGCGCCAGCCGAGCACGACCTGGCCCTCGGCACGCACGGTGCGCTCGAGCTCCTGCTCGCAGGCCAGCCGCGACGCGTTTTCGCGCGGCAGGAAGATCATGCCGACGCCGTATTCACCCGGAGGCGGCAGGCTCACGCCCTGCTTCGCCAGCTCGTCGCGGTAAAAGGCGTCCGGGATCTGGATCAGGATGCCGGCGCCGTCGCCGCACAGTGGATCGGCACCGACCGCGCCGCGGTGGTCCAGGTTGTGAAGAATCAGCAGTGCCTGCTGCACCAGCGCATGGCTCGCTCGGCCCTTGATATTGGCCACGAAGCCGACGCCGCAGGCATCGTGCTCGTTGGCGGGGGAGTACAGCCCCGGCTGGTCCGCTTCTGGGGTGGCGTCGATCGAGGGCTCATGCATGGCAGTTGTCCGGCAAGGGCCGCGACCAGGGCGCCGCAGCGTAGCTGCACTCTACTGCGGCCCCACCGCACTGCACAACAAGAGAATTCGGGGTCTGTCCCCAATTTATGATGCAGACAGACTGTCCAGAAATAATAGGGGACAGACTAAACGCCGGGAGAGGCGAAGTGCCCCTCAGTCGGCGGGCCGGTACCGGCCGCGCCGGCTCTCGTGCTCCCGCCCCAGCGCCCACGCCACCGCCAGCCAGATGACTGCGATGGGCACGCCGACCCAAGCCAGGCCGCTGAGCCCAAGGCCCGCCGCCTTGAGCCCGGCAGCGAACCAGCTCGATGCCGCATCGCCGCCCCGGTGTATCACCGTGTCGATGACGTTCTTCGCCTGGTACTTGTCGTCGTGGCCGACCACTGTGAATAGGGTCTCGCGGGTCGGCTTGGAAATGGCGAATTCGCCGGACCGGCGCAGCACGCCGAAGGCAACCAGCACCGGCAGCAGGGTCCACAGCCCCAGCGCGGCGAAACCCACTACCGACAGCACCGGCAGCGCCACCAGCATCGCGGTGGCGCCAAGACGGCTGAGCAGCCGGCCGGTGACGAAGAGCTGCAGCACCAGAGTCAGGACATTGACCGCGAGGTCCACATGGGCGAACAGGCGTGTCCGTTCCGTGGCGTCGCTGATCGTGCTGCCGACCAGATTCACCTGCAGGAAGTACAGCAGCGTGCCGAGCACCGTGTAGCACATCACGAAAACGGCAATGCCGAGCAGATAGGGCGAGCGCGCGACGCGGACCACGCCGATCCACAGGCTCGCCTTCGGCCGATCCTCGTCGTCGCGCCTCAGCACCCCGCGCCGGCCCGAAATCTTCAGCAGGGCGCCGATGCATATGAGTGCCAGCGCCAGCGTGGCAGCCGACGCCAGCAGCAGCCCGCTCAGCCCCAGAGCCTGCGCCAGCAGTGCAGCCGCCGCGGGGCCAGCGACGGCGCCGAGGCTGCCACCGGCGGAGATCACGCCGAACGTGCGCCGCGCGGCTTCAGTCGACCAGAGGTCGGCCATGAAGCTCCAGAACACCGAAATGACGAACAGGTTGAATACGCTGACGAAGACGAAGAAGAACGGCGCAACGCGCGCCAGGTCGAGACCGCTGCCGAGCACGACCCAGAACGCCAGCAGCACTGCGATCACGGCGCCATAGACCAGCGGCAGCAAGCGCTGCACTGGCAGCCGCGACGCCATCCAGCCGAAGGCCGGGATCAGCGCGACCATCGTGAGGAAGGTGGCGGTGAACAGCTGCTGCAGACGCTCGGCGCCGTACTGCACTGCCATCTCGTCGCGCAGCGGCCGGATCATGTAGTAGGCGGCCAGCAGGCAGAAGAAATAGAAGAACGACCCTGCGAGCAGCCGACCTTCGCCGGGCCGCACCTGGGCCACACGCTCCAGGTACCGTCCGATGAGAGAAAGGCGACCGCCGGTGGCGTCCGGCGCCGTGCGGCTCATGGGTCGGCGGTCGCGGCGACGACGCGGCGCGGCCTGCCAGCACGAGCACGCTGCGGGCGGCGCGGGCTGATGCCTGCGATCTGGCGCACGAACTCCGGAGATCCCAGCACCCAGCCGCCGGCCAGCGCCTGATCGAAGCGGGCCGCGCACTCAGGCATAACTCCGGCCCGCAGGAAATCGCGGTAGGCCGCCTGCCGGTCGAACGGCGTGTTGCCGAGCGCCCAGTACGCCGCGTCGACCTGCAGCGCGGGATCGGACGCCAGGCCCAGGTGATGGCGGCAACTCGACCAGCGATAGTCCTCAGGCGCCGCCGTCAGCGCACCGCTGACCGGTTGCAGCTCGACATACCGCAGTGCAGGCAGCAGCTCGGTGTCGGGCTGCAGCAGCGCGGCGCGATACCGCCCCGAGAACAGCCCGCCCCGCTCGCCGCGCCGCTCATTGAGCCAGCGCACGTAGCGCCGGCCGATCGATTGCATCGCGCGGCTGATGCCGCCGGCGTCGGCCGGTGTGGCCAGCAGCCACACGGCCTGCGGCAGCAGCGCGTAGCCGTGTACCGCCACGGCCGCGTCGGCCACGGCGTCGCGCAGCACCGCCAGAAGGAAACCCGCTTCCTCGTCGTCGACCAGGATCCGGCGCGCCGCCGTTCGCTGCACGACCAGATGCGGCAGCCCTCCGACAGCGAGCCTGGGCAGACGGGCCATCGGCGGCGCCCGCTGTCAGGCGTCGCTGACGGCGTAGAGACGACGGTGCTCGCGAATCGCGTAGCGGTCGGTCATTCCGGCCACATAGTCGGCGATCGCCCGCGGACCTTCCTGTGCGACGCGCGCCTGGTGGTCCGACGGCAGCAGGCGCGGTTCGTCCAGAAACGCGCCGAACAGTTCGCGCACGATCTTGCGCGCCTTCGCTGTCATGCGCATGACCTGGTAATGCCGGTAGAGGTTGTCGTACAGGAAGCGCTTCAGCACGTCGGCCTCCGCGCGCAGTTCGGAAGAGAAGCCGATCAGCGCGCCGACCTGCCGCACCTCGTCGATCGTGGCCGGAGCCGCCTTCACGATGCGCCGCGTGCTCTCGTCGGTCAGGTCGACGATCAGCGTGTTGATCATGCGCCCGACCGTCTCGTGAATCATGCGGCGCTCGGCGATCTGCGGAAACTGCTGCCGCACCGGCGTCGCGTGGCGCGCGAACAGCGGTACGGTGTCGAGCTGGCCGATGTCGAGCAGTCCCGAGCGCAGGCCATCGTCGATGTCGTGGTTGTTGTAGGCGATCTCATCGGCCAGATTGGCGATCTGCGCTTCCAGGCTCGGCTGTCGCTTCAGCAGGAATCGCTCACCGAGTTCGCCGAGCCTGCGCGCGTTCTCCAGAGAGCAGTGCTTCAGGATGCCTTCGCGCGCCTCGAAAGTAAGGTTGAGTCCGTTGAATGCACCATAGCGCTCCTCGAGCTCTTCGACGACGCGCAGCGACTGCAGGTTGTGTTCGAAGCCGCCGTGATCGCGCATGCACTCGGCCAGCGCATCCTGTCCTGCGTGCCCGAACGGCGTGTGGCCGAGGTCGTGAGCCAGCGCCACGGCTTCCACGAGGTCTTCATTGAGCTGCAGGTTGCGCGCGATGGCGCGGCCGATCTGGGCAACTTCCAGCGAGTGGGTCAGCCGCGTGCGAAACAGATCGCCCTCGTGATTGACGAAGACCTGCGTCTTGTATTCGAGGCGCCGGAATGCGGTGGAGTGGACGATGCGGTCGCGGTCGCGCTGGAAGGCGGTGCGTCCGGTGACTGGAGGCTCCGGATGTCTGCGTCCGCGCGAACGCGCAGGATCGGCCGCATAGGGAGCGAGTCCGGCGGGGCTCACACGTAGCCTCCTGCCGACAGCGTGTCGCGCAGCGCGGCGTCGGGCACCGTACGCTGCACGGCCTGCCCGATGCGCTCGAGCAGCACGAATCGGATCGCGCCCGCTTCGGACTTCTTGTCGCCGCGCATCGAACGGATTGCGTCCACGGCCGGCAGCCCGTCGATGCGGACCGGCAGGCCCGCCGCGCCCACCGCGGAACGGATCGGATCGAGGCTCTCGCTAGCCAGCAGACCGACGCGATGCGACAGATCCGCCGCGAGCACGATGCCGCAGCCGACCGCCTCGCCGTGCAGCCACCGCTGATAGCCCGTCAGTGCTTCGATCGCATGGCCGAAGGTGTGCCCGAGGTTCAGCAGCGCTCGCTCGCCCGCTTCGCGCTCATCGCGCTCGACGATGCCGGCCTTGATCTGGCAGGAGCGTGCGATCGCGCGCGTCAGCGCGCCGGCGTCGCGCGCTCTCAGTGCAGCCAGCTCCCGTACCGTGGCGTCGAAGTACGCGCGATCCGCCAGCAGTCCGTGCTTGAGCACTTCGGCCAGCCCTGCCGAGAGTTCCCGATCCGGCAGCGTGCGCAGCGTCGACGTGTCACTGATGACCAGCTGCGGCTGGTGGAACGCGCCGATCAGATTCTTCCCGCGCGGATGATTGATGCCGGTCTTGCCGCCGACCGAGGAGTCGACCTGCGCCAGAAGCGTCGTCGGCACCTGCACGAAGCGGATGCCGCGCATGTAGATCGACGCGGCGAACCCGGCGATGTCGCCGACGACGCCGCCGCCCAGCGCGACCAGCAGGCTCCTGCGGTCCGCGCCGGCGTCGACCAGCGCGTCGAGGATCGTCGACACGGACGTCCAGTGCTTGTGCGTTTCACCGTCCGGCAACGTGACTGTCGTCACAGGAGCCACGTCGCCCAGGGATCTGCACAACCGATCCGCGTACAGGGCACCGACCGCGGTGCCGGTAACCACCACGATGCGCGTCGGCGCGAGCGGCGTGATGAACTCCGCCGCGCGTGCGAGCAGCTCGTCGCCGATCAGGATGTCGTATTGCCGGCCCGGAAGGCCGACGGTCACGCGTTGCATCCGGCGATTGTACGAGCGGCTATTCGGCTCCCGGCTGCGCCGCAAGCTCTGCGACGGCGCGCACTTCGGGGTGGGCGACCAGCCGCTGCAGCAGCTTCTTGGGATTCGATGCGGCCGACTGCACTGTCACGTGCGCGACCTCTTCGTAGAGCGGCTCGCGCTCGGTCAGCAGCTGTTCGATGCGTTCACGCGGATTCCCGGTGCGCAGCAACGGCCGGTTCTTGTCGCGCCGCGTCCGGCGATGCACCTCGTCGGCGCTCGTCCGCAGGTAGATGACCAGACCGCGTTCGCGCAGGCGTTGCCGTGTCAGCGGCTCGAGGACTGCGCCGCCGCCCGTCGCGAGCACGACCCCCGGCTGCAGCGTGAGCTCGTCGAGCAACGCGGCTTCCCGGCGCCGGAATCCGGCCTCGCCCTCGATTTCGAAGATCGTCGGCACCGGCACTCCGCTGCGCGCCTCCAGTTCGCGATCGGCATCGATGAACTCGAAGCCGATCGCGTCGGCCAGCAGCCGGCCTATGGTCGACTTGCCGGCACCCATCATGCCGACGAGGAAGATCGAGGGGGCCGTGGTCATGGTCGCAGCGTAACGCAGCACACCGCCGCCAATGAAAAGGGGCCGCACACAGCGGCCCCGATTCGGCGCCTGCCGGTTGCTAGCGCAGCGACGCGGCGTTGATGCGTTCGGAAACGATGCGCGGCGTGATGAAGATCAGCAGTTCCGTGCGGTCGTTGATCTTGTTGGTGGTCTTGAACAGGTACCCCAGCACCGGGATGTCGCCGAGGAACGGCACCTTGGTCACGTCGGTGCGGACACTCTGTTCGTAGATGCCGCCCAGCACCACCGTGCCGCCGTTTTCGACCAGCACCTGCGTCTGCACGTTCTTCGTGTCGATCGCCGGTCCCGCCGTGGTCGGCCGGCCCGGCGTGTCCTTGTTCACCTTGACGTCCATGAAGATCGCGCCCTCGGGCGTGATCTGCGGCGTCACCTCGAGCTTCAGCACGGCCTTGCGGAAGGCCACCGAGGTGGCGCCCGACGAGGTCGCCTGCTGATACGGGATTTCGGTGCCCTGCTCGATCGTCGCCTTCACCTTGTCTGCGGTGACGACGCGTGGGCTGGAAATCACCTTGCCTGCGCCGTCCGATTCGAGTGCCGTCAGCTCGAGGTTGAGCAGTCGGGTCAGGCTGCTGTTGAACAGCGTCAGATTGAACGAACCCGGGTTGAATCCGTTCAGGCCGATCGCCGGCAGGTTCACGTTGTTCGAATCGATGACGCGCACCGGCGGCGTGCCCGGCAGCACCGGGTTCTCGTTGCGGCCACCCACCGAAGCCTCGTTGGTGACACGGCCGTAGCCGAACTTCACGCCGAGGCTGCGCGAGAACTTGTCGTCGGCCTCGACGATGCGGGCCTCGATCAGTACCTGCGGCACGGGGACATCGATGCGCGCCAGAAGGCGGCGCACTTCCTCGAGGCGGGACACGGTGTCCTGCACGAACAGCTGGTTGGTGCGCGGATCGACCGCCACCGTGCCGCGCTTCGACAGCAGGCGCTGCTGGCCGTCGACCAGCAGGCGCCGCGCTTCTTCGGCCTTCTGGTAATTGATGACGAAGGCCTCGGAGCGCAGAGGCTCGAGCTCCTGGATCTGGCTGCGCGACTCGAGTTCGAGTTTTTCCTTGGTCGCGATCTCGTCACGCGGCGCCACCAGCAGGACATTGCCGTTCTTGCGCATGTCCAGGCCCTTGGACTGCAGGATGATGTCGAGCGCCTGATCCCACGGTACGTCTTTCAGTCGCAGGGTGATTGTGCCGCCGACCGAATCGCTGGTGATGATATTGAGGTTCGTGAAATCGGCGATCACCTGCAGCAGCGAGCGCACGTCGACGTTCTGGAAGTTCAGCGACAGGCGCTCACCCTGATAGCCCTGGCGCGTGCCCTGGAACAGGCGGTTCGGGTCTTCCTTGACCGGCCGCACTTCCAGCACGAAGCGCGTGTCGCTCTGGTAGGCGTTGTGCTCCCACAGGCCGCGCGGCTCGATGACCAGGCGTGCATTGTTGCCCTGCTGGCTCGCCGTCACGTTGCTGACCGGAGTGGCGAAGTCCGACACGTCGAGCCGGCGCTTCAGGTTGTCGGGCAGCGTGGTGTTGAGGAAATCGACGACCACCGTGTTGCCCTGCTGGCGGATATCGACGTTGGTGTTCGGATCCGAAAGATCGATGACGACCCGGCCTTCACCCTCCGCACCGCGGCGGAAGTCGACACCGCGCAGCGCACGCCCTCCGGCCGACGCCGTCGGCGCCGCCGGCGCCGATGACGTTGCCGATGCCGGTGCCGGTGCCGGTGCCGCGGCAGCTGCGCCCGCCGCCGCAGCCGTGGCCGCCGGCGCCGCGGTCGAGCGGAACGTCGTCGAATCGGTGGCCCCGCCCAGCGCCACGAGGATGCGGTTGCCGTCGACGCTGATCGCATGGGTCAGCGGACGCTTCAGGTTGAGCACGACGCGCGAACGGCCCGGCGCCTGCACGATGTTGACCGAGCGCAGATCGCCCTGGTTCAGATCGAGCTGGTTGCGGCCGACTGCATTGACGGCTCCCGGCAGGTCCAGCGCGACACGCGCCGGGTTGGCGACCGAGAAGCTCGCCGGCGTTCCCTGGACCGGGTTCTTCATGTCGATCGTCAGCACCACGCCTGTCGGTGTCTGCGACGCATCGACGCGTTCGATCGCGTTGGTGGCGTCGGCCGCCGGCGTTTGTGCCGCTGACAGTGCGGCAAAGGTGGCCAGTCCGGCAACCGCCAGCTTCGACAGCGCCTTGACAAGACCCTCGATCGACATGCTCATCGCTTGCTCCCCTGCCGCGCGGCGGCATCCTGCAGTTCCAGCTTCGAGGGCCGTTCGACCCACTCGCCGGCGGCGTCCTGGACGATTTCCTTGAGATCCACTTCGGTTTCACTGATCTTCGTGACCAGCCCGAAGTTCTGGCCCATGTAGTTGCCCGCCTTCACCATGAAGGTCTGGCCCCCCACGTCGATCAGTGCGACGTTGTTGCCCTGCTGTCGCAGCGTGCCGACCATCCGGAGCTGATCGAGCGGGAACCCTTCGAGCGCCTCGCGACGGCGGTCGAGGTCCGGCTTGATCGCGCTCGTGCTGGCCCGCGCCTGCGCCTGCCGCGCGACCGCCAGCACCATTTTCTGCGGGTCGAACGGATCGACGAGCGCCTTGCCTTCGTAGGCATAGGGCGCGAACTGCTTGGGCTCGGGCACGGGTTGCGTGGTCGGCCGCATCGCCTTGCGCGTTTCGTCCATCCAGGTGCGCAATTCGGTTTCGTCGCCGCCACCGCAGCCAGCCAGGCCGCAGGCGGCCACCGCGAGTGCAAGGAGGCGCATGGGTCGGTTCAGTGGTTTCATTTCGCCGGGCCCTTCGTCGCCGTCTGCCGCGCCTTGCGCTGGCTGGCCAGTTCGTCGGCATCCAGGTACCGGTAGGTCCTGGCCGTCGCGTCCAGCGTCAGGGCACCGCCCTTGCCCGCCGCGAGGCTCAGGTTGTTGAGCGTGACGATCCGCGGCAGGTTGGCAATGTCGCTCGCGAACGCACCGAGATCGTGGTACTTGCCCGTCAGCTTGATCGAAATCGGCAGCTCGGCGTAGTACTCCTTGACGTTGGTCTGGCCGGGCCGGAACAGCTCGAAGTCCAGACCTCGCCCGACGCCCGCCTGGTTGATGTCGGACAGCAGGGCGTCCATCTCGGACTTGCTCGGCAGCTGCTTCTCCAGCGTCAGAACGTACTGGCTGACCTGCTCGCGCTGCTTGCGCAGCTCATCGAGGTTGATCGCCTGCTGCAGCTTGCTCTTGTAGTCCTCTTTGAGCTTGGCTTCTTCGCCCTGCAGCGCTTCGAGCTGGTCCTTCTGGCCACTCCACAGGCCGAACCAGCCGCCGATGCCGCACGCGATGATGACGATCGCCCACAGCGTCAACCGCGGCGCCATGCGCCAGGAGCCGACGTTGTCGAGTGTCAGCCCCTTGAACTGCGAAAGTAGGTCTCGGCTAGCCATTAGTGCCCCTGCATCGCGCTATTTCTTCGCCGCCGTCGGCGCGGCAGCCGCCGCCGGCACGCCCGTCGCGGGCCGGCTCCCCGCCGCAGCGGCAACCGCCGGCTTCGCCTGACCCTGCTGCTGCATCTGGGTCCGCTCGGGCGTCGGCTTCATCGTGAAATTCAGCGAAAAATCGAACACGCGGCGGTTCGTTCCCGGTGGCCCCTGACCCGCCACCTTGATCTCGATGAGTTCCGGCCGCTCGAGCACCCGCGAGTTGTTCTGCAGGTTGCGCAGGAACTCGGAGACGCGCTCGTTGGAGGCCGCCCATCCGGTCACGTTGACCTTGCGGTCGTCCTGCTTGACGGTCTTGAGATAGATGCCCTCCGGAACCTGCTTGACGATTTCGTCGAGCAGATACACCGGCTGGTTACGATCCGCCTGCAGATCCTCGACCGCCCGCTGGCGCGCGCGCAGTCCGTCGATTTCCTGCCGCAGCGTCGCGATTTCCTTGATCTGCGTATCGAGCTTGCGATTTTCGTTGCGGATGAACTCGTTGCGTGCTTCCTGGCTCGAGATATTGCCCTGCAGGACGGTCCACACGACGCCGACCATCACCAGGCCGGCCACGAGCGACAGCGCGGTCGCCGCCCAGAACAGCTTCTTCTGCAGCTCGCGCTTGGCGGCGCGATGCGGCAGCAGGTTGATGCGGGGCGCCGTCATTTGTCGAACCTCCGCATCGCCAGTCCGCACGGCGTCAGCAGCGCCGGCGCGTCGAGACGCAACTGCTTCTCGCGAATGTTCGGCGACACTTCCATGCCCTTGAACGGCGAGATGACCGACGTCGGCACCTGAGCGCGCTCCATCAGCGCGTCGGGCAGCCCGGACAGGATCGCAGAGCCGCCTGCCAGCATGATCTGGTCGACGCGGCTGTAGGGCGTCGAGGTGAAGAAGAACTGCAGCGCGCGGGTGATTTCGGTCGCCGCCGTGTCGATGAACGGCTTCAGCACCGTCGTTTCATAGTCGGCGGGCAGATCACCGCTGCGCTTCTTGAGCTCCGCCTCCTCGGTCGGGATGCCATAGGCGCGCGAGATGTCACCGGTGAGCTGCTGCCCGCCAAACGGCTGCTCGCGCTCGTAGATCGCCTCGCCGTCGTGCATCACCGTGACGCTGGTGGTATTCGCACCGATGTAGAACACGGCGATCACCAGCCCTTCGCCGGAATTCGGAAGCTGCTCGATCAGGCGTTCTATCGCGGCCCGCGACGAGTACGACTCGACGTCGATGACGATCGGCTTGAGCCCTGCGGCCTGCGCCACCGCGATGCGGTCCTCGACCTTCTCCTTGCGCGACGCGGCGATCAGCACTTCGACATCGTCCGGGGCGTTCGGGATCGGTCCCAGGACCTGGAAATCGAGGCTCACCTCATCCAGGGCGAACGGGATGTACTGGTTCGCTTCGCTCTCGACCTGCATCTCGAGTTCTTCCTCGCGCAGGTTGCCGGGGAGCGCAATGCGCTTCGTGATGACGGCCGAAGCCGGCAGGGCCATCGAGACGTTGCGGATCTTGCCGCCGGCGCGGCGCCAGGCGCGCTTCACGGCATCGGCGACGACGTCGATCTTGTCGACATTGCCGTCCACTACCGCACCGCGCGGCAGCGGCTCGATCGCGTAGCGCTCCAGCCGCATCATTCCCTTGCCGGCTTCAGCGAGTTCGACGATCTTCACACTGGACGAGCCGATATCCAGCCCGATCAGCGGCGGTGTCTTGGGTCCAAAGGGCAGATCGAATGCCAAAGCGGTACTCCCTGCGACGGAATCAACTCGGTGTCACTCGGACTCAGGTGTCCGCGAATTCGGTGCAAGGGGACGCCTGCCCTCCCGGCCGCCTGAACACCCGGCCAGATGCCGGTTTTTCCTTATCTTTCGCGTGTTTAGCGCGTTTTCGTTGGATGGCACTTGAGATCCTAGCAACATACACAAGTCAACTACAAGCCCCGCGTTCAGCCTAACCGTGACCCTTTTGAGGGATTAACAACGAACCCTTCGTGACGAGGTGCGTCCAATCGAACGGTCCGCCGGAATCGATCACTGGTCCCGGCCGGTGAATGCGCGGCTTCTATAATTCCCGACTCTCCGTGCGGCGAAGCGCAAATAAGCGGTCACTCGCACGCCCAGTTCCCTCCAGCGACGGTTCCCGTGTCCGAGGACAAGCCCGGCATCGATAGCAAAGCTCCGCCCGCGCCACGCAAGCGCCCCTGGTACCTGAGCGGGCTGCTGTGGGCGGCCGGACTGGCCGGCGCCGCGGCCGTGTCGGCGGGGATGCTGCTCGTCTTCGCGTTCGCGATCGTGTACTCGAACCTGCCGCCGATCGACGCCCTCACCGATTACCGGCCGAAGATCCCGCTGCGCGTCTGGACGGCCGACGGCCTGCTGATCGGCGAGTTCGGCGAAGAGCGGCGCGACTTCGTCGCGGTCGCCGACATACCGGACCTGATGAAGAAAGCGATCCTCGCCGCCGAGGACGACCGCTTCTACGAGCATCACGGCGTGGACTACGGCGGGATCGCGCGCGCGGCGCTGTCGAACTTCGTGACCGGCCGCCGCGGCCAGGGCGGCAGCACGATCACGATGCAGGTGGCGCGCAATTTCTTCCTCAGCTCCGAGCGCAGCTACGTGCGCAAGATCTACGAGATCGCGCTCGCCTTCAAGATCGAATCCTCGCTGTCCAAGGACCGCATCTTCGAGGTCTACGCGAACCAGATCTTCCTTGGCCAGCGCGCCTATGGCTTCGCCGCGGCGTCGCAGGTCTACTTCGGCAAGAAGCTGAAGGACGTCACGGTGGCGGAAATGGCGACACTCGCGGGCCTGCCGGTGGCGCCGAGCGCCTACAACCCGTTCGTGAATCCGAAGCGCGCGAAGATCCGCCAGCAATATGTGCTGTCGCGCATGCTCGACCTCGGCTACATCGACCGGCCGACCTACGAAGCCGCGCTGGCCCAGGAGCTGAAGCAACGCCAGGCGAACGCCCTGGCCGGCGAAACCGGCCGCGTGCGGCTGCACGCCGAATACGCCGCCGAACTGGCTCGGCAGCTCGTCTTCGAGGTCTTCCGTGACGAGACCTACACGCGCGGCCTGAACGTTGTCACGACGCTGCGTCGCGACGACCAGGAAGTCGCCTACGGCGCGCTGCGCAAGGCCGTGCTGGACTACGACCGCAAGTACGGCTACCGCGGGCCCGAGGCGTTCATCGACCTCGCGAGCGATCCGGCGACGCATGACCAGCGCATCGAGGACGCCCTGGTCGAGGCGATCGACAGCCCCAACATGGTCCCGGCGGTCGTGCTGGAAGCCTCACCGTCCCTCGTGCGCCTCGCGCTGCAGGGCGGACAGACGCTGGAGATCAAGGCAGACGGCCTCAAGTTCGTCGCTCCGTCGCTGTCTCCGAAGGCGCAGCCCAATCGGCGCATCGTCCCGGGCGCCGTCGTGCGCATCGCCCGCAATGACAAATCGGCCTGGGAGATCGTGCAGCTGCCGCAGGTCGAGGCCGCCTTTGTCGCCGCGAGTTCGCGCGACGGCGCGATCCGCGCGCTGATCGGCGGCTTCGATTTCAACCTCAACAAGTTCAACCACGTGACCCAGGCATGGCGCCAGCCGGGCTCCGCCTTCAAGCCGTTCATCTACTCCGCGTCTCTCGAGAAGGGGTTCACCCCGAGCACGCTGGTGAACGACGCGCCGCTGTCGATCGATCCTAATCTGACCGGCGGCCAGGTCTGGGAGCCGAAGAACTACGACGGCAAGTTCGAGGGTCCAATGCGGCTGCGCCAGGGGCTGGCAAAGTCCAAGAACCTGGTGTCGATCCGCATCCTGCAGGCGATCGGGCCCCGCTATGCGCAGGACTGGATCACGCGCTTTGGCTTCGAGGCCGACAAGCACCCCGCCTATCTGACGATGGCGCTCGGCGCCGGCTCCGTGACGCCGTGGGTGCTGCTCAATGGCTACTCGGTGTTCGCCAATGGGGGCTACGGACTGCAGCTGCACCTGATCAGCAGGGTAACCGATGCCAGCGGCAAGACGCTGATGCAGGCACATCCGGTGACAGCGGGCAACGATGCCGTGCGCGTACTGAACGAACGCAATGCCTTTGTAATGGACAGCCTGCTGAAGGAAGTTGCGCGGACGGGGACTGCCGCGCGCGCATCGGCCACGCTCAAGCGCGCGGATATCGGCGGCAAGACCGGCACGACCAACGACTCGCATGATGCATGGTTCGCGGGCTATGGCGGCGATCTGGTCGCCGTCGCCTGGATGGGCTTCGACCAGCCGCGGCCGCTCGGGGAGCGCGAAACCGGCGGCGGGCTCGCGCTGCCGATCTGGATCAGCTACATGTCACGCGCGCTCAGCGGCGTGCCCGAAGTCGCTCGCAGCGCGCCCGACGGCATCGTGCAGCTTGGCGGCGAGTACTACTTCGTCGAGCATCAGCCAGGTCAGGGCGTTGCGAGTCTCGGCCTGGAAGACGGCCTGCCGCCAGAGGAGCAGACCAAGCGCGAGGCGGTGCGCGAGCAGATCTTCTAGACCGGCCGCCGGCCGCTATCCCGCGCTCGCTACGCAGGCCGTCCGCCGAAGACGACCGGCGTTCCGCCCTGGGATGAAATGACGCGCGACAGCGAGGCGAAGAACTCGCTGCCGTCCCGAGTATCGCGCCACGCACCGTCGATCCATGCGTAATGATGCGCGCCGCTGCGCGCTGCGAGCCACAGCTGCTGCATCGGCGCCTGGCTGTTGACGACGATGCGCGAGCCGTCATCGAGCTCGAGCGTCAGCACGTTGCCGGAGCGACTGGCCTCGATGTCGACACCGGCCGCGTCGATCGCGCTTTCGATTTGCCGCAGCGCCAGCTCGGCACGCTCCATGAATTCGGATTCGGTCATGCTAGAGTCGTTTGCACCATGAAGGGATTCCGACTCGGCATTCTAGGCATCGCGCTCGGGCTCGGACTCGCCGGGTGCGGGCAGAAGGGTCCGCTGTTCCTGCCGCCGCCGGCCGCTGCACCGCAGTCGCGCGCGCCGTCGGACGCGCCGGCCGAAAGGCCGGTTCCGCGTTCGCCCGACGACGTGCCGTCGACCAGCGAAAAGAAATGACGGAGGCGCTTCCCGCCGCGGTCGGGTTCGACTACCGCGACCGGCAGCTCCACTGCGAGGACGTCGCCGTCGCCGACCTCGCGGCACGCTTCGGCACGCCGCTTTACGTCTACTCACGCGCGGCGATCACCGCCGCCTTTCGCGCCTACGCCGACGCGCTGGCCGGCCGGCGCGCGCTGGTCTGCTACGCGATGAAGGCCAATTCGAACCTCGCCGTGCTGAACCTGCTGGCGCGCCTGGGCGCCGGGTTCGACATCGTGTCTGGGGGCGAACTCACGCGCGTGCTGGCGGCGGGCGGCGATCCTGCGCAGGTTGTCTTTTCGGGTGTCGGCAAGAGCGAGATCGAGATCCAGCAGGCACTCGACGCCGGAATCCTGTGCTTCAACATCGAATCGGCCGGCGAACTCGACCGGATCGACAGCGTCGCCTGCGCGCTCGGGCGACGGGCGCGCATCTCGGTCCGCGTCAATCCCGATGTGGATGCGCGCACCCACCCTTACATCTCGACCGGCCTGAAGGACAACAAGTTCGGCGTCAGCACAGACGAGGCACTGGCGCTGTACCGCCGGGCGGCGCGCAGCCCCGGGCTCGAGGTCGCAGGCATCGACTGCCACATCGGTTCGCAGATCACCGAGATCGCGCCTTACCTGGATGCAGCCGAGCGCGTGCTCGACATCGTCGACGCGATCGAGCGCGACGGCATCCGGCTGCGTCACATCGACTTCGGCGGCGGACTGGGCATCCGGTACCGGAACGAATCGCCGCCGGCCACCGGCATCTTGGTCGCCGAGCTGCTGCGCAAGCTCGATGCGCGCGGCCTGTCGGACCGGACGGTTCTCTTCGAGCCGGGCCGGTCCATCGTCGGCAACGCCGGCATCCTCGTGACGCGGGTCGAGTACCTGAAGCATGGAGCAACCCGCAACTTCGCCATCGTCGACGCCGCGATGAACGACCTGCTGCGCCCGACGCTGTACGACGCGTGGATGGGGGTGGTTCCCGTCGCTCCCGGCGCGGCCCCACTACAGGCCTATGACATCGTCGGACCGGTGTGCGAAACCGGCGACTGGCTGGCCCGCGACCGCAAGCTCGCGCTGGCCGTCGGCGATCTCATCGCAATCACCGGTGCCGGCGCCTACGGCATGGTGATGAGTTCCAACTACAACACGCGGCCACGGGCCGCCGAGGTCCTCGTCGACCGCGATCGCGCCTATTGCGTGCGGCGGCGCGAGACGGTGGCGGAACTCTTCGCCGGGGAATCGACGCTGCCCTGAGGGCGACCGCCCGACGCGCCGAGGCGCGCCGAGACGGCGTGCGCGATGCGGGCACCCAGCAGGGTCGCCAGCACGCCCCCGTAGATCATCGGCTGCGACAGGTCGTTCTTCGCGAGCTTGTGATACCAGTAGTGCAGCACCCCAAGTACGGCGACCAGATAGACCGCACGGTGCAGGCGACGCCAGTTGCGGCCACCGAGTCTGCGCACCATCGCGTCCGAGGAGGTGAGCGCCAGTGGCAGCATCAGCAGGAATGCGGCAAAGCCGAACGTCAGGTACGGCCGCTTCACCACATCGGCGAAGATGGCGGTCCAGTCGAACCAGTGGTCGAGCCAGACGAACGCGGCCAGGTGCAGGCAGGCGTAGAAAAACGCCCACAGGCCCAGCATGCGGCGCAGCCGCACGAGCCAGGTCCAGCCGGTGAGCCGGCGCAGTGGGGTGACCGCAAGCACCACGAGCAGCAGCACGAGTGTCCAGGTGCCCAGGGACCGCAGGATCGCTTCGACGGGATTCGCACCCAGGCTGCCCACGACACCACGCCCGATCAGGGCCACCAGCGGGATTGCGGCCAGGACGAATACGCCCGCGCGGATGACTGCCAGCGACGACGGTGCAGGCACCTGAAGCATCGGAACCCGGCCGAGCGGACGACCCGCCATCAGTAGAGCTTCATCAGGTCCATGCCCGCATAAAGGGCGGCCACCTGGTCCGCGTAGCCATTGAACATCTGCGTGGGACGCCGCCGGTTGAAGATCTCCTCGCCAAGGCGGCGCTCGCTCTTCTGGCTCCAGCGCGGGTGGTCGCGTTCCGGGTTGACGTTCGAGTAGAACCCGTACTCCGCCGGGTTGGACTTCTGCCAGGCCGTTGCCGGCTGCCGGTCGCTGAAGCGGATCCGCACGATCGACTTCGCGCTCTTGAAGCCGTACTTCCACGGGACCACGATACGCAGCGGCGCGCCATTTTGCGCGGGCAGCACCTGGCCGTACATGCCGAACGTCAGCAGCGTGAGCGGATGCATCGCCTCGTCGAGGCGCAGGCCTTCCGTATAGGGCCAGTCGATCACCGCGGAACCGAGCCCCGGCATCTGCTTCGGGTCGGCCAGCGTCGTGAACTCCACGAATTTTGCGTTCCCCGTGGGTTCGACGCGTCGAATCAGCTCGGCCAGTGGATAGCCGATCCACGGCACCACCGCCGACCAGGCCTCGACACAGCGCAGCCGGTAGACGCGTTCCTCCAGCGGCGCCAGCTTCAGCAGGTCCCCGATGTCGAAGCTGCGGGGCGCCTTGACCTCGCCATCGACGCGCACCGTCCACGGTCGCGTCTTCAGCCGCGTCGGCGCGTAGCGCGACGGGTCGTCCTTCTCGGTGCCGAATTCATAGAAGTTGCAGTAGCTCGTCACCAGCGTTAAGGGCGTAGGCTTCTCCATCGTCGAGTAGCTTCCGGGGCGGGCCGGCAGCGGCGCGGCCTGGGCGCGCAGCATCGGCGGAACCACGGCGGCGGCGACGCCGGCTGCGCCGAGTCTCAGCAAGGCGCGTCGGCCGCGGAAGACGTTCTCTGGCGTGATCTCGGACGGCGCGATCACCGGCGCATGACGAATCAACATCGCACTTGCTCCCGCTCCCGTGGGCCACCCGTCGAGCGCCGCGCCCAGGCTGCGCCCGGTGCCCACCCGGAGTCTGACAACATCGCGCGCCGGCAGTTTCGCCCGCTAGACTCGACCGAACCGCACCGCGTCCGTACGGAGCCGCCATGCATATCGAACATGAAGTCAAACTCGACTTCAAGGACGTCCTGATCCGTCCGAAGCGCTCGACGCTGACCTCGCGCTCCGATGTCGACATCACGCGCGACTTCGTGTTCCGCCACGCCGGCGTGAAGTATCACGGCATCCCGATCATCGCATCGAACATGGACACGACGGGCACCTTCGAGATGGCGCGGGCACTGGACCGGTTCCGCCTGTCGACTGCGCTGCACAAGCACTACAGCATCGAGGATGCCGTCGCCTTCTTCCGCTCGCTCGAGCGCAAGTCGGCGGCGTTCTACTCGATGGGGATCACCAAGGCCGACGAAGAAAAATTCAGACGCGTGATGGACGCCGGGGCTGAGGCCATCGAATACGTGTGCATCGACGTGGCCAACGGTTACCACGAGAATTTCGTGACCTTCGTCACACGCATACGCACCTCGTATCCGCGCCTCGTGATCATGGCCGGCAACGTGGTCACCGGCGAGATGACCGAGGAACTGCTCCTTTCGGGCGCCGACATCGTCAAGGTCGGCATCGGACCGGGCTCCGTCTGCACCACACGCAAGATGACCGGCGTCGGGTATCCGCAGCTGTCGGCAGTGATCGAATGCGCGGACGCGGCCCACGGATTGTCGGGTCTCATCTGCGCCGACGGCGGCTGCTCCACGCCGGGCGACGTCGCCAAGGCATTTGGCGGAGGAGCCGACTTCGTGATGCTCGGTGGCATGTTTGCCGGCCATGACGAGTCCGGTGGCGAGCGCATCGAGCGCGACGGAAAGAGCTACCAGCGCTTCTACGGCATGAGCAGCAAGGCGGCGATGGAGCGCTATTCCGGCGGGGTGGCAGGCTACCGTGCGGCGGAAGGCAAGGAAGTCCTGGTGCCATATCGCGGCCCGGTCGCCGAGACCGCGCAGGAGATCCTCGGCGGAGTGCGCTCGGCCTGCACTTACGTCGGCGCGCGCCGGCTCAAGGAACTGTCGAAACGCACGACGTTCGTGCGCGTCACGCAGCAGGTCAACGAGGTCTTCGGCAAGGCCTGAGGCCCTGCCGGAAACTGCAGGCGACTTACCTGCGCAGCCCCTGGATGTAGTCCGCGACCGCGGCAATCTCGGCGTCCGAAAGGCGCGCTGCGATCTGCTGCATCGGGACGTTATTGCGGCGGGTGCCGTCGCGGAAGGCCTTCAGCGTGGCCTCCGTGTATTCCGAATGCTGTCCGGCAAGGCGCGGGTACTGGTCCGGGATCCCGGCGCCCGCCGGGTTGTGACAGCCGGAACACGCCGGCAGTGACTTCTGCGGCAGTCCGGCACGCCAGATGCGCTGACCGAGCTCCAGCGTGTCCTTGTTGCGCGCCGTTCCGGGTTTCGCCGCCTGGCTCGAGAACCAGGCCGCAACATCGCGGCGATCCTGTTCCGACAGGCTGGGTGCAATGCCGTTCATGATCGCATTCTCGCGGGCCGGCTTCTGCGCTCCGGAGCGCACCGTGTAATCGCCCAGTTGCTTGACGAGGTAGTGGGCATGCTGCTGGGCGAGCTTCGGATTGCCGGAGATCGTCGAATTGCCATCCGCGGCGTGGCACGTCGCGCAGACCTGCGAGGCGACCTGCTGACCCCGCGCCGCGTCCGCCTTCGCCACTGCCTTTTCCTGGGCAACCGACGGGACGGCGACCGCCCCGGCCACGACCACAAGCACGGTTGCGCAACCACGCCACATCGACATTTTCATTGCATGCCCTTGACGGTTTATGACGCCCGGACCCGATCGATCTGCCTGCGCAGTCCCCTTGAACGCGGGGCCGCGGCGCCGTTCCGGCCGTTTTGCAAAGCCGCGTATTCTACCGAAGTCCGGTCCTACGCCCGTCGCTCGCCTTGGCGCTGTTCCACTCTGCCCACTTCGTCACGTCGGTCGCCGAACTGCAGTCCATCGTCGCCCCCGGCCTGCCCGAAATTGCCTTTGCCGGACGCTCGAATGCCGGCAAGTCGACCGTCATCAACGTGCTGACCCAGCAGAAGCGGCTCGCCTTCGCGAGTAAGACGCCGGGACGCACTCAGATGCTGAACTTCTTCGCCCTGAGCGAGAAGAACGAGCTCGGCGAAAGGGTCGACCGCGGCTTTCTGGTCGATCTGCCCGGCTACGGCTACGCGAAAGCCGACGCCGGTCAGCGGTCGACCTGGGATGCACTGGTCGGCGGCTACGTCCGCGAACGCCAGTCGTTGATCGGCATAGTCCTTGTCATGGACGCGCGCCGTCCGTTCATGCCGGGGGACGACGCGCTGCTCGCATTTGTCGACCGTCGCGGCTGCCTGCTGCATTTCCTGCTCAACAAGTCCGACCAGCTCGGCACGGCGGAAAGGCGCGCGGCACTTGCGACGGCACGCAGAAAAGCCGAGGCGATCGGCCCGCGTGCCAGTGCGCAACTGTTTTCAGGGCTCAAGCGCGAAGGGATCGAAGAACTGACGGAGACGCTAACCCGCTGGCTCTTCGCCTGACGATCGACCGCGCCGTATCATGGATGCGAAAAAAAATGCCCCGGGCTTTTTCCGGGGCATCAAGGCCTTAAGTAATCAAGGCACCCGCTCAGGGAGGTGAAGCGGGAGACGACGGACGAACCATCATCTTCGTCGCACGATAGCGAACAGCGTTCACGACTTCGAGTTGGGATTTCCCCTCATGCAGATCCTCGGCCAGTTTCCTGCCGTGCGCATGCGACGCATGCGTCGCGACGATTTTTCCCGCCGCCTGATGCGCGAGCACGTGCTCACGGTGAATGACCTCATCTATCCAGTGTTCGTCCTCGACGGGAACCGGCGGCGTGAAGCCGTCGCGTCGATGCCGGGAGTCGAGCGCCTTTCGGTGGATCAACTTCTCCCCGTGGCGGAAGAGTGCGTGAAGCTCGGCATTCCGGTCATGGCGCTGTTTCCGCTCATAGATCCGTCGCTCAAGACCCCCAACGGCGCTGAAGCGACCAATTCCGCCGGCCTGGTTCCACGCGCCGTGCAGGCGCTG
This sequence comes from Burkholderiaceae bacterium, assembly GCA_035429805.1. Lineage (GTDB taxonomy): Bacteria > Pseudomonadota > Gammaproteobacteria > Burkholderiales > Burkholderiaceae_F > JALORV01. Next base: position 28,941 of record DAOMFL010000021.1, read on the forward strand.
AAACAGCGGTTCCCTGAACTCGGCGTGATGACCGACGTGGCGCTGGATCCGTTCACGACGCACGGGCAGGACGGCCTGATCAACGACGATGGCTATGTGCTGAACGACGAGACGGTCGAGGTGCTGGTGCGGCAGGCAAGGGTGCAGGCCCAGGCTGGCGTCGACATCGTCGCGCCGAGCGACATGATGGACGGTCGCATTGACGCGATCCGTCAGGCACTCGAAGCAGACGGTCTTATCCATACGCGGATCATGGCGTACTCGGCCAAGTACGCGAGCGCGTTCTACGGGCCGTTCCGCGACGCGGTCGGATCGGCGCCGAACCTCGGCCGATCGAACAAGATGGTCTACCAGATGGACCCGGCCAACACCGACGAAGCGCTGTGGGAAGTCGGGCTGGATCTCGCGGAAGGCGCCGACATGGTGATGGTGAAGCCTGGCATGCCGTATCTGGACATCGTCCGGCGCGTGAAGGACGCCTACCGCGCACCGACCTTCGTCTATCAGGTGAGCGGCGAGTACGCGATGCTCAAGGCGGCGGCGATCAACGGCTGGCTCGACGAGAAGAAGGTCGTCATGGAATCGTTGCTTGCCTTCAAGCGCGCAGGCGCCGACGGCGTGCTGACCTACTTCGCGCTGCCGGTCGCGCGCTGGCTGCACGGCCAGGCCTGACGCGCCGCCCGACGTGAAGTGGATAGAAATCGGAACGCAGCGGGCGATCGAACTCGCCGATGAACCGGCATCGCTGCCGGCCGACGGATTTCTTTGGCTGGATGCGCTGCATGAGGAAGCGAGCGCCGAGCCCGAGGTCCTGAAGGCCGCGGTCCAGCGGGTCAGCGGGGTGCGCCTGTTCGATCTGCACCTGCAGGACGCCGCCAACCTGCAGCATCCGTCCTACTTCGACAGCACCAGCGAATACGACATGCTGGTGTTCCGCAAGCTCGCGATCGGTGAACTGAAGCCGCTCGAGGAACGGACCGGCACAGCGGACAAGCGCCGCATGCTGCAGGAGATCGTCACCCGACCCATCACTTTCTTCCTGCTTGATCGCCTGCTCGTCACGGTGCGCCAGGGGACCAGCAAGACGATCGAGCAGGTGCGGCAGCGCCTGCTCGACCCGCGCAGCCGAGCGGAATCCGCAGGCAGCGACAAGGCGCGGCTGCCGAAGTTGCCCGGTGAACTGATGGTGCGGATGCTCAACGGCATGGTCGACCGTTACCTCGAGCTGCGCGAGCCGCTATCCGAGCGACTCGACCGGTGGCAGCGCGACCTGCTGGACCCGCGGCGCCCCTTCAGCAACTGGTCGGCGCTGCTGGAGGCGCGCATCGAGCTGCGCAAACTCGAGAACCTGTGCGAGGGACAGCATGACGCCCTCACCGAACTGCGCGACTCCTACCTCGAGCAAACGCCGGACGCCAATGTCAACGACGCCTACCTCGTGCGGCTGAACGACGTGCTGGAACACATCCAGCGCGTGCTGTACCACGCACGGCGGCTGGAGGCGTCCGCGGAGTCCGCGGTCCAGCTGCACTTCTCTGCCAACACGCACCAGACCAACGAGACGATGCGCAAGCTGACCGCGATCGCCGCGATCTTTGCGCCGCTGACACTGATCACCGGCATCTTCGGCATGAACTTCAAGTTCATGCCGCCGCTTGACGAGCCGCACGCGTTCTACTGGACGCTGGCCGGCATGGGCGCCATCGTCGTCATCATGCTGCTCTACTTCTGGACCCGCCGCATCCTCGACCGCCCGCGTACACCCAAACCGTGGCGCTGGTTCCGCTGATTCAGCGCACCAGCCCGCAGCCGGTCAGCAGGCGCCCATCGACGGCGGCCACGACGCGCCATCCGAAGCTCGCCTCCGCCATCGTGTCATTGCACAGGCCGTCGGTGAACTCGATGCGGAGCTGCCCGCCGTCTGTGGACTGATAGACGGCCGTGGAGCCGGTCGCTTTCCACGCGCCATCCGCAATCTTCTGTGCCGCGTCCATCGTCCGGACCGTCGCCACGTTGCCCTCGAGCACGAAGCTCCAGGACGGCTCGTTGCCCGCAGCCCAGGCGCGCGCGCCCGGCGGCACATTCGCCGGCCGTGTCGAGCAGGACTCGACCCACCCGAGTGCACGCTGCAGCCGCGTGATGGTCATGCGGCCGTCTTCCACATAGCCGGATACCTCGACGAACACACCGCGCGACGGATCGGTCGACTGCCGCCAGCGTTCCTGGACCGCTGTGAACAGGATGCCGCCCGGCGTCGCATCGATGAACGGCACTCCGTTCTGGCGCAATGTGGAGTTCCGGCCCTGGCCGATGCAGGGTCGAAACAGCCATTTGTTCGATTCGTAGCGTGCAAAGCCCGCCATCGACGTGCCGGCCGGAGTGTCCGCCGCGCCGGTTCCGGGGCAGACCACGGCAAGGCCGAGCGCGAATGCGGCAGCTCTCACTCACCGCGCTCCTTGAGGTAGACGCGGCCCGCCAGCCGCGTGAGTTCGCGCCGATCGCGCTTCGAAGGACGACCCTTGAGGGCGATGGCCGGCTCCGGCGCCAGCCGGCGCGCCTCGGCTCTCCGCATACGCCGCTCGCGGCTGTCCGAGGTCTCCTCGTAGAGTCGCTGCGCAACGGCGGCCGGGCCGCGTACCTCCGAGAGTCCCCGCACGCGGAGCTCGATGCGGTCGTCACCGCGCTGCACGCTGATCGGCTCATCGAGCCTGACGCTGCGCGCGGGCTTCACGCGCTGTCCGTCAATCAGCACGTGTCCGCGCTCGACGGCCTCGGCCGCCAGCGAGCGCGTCTTGAAGAAGCGCGCCGCCCACAGCCACTTGTCGATGCGGACAATGTCCTGCTCCGATCCGCCCTCTGGATGACTCGCCCGACTCATGCGACGAGCGGCGGCTGGGTCGCGTCGACCACCCAGCGCAGGTACGAGGCCAGGCCGGCCGACAGCGGCAGCGCGATGATTTCCGGCGTCTCGTAGGGATGCAGCGCGCGGATCGCTGTCTCCAGTTCTGCGTATCGCTCGCGCGTCGTCTTGATCAGCAGCGGAAACTCGGTTGCACGCTCGACAGCGCCACGCCAGCGGTACACCGATTCCACCGGCGCCAGCCGGTTCACACAGGCCGCGAGCTGCTGTTCGACCACGGTGCGGGCAATGCGGTCGGCCACCTCCGTGTCGGGGCAGTTCGTCAGCACGACGAGCACGTTGTCGATCATCGGAGCAGGCGCCGGCGCGTCAGGCCCAGTGCAATCACGAAGCAGGCGCCGCCCCAGAGGCCGAGCAGCAGCACGTCGCGCAGAACGTGGTCCGGCCAGCGGCCCAGTGCCAGCGGCCGCACCAGGTCGACCGCGGCGGTCATCGGCAGCCACTCCGCGACGGCACGCAGCCAGTCCGGCAGCTGCGACAGCGGAAAGTAGACACCGGAGAGGAAGACGAGCGGCATCACGACGACGGTGAAGTAGTTCGACAACAGATCGTAGCTGCGCGCCACCGCGTTGACGATCAGCGCCATCGCGGCGAACACCAGCGCGATGAAGAAGGCCGCCGGCAGGACCAGCAGCGACAGCGGTTCGCGCGCGATGCCCAGCAGCCAGATCATCAGCAGAATGCAGAATGCCGTGAAAGTTGCCTTGCTGGCCGCCCACACGAGCTCGCCCAGAAGCAGGTCGTCGACCGCCAGCGGCGTATGCAGGATCGCGTCCCAGGTCTTCTGGATGTGCATGCGCGAAAACGCGCCCCACAGCGACTCGAACTTCGCCGAATACATCACGCTCATCGCGATCGATCCGCTGGCGAGGAACTGCAGGTACGACACGCCCTCGACCTCGGGCAGCAGGCTGCCTAGCCCGTAGCCGAACGCGGCGATCGTCAGCAGCGGCTCCACGACATTCGTCAGCAGCCGCTCGACGAAGAGCTTGCGCCAGACCAGGAAGTTGCGGCGCCACACCGGGACGAAGCGCCATGAAAGGCGCGGCGCGGTCCAAACCGAGACCGCGGCGGACGCCGACGAGGCGCGGGCGCTCATCCTTCGTCGCGCATTTCGCGCCCAGTGAGCTTCAGGAAGAGGTCCTCGAGATTGGCCGGGCGATGCAGATAGCGCAATCCGGGCTGCCGCTCGAGCGCCTGCAGCGCACCGCTCGAATCGCTCGCGTAGCAGAACACCGTTTCGCCGGTGACCTCGATTCGCGAAACCAGCGCTCGACCGGTCTGCTGCGCCCAGCGCTGCGCGCCCTCGCCGTAGACCTCGAGCACCTGGGGTTCGATGTACTCCCGGATCAGTTCGCGCGGCTCGCCCTGCGCGATCATGCGGCCGCGGTCGATGACGGCCAGACGATGCGCAAGGCGCTCGGCCTCGTCCATGAAGTGCGTCGTCAGCAGGATGGTCTTGCCGCGCGCGAGCAGTGCCTTCAGGCGTTCCCAGATCAGGTGCCGCGCCTGCGGGTCGAGCCCGGTGGTCGGCTCGTCCATGAAGATCAGGTCAGGATCGTTGACGAGTGACCGCGCCAGCGTCAGGCGGCGCTTCATTCCGCCCGACAGTTCGCTGATGGGTGCATCCTTCTTGTGCGTGAGACTGGCGAAGTCGAGCAGGTGCGGCAGCCGCTCCCGCACTTCGCTGTCGCGCAGCCCGTAGTACCGGCCATAGACGACCAGGTTTTCGGTGACGGTGAAATCGGGGTCGAGGTTGTCGACCTGCGGCACGACGCCGACCCGGATGCGCGCGCGCCGTGCTTCGCGCGGCACCGGCTCACCGACCAGCCGGATCGAGCCGCCATCGGGCCGCGTCAGTCCGAGGCAGCAGCGCAGCGTCGTCGTCTTGCCGGCCCCATTGGGACCGAGCAGCGCGTAGCACTCGCCGCGCCGGATCGAAAAGGACAGCCCGTCGACGACGGGCGTATCGCCGTACACCTTGCGCAGGTCGTGCACGGCCAGTACCTCGTCGACCCGGGTTTCAGGTGCAACGGCCGCGTCCATGCATTCCGGAAAAGAAAAAGGCCTGCCGGTTGGCAGGCCCTTGCAGTCTATCCCAGCGCAGGATCAGCTGGCTTCGGCCGCCTCGTCCGAGGCCGCGGGCTGCGGCCGGTCGACCAGTTCCATGTACGCCATCGGCGCGTTATCGCCGACGCGGAAGCCCATCTTCAGGATACGGGTGTAGCCACCGTTGCGGGCCTTGTAGCGGGGGCCGATCTCGCTGAAGAGCTTGACCACCATTTCGCGGTCACGCAGGCGGTTGAACGCCAGCCGCTTGTTGGCGACCGTCGGCTCGCGACCGAGCGTGATCAGCGGCTCCACCACGCGGCGCAGCTCCTTGGCCTTCGGCAGCGTGGTCTTGATGGCCTCGTGGCGCAGCAGCGAGTTGGTCATGTTGCGCAGCATCGCCAGGCGGTGACTGCTGGTGCGGTTCAGTTTCCGCAAACCGTGTCCGTGACGCATCGTTCTTCCTTTCAGTCTCTGACGGCCCGCGCGCTGCGGGCTGTTTGTAATCCGACTCTTCGATCCCCTGCGGGCGGGTCGGTAGGATTTCCTCGGGCAGGGTGGGCCCCGCTCCTGTCTCTCCTCGCTAACTCGGGCAGCCGGCCGCGGTCGGTCCAGAACCGGCCGCGGCCGCGCCTGTTACTTGTCCAGGCCCGCGGGCGGCCAGTTCTGTCTGCGGCCAGCTCGCTGCGCGAGCCTTAACTTCGCTACGCGAAGTTAGCCTACGACGAAATCGGCCGCTCGCGGTCTCTCCTACTTGTCGAGGCCGGCAGGCGGCCAATTTTCGAGCTTCATTCCCAGCGTGAGGCCGCGCGCTGCCAGGACTTCCTTGATCTCGTTCAGCGACTTGCGACCGAGGTTCGGCGTCTTCAGCAGTTCGTTCTCGGTGCGCTGGATCAGGTCGCCGATGTAGTAGATGTTTTCGGCCTTCAGGCAGTTCGCCGATCGCACCGTGAGTTCGAGGTCATCGACCGGGCGCAGCAGGATCGGATCGACCTGCGGCGAGCGCGACGCGGCCTGCGTGGCGGATTCGGCCATACCCTCCAGCGCGCCGAAGACCTGCAGCTGGTCCATCAGGATGCGGGCCGACTGGCGCACCGCCTCCTCGGGCGTCATCGCGCCGTTGGTCTCGATCGTCATCACCAGCTTGTCGAGATCGGTGCGCTGCTCGACACGCGCGGCCTCGACGGCGTACGACACGCGCTTGACCGGCGAGAACGATGCGTCCATCACGATGCGGCCGATCGTCTTGGAATGGTCGTCGCGGAACGCGCGCACGTTGCCGGGCACGTAGCCGCGACCCTTCTCGACTTTCACCTGCAGTTCGATGCGGCCGCCCCCGGAAAGGTGGGCGACCACGTGGTCCGGGTTGACGACTTCCACGTCGTGCGGCAGCTCGATGTCGCCAGCGGTCACGACGCCCTCACCTTCCTTGCGCAGCGTCAGCGTGACTTCGTCGCGGTTGTGCAGCTTGAACACGATGCCCTTCATGTTCAGCAAGATGTCGACGACGTCCTCGCGCACCCCGTCGATCGTCGAATACTCATGCACGACGCCGGTGATCTGGGCCTCGGTCGGCGCGTAGCCGACCATCGACGACAGCAGGATCCGGCGCAGCGCGTTGCCAAGCGTGTGGCCGTAGCCACGCTCGAACGGCTCCATCGTGACGATCGCGGCGTTCGGGCCGATGGCCTCGACTTCGATCGCGCGCGGCTTCAGAAGTGCAGTGCTTGTCATTTGGTTCCCCTCAATACCCTCGGCTCGTTACGCCGATAAGGCTGATGGTTAGGGCTGAGATTTCTCGAAGGCAGTCGCCCATGAAGCCTTCGTCGCCGGGCCAGCAAAGCTGGGCCGGCACCCCTGTCCGAGCGCGTCAGCGCGAGTAAAGCTCGACGACCAGCGACTCGTTGACGTCCTGCGCGACCTCACCGCGGTCGGGCAGGGACTTGAACTTTCCTTCCATCTTCTTCGCGTCGACATCGACCCACGACGGAAAGCCCGACTGCTCGGCGAGAGTCAGGGCTTCCTGGATGCGACCCTGCTTCTTCGCCTTCTCGCGCACGGTGATCACGTCACCGGTCTTCACCAGCATCGAAGGGATTCCGGCCGTCTCGCCGTTCAGTGCGATTGCGCGATGCGACACCAGCTGGCGTGCTTCAGCGCGCGTGGCCCCGAAACCCATGCGGTAGACGACGTTGTCCAGCCGCGACTCGAGCAGCATGATCAGATGCTCGCCGGTATTGCCCTTGCGGCGCGACGCTTCCTGGTAATAGCGGCGGAACTGGCGTTCCAGCACACCGTACATGCGCTTGACCTTCTGCTTTTCGCGCAGCTGCGTGCCGTAGTCCGACTGGCGCGCACCCGAGGTGCGGCCGTGCTGCCCCGGCTTGGAGTCCGCCTTCGCCTTCGAGTCGAAAGCGCGGCGCGAACTCTTCAGGAACAGATCAGTGCCCTCGCGGCGCGAGAGCTTCAGTTTTGGTCCGGTATAGCGTGCCACTTCGTTCTTCCTTTCATCCTGCGGCCTCGCCGCATTAAGTCGTAGCCCGTAGCCGCGACGCCTGGCGGTTACCCGCCTTTGTGATGAAAAATTTCGTCTGGCTTCGCCAGCGAAATTTTCAAACTACTCCGCGCGAAAGTAGGTTTGCACTTTCGCGCGCCTGCTTAAACTCGCCGCCGCTTCGGCGGCCGCACACCGTTGTGCGGAACCGGCGTGATGTCCTGGATCGACGTGACGCGGATGCCGATCGCGTTCAGCGCCCGCACCGACGACTCGCGGCCGGGGCCCGGGCCGGTGATGCGCACTTCGAGATTCTTGATGCCGTGCTCCTGCGCGGCCCGGCCGGCGTTCTCCGCCGCCACCTGGGCGGCGAACGGCGTCGACTTGCGCGAACCCTTGAAGCCCTGGCCGCCGGAACTTGCCCATGACAGCGCGTTGCCCTGGCGGTCGGTGATCGTGATGATCGTGTTATTGAACGACGCGTGCACGTGCGCAATGCCGTCCGAGACGACCTTCTTGACCTTCTTGCGCGCACGCTGCTGGGCCGCGATCTGCTGCGGGGTGGGATTCTTCGCCATGGATTACGTTCCTTTCTTCAGCGCGACGCCGGCCTTGCGCGGGCCCTTGCGCGTGCGGGCGTTGGTACGGGTGCGCTGGCCGCGCACCGGCAATCCGCGGCGGTGCCGCACGCCACGGTACGTGCCGAGGTCGATCAGGCGCTTGATCGACAGCTGGATTTCACGGCGCAGGTCGCCCTCGACCATCGAGCGCGCGATTCCCTCGCGGATGCGCTCGAGTTCCGCGTCATTGAGCTCCTTCACCTTCTTGGTGTAGGGAACCGCGGCAGCGTCGAGGATCGCCCGCGCCTTCGCGCGGCCGATGCCGTAGATCGCCGTCAGGCCGATTTCGGCGTGCTGATGCGGCGGAATGTTGATGCCAGCAATACGGGCCATTCTGTTTCTCCGCTTATCCCTGACGCTGCTTGTGACGCGGATCGGTGCAGATCACGCGGACCACCCGCTTGCGGCGGATGATCTTGCACTTGCGGCACATCTTCTTGACGGAAGCCATCACCTTCATCTTGTTCTCCAACCGCGCTACTTCGCGCGGAACACAATGCGGGCCCGTGAAAGGTCGTACGGGGTCAGTTCCACGGTGACCTTGTCGCCCGGCAGGATGCGGATGTAGTGCATCCGCATCTTTCCGGAAATGTGCCCCAGCACCACATGCCCGTTCTCGAGCTTCACCCGGAACGTGGCGTTCGGGAGATTCTCGAGAATCTCCCCCTGCATCTGGATCGCGTCGTCCTTGGCCATCGCGTTCCCGGCGTCTAGCGCGGCAGCTGCCCGCCGAAGCCCTTGAAATTCGTCTTCTTCAGCAGCGACTCGTACTGGTGCGTCATCAGGTAGGCCTGCACCTGCGCCATGAAGTCCATTGTCACCACGACCACGATCAGCAGCGACGTGCCGCCGAAGTAGAAGGGCACTGAAAAGCGCTTGTTCAGGAATTCCGGCACCAGGCACACCACGGTGATGTAGATCGCACCGGCCAACGTCAGCCGCATCAGGATCTTGTCGATATAACGCGCGGTCTGCTCGCCCGGACGGATCCCGGGAACGAAGGCACCGCTCTTCTTCAGGTTGTCGGCCGTCTCCTTGCTGTTGAAGACCAGCGCCGTGTAGAAGAAGCAGAAGAACACGATCAGCGACGCGTACAGCACCATGTATAGCGGCTGTCCCGGCGACAACGCCGCGGCGAGGTCGCGGATCCAGCGCGTCGCGTCGCCGGTTGTGAACCAGCTCGCCAGCGTCGCCGGGAACAGGATCAGCGACGACGCGAAGATCGGCGGGATCACGCCCGACATGTTGATCTTCAGCGGCAGGAACGAACTCTGTCCGCCGTAGATCTTGTTGCCGACCTGGCGCTTGGCGTAGTTCACCGTGATCTTGCGCTGGCCGCGTTCGACAAACACGACGAAGCCCGTGACCACGATGATCAGCGCGATGATGAAGATGGCGGCCAGCGGGCTGATGCCGCCCGTGCGCACCAGCTCGAACAGTCCGCCGATTGCATTGGGCAGCCCGGCCACGATGCCGGAAAAGATCACGATCGAGATACCGTTGCCGAGCCCGCGCTCGGTGATCTGTTCGCCCAGCCACATCAGGAACATCGTGCCGGTGACGAGCGACACCACGCAGATGAAGCGGAACATCAGGCCCGGGTCGAGCACCAACCCCTGCTGCGACTCGAGCGCGACCGAGATCCCGATCGCCTGGAACACGGCCAGTCCCAGCGTGCCGTAGCGGGTGTACTGCGTGATCCTGCGACGGCCCGACTCGCCTTCCTTGCGCAGCGCCTCGAGCGACGGCAGCACGTAGGTCAGCATCTGCATGATGATCGACGCCGAGATGTACGGCATGATCCCCAGCGCAAACACCGAGAAGCGCGACAACGCCCCGCCCGAGAACATGTTGAACAGGCCCAGGATGCCGCCCTGCTGCGAGTTGAACAGCTGGCGCAGCTGGTCCGGATCGATCCCGGGCACCGGGATGTGGGTACCGATCCGGTAGACGACGAGCGCCAGCAGCAGGAAGAACAGGCGCCGCTTGAGGTCGCCGTACTTGCCCGTGCCGCCGATCGTCGGTGATGCGCTGGTTGCCACGCGGGAACGCCCTGGTTACGTCAGATGAGGTCGATCACTGCTTCTTCGATGCTTTCTTGCCGGCTGGCTTCTCCGCCGGCTTCTCCGCAGCCTGGCTCACCGCCGCCTTGATCGCGGCCGCCTTGTCCGCGGCCGCCTTCTTCGCTGCGGCCTTCTTCGCCGTGTCCGCCGTCACCGCCTGCTCGGCCACCGAGCCGCCAGCAGCCTCGATCGCCGCCCTGGCACCCTTGGTGGCACCGATGCCCCGGACCGTCACCTTGCGCTTGAGTTCTCCGGTCTTGACGATGCGCGCGTCGAGCGCGAGCGCCGACACGACTCCGGACTGCTTCAGTATCGCCAGATCGATTTCGTCGAGCCCTAGTCGCTCGAGGTCGCTAAGACGCACCGTCTCGACGAACTTCCGTGCGAGCGAGGTGAAGCCGCGCTTCGGCAGACGCCGATACAGCGGCATCTGGCCGCCTTCGAAACCGACTTTGTGGAAGCCGCCGGCGCGGGACTTCTGACCCTTGTGCCCGCGGCCCGCGGTCTTGCCCCAGCCGGAGCCGATGCCGCGACCGACACGGTGTCGGGCACTCTTGCTGCCTGCCGCCGGTTTCAGACTGTTGAGGCGCATAAGTCGTCCTTACTCGCCGACCCGGACCAGGTAGGCGACCTTGTTGATCATGCCGCGCACAGCGGGCGTGTCTTCCAGTTCACGCGTCTGGTGCATCTTCTTCAACCCCAGCCCAAGCACCGTCGCCTGGTGCGACACCTTGGCGGAGATCGGACTCTTGACCAGCGTGACCTTGAGCGTCTTTTTCATCGTCTGTCTCCGGCTCAGCCGAGCACTTCCTCGACCGACTTGCCGCGCTTGGCCGCAATTTCCGCCGGCGTGCGCAGCTTGCTCAGCGCATTCAGCGTGGCGCGCACGAGGTTGTACGGATTGGTCGAACCGTGCGACTTCGCGACGATGTTGCGGATACCAATGACATCGAAAATGGCGCGCATCGGACCGCCGGCAATGACCCCCGTTCCTTCCGCCGCCGGCGACAGGATCACTTTCGAGGCTCCATGCCTGCCTTCGACGACGTGATGCACGGTTCCGTTTTTCAGCGGCATCTTCGCCATGCCGCGGCGCGCCTTCTCCATTGCCTTCTGAACCGACACCGGCACTTCGCGCGCCTTGCCCTTGCCCATGCCAATACGGCCGTCGCCGTCGCCCACCACGGTCAGCGCAGCGAAACCCAGGATCCGACCACCCTTCACCACCTTGGTGACGCGGTTGATCGCGATCATCTTTTCCTTGATGCCGTCGTCACGCTCCTCGGAGAGGACGCCCTTCGGTTGCACTCGTGCCATGTGGCTGCCCCTTAGAACTTCAGACCGGCTTCACGCGCGGCATCCGCCAGCGCCTTGATGCGGCCGTGGAATCGATAGCCCGCGCGGTCGAAAGACACGCTCTCGATGCCCGCCGCCTTGGCCTTCTGCGCAATGCGCGCTCCGACGATCTTGGCGGCGTTCGCGTTGCCGCCGCGGCCCTTGGCCGATGCCAGCTGCGTGCGCACTTCGGGCTCCAGCGTCGACGCGGAGGCAAGTACCCTGCCGCCGTCTGCAGAAATGACGCTCGCGTAGATGTGCAGGTTGGTGCGGCTGACCGTCAGCCGTTCGACCTTCTGCAGTTTGATGCGGGCGCGCGTCGCGCGGGCGCGGCGCAGCCTGGATTCGTTCTTCTCGATCATGAGTGACCTCTCGCCGCCTACTTCTTCTTGGTCTCTTTGATGACCACGACTTCGTCGACGTAGCGCACGCCCTTGCCCTTGTACGGCTCCGGGGGTTTGTATCCGCGCACTTCAGCCGCGACCTGCCCGACCTTCTGCTTGTCCGCGCCCTTGATGACGATCTCGGTCTGGCTCGGCGTCTCGCACTTCACGCCGGCCGGCATCTGGTGAACGATCGGATGCGAGAAACCGAGCGACAGGTTGAGTTTGTCGCCCTGAGCCTGGGCCCGGTAGCCGACACCAACCAGCGACAGCTTCTTCTCGAAACCCTTCGACACGCCCTGGACCATGCCCGCCACCAGCGCGCGCATGGTGCCGCTCATCGCGTTCGCCTCGCGCGACTCGTCCACCGCGGCGAACGACACCTGGCCGTCGGCCACCGCGACCTTCACGCGGCCGGACGCCGGCTGCTGCAGCGTGCCCAGCGGCCCCTTGACGGTGATCTGGCTGGCGCTCACCTGCACGTCGACGCCCTTCGCCACCGTGACCGGAATTCTTGCAACTCGTGACATCTCGTCTCCTCCGCCCGTTACGCGACGTAGCAGAGCACTTCGCCGCCGACGCCCTGGCTGCGCGCCTTGCGGTCGGTCATGACACCGCGCGACGTCGAAACGATCGCGACGCCCAGACCGTTCATCACGGCCGGAATGTCCTCGCGGCGCTTGTAGACCCGCAGGCCCGGGCGCGAGACGCGCTCGAGGCTTTCGATGACCGGGCGGCCGGCGTAGTACTTCAGCCCGATCCGCAGTTCCGGCTTGCCCTCGTTCGCATTGACCTGGAAGCCGTCGATATAGCCCTCGTCCTTCAGGACCTGGGCGATCGCGACTTTCAGCTTCGACGACGGCATCGCCACGTCAGGCTTCTCCACCCGCTGCGCATTGCGGATGCGGGTCAGCATGTCGGCGATGGGGTCACTCATGCTCATGTGCGTCTCCTCGCTTACCAGCTGGCCTTGGTCAGGCCCGGGATGTCGCCGCGCATCGCGGCCTCGCGGATCTTGGCACGCGCCAGCCCGAACTTGCGGAACGTTCCGCGCGGGCGGCCGGTCATCGCGCAGCGGTTGCGCAGCCGCACCGGACTGGCGTTGCGCGGCAGCGCCTGCAGCCGCTTCATCGCGTCCATGCGCTCATCCATCGAGCGCGTCTGGTCCTCGATGACGGCCTTGAGCTCGGCGCGCCTGGCGGCGTGCTTCTTGACCGTCGCCTCGCGCTTGGCTTCGCGATTCTTCAATGCGAGTTTCGCCATGGGTAGTTCTCGCCTTAATTACGGAACGGGAACCGGAACGCGGCGAGAAGCGCCTTGGCTTCGTCGTCCGTCTTCGCGGTCGTCGTGATGCTGATGTTGAGACCCCGGAGCTTGTCGATCTTGTCGTACTCGATCTCGGGGAAAATGATCTGTTCCTTCAGGCCGATGTTGTAGTTGCCACGGCCGTCGAAGGCACGGCCCGACACGCCCCGGAAGTCGCGCACGCGCGGCAGAGCGACCGTCACGAGGCGATCGAGGAACTCGTACATCCGCTCGCCGCGCAGCGTGACCATCGTGCCGATCGCCAGGCCCTCGCGGATCTTGAAGTTCGCGATCGCCTTGCGCGCCTTGGTCACGACCGGCTTCTGGCCGGCGATCTTGGTCAGGTCGCCGACGGCCATGTCGATGTTCTTCTTGTCGTTGACCGCCTCGCCGACGCCCATATTCAGCGTGATCTTCGTGATGCGCGGCACCTGCATCACGGACTTGTAGCCGAACTTGCTCATCAGTTCGGGCACGATCTTCTCGCGGTACTGGCTGTGGAAACGCGCCATGTCCGACTCCCTTACTGCTTCGCGCCGACGACGGCGCCGTTGCTCTTGAACACGCGCAGCTTCTTGCCGTCGACCAGCTTGATTCCGACGCGGTCGCCCTTGCTGGTGGCGGGGTTGAAAAGCATGACGTTGCTCTGGTCGATCGGCATCGTCTTATCGATGATGCCGCCCGTCTCGCCCTTCATCGGGTTCGGACGAACGTGCTTCTTGACGACGTTGATCCCCTCGACAACGAGGTGCGAACCATCGACCCGGCGCAGCACCGTGCCGCGCTTGCCCTTGTCCCTGCCTGCGATGACGACGACTTCGTCGCCCTTGCGGATACGTTCCATGTCCGCGCTCCCTTACAGAACTTCCGGTGCCAGCGACACGATCTTCATGAACCGCTCGGTGCGCAGTTCGCGCGTGACCGGGCCGAAGATGCGGGTGCCGATGGGCTCCAGCTTGGGGTTCAGCAGAACCGCCGCGTTTTTGTCGAACTTGATGGCCGAGCCGTCGCTGCGGCGCAGGCCTTTGGCCGTGCGCACAACCACGGCGCTGTAGACCTCGCCCTTCTTCACGCGGCCGCGCGGCGCGCACTCCTTGATCGTCACCTTGATGACGTCTCCGATGTTCGCGTAGCGGCGCTTGGAGCCGCCCAGCACCTTGATACACATCACCGAGCGCGCGCCGGTGTTGTCGGCGACGTCCAGCATCGTCTGCATCTGGATCATGGCTATTGCTTACCAACTTGATCCGCCGTGCCATACGGCCGTGCGGTCAGTCTTGGTCCCGTCCGGGTTGAGGAGCCCGCCGCACGATCGTCCTGGGCCCCGCCTGGTGGCGGGGGACGAAGCGTGCGGGGCAAGCTCCGGAAAACTGCGTTACTGCACTGCTTCGGTTTCCGTCGCGGGGCCGAGCCCGCGCTGGCGGAAAGCCAGAAATTATATCCGCTATTGCGGCGCTGCCGCAAGCTTCAGATCGCCTGCGCCGCCTCCACCACGCGCGTCACCCGCCATGTCTTGGTACGCGACAGCGGACGAGACTCGGCGATCTCGACGATGTCGCCCTCGTTCAGGGCGTCGGTCTCGTCGTGCGCGTGGTACTTGTTGGACTTGACGACGTACTTGCCGTAAACGGGATGCTTGACGCGGCGCTCGACCAGCACCGTCACTGTCTTGTCCATCTTGTTGCTGACGACCTTGCCGACGAGCGTGCGGGTCAGCGACTTCTTTTCTGCATTCATTTGGCGGCCGCCTTCTGCGCCAGCACGGTCCGTACCCGCGCGATGTCGCGCCGGGTCTGACGAATCTGGCTGGTGTTCTGCAATTGCTGCGTGGCCTTCTGCATGCGCAACGAAAAGTGCGCCTTCTGCAGCTCCTGCAGCTCCTTGGTCAGCGCGTCAGCATCCTTCGCGCGCATTTCCTTGACGTTCATCGTCCGTCTCCTCAGGCGCCGAGCTGGCGTACGACAAAGGTCGTCTTCAGCGGCAGCTTGGCCGCGGCCAGCGCAAACGCTTCGCGAGCCAGGGTCTCAGTCACGCCGTCCAGTTCGTACACGACATTGCCCGGCCGAACTTCCGCCACCCAGTATTCCGGGTTGCCCTTGCCGTTGCCCATGCGGACCTCGGCCGGCTTCTGCGAAATCGGCTTGTCGGGGAAGACGCGGATCCAGACGCGGCCGCCGCGCTTGATGTGCCGGCTGATCGCGCGACGCGCAGCCTCGATCTGGCGCGCCGTCAGGCGTCCACGCTCGGTGACCTTGAGTCCGAATTCGCCGAAGGACACGTGGGCGCCGCGCAGCGCGAGCCCGCGATTGCGCCCCTTGTGCTCCTTGCGATACTTGCGACGAGCAGGTTGCAGCATGACTTACTCTCCGTCTTTCGCGCCGCCTTCGGCGGGCGTCTTGGCCGCGACCTTGCGCACGCGCTTGACGACAGGCTTGGCGGCGTCGTCCTTCGGCTTTTCGGCCGGGGCCGCTTCAGCGGGCGCAACTTCGGCAGCCGTCTTGCGCGGCGCGCGCTTGGCCGGCGCCTTGCCGGCCGGACGTCCCTCGGGGCGGCCTTCGCCGCGGCGCGGACGACGTTCCTCGCGCTCCGGCGCCGGTGTGGCCTCGGCGGCGCCCGGCGCTTCGTTGCGGCCCAGCGTATCGCCCTTGTAGACCCAGCACTTGACTCCGATGACGCCGTAGGTCGTCTTGGCCTCCGAGAAGCCGTAGTCGATGTCGGCGCGCAGCGTGTGCAGCGGCACGCGTCCTTCGCGGTACCACTCGGTGCGTGCGATCTCGATGCCGTTCAGCCGCCCCGCGCTCATGATCTTGATGCCCTGGGCGCCGAGCCGCATCGCGTTCTGCATCGCGCGCTTCATCGCACGGCGGAACATGATGCGCTTCTCGAGCTGCTGCGTGATCGAGTCGGCGATCAGCTGCGCATCGAGTTCCGGCTTGCGGATTTCCTCGATATTGACGTGCACCGGCACGCCCAGCATCTTCTGCAGCGTCGCCTTCAGCGTCTCGATGTCCTCGCCCTTCTTGCCGATGACCACACCCGGGCGCGCCGAGTAGATCGTGATGCGGGCGTTCTTGGCCGGACGCTCGATGACGATGCGGCCGACCGAGGCGCTGCGCAGCTTCTTGCGCAGGAATTCGCGGACTTCGAGGTCCTCGCGCAGCATCCGCGCAAACGCCGGGCCGGTCGCGAACCAGCGCGAGCCCCAGTTACGCGAGACGGGAAGCCGAAAGCCGGTGGGATTGATCTTCTGACCCATGGATCACCTATTTCTTCTTGGGTTTGGCGTCGCCGACCGTCACGATGATGTGGCAGGTCTGCTTGCCAATGCGTGCGCCGCGGCCCTTGGCCCGCGCGGCAAAGCGGCGCAGCGTCGCCGCCTTCTCGACCTGGATGCCGGTGACGCGCAATTCGTCGATGTCGGCGCCGTCGTTGTGCTCGGCATTGGCAATCGCCGACTGCAGCGCCTTCCTGATGATCCCGGCCGCCTTCTTTTGCGTGAAACCGAGGATGTTCAGCGCCTTGTCGACCGGCTTGCCGCGAATCAGGTCGGCAACCAGCCGGCCCTTCTGGGCCGATAGCCGCACGCCGCGCACCGATGCAGTTGTTTCCATCGTCATCACCCTACTTCTTAGCCACGACGGCCTTCTTGTCCGTCGCGTGGCCCTTGAAGGTTCGCGTCAGCGCAAACTCGCCGAGCTTGTGGCCGACCATGTTTTCGTTGATGTACACCGGCACGTGCTGCTTGCCGTTGTGCACGGCGATCGTCAGACCGATGAACTCAGGCAGGATCATCGAGCGGCGCGACCAGGTCTTGATCGGCTTCTTGTCGCGCGTCGCCTGGGCCACTTCGACCTTCTTCAGCAGATGCCCGTCGACGAACGGGCCCTTTTTCAGAGAACGAGACATTCAGGACCCCTTACTTGCGATTGCGTCGCTGCACGATCATCGAATCCGTGCGCTTGTTGTTGCGGGTGCGATAGCCCTTGGCCAGCTGACCCCAGGGGCTGACCGGATCACGCTTGGTGCCAGTGCGACCTTCACCACCACCATGCGGGTGGTCGATCGGGTTCATGGCCACGCCGCGCACGGTGGGCCGCACGCCGCGCCAGCGCATCGCGCCGGCCTTGCCGATCTGGCGCAGGTTGTTCTCTTCGTTGCCGACTTCGCCGATCGTGGCGCGGCAGTCGATCAGCACGCGCCGGATCTCGCCGGAGCGCAGCCGCAGCTGGGCATACGTGCCTTCGCGCGCGAGCAGCTGCACCGACGTGCCGGCAGCGCGTGCCAGCTGGGCACCCTTGCCCGGCAGCATTTCGACGCAGTGCACGGTGGTGCCGACCGGGATGTTGCGCAGGGGCAGCGTGTTGCCGATGCGGATCGGCGCCTCGTTGCCATTCATCAGCTGCGCCCCGACCGTCAGGCCCTTGGGCGCGATGATGTAGCGGCGCTCGCCATCCGCGTAGACCAGCAGCGCAATGTGCGCCGAGCGGTTCGGGTCGTATTCCAGACGTTCGACCTTCGCAACGACGCCATCCTTGGCACGCCTGAAGTCGATCACCCGGTAGTGCTGCTTGTGGCCGCCGCCCATGTGGCGCGTCGTTATGCGCCCCGTGTTGTTGCGGCCGGACGAGCGTGTCTTCTTCTCGAGCAGTCCCGCGAACGGCTTGCCCTTGTGCAGCTTGTCGTTGACGACCTTGACCAGCCCGCGCCGGCCGGCAGACGTCGGTTTGACCTTGACGAGTGCCATTTACTTCACCTCTTGCGCGAAGTTGATCTCCTGACCTTCCTTCAGGCTGACGTACGCCTTGCGCACGTTGCCGCGCCTGCCGGTAAAGCGGCCGAAGCGCTTGCTCTTGCCTTTCTGGTTCAGGATGGAAACGTTATCGACCTGCACCTTGAACAGCAGCTCGATCGCGGCCTTGACTTCCTGCTTGGTAGCGTCCTGCATCACGCGGAACGCATACTGGCCATTGCGCTCCCCGATCATCGTGCTCTTCTCGGAGACGATCGGCGCCAGCAGCACGCTGTACAGACGGTCCTGACGGGTAGAGATCATCCCCACATCTCCTCGAGCTTGGCGATCGCCGGCTTGGTCACGATCACTTTCTTGTAGTGGATCAGCGACAGCGGGTCCGCGTAGCGCGGCTCGACGACCAGCACGTTCTTCAGGTTGCGCGAGGCCAGGTACAGATTCTCGTCAACCGCATCCGTGATGATCAGCACCGACTCCAGCCCCATGGCCTTGAGCTTTTCGGCGAGCTGCTTGGTCTTCGGCGAGTCGACGGCGAGGCTGTCGACGACGGCGATGCGGTCATCGCGCGCCAGCTGCGACAGGATTGACGTCATGCCGGCGCGGTACATCTTCTTGTTGACCTTCTGCGTGAAGTTCTCGTCCGGCGAGTTCGGGAAAGTCCGGCCGCCGCCACGCCAGATCGGACTCGAGGTCATGCCCGCACGCGCACGGCCGGTGCCTTTCTGGCGCCACGGCTTGCGGGTCGAGTGCTTGACCAGCGTGCGGTCCTTCTGGGCGCGGGTGCCCTGACGCGCGTTGGCCTGGTAAGCCACGACGATCTGGTGCACCAGCGCTTCGTTGAATTCGCGCCCGAACAGCGTCTCCGGCGCGGTCGTCGTGCCGGCGGCCTGGCCCTGGGCGTTAAAAAGCTTGAGTTCCATCGCCCCTCCTTAGGCCTTGACCGGCTTGGCCTTGGCAGCCGGACGCACGATCACGTTGCCACCGGCAGCCCCGGGTACCGCACCCCTGACCAGCAGCAGGCCGCGCTCGGCATCGATGCGGGCAACGACCAAGTTCTGCGTCGTGCGCTGCTCGTCGCCGAGATGCCCGGCCATGCGCTTGCCCGGGAACACGCGGCCCGGATCCTGGCGATTGCCGATCGAGCCGGGAGCGTTGGTCGACACGGAATTGCCGTGCGTGGCGCGGTTCGACGAGAAGTGGTGGCGCTTGATGGCGCCGGCGAATCCCTTGCCGATCGTCACACCGGTGACGTCGACCTTCTGCCCGACGCTGAAGAGATCGAGGCCGATTGTCGTGCCGACTTTCATGTCAGCGACCTTGGCCGAGTCAACCCGGAACTCACGCAGCACCGAAGCGGCCGCTACGCCGGATTTGGCGTAGTGACCGGCCTGTGGCTTCGCGACGCGGGAAGTCTTGCGGGTGCCGTAGGCGACCTGGACCGCGGCGTAGCCATCGGTTTCAGGCGTCTTGACCTGGCTGACGCGGTTGTTCGACACGTCCAGCACCGTGACCGGGACGGACTCGCCGTCATCGGTGAAGATGCGCGTCATGCCGACCTTACGGCCCAATAGGCCGAGCGTCGAGCGAGCTTCGCTCATTCTTATCTCCATCCCCGGCTTCGATTGGCCGGGACCAAAAATTTGTCGCTGCTGTCGGCCGCCCGTAGCGACCGCCTTGCACGAGCCCTCGCGGCCGGACTTTCAGCGCCGCAAAGAGCCAGAAATTCTAGCCGAACCGGCCCCTCCGGGGCAAGTCGGCTACTGGACCTTGATCTCGACGTCCACGCCGGCCGGAAGATCCAGCTTCATCAGCGCGTCCACCGTCTTGTCGGTCGGGTCGATGATGTCCATCAGCCGCTGGTGCGTCCGCATCTCGAGCTGGTCACGCGACGTCTTGTTGACGTGTGGCGAGCGCAGGATGTCGAAGCGCTGGATGCGCGTCGGCAGCGGAACCGGGCCGCGCACGACTGCGCCGGTGCGCTTGGCCGTGTCGACGATCTCGAGCGCCGACTGGTCGATCAGCTTGTAGTCGAACGCCTTCAGGCGGATGCGGATACGTTGGCTTTGCATGTCAGATTCCTTTAAAAGAGCGAGAGGCCGGCCCCGCAGCGCCGGCCCGGAGTTTCAACGCACGCGTCCTGCTTACTCGACGATCTTGGCGACGACGCCGGCGCCGACGGTGCGGCCGCCTTCGCGGATGGCAAAGCGCAGTCCTTCTTCCATCGCGATCGGTGCGATCAGCGCCACGTCCATCTGGATGTTGTCGCCCGGCATCACCATCTCGGTGCCGGCCGGCAGCGCGATCGAGCCGGTCACATCGGTGGTGCGGAAGTAAAACTGCGGCCGATAGCCGTTGAAAAACGGCGTGTGACGGCCGCCCTCTTCCTTGGACAGCACATACACCTCGGCCTTGAACTTGGTGTGCGGCGTGATCGAACCGGGCTTGGCCAGCACCTGGCCGCGCTCGACTTCTTCACGCTTGGTCCCGCGCAGCAGCACCCCGACGTTGTCGCCGGCCTGGCCCTGGTCCAGGAGCTTCCTGAACATCTCCACCCCGGTGCAGGTGGTCTTCACCGTCGGCCGGATGCCGACGATCTCGATCTCGTCACCAACCTTGACCACGCCGCGCTCGATCCGCCCGGTCACCACGGTGCCACGGCCGGAGATGGAGAACACGTCCTCCACCGGCATCAGGAAGGCGCCGTCGATGGCGCGCTCGGGGGTCGGAATGTAGCTGTCGAGCGCATCGGCCAGCTTCAGGATCGACTGCTCGCCCAGCTCGCCCTTGTCGCCTTCCAGCGCCATCTTGGCCGAACCCTTGACGATCGGAATGTCGTCGCCCGGAAACTCGTACTTGGACAGCAGCTCGCGCACTTCCAGCTCGACCAGCTCCAGGAGCTCGGCGTCATCGACCATGTCGACCTTGTTCATGTACACAATGATGTACGGCACCCCCACCTGGCGCGCCAGCAGGATGTGCTCGCGCGTCTGCGGCATCGGGCCGTCGGCAGCCGATACGACGAGGATGGCGCCGTCCATCTGCGCCGCGCCGGTGATCATGTTCTTCACGTAGTCGGCATGGCCCGGGCAGTCCACATGCGCGTAGTGCCGGTTCTTGGTCTCGTACTCCACGTGCGCGGTGTTGATCGTGATGCCGCGCGCCTTTTCCTCCGGCGCCGCATCAATCTGGTCGTAGGCCTTCGCCTCGCCACCAAACAGCTTCGACAACACCAGCGTGATGGCCGCCGTCAACGTGGTCTTGCCATGATCCACATGCCCAATCGTCCCTACATTCACATGCGGCTTCGTACGCTCAAATTTGCCTTTGGCCATC
>DAOMFL010000022.1:0-49398 GCA_035429805.1 Burkholderiaceae bacterium
GGAACCAGTCGCGGCACGTCACGCGGTTGCCGGTCCAGTTGTGGAAGTACTCGTGACCGACGATCGACTCGATGCTCGCGTAATCGACATCGGTGGCGACCGCCGGGCTCGCCAGCACATAGCGCGCGTTGAAGATGTTGAGTCCCTTGTTCTCCATCGCCCCCATGTTGAAGTCGTTCGAGGCGACGATCATGAAGCGGTCGAGGTCGAGTTCGAGACCATAGCGCCGTTCGTCCCACGCGATCGCTTTCTTCAGGCTTGCCATCGCGTGCGCGGTCTTGTCGAGATTGCCCGGTTCGACCCACACCTGCAGCAGCGCGTCGCGGCCGCTGGCGCGTCGCCACGTCTCTTCGTGAGCGACGAAGCGTCCGCCGACCAGAGCGAATAGGTAGCTCGGCTTGGCGTACGGGTCGTCCCAGGTGGCCGCGTGGCGGCCGTCGGGCAGGTCGGACTGCGCGACGAGATTGCCGTTGGCGAGCAGCACCGGAAACTGTCCGCGGTCGCCGCGCAGCGTGACGCGATAGCGCGTCATCACGTCCGGCCGGTCCGGGAAGTAGGTGATGCGACGGAAGCCCTCGGCCTCGCATTGCGTGAAGAGGCTGCCGTTCGATACATAGAGCCCCATCAGCTCGGTGTTCGCGGCAGGGCGGATGCGGTTGACGATGCCCACGGTGAACGGCGTGCGCGGCATGCGCAGCGCGAGGCCGCCCTCGCGCCGGTCGATCTCCCGCGGGTCCGGCGCACGGCCGTCGAGCGTCAGTTCGACCAGTTCGAGGTCTTCGCCATCGAGCCACAGGGCGGCGTCCGCCGCGAGGTCTGCGTGCGGCCGCACGATGAAGCGGCTGGTGACCGTCGTTTGCGTGGCGTCCAGGTCGAATGCGAGTTCGATCCGGTCGATGCTGAATGTCGGCGCGCGATAGTCGCTGCGGCGGATGGTGACCACCGTTTCGTTGCGCATCGGCATGGGGAAGGGCGGGCCGGGTCGCGAAGGCGCCGGAAAGGAACTGCGATTGTAGCGAGGGCCCGGCGCGCGGCGGCCTAGGGGCGCTGCGGCCGGCTCGCCAGGTGGATGCCGGCCACGATCAGTGCGCCGCCGATCAGGTGGAACAGCCCGACCGCCTCGCCCAGCAGGAACCACGACAGCAGGCCCGCGAACACCGGCGTCAGATTGACGAAGTACATCGGCAGCACCGCACCGGTGCGCGCGACGCCGCGATCCCAGCAGAAGTACGCCACCAGGGACGGCAGCAGCGCGACGTAGAGCAGCGCCGCCACGTTGGTTGCGGTGGGCGCTGCGGTCTTGCCGGTCCAGAAGTATTCGAGAGCGGCGAAGGGCAGGATCATCAGCGCGCCGAGCGCGATCTGCAGCGCCAGGAACGGTGTGGCATCGATCTGCGGACGGCGCGTCCGCAGCAGCCATGTGTAGATGCTCCAGATTAAGGTGGCGGCCAGCATGATGAGGTCACCCCGGTCGAGTTGAAGGCGCGCCAGGTTAAGCGGGTCGCCGCGCGCGATCACCAGCAGCACGCCCGCCATCGACAGCGCCGCTCCTATCCACTGCGGACGGCGCACCGGCGAGCCGAAGAACGCGGCGCCGACCAGCAGCGTGACGATCGGACCGGCGGCCGCGATCAGCGTCGCGTTCACCGCCGTCGACGTCTGCAGCGCAAGGTACTGCAGCGAGTTGTAGCAGCCGACGCCCAGGGCGCTGATGAGGATCAGCAGCGGCCAGTGGCCGCGCAGGCGTGGCCATGCCTCGCGCAGGCCGGCATGGGCCAACGGCAGGATCAGCAGCAGCGCCAGGGCCCAGCGCGCGAAGGACAGCGCCAGCGGCGGGAACTCGCCGACCAGCGCGCGCGCGACGACGGCATTGCCCGCCCAGAACAGCGGCGGCGCGATCAGCAGGGCTGCAGTTGCGGGCGACAGACGTCCGGACATCGTCCCGCGATGCTACGCGGGGCCGGTGCCGGAAGCCGGTTCAGAACTCCAGTTCGTCCCTGATGGCGGCGATGCCGGCCCTGGCGCAGGCCTCGTCAGCCTCGCCTGTCGGTCCCCCGGAAACGCCAATCGCGCCCACGGTCGTGCCGCCGGAGGCGATGTTGACGCCGCCGCCGATGGCGACGACGTTCGCGATCGCGCGGACGCCGGAAATGGCACTCCCGGCCTGCGTGAGCTTCGCGAACTCAAGCGTGTCGGTGCGGAAACTGATCGCGGTGTACCCCTTGTTGATCGCCGTCTGCACTGTGTGCGGACCGGCGAACCGGTCACGCAACAGAGCCTGGGCCACGCCGCCGCGATCGACGACCGCGACCGCGACCTGATATCCCTTCGTGCGGCATTCCTCGAGTGCGGCACGGACCGCCTTCACGGCGGTCTCTGGCGTCAGCTGCCTGACGGCAAACGTGCCTGACTGCGCCTGCGCACCGGCAGTGCCGAGCGCGCCTGCAAGCAGGACCGCGGCATGGAACGGCAGATTTCGCATCACGTCCCCCGAATCTTCGTGAATGTGGTCGAACGCACCCCTCGTCGCAGCCCGCGGGTTGCCTGCATGCCGTGGCTGGTGCCGGCGCCAGCGTAAGGGTGGCCGGTCCTGCGCGGTTGATCGGACGCAATCGAACCGCTGTTCCGGCGGCAGCGTCCGGACGGTGGGGCGGGCCTGGCCTTGACGCGATCGGCATCCAGGTTCGATGGCGGCCGATGCACCGGTGCGGGTTGACACCGGTCAACCGGGGATCGGAGCGGCAATGCAAACTGCAACAGCTTTGCACAGCGCACTCCGGTGCGCGGAGTGAATTCATGCGAGCCCTCAGCGGTCTGCGTCAAGTCTGGGTGGCGGCCGCACTTGCCGCTGCCGTCCTCGGAATATCGACAGCCCACGCCGCGGACGAAGCGCCCGGGCCGAACGATGCGTGCCTGATGTGTCACGGCGACGCCGCCGCCAAGAACGCCGCTGGTGGGTCGATCGCCGTCGATGCGAAGAAATTCGCGGCGTCGGTGCACGGCCAGATGAACTTCAAGTGCACCGACTGCCACAGCGATGTGTCGGCCGAGAAGCTGCCGCACGAGCCGAAGCTGAAGCCAGCCAACTGCGCCGCCTGCCATGAGTCGGCAGTGAAGGAATACCTGGCGACTGCGCATGCGAAGGCTCGGGCCGGCGGCAATATGGTGGCCGCTACCTGCAGCAACTGCCACAGCAGCCACGAGATCCAGAAGTCGAGCGAGCCGACCTCACGCACGAACGTCGCGAACGTCGAAAGCACTTGCGCGGCGTGCCACGGCAACGAGGCCGTGATCCAGAAGGCCAAGCTGCCCGGCGGCAACATCGTCAGCCAGTATCACGACAGCATCCACGGCCAGAAGACCAACGGCAAGGGCCCGGCGGCGGCCAAGGCGCCGACCTGCACCGGTTGCCACGGCGCGCACAAGATCCTCGGCAAGAGTGATCCGGCGAGCCGTGTGAATCGCGAAAACATCGCGCTGATGTGCGGCAGTTGTCACCAACAGGTCTACAGCCGCTTCAGCCAGAGCCAGCACGGGCAGATGCGGCAGGCCGGCAACTCGGCCGCGCCGACCTGCATCGACTGCCACAGCGCGCACCGCATCCAGCCGCACGGCGCGACGAAATGGCAGGTCGACGTGATCAACGAATGTGGCAACTGCCACACGGATTTCATCACCAGCTACCGCGACACCTACCACGGCCAGGTCACGCAGCTCGGCTTCACGCGCGTAGCCACCTGCAACAGCTGCCACGGTGCGCACGAGGTGCTGCCGGCGTCGAATCCGAAATCGATGGTGTCTCCGGAGAACCGCGTCACGACGTGTCGCAGCTGCCACCCGGGCGCCAACGCCAATTTTGCCGCCTACAAGCCGCATGGCAATCCGCACGACCGGCAGGGCGACCCGATCCTGTACTACACGCGCCTGTTCATGCAGTGGCTGCTCGCAGGCGTCTTCGGGTTCTTCGGCCTGCACACGCTGCTGTGGCTGATCCGCTCGCTGAAGGAAGTCCGCGGCGGCGGACACAAGGGCCACTGACGAGGACTGCACGATGTCTGCCACCACCATGACCTCCGCTCGTCCGATCGACACGGCGCCGCGCCGCTACTACAGGCGCTTCGGCCCGATCGAACGCGTGATGCACGCGCTGCTGATGCTGACGTTCATCGGTTGCGCGCTGACGGGTGTACCGCTGCTGTTTGCCGACCACGAATGGGCCGGCCGCCTTGTCACGCTGATGGGAGGGTTCAAGGGTGCAGCGCTGACTCACCGCATCTGTGCCGCGATAATGACGATTGTCTTCGTCGGACACGTGCTGCGGGTATTCACGCGGGCCTTTCTCGCCGAGGACTGGCTGGCGTACTTCTGGGGGCCCTATTCGCTGGTGCCGAACCTGAAGGACCTGCAGGACATCGTTGGCATGTTCAAGTGGTTCCTGGGCAAGGGCCCGCGGCCTCAGTTCGACCGCTACACCTACTGGGAGAAGTTCGACTACTGGGCGGTCTTCTGGGGGATGTTCATCATCGGCGGCTCGGGATTCATGCTGTGGTTCCCGGGCTTCTTCTCGGAGTTCCTGCCCGGCTGGGTGTTCAACGTCGCGATGATCGTGCACGGAGAAGAAGCCTTGCTGGCCGTCGGCTTCATCTTCACGATCCACTTCTTCAACGGTCACCTGCGGCCCGAGAAGTTCCCGATGGACCTCGTGATCTTCACCGGCCGGCTGCCGGAACACGAACTGATCGACGAGCGTCCGCTGGAGTACGAGCGTCTGGTGCGCAACAAGGGCCTCAAGTCGCTCGAGGCACCCACGCCGACCGCGCAGACCGTGACCTTCAGCCGCGTGCTGGGCACTACCGGACTGGTGCTCGGTGTCATCACGATCCTGATCATCATCTACAGCGCGCTGGTGTGAAGTAGCATTCAGCAGTGGCAGGCGGAAGCGGGCTCCGTCCGCAGGGACGGGGCCCTTTGCATAACCGGGGAGGGGTGACGCATGAAGCTGCAAGTCGGTCGCAAGACCATGATCGGCGCCATCGGCACGCTGGTCGCCATCGGTATCGGCGCAGCTGTGCTCGCAGCGGTCGCAATCGCAGGCTGGGAGTACACCAACAGCGACGAGTTCTGCGCGGTGATGTGCCACTCGGTGCACCCGGAGGAAAGCGTTGCGCACAACGATGGCGCCCACGCCCGCGTGCACTGCGTCGAGTGCCACATGGGCCGCAACTCGACACTGAAGCTGATCGCGATGAAGCCGACGCACTTCAAGGAGCTGTGGGGCATGGTCGCGGGCTATGACCGGCCGGTCCACGCGTCCGGCCTGCGGCCGGCGCGCGAGGCCTGCGAAAGCTGCCACTGGCCGCAGACCGAGCACCATGACAGCGTCGTCGTCAACAAGCGCTACGGCACCGACGCCAAGAGCAGCGAGATCGACTACCGGCTGACTCTGCACACCAGCGCCAACGTCGAACGCGAGCTGCCGTGGAAGGTGAGCGGCATCCACTGGCACATCGCGAGCGACGTGCAGTTCAAGAGCCCCGACGTGCAGGGCGAGTCGATCCCGTGGATCCAGGTCACCCGGCCTGACGGCACCAAGGTGACCTACGTCGACGGCGAGTCGAAGCTGTCGAAGGAAGAGATCGACAAGCTCGAACCTCGGCGCATGGAGTGCTACAACTGCCACAACTCCGTGGGACACCCGTTCCCGAATCCGGCCTACACGGTGGACGCGGCGATCGCTTCCGGCAGGATCAGCCGCGACCTGCCGGCGGTCAAGGGGCGCGCGATGGCCATGGTCGATGCGGCGTACAAGATTTCGGGCCCTCTGGCAGAACGCACGGCGGCCATCGAGAAGCTGATTGCCGAGAACGCCGCCAAGCATCCGGTGCCGGACAAGCTGAAGGACAAGGAACTGCAGTTCCAGAAGGAAATGAAGGCGATCCTCGTCAAGGCCACCTTCGAGGAGAAAGGGTTCTCGTGGAAGTCCTTCCCGAATCACGCCCAGCACGCCGACGCGCCGGGCTGCTTCCGCTGCCACGACGGCAAGCACTTCAATGAAAAGGGCGAGGCGATCCGCCTGCAGTGCACGCTGTGCCACAACCTGCCGCAGGTGAATCTCGAGAACGGCAAGGGCAGCGTGCCGTCGCTGGTCGTCGCCGGAGTCTCGCCGCCCGAGAGCCATGAAGCCCCCAACTGGATGCGCGAGCACCGCTTCAGCCTCGACGACTCGTGCACGATGTGCCACGGCAAGCTCGAGTTCGGTCGCGAAGGGGGCAACTTCTGCGCCAACCCGGCCTGCCATGGCCGCGCGTGGCCGGACATCAACCTGAACGTCGAATGGACGCCGCCGCCGTCGAAGCTGACCCCCAAGCCGGCGTCGGCCAAGGCCGCCCCGGTCAAGGCCGAGGGCAAGGCCGCTAAGTAGATCGGTCACGCTGCGCGCGAGCGGCCGCTTCGGCGGCCGCTCTGCTTTCCGGCGCTGGCTACACTGCCGGCTTCCCGATGCTGCCGGAGCGCCGATGAACCTCGCCGACCTCAACCGCTTCGTTGCCGAAAAGTGGGACCGCGATGTCGTCCCGAGGCTCGTCGACTACGTCCGCATTCCGGCCAAGTCCCCGGCGTTCGATCGCAGCTGGGATGCGCACGGACACCTCGCCACGGTCGTCAAGGATGCCGAGGCATGGTGCCGCACGCAGGCCATCGCCGGCCTGACTCTGGAGGTCGTGGCGATCGATGGCCTGACGCCGTGCCTGTTCTTCGACGTGCCGGCAACCGGCGGGCTCGGCAACGAACGGACGGTTCTTTTCTACGGCCACCTCGACAAGCAGCCGGAAATGGCGGGCTGGCGCGACGATCTGGGTCCCTGGAAGCCTGTCATCGAGGACGGCAAGCTGTACGGCCGCGGCAGCGCCGACGACGGCTACGCGATCTATGCCGCACTGACGACGATTGCCGCCATCGATGGACAGGGCACACCGCGGCCGCGCTGCGTCGGCATCATCGAGACCTGCGAGGAAAGCGGCAGCCCGGACCTGCCGGCGTACCTCGAGCGGCTTGCGCCGCGCTTCGGCGACGTGCAACTCGTCGTCGGGCTCGATTCCGGTTGCCGCAACTACGAACAGCTGTGGGTGACGACATCGCTGCGCGGTCTGGTCGGCGGCACGTTGACCGTCGAGATCCTGTCCGAGGGCGTGCACTCCGGTCATGCGAGCGGCATCGTGCCTTCGTCGTTCCGCGTCGCCCGCCAGCTGCTGAGCCGGCTCGATGACCCGGCCACGGGTCGCGTGCTGCTGCCGGACCTGCACGCCGCGATTCCGGCGGAGCGACTTATGCAGGCGAAGGAGGCCGGCGCCGTTCTGGGAGATTCGGTCTGGACCGAATTTCCCTGGGTCAGCTGCAGCCACGGTCCGGACGGGCGTGCGCATGCGATGCCGGTCACGACCGATCCGGTCGAAGGCATCCTCAATCGCACCTGGAGGCCGGCGCTCGCGGTGACCGGTGCGGCGGGTTTCCCGTCGATCGACTCGGCTGGCAATGTGCTGCGCCCCAAGACGACGTTCAAGCTCAGCATGCGGATTCCGCCGACGGTCGACGGCGAGAAAGCCACGGCGGCGATGCGCACGGCCCTGACGCAGAATCCACCTTACAACGCCCGTGTCACTTTCGAGGCGGACCACGGCGCGACCGGCTGGAACGCGCCCGAGACCGCGCCCTGGCTCAGGCAGGCATTGAACGACGCTTCGCGCCGCGTTTACGGGAAGGACGCCGCGTGGGTCGGTGAGGGCGGCACCATTCCATTCATGAACATGCTCGGTAAGCGATTTCCGGAGGCGCAGTTCATGATCACCGGAGTGCTGGGCCCGCACTCGAACGCGCACGGACCCAACGAGTTCCTGCACATTCCCTACGCCAAGCAGCTGACGGCGGCGGTCGCGAGCGTGGTCGCAGCCGTGCGCTAGCTATCGCGCGATCGTCGCGTCGCCCAGCCGGCGCTCGGCCCACGCCTCTGTGGCGCTGTGCAGGAAGGCGGCTGCCGATCCGGCGCCGATGTGCGGAAGACCAAGGTGGCGTGCGGCGCGCTCGAGTTCACGCGGCACGTCGCGGCGATCGAGTGCACGGGCGCCGGTCTGCTTCGACAGTTTTTCGCCGCGCTCGTTGACGACGATGCCGACGTGCATGTAGCGCGGGGTCACGAGACCCAGGGCACGCTGCAGAGCGATCTGGCGCGGCGTGTTGTCGAGCAGGTCGGCGCCGCGCACGATGTCGGTGATGCGCTGTTCAGCGTCGTCGACGACGACGGCGAGCTGGTAGGCCCAGAATCCGTCGGCGCGTCGCGCGACGAAGTCGCCGACCTCGTCTTCGAGGCATTGCCCCTGGAGGCCGGCGATTCGGTCCTCGAACTGCACCGGTTCGGCCGGCACGCGGAAGCGCCAGGCGCGAACCGGCCGGCCTCGGGTGCCCGAGCGGCAGGTCCCGGGATAGACGCTGCCGGGTGTGCCCGCCGCCGCGTGCGCCAGTTCGATCTCCGAGCGCGAACAGGCGCAGCCATAGACGTGCCCGGAGTTCACCAACCGGGCAAACGCGGCTTCGTAAAGTGTCCCGCGACGGCTCTGATACGCGACCTTCTCGTCGGACTCCATGCCAAACGCTGCGAGCGTCTCGAGGATGTCTTGGGCGGCGCCAGGCACTTCGCGCGGAGGGTCGAGATCCTCGATGCGGACCAGCCAGACGCCGCGATGCGCGCGCGCGTCGAGCCAGCTTGCCAGCGCGGCGGCGAGCGAGCCGGCGTGCAGGGGCCCGGTGGGTGATGGCGCGAAGCGACCGCGGTAATCCTCCGGGCAGGGGCGGTGGGTCGGACTTGAGGACGGCATCGAGGGGATATCGACCCGATCGGCCGCGCAAATCGCGGCTCGGGAGCAGGCCGTTTGCGGCGATTATCCGGCCACTCCCGCAGCCGCATTCGTCCGACTACCCGCCCACCCCGAGCCGTGGCCCGCCCTGCTGTCACCGTCGAACTCTTCAAGGTCGCCATCCGCCTCGGCCGGAACACGTGGTACGCGCCACTCGCATTCGGTCTGCTCGCAGTGCTGCTGCTGTGGCGCGAGGGCCGCATTCCGTTCGCGATCGCCTGGTGGACCGTGCTGGCGGCGACGATCGGCATGCGCGTCGCCTATTGCCAGCGTGCGCTGAAGGCGCTCGGCACCGATACGCGAACTGCGCCGCCGCGCACCGATGGCTATGCCACAGTGGCCGCGGCCGAGGGAGCGATCTGGGCCATTTTGCTGGTCGTGCTGCCGTCCGCGAGCGACTTCGGGCTTGGTTTCCAGATCGGCCTGACGATGCTGGTGCTGCTCGGCGTGCTGCTGCCGTTCGCGCCGGCCGGGCTGCCGTGGGTGGCGTTCGCGGTGCCGGTCGGCTTTGCGCAGCTGGTCGCACTGATGTCGCGCGAGTTCCCGGAGCACGAACTGATCATCCTGACCTGGGCGATGACGCTGGTCGGGGCCGCGCTTACGGCACAGTGGCTGAAGCGCGCGCTGTCGAACAACCTGTCGCTGCGTCATCGCGCCGATCTCGCCGCGAAAGCGCAGGAGCAGGCGAACGCGGAGCTCAATCGAAGCCGCGAACAGCTGCGCATCGCCCTCGATGCGATCGACGCGGGCATTGCGGATACCAACCTGATCACCGGGGAGCGCTTTTTTTCACCGCGCTACTGCAACATCCTCGGCTACGAGGACCGGGACACGTTCGTGAAGGAGTACCGGCTGTCGGAGGCGCTGCATCCCGACGATCGCCGGCGCGTGCTCGACGCGCGCCGCCGGCACGTCGAGTCCGGCGCGCCGCTGCGCGAGGAGTGCCGGCTGCGCCGTGCGGACGGCGCCTACGTCTGGGTGATCCTGCGTGGTGAGTCGGTGCGCGGCACCGACGGCAAGCCGACGCGGCTGGTGCTGTCGATCGTCGACAACACGGAACACCGCATCGCGCAGCTGCAGCTGGGCGACAGCGAGCGCCGCTACCGCGCTCTGGTCGAGGCGTCGCCGTCGCTGATCTGGGTGTGCGATGAGAAGGGCAAGCTCACCTTCGTGTCCGAACGGGCGTGCCGGCACATGTTCGGCGTCGAGCCGCGCGATGTCATCGGGCGCCATGTCGCCGAATTCAACGGACCGGGCTTCACGCGCCGCGAATTCCTGCGCCGCTTCTCGCCGGCGATGCACGGCCGCCCCGTGTTCGAGATGGAAGCGGTGCTGCGCGACCGTCGTGGCGAGCCGCTGCACGTCAGCGTCAGCGCGTTGCCGATGCTGAATGCTGCAGGCCAGGTCGAGTCGGTGACGGGCGTCTGTGCCGACATCACGGTGCTGAAGCTGCGTGAGCGCGAGCTCAACATCGCGATGCGCAACCAGCAGGCGGTGTTCGACGCCGCGGGCGAGGGCATCGTGTTCGTGCGCAACGGACGCATCGACGGTCCCAATCGTGCGCTGGCGCGAATGCTCGGAGTGACGCGCGAGCTGCTGGTCGGCCAGCCGGTCGAAGAGATCCTGGCGACGCGCAGTGACTGGGAAACGATCGATCAGGCGACGCGCGCGGCGAGTGTGCGCGACGATGCCGCGATCCACGAGGTCATGCTGCGCGCGAATGACGGCCGCAACGTCTGGTGCCAGCTCACCTCGCGCCGCATCGGCGACGGCGCTGCCAGCATCCTCGTGCTCACCGACATCACGTCGCTGAAGCGGCGCGAGGAACTGGCGTGGCACCAGGCCAACCACGACGATCTGACCGGCCTGCCGAACCGCCGGCAGCTCGGCGAACACGCGCGGCGACTGCTGTCCGTGGCGCTGCAGAAGCGCCGGCTGGCGGCTGTCCTGGTGCTGGACCTCGACGGGTTCAAGGAAATCAACGACCTGTTCGGCCATTCTTATGGTGACAACCTGCTGAAGCGCGTGGCGCTGCGCCTGTCCGGCGTGTTGCGCGACTACGACGTCGTGGCGCGGACCGGCGGCGACGAGTTCGTCGTGCTGCTGCCCGAGATCGAACAGCCGTCGACCGCGATGGTCGTGGCCGAAAAGCTGATCGCGGCGGCGAGCGAGAACGTCGAGAACCTCGGCCGTTCGATGCGGCTGCACGCCAGCGTCGGCGTCGCACTCTTCCCGAGCGATGGCCACGACTTCGAGACGCTGCTGGCTGCTGCCGACAGCGCCATGTACGCCGCGAAGGCGGGGGGCAAGAATCGCTATCAGCTGGCCGGCGAGCTCGCATCCGCGGCCATCGACTCCGCGGGCAGTCCGCGCGTCCAAAGCGCCGTCGGCGCACGTTCATAATCCGTTCGGATTAACCTTCGGTCGCCCGACCGTCGGCAATTGCTGCCGCTTCCGGCGGCCCGTTAGCATTTCCTGTCAGGAGCCCGAGCCCGCGAGTCCGCGCGGGCTTCGTGCCAACCGGAGTCTGTGATCAAGACCAGGACCTCGAATTGGGGATTCACCGGCCGGCGCGGTGCGGGCACCTCGCGCGTAGTCGAACTGCCGTTTGACCTGCGTACCGCATTCGCGGTCGAGCGCCGCCTGCTGCCCGCCCTGCTGCTGATCGGACTGGTCGCAGCGGCGAGCGCGAGCGCGGCCGGGGCGCCGCCGCTGATCTGGGGCTGGCTGGCGCTGTATGCGGCCAACTCCTCTGCGCGATACCTGCTGGCAGTGACCTACGCCGATGTGCGCCGCCCGATCAGCGGCGATGACCGCTGCGGCCGCCAATATGTGGCCACGGCCGTTTTCGACGTCGTGCTGTGGGCCGCACTGCTGGCGCTGGTGCCGCAGCCGGGAGCCTTCGTCGCCGGAGCCGGCGCCTTCGCCGCCAGTGGAGCGGTGCTGCTGGCAGCGCTGAGCTTCGGCAGCTGGCCGCGCGTCTGGACGTTCTACGTCGCGGCGTGGGTCGTGGTTGCGGGGGTCGTCGCGGTGCGCACCAGCGGAACGCTGGCAAGTTTCGCCGTCGCGTTTCCCCTGTGGCTGCTGGCGGTCTGGTGGCTCGGGCGGCAGCAGCCGCTTGCGCGGCACGCCGAGCAGCATGCGGCAAAGACATTCATCAGCAATCCGACCAAATTCGGCTGGCAGGCCGCGATACACGCGATGCCGACGCCGGTCATCGTCGCGCGCAACGGACGCATCATCGAGGTCAACCGCTCCGCCTGCGAGTTCATCGGCCGCAGCGAACGCTCGATCGTCGGCACCGCCATCGAGGAATGTCTGCTCGCCGCGCCGCCTGAAGCCCTGCTGCCGGAGCAGCATCGTTCGGAATCGAGTGCCACCGTGGAGATCCGACCCGTCGACCGGACCTTCGATGGCACGCCATGGTCGGGACGCGTGCGCTACATGGAGCCGGGCCGTGCGACGTCGATCGTCGTCATCGCGCTGACCCAGTCAGCACGGGAGCCGTTCGGACCGGCGCGGCTGACGGAGGACGCGCGCCGCTTTGCGGAGTGGGTCGGCGGACTGCAGGGTCTGCCGTGGTACCGCGATGAGCGCGGCCTGCTGGTGGTTCCGTCGGAGTTTCCGCTGCCCGACCCCGCGCAGCAGACGGCCGACGCGGCTGCGTTTCCGCTGGACTACCTGCTGCAGCCCGCCGATCGCGAGCGCATCGGCCCCATCTACCGCGAGATGCTCCGATCCGGCGGCGTCCTGGACGAGCGCGTGTCCCTGCGCGATGCGCAGGGCGCGGTGCGCGAAGTGCGCCTGTCATGCATGGCACGTCCGAGCGGTGCCGAAGGCACGGCACCTGTTATCGGCACCATCGGTCCTGCAACGCCGCTGCCAGTGCGCGCGCCGGCCGACCCAGGCGCGGACCTCCTGTCGCGGTTGCCCGTCGTGGTCTGGCTCGTCGATTCGAGCGGCCGCGTGCTGCACGCGACCGGCGCCGAGCCGCGCCGCTGGGGCATGGTGATCGAGGCACGCATGCGTCCGGAGTGGCAGCGCGCCTTTGCGTTCAAGCCGGAATCGCTGCCGGGCGTGCAGCTGGCGATGCAGAAAGCGCTGGCCGGTCGTCCCAGCTACGACGTGCGCAATTCACGCACGAGCCTTTCGGGTGGGTTGCTGAACCTGCGCAGTCATTTCGTGCCTTACGCGGGCCGGCAGCTGCAGGCCGTGCTGGTGATGGACACGATCGCCTCGCCGCAGGAGGTGCTCGAGATCGACCGGCTCAAGCGCAGCAAGGCCCAGTACAAGTCGCTGGTGGAAGCCTCGGCCAGCCTGATCTGGGCCTGCGATGCGGACTTCACGCTGACCTTCGCCAGCCGGCGCGCCGCGCGCGTGATCTACGGATACGAGACCCGCGAACTGCTCGGCAGGCCGGTCGACGTCCTGATGCCGTCGGACAGCGACCAGCCGGCGCTGCGACGTGCGTTCGAAGGCCTGCGCGAGGGTCGCGCGATCCGCGATCTCGAAGCGGTGCACATGACGCAGGACGGCCGCCGCGTCATCGTCTCGATCAGTGCGGTGCCGCTGCGCCAGCCCGATGGGCGTTTTGCCGGCGCCGTCGGCATGAACGCCGATCTTACGGCGCTGAAGTCGCGCGAAACGCGCCTGTCCGAAGCGCTGCGCGTGGAGCGCACGGTGCTCGATTCCGCGGGCCAGGCGATCGCGGTCGTCAAGCAGGGACTGGTGCAGCGCTGCAACGACGCGTTCCTGCGCCTGGCCGGGCTGCCGCCGGAGCAGCTGGCGCGTACGCCGCTGCATGACTGCCTGATGGACGGCAGCGACTGGGACGAACTGAGCGCAGCGGCGGACGAAGCGCGCGCGCGCGACCAGGCCGTCGTGCGCGAGCTGCGCGTGCACAGCGGGGCGCGCCTCGGCCACGGCGAGGGCGCGGCGTGGTGCCAGGTGACCGCACGTTCGATTGCCGCTGGCGAGTTCGTGCTGGTCATCGCCGATATCGACACGATCAAGCGCCGCGAGGCCAGCGCGCTGCACGAGGCGCAGCACGATGACCTGACCGGTCTGCCGAACCGCCGGCTGCTCGCCGAGCGCGCTGCCGCGGCGCTCGCGACATCGGAGCTGCGCAAGGTCTCGTGCGCGGTGATGGCGATCGACCTCGACGGTTTCAAGGAAGTCAACGACCGCTACGGCCACGAGGTCGGTGACGACACGTTGCGCGAAATTGCGGCGCGTCTGACGCGCGTGATGCGTCCGCAGGATACGGTGGCGCGCCGCGGCGGCGATGAATTTGCGGTCCTCGTACCCGATGTCGGGTCGACCGTCGAGGTCGAACGCATCGCTGCACGCCTGCTGCAGGTGGTGGCCCAGCCGGTTGCGCAGCAGGGCCGGCCGACGCTCGGTGTGTCGGCCAGCATCGGCATCGCACTGGCACCGGACCAGGGCCGCGACCTCGAGCGGCTCCTGCAGCTTGCCGACCTCGCGATGTACGACGCGAAGCTGAAAGGCAAGAATCGCTATGCCTTTGCGCAGGGCGCCGGCCTCCCGGCCAACGTCACGCAACTGATGCCGCGCGCGTCGCGGATCACCTGAGCGCCTCAAGCGGCCGCGGCATCGGGGCCGGCACGGGTACATTCACGGAAACTGGACCGGTCTTTGTTTCCGATCCCGATGACCTTGGTCGGGTTTGGCCCGGTTGTGCTTCCAGGGCGGCGTTGCGGACCCGCGATGGCGCTGAAACCTCAGGAGACAGATCGATGATGTCGATCCGACGCGGCAACGAACGCGGCTACGCCGATCACGGCTGGCTCAAGTCCTTTCACAGCTTCTCGTTTGCTGAATATCACGACCCGCGATTTATGGGCTTCGGACCGCTGCGGGTCATCAACGAAGACCGCGTCGCGCCCGGCATGGGATTCGGCACCCACGGTCACCGCGACATGGAGATCATCAGCTACGTCCTCGATGGCGAACTGGCGCACCGGGACAGCATGGGCAACGGTTCGGTGATCCGGCCGGGCGACGTGCAGCGCATGAGCGCGGGGCGCGGCGTCATGCATTCGGAGTTCAATCATGCCAAGACGCAGACGACGCACTTCCTGCAGATCTGGATCCAGCCCGACCGCACCGGCATCGAGCCGAGCTACGAGGAAAAGCGCTTCGACGCGGCGGACAAGCGCGGCCGGCTGCGCCTCGTCGCGTCGCCGGACGGCACCGACGGTTCGGTCGTGATCCACCAGAATGCACGCGTGTACGCTGGGCTCTTCGACGGCGCGGAAGCGGCCGCGTTGTCTGTCTCGGCCGGACGTCGTGTCTATGTCCACGTGGCGCTGGGCGACGTGGCCGTCAACGGGCAGAAGCTTTCGGCGGGCGACGCCGTGATGCTCGAGGGCGAGTCACAGGTGGAACTGGCGTCCGGACGCGCGGCGGAAGTGCTGGTGTTCGATCTGCCCTGAAGTCAAACCGGAGGAAGCAAAATGAGCAAGACACTGTCGGACGCAGTCGCACTGATCGGCCGGATCCTGCTGGCGGTGATGTTCGTCTACGCCGGCTACGGCAAGATCGGCGGCTTCGCCGGCACAGCCGGATACATTGCGTCCATGGGCCTGCCGGTGCCGCAGTTGCTGGCCGCGGGATCCATCGCGCTTGAAATCGGTGCCGGACTGATGCTGATCGTCGGCTGGAAGGCGCGTTGGGCCGCGCTGGCCCTGGCAGCGTTCACCGTTCTCGCGAGCATGATCTTCCACCGGTTCTGGGAAGCCCCGGCTGCCCAGTACATGACGCAGCAGCTGTTCTTCCTGAAGAACCTGGCGGTGACGGGTGGCCTGCTGATGGTCGCGGCCCTGGGGGCCGGCCGCTGGAGCGTCGACCGGCGCTGACGCGCTACGCGAGCACGCGCCGCAGGAATGCGGCGATCTGCCGGATCTCGTCTTCGCACACCGAGTGCGGCATTTCGTACTCGTGCCACTCGATCGCATAGCCGGCGGCCTTCAGCCGGTCGCGGGACGTCACTGCGCGTTCCAGTGGAATCACCGGATCACTGCGGCCGTGCACCATGAGGATCGGCACGCCGGCGCTCTCGGGCGCCCGCTCGGCATCGAACTCGGCCGCCAGCGGCAGATAGGTGGACAGCGCCATCAGCCCGGCGAGCGGCACGCGCTGGCGCAGTCCGGTTTGCAGCGTGATCGCGCCGCCCTGGGAGAACCCGGCGAGCACGATGCGTGAACGCGGCATGCCGCGCCCGACTTCGCGCTCGATCAGCGCCTCGACCTGCTGCTGCGACTCGCGGATGCCCTGTTCGTCCTCGCGGCGGACGAGGTCGTTGCCGAGGATGTCGTACCAGGCGCGCATCACATAGCCGCCGTTGATCGTCACGGGACGGGTCGGCGCGTGCGGGAACACGTAGCGCGCCGCCGGGGCCTGCAGGTGCTCGAGTTCGCGCACGACGGGGACGAAGTCGTAGCCATCGGCGCCGAGTCCGTGCAGCCAGATCACGCTCAGGGCCGGCGAGGGGCTGGTCTGCAGTTCGACCGCCTGCAATGCGTCGTTCGTCATGGGGCTGCCTTGCGCAGGGCGCTCTTGGGGCGGAACGCCCTGACGACGTCCTCGCGCGTTTCAATGTAGGGGCCGCCGATCAGGTCGATGCAGTAAGGCACCGCGGCAAAGATGCCGTGCACGCGCGGACTGCCCTCGGGCGTCTTCAGCCCTTCCAGCGTTTCCGCAATCGCCTTCGGCTGACCGGGCAGGTTGAGGATCAGTGCGGCGTGGTTCGTGGTCTCGCGCAGCACGCCGACCTGGCGCGACAGGATTCCCGTAGCCACGAATTCGAGCGAGATGCGCCGCATCTGCTCCCCGAAGCCCGGCATCTCGCGGGTGGCCACCGCCAGCGTGGCTTCCGGCGTCACGTCGCGCCGGGCCGGGCCGGTGCCGCCCGTCGTCAGCACGAGATCGCAGCCAACGTCGTCGACCAGTTCGATCAGTGTCCGTTCGATGGCGCTGCGCTCGTCGGCGATCAACCGCTCGTGGGCCTGCCAGGGCGAGGAAAGCGCGCGCTCGAACCAGGCCCTGAGGCCGGGCAATCCCTGGTCTGCATAGACACCCTGCGAGGCGCGGTCGGAGATCGAGACCAGCCCGAGCAGCAGTTCGTCGCGATGCCTGCGTTCAGCCTTCATGCGTTGCCTGTGCCTCGAGTTGCTCGTGCAGCCAGCGGTAGAGTTCGCGCGCGTGCCGCGGCGCCTGGGCGGTCGCCGCATCGCGGCGCGCCGAGCGGATCGTCGCCCGGAGCCACTGCACGTCGGCGTTCGTATGCGCCGCGACGAACTCGGTCAGCGCGGAATCGTCAGAAAGAAGGCGGTCGCGCCAGCGTTCGGCGAGGTGCATCAGCGCCACGGCAGCGCGCGACTCGCCGGTGGCCTGTGCGAGCGCTGCGCGGATCGCATCGGCATCGACCTGGCGCATCAGCTTGCCGACGTACTGCATGTGCCGGCGACGCCCTTCGTGGCTGGTGACGCGGCGGGCAAATTCGATCGCCTCGCGCAATTCTTCTGGCAGTTCGATGCGCTGCAGCTGGTCGCGCCGCAGCCGCACCAGTTCGGCGCCGAGCGCCTGAAGCGCGTGCATGTCGCGCTTGCGCTGGGACTTGCTGGGCGGGGACGTATCCTCGTCGGGAGCGTCGGGCAGTTCGCGCATCATCGTTGTTTATGATACCGAGCAGGTCGCCGCGAACCGGCGTTCCGGCTCCCGGACTCATCTCCCACTTCACGAGGTTGCGCCCCCGCATGACCGTATTCTCGATCTCCGATGACCGCCTGCGCGAGCTGGCCCACGAAGCGCTGGCCTGTGCCCGCTCGCTCGGGGCGTCCGACGCGTCCTGTGAGGTGAGCGAAACCACCGGACTGTCGGTCACGGTGCGCAAGCGCAAGGTCGAGACGATCGAGCACACGCGCGACAAGGGACTGGGCGTCACCGTGTACCTGGGGCAGCGACGCGGACATGCATCGACGTCCGATTTCGCGGCGGCCGCGGTGCGACAGGCGGTGAC
Organism: Burkholderiaceae bacterium; assembly: GCA_035429805.1. GTDB lineage: Bacteria > Pseudomonadota > Gammaproteobacteria > Burkholderiales > Burkholderiaceae_F > JALORV01. The sequence continues at coordinate 17,947 of DAOMFL010000022.1, forward strand.
AGCGGCGCACAACATCGCGCGCTTCACGGCCGAGGACGATGCGGCCGGCCTGCCCGACGAGGACACGCTCGAGAGCAGCCCGCGCGATGTCGACCTGTTTCATCCCTGGTTGCTCGACACCGACGAGGCGATCCGGCTGGCGCAGCGCTGCGAGGCCGCGGCCTTTGCGGTGAGTCCACGGATCGTGAACTCCGAGGGCGCCAACCTGTACACGTCGTCGGGGCACTTCATACTGGCGAACACCCGCGGCTTCACCGCCGGCTATCCATACTCGCGCCACTCGATCTCGGTGTCGCCAATTGCGAAGGACGCCAGCGGCATGCAGCGTGACGACTGGTATTCGTCCGAGCGGGTGCACGCCGATCTGGCCTCGCCCGAGGCGATCGGCGACTACGCGGCGCGCCGGGCGCTGGCGCGACTCGGGGCCCGCAAGCTCACGACACGGCAGTGCCCGGTGCTGTTCGAGGCGCCGCTGGCCTGCGGCCTGCTCGGCAACTTCGTGCAGGCGGCGAGCGGCGGAGCGCTCTATCGCAAGTCGTCCTTCCTGGTCGACGCACTCGGCAAGCCGGTGTTCGCGCCGCATCTGACGATCGAGGAAGACCCCTACCTGCCGCGCGGATCGGGCTCGAGCCCCTTCGACGAGGAGGGTGTGCGGGGACTGCAGCGGTGCGTCGTGAAGGACGGAAGGCTGGAGGGCTACTTCCTGTCGACCTACTCCGCGCGCAAGCTCGGCATGAAGTCGACCGGCAATGCCGGTGGTTCCTACAACCTCACGCTGCGCTCGACGCGCACGGAGGACGAGGACGACTTCGAGGTCATGCTGCGCCGGCTCGGCACCGGTCTGCTGGTGACCGAGCTGATCGGCCAGGGAGTCAACTACGTCACCGGCGACTATTCGCGCGGCGCGAGCGGCTTCTGGGTCGAGGGCGGTCGCATCCAGTACCCGGTCGAGGAGATCACCGTCGCGGGCAACCTGCGGCAGCTGTTCATGAACATTGCCGCCGTGGGCACCGACACCGTCGTGCGCGGCAGCAAGGTGAGCGGCTCTGTCCTCGTCGAGGGCATGACGATCGCCGGGGCCTGACAGGATGAAGGGAACGCGCCCGGCTTGACCGTGGGCAACCACAGCAGCCGGGTCGAGCGCAGCGCCTGCCGCTAGAATCACGCGCAGCGGAAGGAGGGCGGCCGTCCGCTCCGAGTCAACGCCGCCTCCCCATATTCCAGTTCGAGGAGACTTGAGGCATGGAACGTCGTTCCTTTTTGAAGAAGGCGGGCAGCGCAGGCGCGGGAGTTGCCGCGGCCGCGATCGCAGCGCCGGCACTGGCGCAGGCCCAACCCGAGGTCAAGTGGCGCCTGACATCGAGTTTCCCGAAGTCGCTGGACACGATTTTCGGCGGAGCCGAGACGCTCTCGAAGATGGTGGCTGCCGCCACCAACAACAAGTTTCAGATCCAGGTGTTCGCGGCCGGCGAGATCGTGCCGGGACTGCAGGCGCTGGACGCCGTTCAGAACGGCACGGTCGAATGCACGCATACGGTGCCGTACTACTTCTTCGGCAAGGATCCCACCTTCGCCTTTGCCTCGGCCGTGCCCTTCGGCATGAATGCCCGCCAGCAGAACTCGTGGATCTATCACGGCGGTGGCCGTCAGCTGATGAACGACTTCTACAAGAGCTACAACGTCCTGGCGTTCCTTGCCGGCAACACCGGGGCGCAGATGGGCGGTTTCTTCCGCAAGGAGATCAAGACCGTCGCAGATTTGAAGGGCCTGAAGTTCCGCATTGGGGGCTTTGCCGGCACCGTGATGGCGAAGCTGGGCGTCGTGCCGCAGCAGATCGCCGGCGGCGACATCTACCCGGCGCTGGAAAAAGGCACGATCGACGCGGCCGAGTGGGTCGGGCCGTATGACGATGAAAAGCTGGGCCTGGGCAAGGTCGCGAAGTTCTATTACACGCCTGGCTTCTGGGAAGGCGGCCCCTCGCTGGAACTGATGATCAACCAGGCGGCGTGGGCGAAGCTGCCCAAGGACTACCAGGCGGCTCTGGAATCGGCCTGCGGGTTCACGAACGGCGACATGCTCGCGAAGTACGACGCGCTGAACCCGCCGGCGCTGCGCCGGTTGATCGCTTCCGGCGTGCAGTTGCGCCAATGGCCGCGTCCAGTGCTGGACGCAGCCTGGGTCGCCGCCAATGAGGTCTTCGCGGAGACCAGCGCGAAGAACGCAGCCTTCAAGAAGGTCTACGAGCCGTGGAAGGCCTACCGCGACGAGCAGATCCGCTGGTTCGGCGTCGCCGAGCAGCCTTTCGACAACTTCATGGCCGGCACGCTGCGGGCGGCGCCGGCGCCGGCCAAGAAGTAGGACGCCGGGCTCGGGACCCCAGGGCGCGCCTCGGCGCGCCCTTTTCTTTCCTGCGCAGCACCGGCGCCCGCGGGCGGGCCGAAAAAAGAGAGGGCCCCGCAGCGCGGGGCCCACGACGTGCGGCAGGCCGCCGGTTATTTCTTCGATTCCTCCGGCGGCGGTGCCTTGAAGGCATCCTGCATCGCCTTGGAGTCCTCATCCGTCTTCTGGGCGTCGGTCGCTGCGCCGGCGCCCTGATCGGCTGGCGGCACGCCGAAGTTCTGCAATCCGCTGCCCTCCGCGGGAGCTCCTTCGGCCGGCGCTCCGCCTTCGCTCGGCACGGTGAACTCGATCGTGTTCGGGTCCACCTGCGGCGCGTCGCTCTTGTAGACCATCACCATCTGCGGGAACAGGATGACCAGCGCGACCATGATCAGCTGGATCACGACGAACGGGATCGCGCCCCAATAGATCTGCCCGGTCGTCACCGGGGCCATCTTCTTCCGCGTCAGCTTGTCGACGTATTCGGAGTTCGGGGCGACGCTGCGCAGGTAGAACAGTGCGAAGCCGAACGGTGGATGCATGAACGAGGTCTGCATGTTCACGCCCAGCAGCACGCCGAACCAGATCAGATCGATGCCGAGCTTTTCGGCCACCGGCCCGAGCAGGGGCACGACGATGAACGACAGCTCGAAGAAATCGAGGAAGAACGCGAGGACAAAGATCAGGATGTTGACGACGATGAGGAAGCCGATGGCGCCGCCCGGCAGGTCGGACAGCAGGTGCTCGACCCACAGGTGGCCGTCGACGCCGTAGAAAGTCAGGCTGAATACGCGTGCACCGACCAGGATGAAGACGACGAACGCCGTGAGCTTGGCGGTCGAACTCATCGCCTGTTTGAGGAGGTCGAAGCTGAGCCGCCTGCGCGAAACCGCCATCAGCAGCGCTCCGGTCGCGCCCATCGCGCCGCCTTCGGTCGGCGTGGCGATGCCGAGAAAGATCGTGCCCAGCACCAGGAACACCAGCGCGAGCGGCGGGATCAGCACGAACACCACGCGCTCGGCCAGCCTGGACAGCAGTCCGACCTTCAGGAGCCTGTTGGCCAGCGCCACGACGAAGGCGACACCCATGCCGGCGGCGAGACCGACGATGATCGTCATGTCGGTCGGCGCATCCGCCGGCAGTGTGAAGTGCTCGACAGCGACGGCGATGACGCCCGAGAGGATGGTGAGGACCAGCAGGGACCGGCCGCCCGCGGAACCGTCCGTCTCACGGATGGTTCGCGCCTCGAGCGGCAGCGCCGGCACGAGTTTCGGCCGGAAGATCGCCACGAGGATGATGAAGCTGGCGTACAGGCCCGTCAGGACGAAGCCGGGAATGAACGCGCCGGCATACATGTCGCCGACCGACTTGCCGAGCTGGTCCGCCATGATGATCAGCACCAGCGACGGCGGAATGATTTGGGCCAGCGTTCCCGAGGCTGCGATCACGCCGGAGGCGACGCGCCGGTCGTAGCCGTAGCGCAGCATGATCGGCAGCGAGATCAGGCCCATCGAGATGACCGACGCGGCGACCACGCCGGTCGTTGCCGCCAGCAGCGCGCCGACGAAGATCACCGCGAACGCCAGGCCGCCACGGACGGGTCCGAACAACTGGCCAATCGTGTCGAGCAGGTCCTCCGCCATGCCGCTGCGTTCGAGGATCAGCCCCATGAAGGTGAAGAACGGGATAGCGAGCAGCGTCTCGTTGCTCATCACGCCCCACAGGCGCTCGGGCATAGCCTGGAACAGCGTCGGCTGCAGCAGGCCCAGTTCGATGCCGAGCAGCCCGAACCCGATGCCGATGGCACCGAGAGAGAAGGCGACCGGGTAGCCGAGCAGCAGGAAGACCACCAGCGCGCCGAACATCAGCGGCGCCATGTTGCTGATGAGGAACTGGGTCATGCCTGTTCTCCCCGCGACTTCAGGATCTCTTCGGCGAGCAGTTCCTCGGCGGACTTCTGCTGTTCCTTCACGGTCGGATCAGGACCGGCACCGGTCAGGAATGCGATGTTCTTGATCAGTTGCGACACGCCTTGCAGCGACAGCAGCAGGAATCCGATCGGCACCAGCAGCCGCGCCGGCCAGACGATCAGGCCGCCGGCATTGGTCGACATCTCGCCACGCTCGTAGGCCTGCACGAACACCGGCCACGACAGATAAAGGATCATCAGCGCCATCGGCAGCAGGAACAGCAGTGTCCCCAGCACATCGATCCAGGCCTGCGTGCGACGACTGAGGCGTCCGGCGATGACGTCGATGCGCACCATTTCGTTCTGCTGCAGCGTGTAGGCGGCGGCGAACAGAAAGACTGCCGAAAACAGGTACCACTGCAGTTCGAGCCAGGCGTTCGAGGAAATGTTGAAGAGGTAGCGCACGATGGCGTTGCCGGCGCTTACCAGTGTGCAGATCAGGATCAGCCACATGACCAGCCGGAAGACCCGGTGGTTGACGGCATCGATGGCGCGCGACAGTGCGAGCAGTCCGGACATACCGAGGCCTCCTGGATGACAGCGCCCACCCGCCACTGGCCGCGGGGTGGACGATTCTATCTTCGAAAGTTCGGAAGTCCCTAGATGCTGAACCGTTCGTTCCAGCGGGCCACCTGCGCCTTGACCTGCTCCGGTGCCGTGCCGCCCAGGTGGTTGCGGGCCGCGACCGAGCCCTCGAGCGTCAGCACCTGCATGACGTCCGCTTCGATCGACGGAGCAAACGTCTTCAGCTCTTCCAGCGGCAGTTCTGCGAGGTCGACGCCAAGGGCCGCGGCGGCCTTCACTGCCCGGGCGACCGCTTCGTGCGCCGCCCGGAACGGCAGGCCCTTGCGCACTAGGTAGTCGGCGAGATCGGTCGCGGTCGAATAGCCCTCCGCGGCAGCGCGGCGCATTGCAGCCGCATCGACCTCGAGTCCCGGAATCATTTCGACAAAGGCCCGCAGCGTGTCGCGCACCGTGTCGACGGTGTCGAACAGCGGTTCCTTGTCTTCCTGGTTGTCCTTGTTGTAGGCGAGCGGCTGGCCCTTCATCAGCGTCAGCAGCGCCACCAGGTGGCCGTTGACGCGGCCGGCCTTGCCGCGCGCCAGCTCGGGCACGTCCGGATTCTTCTTCTGCGGCATGATCGAAGAGCCGGTCGTGAAGCGATCAGGCAGACGCACGAAGCCGTAGCGCGGACTCATCCACAGCACCAGTTCCTCGGCCAGCCGCGACACGTGCGTCATCACGAGCGCCGCGGCGGCGCAGAACTCGATCGCGAAGTCCCGGTCGCTGACCGCATCGAGAGAGTTTTCGGCAATCGCCTCGAACCCGAGCCGCTCGGCAACGAACCCGCGGTCGATCGGAAATGTCGTGCCGGCCAGCGCCGCCGCGCCGAGCGGCAGACGGTTGACGCGTCGACGGGCGTCGAGTAGGCGCTCGCGGTCGCGCTCGAACATTTCGACATACGCCAGCAGGTGATGGCCGAAGGTGACCGGCTGCGCCACCTGGAGGTGAGTGAAGCCCGGCATCACGGTGGCCGCGTGTGCCCCCGCCTGTGCCACCAGTGCGCGTTGCAACGCGTGCACCAGCGCGACGATGCGGTCGATCTCGCCGCGCAGCCACAGACGGATGTCGGTGGCGACCTGGTCGTTGCGCGAGCGGCCGGTGTGCAGCCGCCTGCCGGCGTCACCGACCAGGTCGGTGAGGCGTCTTTCGATATTGAGGTGCACGTCCTCGAGGTCGAGCCGCCATTCAAACTCGCCACGCTCGATCTCGCCGCGGATCTGCCCGAGCCCGCGTTCGATGGCCGCGAGGTCGTCGACCGGGATGACGTTCTGCTTCGCGAGCATCGCCGCGTGCGCCAGCGAGCCCTCGATGTCGGCCGGCGCCAGGCGCCGGTCGAAGCCGATCGACGCCGTGTAACGCAGCACGAAGTCAGCGACCGGTTCGTCGAAGCGGCCGGACCATGCCTTGCCTTTCGAACCCAGGGGATCGGACGGTTTCGCGGAGGGCTCTGACATAATTCCTCGAGAGGAGGGCGGCCGTGTGCCTTCGACCGAGGGCCACCGGTGATGCGTCGCGTGAGCAGTTGCGGATTATAGGTTCGTGAAGCCGTCGCCACCCGCGATCAAGGGGCCGCTCGCTCGCGCCGAAACGGCGGCTCCGACGCCGCGCCAGGTCATCCCCGATGGCTGCAACATGGGAGTGCTGCTGCGGGTGATCGGCATCGTCGTCGCGCTGTCGACGACGGCGGCCGTCGCCGATGCCGCCGGTCTCGCTGACGCGATTGATCAGCTGCTCCGGATCACCGCGCTCGCCGCTCCGGTCACCCTCGTGACGCTGATGCTCTGGTGCGGCGAAAGGCGCGGCCTGCCGCCGTTGAGTCCCGGCGTACAGCGTGCCGTCGCGTGGCTGACGCCGGCCCTGGTCACCTACGCGCTCGCCGCGCTGATGCGCCAGGGCAGCCCGTCGGCACCTGTCGGGCAGGCGCTGGCGGCCCTGGTACTGGGCGCCGCCGTGCAGCACTACTACGAACTGCGGCAAAGGGCGTTCTCGCCGGCGCTGGCGGAGGCCAAGTACCAGGCGCTGCAGTCGCGCATCCGGCCGCACTTCCTGTTCAACAGTCTGAACGCGGTACTCGCCGTCATCCGAACGGAGCCGGCGAAGGCCGAGCGCATGCTGGAAAGCATTGCGGAACTGTTCCGTGCGGTCATGGCTGACACGCGGAAACTGGTGCCGCTGGCGCAGGAGATCGAGCTGTGCCGCAACTATGTGGAGATCGAGCAGACGCGGCTCGGAAATAGGCTGGCCGTTGAGTGGCAAATCGGGGCATACCACCCCCGGGCAAAGGTGCCACAGTTGCTCCTGCAGCCGGTGATCGAAAACGCTATCCGCTATGGTGCCGAAACACTGGCGGGCCGCGCCGACATCATCGTGCGGGTACGCCAGCACGGCTTCACGCTGGAGATGTTCGTCAGCAATCCGATCGCGCCGGATCGCCCCGAACGCGAGGGCAACCAGATCGGGCTGGCGAACATCCGTGGACGGCTGGCGTTGATTTACGACCTCGAAGCCAGGATAGAGACGCAGGTCAGGCGCAACCGCTTCGAGCTGACGATGACCTTGCCGGTCGAGAAGCGCGCCTGAAGGGCACGAGATGCTGAACGTGATGATCGTCGACGATGAACCTCCGGCGCGGGCGCGCCTCGGACAGGTATTGCGCGACTGTTCGGAGCAGGTCTCGCTGCAGGTCGTGGGCGAAGCCGGTGGCGGCATCCGGGGGCTCGAGGAGGTCGACCGTCTGAACCCCGACGTCGTGCTGCTCGACGTGCACATGCCGGACATGAACGGCATCGAGGTGGCACGTCATCTCGCGCAGCGGCACAACCCGCCGGCCGTCATCTTCGTGACGGCCTACGACGAACACGCGCTCGAGGCCTTCGAGGTGCGGGCACTGGACTACCTGATGAAGCCGGTGCGCGCCGAACGCCTGGTGGCGGCTCTGGCCCGGGCGGAGCGCTTCAGGACGCACGAGCCGCGTATCGAGGAACTGGCGAAGACTATCGGCTCGGTGCGTTCGCACGTCACTGTGTCGGAGCGCGGGCGCATGATCCTGGTGCCGGTGGAGGACATCGTCTACCTGCGGGCGGAGCTGAAGTACGTGACGATCCGCACCGTGGCGCGCGAGCACCTGACTGAAGAATCGCTGACCTCGCTCGAGAGCGAATTCGGCGAACGCTTTGTCCGCATCCACCGCAATGCGCTGGTGTCGCGCAAGGCGATTCTCGGCTTCCAGCGCGTGCGCGGCAGCGTCGACGAAGATGGCGAGTCGTCCGAGGGCCACTGGGAAGTGCTGCTCAAGGACGTCCCGGAGCGCCTGCCGATCAGCCGTCGGCAGTGGCCCACGGTCAAGGCGGCATCGAAGTCGTAGCGTCGCCCGTGTACGCGATCGCTGCGCGATCGCACGTGCACTCGCTCCGGTACGGTTCGCGCGTCGCGCAAACCGCTCAAGACTGATCAGTTGGCTCCGCTCCGGAGCGGCCGCGCGCTCCGCCGAAGGTCAACTTCACGCACGTCTGCGCGTCGTCACGCCCAGTGCCCCAATCGGCATTCCATCGGCACCGGGCGACGACGGCGTCGCGAGAAGCAAAGCGAAGAATCGTCTAGGCGCGATGCTAGACTCGCTGCGCCCTTTTGCGAGAGACCCGCCTTGCACCGGAGTCGCCGATGATCACGCCGGCGCGCGTCGTCATCGCGACGCGCGAAAGCCCGCTTGCACTCTGGCAGGCCGAGCACGTGCGCGACATCCTCGCCGGCCGTCTTCCGGCTACTCGCGTCGAACTGCTCGGCATGACGACCCGCGGCGACCAGATCCTCGACCGCACGCTGTCCAAAGTCGGGGGCAAGGGCCTGTTCGTCAAGGAACTCGAGGTGGCGTTGCTCGAGCGGCGTGCCCATCTGGCCGTCCACTCGCTGAAGGACGTGCCGATGGAACTGGCACCGGAGTTCACGCTTGCCGCGGTGATGAAGCGCGAAGACCCGCGCGACTGCCTGGTCTCGAAACGTTTTGCGTCGCTCGACGAGCTGCCGGCCGGTGCCCGCGTCGGCACTTCGAGCCTGAGGCGCGAACTCATGCTGCGTGCGCGCTTCCCGGCGCTAAGAGTCGAAGCCGTCCGGGGCAATGTCAACACGCGTCTCGCCAAGCTCGATCGCGGCGACTTTGACGCGCTGGTGATGGCGGCCGCCGGACTGAAACGCCTCGGCCTCGCGTCGCGCATCCGCCAGATCATTCCGACAGCGGTTTCGCTGCCGGCTCCCGGGCAGGGGGCGCTGGGGATCGAAACGCTGCACGAAGACGATCTGACCGGCCAATTGCTGGCACCCCTCGACGACGCGGAGACGCGCGCCGCGACCGCGGCCGAGCGCGGCGTGTCACGCGGCCTGGGCGGCAGCTGCCAGGTACCGCTCGCGGCCTATGCCGAAGTCGAAGGCGGCCAGTTGCGGCTGCGCGCGCTGGTCGGCAACGCGGCCACCGGCGAATACGTCGAGACCGAGACCCGTGGGGAACTGACCGACGCCGACGGCCTCGCGACACGCGCGGTGGCGCACCTGAAGGAACAAGGGGCGCTGCGACTGCTGGGGATGGCCTGAACGGCGTGAAACCGCCGGTCGTCGTCACGCGTCCCGCGCCGGCCGGGCCGAGGCTGGTGCGCCGCCTGCAGCTCAGTGGGCGCGATGCCGTCTGGTGGCCTGCCTTCACGCTGGGGCCGCCGCCGGACCCCGAGCTGGCACATGCCACCCTGCAGCGCCTGGCAGATTTCGATCTCGCGATCTTCGTCAGCCCGGCAGCGGTACAGGCGGTGGCGGAACTGCGGGCCGCGCCGTGGCCGGACGCAACGGCCGTCGGTGCGGTGGGTGCCGCGACGGCGAGGGCAGTGCAGCTGCAGCTTGGTCTTTCCGCCAAGGCGACGGTCGTCGCGCCGACCGGGGACGACGCGGGATCGGAGGCGTTCTGGGAGGCCTGGAGCCGGCTCCGGCGCCCCGTGCGACAGGTTCTGATCCTGCGGGCCCAGCATGGCCGTGACTGGCTGGGCGAGCAGTTCGCCGCGGCCGGTGCTTCCGTGAGCCTGCTGCCGGTCTACACGCGCGCCGACGCCCCGCTCGATGACGTGGCCTGCCTGCGCCTGCGCGAATGGGTGCGTGATGGCACTCCCGCGATCGCCGTGGTGTCCAGCAGCGAGGCGGTCGACGCACTGGATCGCCAGGTCGCCGCGGTCCCGGAGGCGCGCGGATGGCTGCGGCAGGGAGTGGCGATCGCGACCCACGAGCGCGTGGCGGCGCGTCTGTTGGCTGCGGGCTACACGCGCGTTGAATTGACGAGCGCTGACGACGACCTGCTGATGGCGCGGCTAGAATCAATGCAGTCCTTGTGACCCGGGCCGGCCGCGGCGCCGCCACACTCGACGTCGACGGATGATCGAGCCTGCTTTCACGAGACCTTCTTGAATTCCAGCGAGCTGCCTCCCAGCGAACCGACGCCACCGGTCGCGCACCCGCCGGCCACGGGCGCAGCGCCGGGCGAGCCGCCCGTGGCCGCGCCCGCGCGCGCTTCCATCGGTTCAAAGATTGCCGCAGCCGCCGTCGTCCTCGCGCTTGCGGGCGCGTTGTACGCCCACTACCAGCTCGGCGCGCTGCGCCGGGACTCGGCCAGGCGATTGGGCGAACTGACGCAGGCGACGCAGCAGGCGATGGAAACTGCCAACCGCGCTGACGCCGAGGCGCGGGCGGCGCGCGAACGCACGGCGCTGCTTGAAGCACGCCTCGCCGAGGAGCAGGGCCAGCGCGAGGCGCTCGAACAGCTCTACGCAGATCTGTCACGGGGCCGCGACGAGGCCGTGCTGGTCGAGGTCGAGCGGCTGGTCGCGATGGCGAGCCAGGAGCTCTCGATCAGCGGCAACGTGGCGACCGCGCTAGCAGCGCTGCAGACGGCCGATGTGCGTCTGGCTCGGACTGACAGTGCGCGGTTCCTGCCGTTGCGGCGGGTCATTGCCCGCGACATCGAGCGGCTCAAGGTCGCGCCGACGGTCGATGTGAGTGGCATGGCGTTGAAGCTCGATCAGATCGCTGCCGGGGTCGACACCTGGCCGCTGCAGTCCGAGGCGCGCCCGGCCGCCGCGACCCCTGCGCCGCCGAAGTCACCGGATGTGACAGCGCCGTCGCCTGGAGCACCGTGGTGGGAACGCTGGGTCGAGCAGCTGCGGGCAGAGCTGGGCGAATACCGCGACCTGGTGACGTTGCGTCGCGTCGATACTCCGGACTCGCTGCTGCTGCAGCCGCAGCAGCAGCAGCTGGTACGCCAGCAGATCAGGCTGCGCCTGCTGACGGCGCGGTCGGCGCTGCTGATGCGCAACGACCGGCTGTTCCGCGCCGATCTGCTCGAAGCGCAGAACCTGATCGCGCGCTACGTGGATGTGCGCCAGCCGAACGTCGCCGCGGCGCTCGGGACGCTCAAGCAGTTCGGATCGACTGCGCTGTCGGTCGACGTGCCGCAGATCAACGACAGCCTGGCGGCGGTGCGGGCGGCGCGCGTCGCGCCGGGACGCTGATGCGCTGGCTCACCTGGGCGCTGGTCCTCGCGCTGCTTGCGGCGGCGGCGGCGATGCTGCTGCAGGTCAACGCCGGCAACGTTGCTTTCCTGGTGCCGCCGTACCGGCTCGATGTCTCCTTCAATCTGTTCCTGCTCGCGCTCGCGGGTGTGCTGCTGCTCGTGTACTGGGGCGCGCGCATGCTGCAGCGGGTCGTCGACTTCCCGGAACAGGTGCGCCTGTACCGGGCGCGTCGTGAGGAGGTCGGCGGCCAGCAGGCGCTCGTCGAGGCCGTGCGCAGCCTGCTCGAAGGGCGGTTTGCGCGGGCCGAGAGGGCGGCGCGCGCGGCGCAGTCTTCGGCGCGCACTTCCGGTGTCGCTGCGCTGATCGGCGCCCGCGCGGCACACCGCATGCAGGAATATGAGCGGCGCGACGAGTGGCTGAGCCGCGCCGAGGACAGCCGCGACGTCGACACCGCGCGGCTCGTGAGCAGCGCCGAAATGTGGTCCGAGCAGCGGCACAACGATGCGGCGCTCGAGGCGATCGACCGGCTGCAGGGCGCAGGGGCGCGGCATATCCATGCCATGCGCATCGCGCTCAACGCCAATCTGCAGTCAGGACGCTGGGACGAGGCGCTCAAGGCACTGCGGTCGCTGGAGAAGCGCAGCGCGCTGCATCCGGTGCTGGCGCGCAAGCTGAAGCTGGCCGTCTACCGCGAGCAGCTGCTCGCGCAGCGCTTCGACCCGGCATCGCTCGAGGCGGCATGGGGCGCCATCGCACCCGCCGATCGCGTGCTTCCGGATGTTGCGCTCGAAGGCGCGCGCCTGCTCAACGTCGCGGGGCGCGGTGGGCGCGCCGCCGAGGCGATCGAGCAGGCGCTCAGGCTGCCGCGTGCTGAGTGGGACGAAACCTGCCAGCACCTGCTCGATGAGTACGCGCGCGCACAGTCCTTCCCGGCGCGCGACCAGCTTGAACGCGTCGAGCGCTGGCTGGCCGAATCGCCGCGCGAGGACGAGACGAGGGCGGTGCTGCTGCGCACGGCAGGGCTGCTTTGCCTGCGAGAGCAGCTGTGGGGCAAGGCGAAGAGCTATCTGCAGGACAGCCTGCAGATTGCCAAGCACCCGGCGACGCTGGTAGCGCTGGCCCGACTGGCAGAACTCGTCGGCGACGATGTCGAAGCCGCTCAGCACTATCGGGAAGCGGCCCTGGGTTTCTCGCAGCCGGCCGCGGGTGTCGCCGACCTTGCGCGGCCCGGCCTGCGCGAGCACGCGGTCTAGCCGAGCCCGGTTCCGACTTGAAGTTGTGCGAGCCGGTTGCGTCGTCGCTTGACACCAAGGGTCCGCCCTCGGAGACTGCGCGACCGTCGCGCCGCGCTCCCGATCGGCGACTGAGCCTGGAGACACCATGAGAACCCTTTTCCGCACCGCTGCCTGCGCGGTGGCACTGGCGGGTGCCGCCGCCCTGACACCGGCGTCCGCGCAGACCACGGTCAAGCTCGGCTATGCCACCGCACCGTCGTCGCACTACGGCGTCGGCAGCAACGCATTCTGCGACGAGCTCGAGAAGCGCACGCAGGGCCGCTACAAGTGCCAGCAGTTCCCGAACTCGGCGCTCGGCGGCGAGCGCGAGATGATCGAGGCCGTCCAGCTCGGCACGCTCGACGTGGTCAACACGTCCACGGGTCCGATCGGCAACTTCGTGCCGGAAGTGAACATCGTCGACATCCCGTTCCTGTTCCGTGACTACGACCATGCACGCAAGACGCTCGACGGCCCGATCGGGCAGGACCTGCTCGCGAAGTTCCCGTCCAAGGGCCTGGTCGCGATTGCGTGGACGGAAAATGGCTTCCGCCACATGACGAACAGCAAGCGGCAGATCGTGAAGCCAGACGACGTCAAGGGCCTGAAGATCCGCAGCATGCAGAACAAAGTGCACATCCAGGCGTTCCAGTCGATCGGCATCCAGCCAACGCCGATGGCATTTCCGGAACTGTTCACAGCGCTGCAGCAGGGTACGGTCGACGGTCAGGAGAACCCGATACCGGTGATCCTGTCGGCCAAGTTCGCGCAGGTGCAGAAGCACCTGTCGCTGACCGGGCACGTGTATTCGCCGGCGCTGCTGATCGTCTCACCGGCGCTTTGGAACAAGCTCTCGGATGCGGACAAGAAGGCCTTTCTGGAGGCCGGCAAGGTCGCTTCGGCCGCGCAGCGCAAGAAGGTCAATGACGACGAACGCGACGGCATCGCGCAGCTGAAGGCCGCGGGCATGGAGGTCGTCACCAATGTCGATGGCCAGGCATTTCGCACCGCAATGACGCCGGTGTGGGGCGAGTTCGCGAAGCAGTACGGCGCCGACAACATCAAGAAGATCCAGGACGTCAGGTAACTCGGTCTCCGGCAGAATGCGAGGGCCCCGCGGAGTCTGCCGGGGCCCTTTTTTCTGCCCCTGAATCGGCCGCTGTCATGTCGAAGTGGATCCTGGCGATCGACCGGATCGTCACCAATGCGGTGTGGGCCGCGGCCGCCGTTCTGCTGGCGACGGTATCGCTGCTCGGTCTGTACCAGGTTCTGATCCGCTTCGTCTTCAACCAGCCGAGCCCGTGGACCGAGGAGATCATCGGCCGGCTGCTGATCTGGTGCGTGGCACTCGGCATCGTGGCGGCTTTCCGGCAGGGTGCGCTGGTGTCCGTCGACCTGATGCTGCGCTGGTCGCGCGGCACCTGGCGCCGCATCGTGCGCCTCGTCATCCTCGCAGTGACTCTGGGGCTGCTCGTGGTGCTGGCCTGGGTCGGTTTCGACCTCGCCTGGCGCATCCGCTTCCAGACGTTTGCGAGCGTGCCGATCTCGATCAGCTGGGCGTACCTCGCGCTGCCGGTCGGGGCGACCTTCTCTGCGCTGGCCGTGGTCGCGCACTTCCTCGACCCGATCAACCGCGAACTCGAGACGCAGCAGTAGCCGCCCGCCATGTCGATCGCGCTCGTCGTCACGATGCTGCTGTGCTTTGCCTTCAGCATCTCGGTGGCGGTGTCGATCGGATTCGCGGCCTGGGTCGGCATCGCCGGGTTCACCGAGCTGCCGTGGCTGGCGATGCCGAAGGAGATGTTCACGGCGATCGACAAGTTTCCTCTGGCCGCGATCCCGTTCTTCATCCTGGCCGGCAACCTGATGGAAACCGGCGGCATCTCGCGCCGGCTGGTCGACTTTGCGAAATCGCTGGTCGGCGGCGTGCAGGGCGGGCTGCCGATGACCTGCGTGCTGACCTGCATGATCTTCGCGGCGGTGTCCGGCTCGTCGGTGGCGACGACCTTTGCGATCGGCGCAATCCTGATCCCGGCGCTGATCCGCCACGGGTATCCGAAGCAGTGGGCCGCCGCACTGCAGGCGAGCAGCGCCGAACTCGGCGTCATCATCCCGCCCTCGATCCCGATGATTCTCTACGGCGTTGCGGCCGAGGTGTCGATCGGTGAACTGTTCATCGCGGGGTTCGGACCCGGGCTGCTGATCGGCGGTGCGCTGATGCTATTCGTCTTCGTTTACTGCAGGCTGAAGGGCTGGGGCCGCAGCGACGGCGAAGGGCGCCTGCCGCTAACGTCCGCGGCGATCGACGTTGCGGCGCTGGCGGGCGCGCTGGCCGCGTTCTTCGTCGGCAACCGGCTGGTCGGGCCGCTCCTGGTCGGCGGCGGAACTGCCGACGCGGCCGACCGCGCGACCGATCTTGTCGGCCTGCTCTTCGGCGTCGCCTACTTCATCGCGATGATGTCGATGCCGCGCATCCGTGCCGCATTGCTGGAACGCGCGACGTTCGCGCTGATGATGCCGGTGATCATCCTCGGCGGCATCTACGGCGGGGTGTTCACGCCGACCGAGGCCTCCGTGGTCGCGGTGTTCTACGCGCTCTTCGTCGGCATCTTCGTCTACCGCGAAGTTGGAGCACGCGACGTGTGGCAGGCGCTGAAGAAGTCGACGCTTTCGGCCGCGGTGATCATGTTCATCATCGCCAACGCGGGGCTGTTTGCATACCTGATCACGCGGGCCGGGATCCCGGAACAGATTGGCGCATTCCTGAAGGACACCCTGAAGACGCCGCAGCTGTTCCTGCTCGGCGTCAACGGCGCGCTGTTCGTGATCGGCATGTTCATCGAGACGTCGGCATCGATCATCGTGCTGGCGCCGATCCTGGCGCCGGTCGCGACGCACTTCGGCATCGATCCGGTGCACTTCGGCATCATCATGGTGGTCAACCTGGCCCTCGGCATGATCACGCCGCCGTTCGGTGTCAATCTCTTCGCCGCCTGCACGGTGGCGAAGATCTCGCTCGACGAGATCGTTCCGCGGCTTCTGCCGTTCGTGCTGGTCGTGCTGGGCTGCCTGATCGTCACCACCTACGCGCCGCCGATCACGCTCGGGCTGCGCGACCTGGTCTACCGGTAACAAGGGGGGCTGCGCCGCGGCGACCTAGGGATGTCCCGGAGCGGGCCGCGGATCCCGCCATCGCGACGTGTGATACACACGCGACGGGACCGGAGGGGGCGCTTCCATGCATCCGAACATGCCACTGATTGTGACGCTCGCCGCGGCGCTCGGCCTCGCGCTCGTGTTCGGCTTCGTGGTATCGCGGCTGCGCCTGCCGGCGCTCGTGGGCTATCTGCTTGCCGGAGTGCTGATCGGGCCGCACACACCGGGGTATGTCGCCGACGTGGAGCTGGCGATGCAGCTGGCCGAAGTTGGCGTCATGCTGCTGATGTTCGGCGTCGGTCTGCACTTTTCGATCGATGATCTGCTGGCGGTGCGGCGCATCGCCGTGCCGGGGGCCGTGGTGCAGATGGCGGTCGCCACGGCGCTCGGGCTCGGCCTCGCGCTGTCTTGGGGCTGGTCGATGGCCGGTGCGCTGGTCTTCGGCATCTCGCTGTCGGTGGCCAGCACGGTCGTGCTGTTGCGGGCACTCGAGGCGCGCGGTGCGCTCGAAACGCAGAACGGCCGGATCGCCGTGGGCTGGCTCATCGTCGAGGATCTGGCGATGGTGCTGGTTCTCGTCCTCCTCCCCGCCGTCGTCGGACTGCTGGGCGCGAGGGCCGGCGGCGGCGAAGCGTCGCTCGTGATGACGCTGGCGCGGACTCTTCTCGCCGTCGCCGCCTTTGTCGCGCTGATGCTGCTTGGCGGCCGCCGCGTGCTGCCGTGGCTGCTGTGGCAGATTTCGAAGACCGGCTCGCGCGAGCTCTTCACGCTATGCGTCATGGCTGTCGCGGTCAGCATTGCCTATGGCGCGTCGGTGCTCTTCGGCGTTTCGGTCGCGCTCGGGGCGTTCTTCGCCGGCCTCGTACTGCGCGAATCCGAGTTCAGTCACCGCGCGGCGGAGGAAAGCCTGCCGTTCCGTGATGCGTTCGCCGTGCTGTTCTTCGTGTCGGTCGGCATGCTGTTCGACCCTGCGGTCCTGGTCGATCGGCCTGCGCAGGTGCTCGCAACCACGGCCGTCATCATGGTCGGCAAGTCGATCGCGGCTGCGGCCCTGGTGCTGGCGCTGCGCTACCCGCTGAGTTCGGCATTGACCGTGTCGGCCAGCCTCGCGCAGATCGGCGAGTTCTCGTTCATCCTCGCGGCATTGGGCATGGGACTCGGTGTGCTGCCTGCCGAAGGCCAGAGTCTCATCGTCGCCGGGGCGCTGCTCTCGATCGCACTGAACCCGCTGATGTTCTCGCTCGTGGAGCCGGTACGGCGCTGGGTCCTGAAGCGCTCTGCCGTCGGGCGCCGTCTGGAAGCCCGGCACGATCCGCTGGCGGAGCTGCCGCAGTCGACCGATCGGCGCTATCTGGCGCGCCAGGTCGTGCTGGTCGGCTACGGCGTGGTGGGCCGGCAGGTGGCGGACGCGATGATGCGGCGGGACATTCCGTTCGTCGTCGTGGAGCAGAACCGCGAGCGGGTCGCCGAACTCCGCGCTGAGGGCAAGGCGGCGGTGTCCGGCAACGCGGCCGAGGCTGTGGTGCTGGTGCAGGCGCACATCGCCGAGGCCGGCATGCTGGTCGTCACCTCGGTCGACGCAGCCGACACGCGCCGCATGATCGAGACCGCGCGCGCCCTCAACTCTGCGCTGCCAGTGATCGCGCGGGCCGCGAATGCAGAGGAGTGCACGCTGCTGCAAAGTGAGGCCGGAGTGCGGGTGACCTACCCCCAGTCGGCCCTGGCGGACGTGATCAGCCGCGACGTCGTCGAGCAGGTGATCGGCCCGGCGCGTTAGCCCGGGCCTAGATCTTCAGACGCAGCGACCGCCGTCGACCTCGAGGCAGGTGCCGGTGATGAAGTTCGCTTCGTCGGACGCGAAGTAGACGCAGGCGCCGGCCACGTCCTCGGGGGTCGAGAACCGCCCCAGCGGGATCGTCGCGAGAAACCTCGTGCGGTTCTCCGGCGTGTCCGGCATCCCCATGAATTCGGCCACCAGTCCGGTCGCGCCGATCACCGGGTTGACGCAGTTGACGCGGATCCGGTCCGGTCCGAGCTCGGCGGCCATCGACTTGCTGGTGACGATGACGGCGCCCTTGCTGCCATTGTACCAGGTGAGTCCGGGGCGCGGCCGGATGCCGGCGGTCGATGCGATGTTGATGAAGCATCCGCCGCCCTGCCTGCGGAAGTACGGGACCATGTGCATGGCCGTCAGGTAGATCGACTTCACGTTGACCGCGTAGATCCGGTCGAACTCCGCTTCGGTGACTCCGAGCAGCGGCTGGTTGCGATGCGTGGTGCCGGCATTGTTGACGACGATGTCGAGTCTGCCGAACTGCGCGAGAGTCGCTTCGAGCAGGCCTTTCACATCGTCGGATTTAGAGACATCGCCGTAGGCATAGGCCGACCGGCCGCCGGCAGCGCCAATCGACTCGGCGACGCGCTGCCCGCTCGCGCGATTCACGTCGTTGACGACGACTGCGCAGCCTTCGCGCGCGAAGCGCTCGGCGATGCCCTGGCCAAAGCCGGACGCCGCTCCCGTGACGATGGCGATCTTTCCTTCGAGCCGGCTCCCCACTGCAGTCCTCCGTGCCTATCCGTGCCTGATTGCAATCGTCTTCAGCGTCGTGAAGCCGAGCAGCGCCTCGAAGCCCTTCTCGCGACCGTAGCCGCTGGACTTCACGCCGCCGAAGGGCAGTTCGACGCCGCCGCCGGCGCCGTAGTTGTTGATGAAGACCTGGCCGCTGCGCAGCTTGCGCGCCATGCGCATCTGCCGGCCGCCGTCACGAGTCCACACGCCGGCTACCAGCCCGAATGGTGTGGCGTTGGCGATCTGCAGTGCATCGGTCTCGCCTTCGAACGCCAGCGCTGCCAGCACCGGGCCGAAGATCTCTTCCTGCGCCAGCCGGTGCGTGGCTGGGACGTCGCGCAGCAGTGTCGGTGCCTGATAAAAGCCGGACTGGGGCGCCTCCTCGATGATCTGACCCTGCGCGGCCATCGCAATGCCGGCGGCCTGCGCCTGGCTCAGGTAGTCCCAGACCCGCTGCAGCTGGCTCTGCCGGATCAGCGGCCCGACATCGAGGTCAGCGAGCGCCGGACCGACGCGCAGACGACCGATCGCTTCGCCGACGCGCGCCAGCAGGTCCTCGTAGATGGCGCGCTCGACCAGCAGTCGGCTGCCTGCGGAGCAGGTCTGTCCGGCGTTCTGCACGATCGCATTCACGACCACCGGCACTACCGCGTCGAGATCGGTGTCGGCAAACACGATCTGCGGCGATTTGCCGCCGAGTTCGAGCGTGACCGGGCAGTGATGCCGCGCGGCCGCCTGCGCGACGGCCGTCCCGGTGACGGGCGATCCGGTGAAACTGATGTGATCCACGCCAGGGTGGGCGGCGAGCGCCGCGCCGGCTTCGGTACCGTACCCGGTGACGAGGTTGAGCGCCCCATCCGGGAACCCGGCGTCGAGTGCCAGTTCGGCCACACGCAGCAGCGACAGGCAGGCATCCTCGGCTGGCTTCACGACGCAGGCGTTGCCCGCCGCGAGTGCCGCGCCGACGCTGCGCCCGAAGATCTGCATCGGATAGTTCCACGGGATGATGTGGCCGGTGACGCCGTGCGGCTCGCGCAGCGTCAGTACCGTCATGCCCGTCTGGTACGGGATCGTCTCGCCGTGCAGCTTGTCGGCGGCGCCTGCGTAGTACTCGAAGTAGCGCGCCAGCGCGAGCGTGTCGGCGCGACCCTGTCTGAGCGGCTTGCCGGTGGTGCGCGACTCGAGGCGGGCGAGCTCGTCCTGGTTGTCGAGCACCGCAATCGAAAGCTTCATCAGCAGGCGTCCGCGCTCGGTCGCCGAGAGACGCCCCCAGTCGCCGTCAAAGGTGTCGCCGAGCGCCCGCCGGGCCGCCATGACGGCGGCGTCGATGTCGGCGGCGTTGCCGCGCGCAATCGATGCAAACGCGGCGCCGTCCGACGGATCGACGACGTCGATCTTCTGGCCCGTGCCCGAGGGCACCCAGCGGTTGCCGATGAAGTGATGGGCCCCTTCAGTGGCGGGCCAGTTGCCGTCCATCGAGCTGTCCTCCTGCATACAGGCCGGATTGAGCCGATTATCGAACATGGGGCACGGCCACTTCAAACGTCCGCGCACGCCCCGACGTCGCTTTGTAGAATCCCGCAGCTTCCCACGGACCCCGCCATGAGCCTCGATCGCGTTCCCGCTGGCCGCAACATCCCCGACGACTTCAACGTCATCATCGAGATCCCGGCACATGCCGATCCGATCAAGTACGAGGTCGACAAGCAGACCGGGGCGGTGTTCGTCGACCGCTTCATCGGCACGGCGATGCACTACCCCTGCAACTACGGCTACGTGCCGAAGTCGCTGGCCGACGACGGGGATCCGATCGACGTGCTGGTGATCACGCCGTTTCCGCTGCAGCCGGGGGTGGTCGTACGCTGCCGGCCGCTCGGCGTGCTGAAGATGGTCGACGAGGCGGGCGGCGATTCGAAGCTGCTCGCGGTACCGGTGGACAAGATCCTGCCCTGGTACAAGCACTGGCAGCAGTGGTCGGACATTGCGCCCGAGCGGCTGGCGCAGATCCAGCACTTCTTCGAGCATTACAAGGATCTCGAAAAGGGCAAGTGGGTCAAGATCATCGGCTGGGAAGGCCCTGACGCGGCACGCAAGGACATCCTCGACGCCGTTGCCGCCTACGAGGCGGCGTCACCGCAACCGGCGTTCTGACCGCGACCGTCGTGGCGCAGGCGCCGCCGGACCTGACGGCCGGCGGTGACCGCAGCGCGCGCCGGGCTTCTAGAGCCGACGCGATGCCAGCACGTTGAGTGCCAGTCCGGCAAGCACCAGCGCGGCGCCGGCGACCTTCCACCACGTGACCGGCTCATCGAGCAGCGCGACGGCGCAGCTCATGCCGATGACAGGTACCAGCAGCGTGAACGGCGCCACCGTGGCGGCCGGATGCCTGCGCAGCAGCCATGCCCAGATGCCGAACGCGAGCAGCGTCGTGGGCCAAGCCTGGAAGGCGATGCCGAGCCACTGTGCAATGCCAAGACCCTGCACCCTCTCGGCCAGGCTCGACGGTCCTTCGGTGACCAGCACGGCCAGGGCGAGCGGCACCGTGGCCGCGGCGCTGCCCCAGACAACGACCGACAGCGGGCTGTCGCCGGGTACACGCTTGACGATGACATTGGCGATCGCCCATGACAGCGCCGCACCCACCACCAGTGCGAACCCCAGCGTCGTTCCGGCCGGCAGATGGAGGGCGACCAGTGCGAGGCCAAGTGCCGCGACCGCAGCGCCCGCCAGCTGCGGCGGCCGCGGCCGTTCGCGCATCAGCAGTGCCACGAGTCCGATCGTGAAGAAGGCCTGCACCTGGATCACGAGCGACGACAGTCCGGTCGGCATGCCCGCGGCCATGCCCCCGAACAGCAGCGCGAACTGCAGCGCGAACGCGAACAGTCCATAGCCGGCGATCAGCCGCCACGGCGCGCGCGGTCGCGGTACGAACAGCAATGCCGGAAACGCCGCCAGCACGAACCGCAGCAGCGTCAGCACCAGCGGCGGAATGTCATTCAGACCCCAGCGGATGACGACGAAGTTAAATCCCCAGATCGTCACCATGAGGAGGGCTGCGCCCAGATGAAGGGGGCTCACAGCCGCGACTCCCGCGGAATGTGGGAGGGGATTTGCAGATCATCCCCGACGGGGCGCGCGCGCAGCGCGCCGCCCCAGATCGTCACCATGAGGAGGGCTGCGCCCAGATGAAGGGGGCTCACAGCCGCGACTCCCGCGGAATGTGGGAGGGGATTTGCAGATCATCCCCGACGGGGCGCGCGCGCAGCGCGCCGCCCCAGATCGTCACCATGAGGAGGGCTGCGCCCAGATGAAGGGGGCTCACAGCCGCGACTCCGGCGGAGACGGAAGGGTCGTCACGTGCGAGCCTGCGTGCGATGCTTCAGTGCGGTCCGCTCGTGCAGTTCGTCGATGTAGGCATCGACACCGCCGGTCTCGCGTTGCAGGTAGCGCTCGACTGCGTCCGAGAATTCCGGATGACGCAGCCAGTGGCACGACCAGGTCCTGACCGGCTCGAACCCGCGCGCGTGCTTGTGCTCGCCCTGGGCGCCGCCCTCGATGACGGCAAGCCCGCGCTCGATGGCGAATTCGATCAGCTGGTAGTAGCTGACCTCGAAGTGCAGGCACGGCACGGCGGCCAGCGTGCCCCAGTAGCGCCCGTAGACGCGACGGTCGTCGTGCAGCGCCAGCGCGGCTGCCACATCGCGGCTGCCGTGCGTGGCGACGACCAGCAGCAGCTGCTCCGGCATCTGCTGCGCGAGCTGCCGGAAGAACCGCGGATTCAGATACGGCGTTGAACGATGCGCGGCATAGGTCGCGCGGTAGCACTGGTCGAACAGGCGCCAGTCGGCCTCGGTGATCTCGGCGCCACGGCGCCGACGCAGCGTAATGCCCGCTTCTGCCACCTTGCGGCGCTCGGCGCGCACCTTCTTGCGTTTGGGTTGCGCGAGGCCCGCGAGGTAATCGTCGAAGTTCGCGTATCCGCGATTGAACCAGTGGAACTGCACCGACTGCCGGCGTAAGGCTCCGAGCGACTCGAGCAACTCCGCCTCGGCGTCGGTCGGAAACAGCAGGTGCAGCGACGACAGCGCGGAGCCGCGTGCCAGGTCGAGCAGTTCCCGCGCGATGCGCCGCCGGTCGCTCGCATCGACAGCCAGCAGCCGCGGGCCGGGCACGGGCGTGAAGGGAACTGCGGCCAGCCATTTCGGGTAGTAGGAACGGCCATGGCGCTCGTGTGCATCGGCCCAGGCCCAGTCGAAGACATACTCGCCGTAGGAGTGCAGCTTGCGGTAGAGCGGAACCGCGGCACGCAGCGTCGCGCCGCGCCAAAGCGTCAGATAGTGCGGCTCCCACCCGGTGCGCACCGACGCACACCCGGACTGATGCAGTGCGTGCAGGAAGGCGAAGCCGACGAAGGGGCGGCCCGCGGCCGATTCCGGCAGCAGACGATTCCATGCCTCGGCGCCGACCTCGTCCAGGTCGCGCACGATGCGCGTGCAATAATCATCGGAACCTGCTGCTTCCATTCATGAGCTCGAACGTCAAAGTCGCTGTTGCACAGATCAACTGCTCGGTCGGCGACTTCGAGGGCAACAGCAGGAGGATCTTCGATGCGGCCGCGCGCGCCGCGGAGTCGGGCGCAGACGTCATGGTCACGCCCGAACTGTCGCTGACCGGATATCCGCCCGAAGACCTGCTGCTGCGACGGTCATTCTACGCAGCGTGCGACGCAGCGCTGCATCAGCTCGCCGCACGGCTGCTGCAGTATCCGGACCTCGCAGTCGTCGTCGGCCACCCGATGGCACGCGAGGGACAGCGCTTCAATGCCGCCTCGGTGCTGCGCGGTGGCGTCGTCGTCGGCACCTACTGCAAGCACGACCTGCCCAACTACGACGTCTTCGACGAGCAGCGCTACTTCACCCCGGACAACCGGCCCTTCGTGTTCGACGTCAAGGGCACGCTGTTCGGCATCAACATCTGCGAAGACACCTGGTTCCATTACGCGCCGGAATGCGCGCAGGCCGCAGGCGCGGAGGTGCTGCTGGTACTGAACGCGTCGCCGTTTCACCTCGGCAAGCAGGCGCAGCGCCTGCAGAAGATGCGCGCCAACGTCTCTCACTTCGGCCTTGCGCTCGTCTACGCGAACCTGGTCGGCGGCCAGGACGAGCTGGTGTTCGACGGAGCATCGTTCGTGTTGAGCCCCGATGGTTCGCTGGCGGCCGCGGCACCCTACTTCGACGAAGCGCTGCTCGTCACGGAGTTCGCCGACGGCGTGCCGCGATCGCAACCGGTGCCGCCGGAGCCTTCGCTCGAGGCCCTCGCCTACCGGGCGCTCGTGCTGGGCGTGCGCGACTACGTCGGCAAGAACGGCTTCCCGGGGGCCCTGATCGGGCTGTCGGGCGGCGTGGATTCGGCGCTCACGCTGTGCATCGCGGTCGACGCGCTGGGCGCGGACCGCGTGCGCACCGTGCTGATGCCGTCGCAGTTCACTGCGTCAATGAGCCTGGAGGACGCCGTTGCGCTGGCGCGCAATCTCGGCGTGCGCCATGACGTGCTGCCGATCAAGCCGGCGTTCGACGCATTCCTGGCCACGCTTGCCGATGAGTTCCGCGGTCTGCCGTGGGACACGACGGAAGAGAACCTGCAGGCGCGCATCCGCGGCACCCTGCTGATGGCGCTGTCGAACAAGTACGGTGCGATCGTGCTGACGACGGGGAACAAGTCCGAGACCGCGGTCGGCTATTCGACGCTCTACGGCGATCTGGCCGGCGGCTTCGCCGTCATCAAGGACATCCTGAAGACACTCGTCTACCGCCTGTGCCGGTATCGCAACGGCATCGGCTTCGTGATCCCGGAGCGGATTCTGTCGCGCCCTCCGAGCGCCGAACTGAAGGCCGGGCAGACCGACCAGGACACGCTGCCCGACTACGACATCCTGGACGCGATCATCGTCCGCTACATGGAAGAGGGGCAGTCGATTGCCGACATCCTCGACGCCGGCTTCGACGAGGGCATCGTGATGCAGGTGGTGCGCATGATCCAGAATTCGGAGTACAAGCGGCGGCAATCGCCGGTGGGCATACGCGTAACGCACCGAAGCTTCGGGCGCGACTGGCGCTACCCGATCACCAACCGGTTCCGTGAAGGCGGCGCGGGCCTCTAGAATCAGGCTCAATCCATCAGGAAGGGCACCATGAAACAGATCACCGCGATCATCAAGCCGTTCAAGCTCGACGAAGTCCGCGAGGCGCTCGCCGAGGTCGGCGTCACCGGCCTCACAGTCACGGAAGTCAAGGGATTCGGGCGCCAGAAGGGTCACACGGAGCTCTATCGCGGCGCCGAGTACGTCGTCGACTTCCTGCCGAAGGTCAAGGTCGAGGCGGTCGTGCCCGAGGCCCTGGTGGAGCGCTCGATCGAGGCGATCACGAAGGCGGCGCGGACCGGCAAGATCGGCGACGGCAAGATCTTCGTGCGCGCGGTCGAGCAGGTGATCCGGATTCGCACCGGCGAGGAAGGCGAAGCGGCGGTCTGAGTTCCACCGGGGCCGCGCGTCAGTCGCGGTCCTTGATCGACCAGTCGTAGCGCCAGGCGAGCAGCCGGAATCCGGTTGTCACCGCCGCGGCGGTCCACAGTGCCAGGGCCGGGGTCGATCCGGCGTGCACCATCAGAATGTAAAGCCAGCAGCCGATGAACGCCGCAATGGCGTAGGGTCGTCCGTCGCGCAGCACCATCGGCACCTCGTTCAGCACGACGTCGCGCAGCACCCCGCCGAAGACGCCGGTCACGACGCCCATCACGGACGCCACGAACGCCGACATCCCGGCGTCGAGCGCTAGCGCCACGCCGCTGATGCTGAAGAACGCCAGTCCGACCGCGTCGGCGGCGACGAACGCAGGATTCGGGATGATCCGCTGCGCCAGCCTCATCAGCGGCGTGGCAACCAGCGTCATCGCGAGAATGATGACCGGGTACTGTTCGTGTTCGACCCAGAAGAACGGCCGCCGGTCGAGCAGCACGTCGCGCAGCGTGCCGCCGCCGAACGCGGTCAGGAATGCGACCACGTAGACGCCGACCAGATCCATGTCCTTGCGCTGCGCCTCGGCGAAGCCCGAGAACGCGCAGGCCAGCACCGCGACCACTTCGACGACAAACAGCAGGGGCTGGGTCTCCGTCACGGCCGCTGCTGTGCCGGTCGCAGCAGAACGACCAGCGCGCCGCTGCCGCCTTCCGCCGGGCGGGCCTGGCAGAACGCGATGACCTCGTCGCGCTGCGCCAGCCAGACTCGGACCTTGCCCTTGAGCACCGGCTGGCGGTCCTTCGACCCCAACCCCTTGCCGTGCACGATGCGCACGCAGCGCTGGCCGCGTCGGACGGCGTCGCGCAGGAAACTGCCGATCTGTTCGCGCGCTTCGTCGACCCGTGCGCCGTGCAGGTCAAGATGGCCCTGGATCACCCATTCGCCGCGGCGCAGCTTGCGCAGCACGTCGGGACCGATGCCCGGGCGGCGAAAGGAAAGCTCGGCGTCGGTATGCAGCAGCGTGTCGATCTCGAATTCGTCCGAAACCGACGCAATCAGCACCTGCTGGTCGTCTTCGATGCGCTGTCTGGGAATCGGCAGGTGTGGCGGTCGATCGTGCTCGACGCGCTGCTTGATCGAAAGCGGCGTGACCGTGCCGACCTCCGCCCGGAATTCTTCGGCTGCGGTCCTGCTCATGGCGGTCGCAGCGCGCTGGGCTGCGGCTTCCGCCTCGCGCTCGCGGGCGTCGCGATTCAGCGCATCACGCAGCGGTGCGAGCTGCGCCAGGTCCTTGATGCGCGAGGCCATGCACTGCCCCGGCCGCGGCTTCAGGCGGCAATTGCCGCCGGCGCAGGTGCGGCTGCAGGCTGCTGGCTCTCGAGGTAGCGCTGCGCGTCGAGCGCGGCCATGCACCCCGTCCCTGCGCTGGTGATCGCCTGGCGGTAGACATGGTCTTGCACGTCGCCGGCGGCAAAGACGCCGGGCACGCTGGTCGCGGTCGCCATGCCCGCCAGCCCCGTCTTCGTGATGATGTAGCCGTTGGCCATTTCGAGCTGGCCCGCGAAGATCTCGGTGTTCGGCCGGTGCCCGATTGCGATGAAGACGCCTTGCACAGCGAGCTCTTCGCTGGAGTTGGTCTGCACGTTGCGGATGCGGGCGCCGTTCACGCCCGAGTCGTTCCCGAGCACTTCTTCGAGCACGCTGTAGAGCTTCAGTTCGATCTTGCCCTCTTTGACCTTGTCCATCAGGTGATCGACCATGATCGGTTCGGCGCGGAACCTGTCGCGCCGGTGGATCAGAGTCACCTTCTTCGCGATGTTCGCGAGGTACAGCGCCTCTTCGACTGCGGTGTTGCCGCCGCCGACGACAGCGACGTCCTGGTTGCGGTAGAAAAATCCGTCGCAGGTGGCGCAGCCGGACACACCCTTGCCCATGAACGCCTGCTCGGAGGGCAGGCCCAGGTACATCGCACTGGCGCCGGTGGCGATGATCAGCGCGTCGCAGGTGTACTCACCACTGTCGCCGATCAGTCGGATCGGCCTCTCGTTGAGCCTGGCGGTATGGATCTGGTCGAACACGATCTCGGTGTTGAAGCGCTCGGCATGCGCGAGGAAGCGCCCCATCAGGTCCGGACCCTGCACGCCGTTGGCATCTGCCGGCCAGTTGTCCACGTCGGTCGTGGTCATCAGCTGCCCGCCCTGCGCGAGACCGGTGATCAACACCGGCTTCAGGTTGGCCCGCGCCGCGTAGACCGCCGCGGTGTAGCCGGCCGGCCCCGAGCCGAGAATCAGAACGCGCGCATGTTTGACGACCGCCATGACGAATCCCTTCATCGAATCGAACGATTATAGGTGGGGGTTCGAGGCGCACCGCTCAAGTCATGCGTTCGTCCGGACGGATTCCCGCAAGCGCAAGGCAGCGCACTCCCTCCCTCTTGGAGGGAGGCCCGGGGAGGGAGCCGTGCCTTTGATTTGCGGCGGAGCGCCCGGCCGCTCCGAAGCGCAGCCGACTGACTTGCCGTTTCGCCGAGGGTGCACGTGCGATCGGCGCAGCCGATCGCGTACACCCGAGGCGCTACATCTGACGGAACAGATGCGTATACGAGTCCGAAACGAGCAGTGTCTCGGGCCGGGTCTTCAGCTTCACCATCATGCGACCGCGGAAGTCGCGTGTGATGCCGGCGATTGCCGTCGCGTTGACGAGGGTCGATCGATGGATCTGCCAGAACTGGTTGGCGTCGAGTTCCTCGACCAGTTCCTTCAGCGGCTTGCGGATCAGTGCTTCGCCCTCGGCCGTGACCACGCGCGTGTACTTGTTGTCTGCCTGGAAGTAGGTGATCTCGTCGACCGTGATCAGCTTCAGGTTCTGGCCGACCGACGCGTTGATCCAGCGCAGCGGCTGCCGTACCGCGGCTGGCGTCGTGGCGCCGAGGTGGTTCAGAGCCGCATCGATCCGTGCCGGTGGTGACCCGAGTCGCTGCTTGAGGCGGCTGACCGCGGTGAAGAGCCGCGCCGCCGACACCGGCTTCAGCACGTAGTCGACCGCGCCCTGGTCGAAGGCTGCCACCGCGTGCTGGTCGTACGCCGTGACGAACACCACGTGGCAGCGTCCATTGGCCTGCCGCGCAACCTCGAGGCCCGTGGCTCCCGGCATCTCGATATCGAGGAACAGCACGTCCGGCATGCGCTCGTCGAGCAGGCGCAGCGCCTGCACGCCATCGGCGGCCTCGCCGACGACGTCGAGCTCGGGCCACAGCTGGCCGAGCTGTTCGAGCAGCTGGTGGCGAAGTGTTGCTTCGTCCTCGGCGACGATGGCGGTCGGCGTGCTCATCACATCCGTGGCCCGGCAGCGGGTACGCGCAACGTGAACTGTGTCGTGTTTCCGTGCAGTTCGACACAGTCGAGTGAGGCGGCCGGCCCGTACAGACCCGCGAGGCGTTCCCGCACCCGGGCAATCTCGCGATCCTCGGCGCATCCCCTGGCCGCCGCGACGCGCACTACGACGACGATGTCCTCGGCGGCGCGCAGGACCGCAATGCGGATGCTGGCCGGAGCGCCGTCGCAGCCGCCCCGTACGGCGCGCTGGACCAGCGGCAGCAGCAGCATCGGATAGAAGCGCGCATCGCGACAGTCGTCCGCCAGCGAAACCGTCAGGGCGGGCGAACCGTCATGCAGGGCGCGGACCACTTCGAGGTAGGCCTCGACCAGATCGATCTCGGCTGCCATCGTCGATCCGGCCTCGCGCAGCCGCGGCAGTGCGACACGCAGATAGGTGATCAGCCGGTCGAGATTGTCTGCCGCGCGCGCGGCGTCGCGCTGGTACAGCTCCTCGATGTCGACCAGCGTGTCAAACAGGAACTGCGGCTCGACCTGCGCCTGCATCGCGGCCAGGCGCGATTCGAGAACGTCGCGAGCGAGGCTCGCCTGCTCCCGCTGCGCGACACGGATCGCCTCGTTGGTCCGCCTGCGGCGGCAGATCACCTCCGCAGCGAGGACGAAGAAGCCGGACCAGGTGAGGAACTGGATGACGTTGCCGACGATCACGAGCGCCAGGTGCGGCGGTGGCTTGCTCTTGCCCGACATTTCCCACCACAGCTTGTCCAGTCCCAGCGCGTGTATGAGCGGGACGGAAATACAGGCGGCGACGACGGCGCTGACCACGGCGGCCCAGACGACCCGCACGGTGCGCTCGTGGCCGCTCGGTGGCGCGCCTTCGACAGCAGCGACCCAGGCGAGCAGGGTGGCGCCGAACAGGATCAGCGTCACCACCATGTCTCCCGCCATGATCATCGACACGCCGGGCTTGCCCAGCTTGTCGATCAGGCCAGTGAAGTCGACCACCGACATCGCCGCGCTCGTCAGCAGCCACACGGCAAGATGACGCCGGCCCATCGAGGACCACGCGCGCATCCACGCCGTCAGCCCGTGCGGTCTGGCGTCGAGCGTCGCCGCCTGCGGCAGGACGGCGCTCATGCAGTCGGCTCCAGCTGCAGCGGCAGACGCACCGACGCCACCACGCCGCGCGGCGCCGCCATCGAAAGCGACAACGATGCGTCATTGCCGTACAGCGCCGAAAGACGTGACCGCGTGTTGGCGAGCCCGACACCGCTGCCGCCACTCGCCGAAAAGCCGGCGCCATTGTCTGCAACTTCGATGACGAGCTGCGATGTTCCGTCGGTACGCGCACGGATGTCGATGCGGCCGCCTTCGGGCAGTGGCGACAGGCCGTGCTTGATGGCGTTCTCGACGAGCGTCGGCAGCACCATCGGCGGCACGCGCGCCTGCGCGAGCCCACCCGGCGCGTCGATCGCGAACCGCAAGCGATCGCCCATGCGCATCTGCAGGATCGTCAGGAACGAGCGCACCAGCTCGAGCTCGCGCCCGAGCGTGGAGCCGGGCTCGCGCATCGTCGGCAGCGCGGCGCGCAGGTAATTGATCAGGCTCGACAGCATTTCGCGGCCACGTGCGGGTGCCGTCTCGTAGAGCCGCTTGACGTTGGCCAGCGTATTGAACAGGAAATGCGGTTCGATCTGCGCCTGCAGCGCGCAGAGCCGGGCCTCGACCATCTGCGCCTGCAGGCCTTCGCGCCGGCACTCGGCATCGGCAAGCTGCGCGCGTGCCGTCTCGTCCGTGCGCAAGGTGTGAAAGAGCCAGTAGCCGAATGCGCCGAGGGTGACCCAGAGCGCCCAGACCTGCACGAAGTACGCTGGCTCGCGCACGATGCTTTCGACGATCGGGCTGCCGGCGACCCAGATGCGCACCGGAATCGCCACCGCTGCGGCCAACATCGACGTGACCACGCCAAGCGTGATCGAGGCCCGCGGTGTGAGCCGGCGACTCGCGACGAACGCCTCGGCAAAGGCGATTGCCAGCAGCATGATGATGGCGCTGATCATTGTCTGCCGCACGCCGCGCGCGAGGCTGTAGGTCCAGGACTCGATCGGTTCATAACCAAGCGCGATGACGAAGCGCCCGAGGAGCAGCAGCAGGCACAGGTAGAACAGGCCGGCGACGTGACGCAGGTTGAAGACGCGCGTGAACGCCGTCCGCGCCGACGGGCCCGCACGACGCGCGACGTCGGTGGCGGGGAGGGCGATCGCGGCGGCCATGGCCGGATTCTGGGAGCACAGCGCCTCGGCCGCAATCCCGCGCGACGAACCCTGGGGGCGCCGGCGCGAAACGGTTTGATGGGCGACGAAATCGGGCCTCTGCGAAGCCTCCCGCTCCGCGGCCTCCCCGGGCTTGGCGACGGCGACTCCTATAATCGACGCCCATGGCTTCACGCCCCGGCAGTCCTGGCATTGAACGCATGACCGGCGCGGTGTCCGAAGGCGCCTGGGTGCGACCACGGTCACCGGCGGTTGAAGCGAGTCATCCGCGCGCCGCCCGCCTGTTCGCCGAGGCGCGCTGGATCGTCGGCGGCGTATGTGCGATCGCTCTGCTGGCGGTGCTGCTCACCTACAGCCGCTCCGACCCGGGCTTCACCCACTCGGTGGCTCCCGGTCCGGTGCAGAACCTCGGCGGCCGGCTGGGGGCGTGGGTCGCGGACGTCGTGCTGCTCGTATTCGGGCTGGGAGCGGCGTACCTGCTGGCTCTGGGCCTGCTCGTCACCGTGGCGCGCGGATTTCGCCGGCTGCATCGGAGTGCATCCGGTGTGGACCCGTTGTCCGACGACCTGCCCGCCTGGGTGCATGGCATCGGCTTCGTGCTGCTGATCAGTGCCACTGCGGGACTCGAAGCGCTGCGGCTCTACTCCCTGAAGGCCGCACTGACCGCAGCGCCGGGAGGGATACTCGGCAACGCGGTCGCGGCCTGGACGCAGGCGGCGGTCGGGTTCACCGGTGCGAGCGTCGTCTTCCTGGTGGGCATCGTGATCGGGCTTTCGCTGTTCCTCGACTTCTCGTGGCTCACGGTCGCGGAACGTGTCGGCGGTTTCATCGAAGGCTTCTCACGGCGGGCCGAACGCCGGCGCGAGGAAGCCGAGGA
>DAOMFL010000023.1:0-48186 GCA_035429805.1 Burkholderiaceae bacterium
GCGCCGCGCGGACTTTCGCGCGGCTCGTTCGCCGCTCGCCGCATGATTCACGACATCGACGCCACGCTGGCCGCCGCCCAGCAGCACTACGTGGGCGGACGACTGGCCGAGGCCGCGTCGCTGCTGCACGGCGTTCTCGCGGTCAGGCCCGAATGCGCACCGGCGCTCGAGGGGCTGGCGTACGTCGCCGCCAGGCAGGGTGACCCCGACCGTGCGGCGGACTACATCCTGCGGGCGTTCGAGACGCTGTCGCCCTCGCCGTCACAGTATTTCGCCGCGGCAAATATCTGCCAGGCGGCACGGCGCCACCGGCACGCCGAGCGCTTCTTCGCGCTTTGCCTCCGAACGCTGCCTGATCACGTGCCCGCTCGCCTCGGCAGGGCCCTGTCGCTGGCGGAACTCGGGGAGCACTCGCGCGCGCTGAAGATGCTCGAGCGCCTGACCGCGGCTCATCCGCAGTCGGCCGAACTTCACTACAACAAGGGCTGTGTGCTCGGCAAAATGGGCCGGTACGACGGTGAGATGGCGGCCTATCGGAAGGCGCTCTCGATCGCACCCGACTTCACCGTCGCGCGCGTCAACCTCGGCGTGGCCTTGCGCGATCTGCACCGGTTCGACGAGGCGCTCCAGGAGTTCGGGCGCGCGCTTGAAATCGACGCCGACCACGCGGGTGCGCGCACCAACCGTGCTCAGACCAATCTGCTCCTCGGCCATCTGGAGAGCGGCTGGCGCGAGTACGAGTGGCGCTGGCTGGATGGCGGGCAGAGTCACAACTTCGATCCAGCGACACTCTGGAAAGGCGATCAACCGATCGCCGGCAAGACGGTCCTGCTGCACTTCGAGCAGGGCCTGGGCGACACATTGCAGTTCGTCCGATACGCCGATCTGCTGGTCCACGCGGGCGCGCGTGTCGTCCTGCGGGTGCAGGATGCCTTGCTGCCGCTGCTGCGCGACTATCCGGGCGTGGCGCAGGTCATCGGCGAAAACGACGCGGTGCCCGCCTTCGACCTGCACTGCCCTCTGCTGACGCTGCCGCTTGCATTCCGCACGGGCGCGAAGACCATTCCTGCAGCCGTGCCGTACCTCAAGGCCGATCCGCAGCGCTCCGCCCAGTGGCGCGCGGTGATCGACACCCTGCCGCGCAGGCCGCGGGTCGGCATTGCATGGGCCGGCAGTCGCCACCATCCGGACGACCGCAACCGGTCAATACCGTTTGCCGAGCTCGCCCCGCTGTTTGCGACCCGGGCCTCCTTCGTTTCCCTGCAGAAGGACGTGCGGGAATCGGATCGCGCGTCAATCACACGGTTCGCTTCGCTGCTGGATGTGAGCGGGCGGCTGGAAACGTATGCCGACACGGCCGCGCTGATCTCGCAGCTCGATCTCGTGATCAGCGTCGACACGTCGGTGGCCCATCTGGCCGGAGCGCTGGGCGTTCCGGTCTGGGTCGCGTTGCCGTTCACGCCGGACTGGCGCTGGCAGCTGAACCGCTCTGATAGCCCCTGGTATCCGCAGGCGCGATTGTTCCGGCAGAGCACGCGCGGCAACTGGAAGTCCGTGGTCGATGCCATGACGGCCGCGCTGACGGCCTGGACGCCCGAGACCGCCGACGCGGCACAGAAAGTCACGTCGTGACCGGACGTTTAGGAACGGTTCCTCCCGCCCTACGACAGGAGCTGCACCAGCCGGGCGTCGAGGCTGCGATCAAGCAAGCCGATCCGCATGCGGCGCTCGACCACATCGGCCGCCGTACGCGCCTGCTCGTGCATTCGCGCCAAGTCGCGGTAGCGCAGTAGTGCTTCGTGGTTTCCGGGCGCCGCAGCCGCTGCGGCCTGCGCCGACTCGAGCACTGGATCGACGTCGAGCCTGAGCGTCGCGGTAGCCGAGGCCGAAGCCGGCAGCAGCCCGCGCCGTATGGCCTGATCGAGCGCATCGACCGCCATGCGCCGGTACGTGGTCCACTTGCCGCCGGTCACGGTCACGAGGTTGCCGTGCTCGATGACGATCGTGTGCTCGCGTGACAGGGTCTTGGTGGCGCCAGGAGCGCCCTTCGCCACCAGCGGCCGCAGCCCGGCAAACGTGTTGCTGATATCCGCGGGCGCGATCGGGTCGCGCAGATACCCGCGCGCCGTTTCCACGATGAAGTCGATCTCCTGCGGCGTCGGCTGCGGCTCCTGAACCGCGGCGTCCGTGGGCACGTCTGTCGTGCCGACGATCAGATGCCCCAGCCACGGAATGGCGAACAGCACGCGTCCGTCCGAGGTCTTCGGGATCATCAGCGCGCGCTGCCCCGGCAGGAAACGCGAAGGAACGACGATATGCGAGCCGCGGCTCAGCGCCACCAGCGGGCGCGCGCCGGTCCCCGCGAGCGACCGGATACGGTCGACCCAGACACCGGCCGCGTTGTAGACGACCTTCGCGCGCAGTTCGAAACGCTCGCCGGTTTCGGCGTCAGTCGCGCCGACGACCGATATGTGGTCGTCCGCGACGCCCAGGCCGTCGCAGCGCACATAGTTGATGACCGTCGCGCCGAGCCGGCAGGCGGTGCGCATCAGCGCCACGGCGAGCCTCGCGTCGTCGAACTGTGCATCCCAGTAGGAGACGCCGCCGTGCAGGCCGTCCGGACGCACCGTCGGCAGCCGCTCGATCGTTTCGGCACGCGTGAGCCAGCGCGTCGGACCGATGCCACGCGCACCGGCCAGCGCATCGTAGAGGCCGAGTCCGACACGCATCACCTCGCGCTCGAGCGGGCGGTAGCACGGCACGATGAATTCCAGCGCGTGCACGAGTTCCGGGGCATTGGCGAGCAGCAGCGCACGCTCGGCGAGCGCCTCGCGCACCAGTTTCACGTTGCCCTGCGCGAGGTAGCGCACGCCGCCGTGAATGAGTTTGGTGCTGCGGCTCGACGTGCCGCCGGAAAAGTCGTGCGCCTCGATCAGCGCAGTGCGCAGCCCGCGCTGCGCGGCATCGACCGCGATGCCGAGACCGGTCGCACCGCCGCCGATGACGACGACATCCCACGGCCGGTCCTCGCGCAGCGCCGCGAGCAGCGCACCGCGTTCGATGACCGGCGCTCGCACCGAGTTGGTCATTCGATCCACAGGCGCGATCTCTCCACGGCGCGACGCCATTGCGCGAGCAGCGCTGCGCGTTCGTCACCACCCATCAGCGGTTCGAAGCGCTTTTCGGCGCGCCACAGCTCGGCAAGCTCGGCGGTGGCCGACCAGACGCCGGTGGCGAGCCCGGCGAGATAGGCGGCGCCGAGCGCCGTCGTTTCGGTCACTTCCGGGCGGACGACGGGGACTCCCATCATGTCGGCCTGGAACTGCATCAGCAGGTCATTGCGCGCGGCGCCGCCGTCGACGCGCAGTTCGGTGATCGGACGTTGCGCGTCGCGTTGCATCGCGTCCAGCACATCGGTCGACTGGAAGGCGATCGACTCGAGCGCGGCGCGCGCGACGTGCGCGCGCGACGTCCCGCGCGTCACGCCGATCACCAGTCCACGCGCGTCAGGATCCCAGTGCGGCGCGCCAAGGCCGACGAAGGCCGGCACCAGGAACACGCCGCCGCTGTCGTTCACCTGCCGTGCCAGCGCCTCGACGTGTTCCGAGCGCTCGAACAGCCCGAGGCCGTCCCGCAGCCACTGCACGACTGCGCCGGCGACAAAGACGCTGCCCTCGAGCATGTACGCCGCGGGCTGCGACGCGCCGGCGCGCCAGCCGGCCGTTGCCAGCAGCCGGTTCGACGACGATTGCGGCTGCGCGCCGACATTCATCAGCATGAAGGCGCCCGTGCCATAAGTGTTCTTCGCCATTCCCGCAGAGAAGCACGCCTGCCCGAAGGTCGCGGCCTGCTGGTCGCCAGCGTTGCCGGCGATCGGAATGGGCGCACCCATCAGTTCCGGCCGCGTCGTGCCGACAACCTCACTCGACGCTGCGATGCGCGGCAGCAGCGCGCGCGGCACGTTGAACATTGCGAGCATCTCGTCGTCCCAGTCGAGCGTCGCCAGGTCAACCAGCAGCGTGCGCGACGCATTGCTGACGTCGGTGACGTGCTCGCGCCCGCCTGTGAGGTTCCAGATCAGCCAGCTGTCGATCGTGCCGAACGCGAGTTCGCCGCGCTCGGCACGCACGCGCGCACCCGGAACGTGATCGAGCAGCCACGCGATCTTGGTCGCGGAAAAATAGGGATCGAGCACGAGACCGGTCCTACTGCGAACCCTTTGCTCCAGCCCTCGCTCGCGCAGATCCGCACAGACGCCG
This sequence comes from Burkholderiaceae bacterium, assembly GCA_035429805.1. GTDB lineage: Bacteria > Pseudomonadota > Gammaproteobacteria > Burkholderiales > Burkholderiaceae_F > JALORV01. Next base: position 4,260 of record DAOMFL010000023.1, read on the forward strand.
GCCGTGCGCCGGTCCTGCCAGACGATTGCATTCGCAATCGGCGCTCCCGTCGACCGGTCCCAGATGACTGTCGTCTCACGCTGGTTCGTGATGCCGAGGCCGGCGACGCTCTGCGCCGTGATGCCGGCCTGCCTCAGCGCAGCCTGGGCGCAGGAAAGCTGCGTCGACCAGATCTCGGCCGCGTCGTGCTCGACCCAGCCAGGCTGCGGGTAGATCTGGCGGAATTCCTTCTGTGCCGAAGCGACCATGCGCCCGCTGCGATCGAAGACGATCGCGCGCGAGCTCGTCGTCCCCTGGTCGAGTGCCAGCAGATACTTCATGAAATCCGGATTCACCGTGGCCGTGCAGCCGTGCTGCGGCCAGCATAGACGAACGACCCGGCGCGCGGCAGACTCGCCCCACAACCTGGATCAAAGGAGACGTCATGTTCGGTCGCCTCTTCGCTGCTGCGACGATCGCGCTGTTGGCGCTGGCGCCGGCCCATGCGCAGAATTGGCCCGCGAAGCCGGTGCGCATCATCGTGCCGTTCCCGCCGGGCGGCACCACCGACATCGTGGCGCGCGCCATTGGCGTTGAACTGCAGCGCATGTGGCAGCAGCCGGTCGTCATCGAGAACCGACCCGGTGCCGGAGGCAACATCGGCGCCGACCAGGTCGCGAAGTCTGCGCCGGACGGCTACACGCTGCTGATGGGCACCGTGGGCACGCACGCCATCAATCAGGCGCTTTATACGCAGAATGGCTCGAAGATGCCGTTCGATCCAGCGAAGGATTTCGTTCCGATCACGCTGGTCGCGGGCGTGCCGAACGTCATGGTCGTGAACGCCAGGCTGCCGGTGAACTCGGTTGAGGAATTCATTGCCTATGCCAGGGCGCGGCCGGGGCAACTCAACATGGCCTCGAGCGGCAACGGCACGTCGATCCATCTCTCGGGCGAACTGTTCAAGACCGTGACCGGCGTCTACATGGTGCACTTTCCCTACCGCGGCTCAGCCCCGGCGATCACCGATCTGATCGCCGGCAACATGACCGTGATGTTCGACAACCTGCCGTCGGCCCTGCCGCACATCAAGAGCGGCCGCCTGAAGGCGCTCGCGGTGACCTCGCGCACGCGCTCGCCGGCACTGCCGAACGTGCCGACCATCGAAGAGGCCGCGGGCCTCAAGGGCTTCGATGCGTCGTCCTGGTTCGGACTGTTCGCGCCGGCCGGCACGCCGCGCGCCATCGTCGACAAGGTCCAGGCCGATGTCGCCAAGGCGCTGGCGCAGCCCGAGGTGCGGGAGCGCTTTGTCGCGCAGGGCGCCGATCCCGGCGGCAACACGCCGGACCAGTTCGCGGCGTTCATCCGGGCCGAGACGGACAAGTGGACACGCGTCGTCAAGTTTTCCAACGCGAAAGTCGACTGAGGGCCTCGGACCCGGCGACGCAGCCGTGAGCGACACGCCGGCCGGCTATCGACAGCGCCTCTTCACGGCCGTCGTCGACGCCCTGCGAGACGATGAGGCGATACGCGCGGTCGGCGAAGGCGGCGCCGCGGCCCGCGGACGCGCCGACGCCTATTCCGACCTCGATCTCGTAATCGTTGCGCCGCTCGCCCACGCTGACGCCGTCTTCGGCCGCGTCGAGTCCGCGATCGCCGCAGTCGCGCGCATCACGCACCGGTGGTGTGTCGAGCCGCCGGGCTTCGCCAACATGGCGCAATGTTTCTACTTCCTCGACGGTGCACCGCGCTACTTCGCGGTCGATTGCTCGATCCTTACGCCCGAGGGCGTTGTGCCGTTCACCGAGCGCGAGCGCCACGGCGAGGCCGTCGTCGGTTTTGATCGCGAGGGCGTGCTGCAGCCGCGCGACGCCGATGCCGCGTTGCTCGCACGCCGGCGAGCCCAACGGCTGGCACAACTGCAAGGCGCGTCGCCAGTGTATTCGATGCTGGTCGCCAAGGAACTGGCGCGCGGCCATGCGCTGGAGGCCTACGGCTTCTACCAGGTGCTGCTGCGGGCGCTGATCGAACTGCTCGGCATGCAGCATCGCCCGGACCGCTTCGACTTCAACTGGCGCTATGTGGACAGGGAGTTGCCCGCTGCGGCGCAAGCCCTGATTGCGCGCCACGCCTTCGTCGCTGGCGAGGAGGCGCTGTCCGGGCTCACCGAGTCGCTCTCGCGCGAGATCGCCGCGTTGCTCGCCGCACTGGTCTCGGGCACCGCGCCAACCGGGTGACGCACCGATCGCGTCAGCGCGGCTGCGCCAGACGGTCGACCATCGCGACGATCGCCCGGATCTGCACGCCAGTTTTCACCGCGTAGTCCGTTCCCGTGTAGCCCCACCAGTCCCAGCAGCCGTTCGGGTTAAATGGCAGCCACCAGGCAGCCCACGTCGGTTCGCTCGGCCTGACCTGCGGATAGAGCACGATCATGTCGTGGGCCGCCGCCCAGCCGTTATAGCCCGCATCGAGCACGAACACCTGCTGAATCAGCGTTGCGCCCTGCTTGCACCCGTGCAACGCGACATGGACGCGGCACTGCGTGCCCTTCTCGCACTGCGCCGGCACGTACGCATAACCCAGAGGCGCCATCGACGAGAGCGCCCACCAGCGGCTCCAGGCCGGAACGAACTCCGCCTGCCCGAACTCGATGACGCGACCCGTGCTGCCGGATCCGGCGCCGGCTCCGGGATGAAGCGCAGCGAGCATCTCGCCGACGCGATCGACGCCACACCGGTTGAGAAACGGTGTGGCGCTGGTATCGCAGGCCACGCCAGTTGACGGGGTCGGCAGGCCGTGCGCAAGCCCCTTTTCGATCGCAAACTGCGTTCCGGCCTTGTTGTAGTGCGCGAAGAAATCCGCGCCCGAGCGGACGACGGAGGGCACGACCTTCGTATCGAGGTCGCCGGCGAGCAGCCAGGCACGCATACGGCGCAGGTTCCCGGTCGGGTCGACGAGGCCGATGCCGGCGAGCCGCTCGGCATCACGGATCGATCCGTCGGCGCCGGGATCGCCCTCCATGCAGGGCTGCTCGATGCGCGCAACATTGATGCCGACGCAGTAGTACGGCCCGCCCGCGAAGACGCCGACGCCGGCGACACGCGCTGAATTCGCGACCGCCAGCTGTGCGGCCATGTAGGCGCCGGAGGACAGCCCTGAAACGGTGAACCGGTCGCCCTGCGCATTCAGCGCCGGCAGCCTTTCGGCAGCGACCGCGGCTACCATCGCCACCGCACACGCCAGGGGCACCAGCGCCCGCACCGCCTTCATCCGCATGACCGACTCCCGCACGCCATTTCTGATCGCCCTGCTGCTCGCCACGATCATCGCACTGGTCGTCTCCGGGTGGCGGCCCTACGAGCGCCTGACGTGGGTGATGGAGGTGGCGCCGGTGCTGATTGCGCTGCCGCTGCTGGTCGCGACGCGCGAGCGCTATCCGCTGACGACGCTGCTGTACCTGCTGATCTTCGTGCACGCGCTGGTGCTGATCGCAGGCGGCGCGTACACCTATGCCAGGGTTCCAGTCGGGCACTGGGTGCAGGACGCCTTCAGCCTGTCGCGCAACCCGTACGACAAGCTGGGCCATTTCATGCAGGGCTTTGTGCCCGCGTTGATCGCCCGGGAAATCCTGCTACGCGGCCGCCATGTCCAAGGACGCCAGATGACGGCGTTCCTGTGCATCTGCGTGGCGCTCGCGATCAGCGCCTTCTATGAACTGATCGAGTGGTGGTCGGCACTCGCGCTGGGACAGGGTGCCGACGACTTCCTCGGCACGCAGGGCGATACCTGGGACACGCAGTCCGACATGCTGATGGCCCTGATCGGGGCCGCTTCGGCCATGCTGATGCTCGCCCGCGTGCACGACCGCCAGTTGCAGGAATTGCAATCCCGCGCTGGCCCGCAGTAGACCGCGCCGGTTGCCCGCCGGCTGCCGCGGCCGCCCGTCTTTTCTTTTAATTGCGCGGCGACAAAACGGCGTGGGTATCCCCCGAGTACAAAGTAGACATTGGTGAAGCTGCAGTCGTCGCGTATAGACTCGTTTCCACGGGATGACCGCTTCCGCCTGCCGCCTTGCAGGAACACCGACGGAGCAACGTCAATGAGAAAAGCACTCGCAATTGCAGCACTGTCAGCCGCTCTGCCGCTCGGCGCGGCGGCGCAATCGAACGTGACCCTCTACGGGATCATCGACCTGGGCGTCCAGTGGAACGAGTCCGGGGTCAACCGCGGCACCAGTACGACACCGAACTGGTCGCAGGAAAGCGCATGGAGCATCGACAGCGGCTATCAATCGGGCAGCCGCTTCGGCGTCCGCGGCTCCGAGGCGCTGGGCCGCGAATGGTCCGCGGTCTTCACGCTGGAAGGCGGGTTCGACGCTTCGACGGGAATGTCGAGCCAGGGCGGTCGCCTGTTCGGCCGTCAGGCGTGGGCGGGACTGCAGCAGACCCGCATCGGCACGGTAGCGCTGGGACGCATCGCGACGCCCTCGTCGGGCACCGGCGCGTTCGACCTCTGGAGTCCGGTGGACCCGTTCTCGGCCGGATGGGGCCTCGCGAACCTCGGTTCGACCTTCATCCCGACCGGCGGACTCCGCGAGGACAACTCGATCATCTGGGCCTCGCCATCGTGGTCCGGGGTGAAGCTTGCTCTGCAGTATTCGGGCAACGTCGACCTCGGCGAGACCGCACCGCAGGGCACCAACACCTCGGCCTACAACCTCGGCGCCAACTGGGCGTGGGGCCCGCTGTTCCTGGCGGCGACGTATGACGTCATCTCTTATGCCGATCCGGGCTCAGCCGGCCGCCCGGGCGCCGGCAATCCGGACCAGAAGATGCTGCAGCTCGGCGGCACCTTCGACTTCAAGTTCCTGAAGCTGCACGGGGCCTGGGCCGACCAGTCGAACATCAGCACCGCGATGACGGTGACGGGTATCGGCAACGGGCTGCCGACGGCCGTCGTGCCCACGGGGATCGGCTACTACGACAACAGCGCCTGGATGCTCGGCGTCACGGTGCCGCTGTTCGGCGGCAACCTGCGCGGGTCGTACCAGTACTCCGACGCCAAGAACATCATCAACGGGCTGGCCCAGTTCGAGCCGGACTACTACGTCTGGGGCATCGGCTACGACTATCCGTTTTCGCGCCGCACCAACATGTACATCGGCTATGCCCAGCGCGAGTGGGACGGACGCGTGACGCAGTCCAACGGCACCGCACTGCCGCAAGCGTCGCAGATCTTCGACCGCAAGCAGTTCGCGGTGGGGCTGCGGCACCTGTTCTAGACCGAAGTCGGCCCTCCCGACGGCCGCTCGTCGAGCGGCCGTTTTGTTTTGACTGCGCTGTCCGATATTCAGCATGTGAGCGGTGTAATCCGCCTTTCAGCGGATTGCCGCGAACGCTGCAACATCGCACTGTCACATTACGCATCGACAATGCGTTGCGGAGGCGATCATGCTGATGCGGGTGCGGGAACGGAACAACGAGGTCGAGATCCAGTTCAGCGGACTGGGCGGCCGCCAGCAGGCGGTACTCGCGGCGCTGAGTGGGACGGCCGACCACGGTGAACCGATGATCGACCGGGCGAAGCTCGAGTCGGTATCCGTCCGCGCTCGCGCCGACGCCATGCACGTGAGGCTCCGCGCGAAGTCGGGCGAATGCCTGGATCTCCCCGAGCTGTACCGGGGTCTGCGCCGCGCGTTGTTCGAAGCCGGCCGCCGCGCAGCCGCGCCGCTCGCGGGCTGACGCTTTCGTCGGCCGCTAGAACCGCAGGCCGACGCCCAGCGACATCACGGGCGCGAAGCGCGCTTCGTCCGCCGTCAATGCGGCCTCTGCCGCGCGCGCGTCGAAGCCGCAGAGTCCGGCCGCCACTCCGCCGGGGCAACCCCAGGTCGCCAGACTGCTGCGCTGATACATGACGCCGAGATCGGCGGTCATGTAAAGACCGCTGGTCGACGTCGCGCCGAGCCCCCAGCCGACTCCGAGATAAGGATTGCCGCGCGCCAGCCAGGAGCGCGGATCAAGTCCGAGGCTGGGCATGGCGACACCACGCGCCGCCGTGTCGGGCCCGGCCCGGACGGGCGAATCGAGCCGCATCGATCCGTAAGCCAGTCCACCGGTCACCCGAAAGCTGCCCGCTAGCGGATACCAGTCGGCCAGCACCATCGAACTGGCGACGACGCCATCGCTTGCCAGCAGACCCGGGCGGCCACCGACCCAGCCACGCAGCCCGATGCTGGGTGTCAGCTCGACCGCGTGATCGGCCCCCAGCGGCGGCAGTTTCAACCCCGGACCCTGCAACTGAGCCGCGGCCGATCCAGCCGCCAGCATCCACGCTGCTCCAACGATTTGCCAACGCATGACCGCCTCCGGGAAGCGCTACCGCTCTGGCCTCAAGCTAGGCCAGGTCGCGCCTGCCGCATAGCCGAAGATTCATGCATAAACGGCCGCAAATCAGCTTCGCTGCCGTGTTTCGGCGACGGCCCTGATCTTCCGCAGACCGGCAACGCCCTTGAGCGTTGCGCGGGCGCGACGCCTACTCTTCGAACCGCGGGCGGCGCGGCGGTGGCCGCTCACCTCGTTCGGCGTGCGCTGGCGGCCCGCGCCGCTCGCGGAACGAGGGCGCGCGATCGCGCGGCGGTCCCGAAGGACGACCCCCGCCGAACCGCGCGAGCCGGATCACCAGGCGGAGCGCTTCGTTGACGGCCTCGGAATCGCGGAATACTCGGGCCACATCCGGGTCGAGGCGAATTGTCCCGCCCGCGGCCACCTGCAGGCGCTCGCGCGGTGGAGCACCGCGGGACGGACGGTCGGCCCGCTGGTACGGGTTGCCATAGGTCTGTTCCTGCGCCGCGCGGGCCCGCGGGCCCGTGCGCGTGCCGGTCGGCGGACCACGGTAGTCCTTCTTGTCACGCCCCTTCATCTTCATCTCCTCGCGCTGGTGTCATCGGCGTCGCCGGTCGCGGTCGGCCACGGAAACAAGAAGGCCGCTCGAGGCGGCCTTCAGGATTCATCTTCGCGGCGTCAGGCCGCTTTCTTCTCGTCGCGCAGTTCGCGCCGCAGGATCTTGCCGACATTCGTCTTCGGCAGGTCGCTGCGGAACTCGACGTACTTCGGCTTCTTGTAACCGGTCAGCTGTTCCTTGCAGTATTCCATCAGTTCCTTCTCGGTCAGCGCCGGATCTCTCTTGACGACAAAGAGCTTCACCGCCTCGCCGGAGTTCTCGTCGGGCACACCGACGACCGCGCATTCGAGCACGCCCGGATGGGCGGCCACCACGCCTTCGACCTCGTTCGGGTAGACGTTGAAGCCCGACACCAGGATCATGTCCTTCTTGCGGTCGACGATCTTCGTGTAGCCATCGGCGTCCATGATCCCGACGTCGCCGGTGCGGAAGAAACCGTCGGGTGTCATGACCTTGGCCGTCTCGTCCGGCCGGTTCCAGTAGCCGGCCATGACCTGCGGGCCGCGGATCGCGATCTCGCCGACATGGCCCGGCGACAGTTTGTTGCCCTGATCGTCGAGGATCGCAATCTCGGTCGACGGCACCGGCAGGCCGATGGTCCCGGTGAACTTGTCGGTGTCGGTACGGTTCGCCGTCGCGATCGGCGAGGTTTCCGACAGGCCGTAGCCCTCGGCAATCGCACACCGCGTCACCTTCAGCCACTTCTCGGCGACCGCATGCTGCACGGCCATGCCGCCGCCCGCGCACAGAATCAGCCGCGAGAAGTCGAGCTTCCTAAACTCCTCGTTGTGCAGCAGTCCGTTGAACAGGGTGTTGACCGCGGGGAACACATGGAACGTGTTCTTCTGCAGTTCCTTCACGAAGCCCGGAATGTCGCGCGGATTCGCGATCAGCAGGCACTTGCCGCCGATGCGCATCGACATCATTGCGCACACCGTCAGCGCGAAGATGTGATAGAGCGGCAGCGCGGTGATCGTGGTCGGCAGCTCGCCCTTCCTGAGCTTCGACAGTGCCGGCTGGTACCAGGCCTCGGCCTGCAGCATGTTCGCGATGATGTTGCGGTGGGTGAGCGTCGCGCCCTTGGACACGCCGGTCGTGCCGCCGGTGTACTGCAGGAACGCGATGTCGTCGTGCCCGACCTTCACCGGCTTCATCGTCATGCGCAGTCCGTCGGCCAGCATCTCGTTCCAGCGCACGGCGTTCGGGATCGAGAACTCCGGCACCATCTTCTTGACGTTGCGCACGGCGAAGTTGACCAGCAGTCCCTTTGCGAATCCGAGCATGTCGCCCATCGCGCAGACGATCACGGTCTTGGTCGGGACCTTGTCGTAGACCTGCTGCAGCGTGTGCGCGAAGTTCTCGAGGATGACGATCGCTTCGGCGCCCGAGTCCTTCAGCTGGTGCTGCAGCTCGCGCGGCGTGTACAGCGGATTCACATTGACCACGGTGCACCCGGCCCGCAGCACCGCCGCGAGCGCCACCGGGTACTGCATGACGTTGGGCATCATCAGCGCCACGCGCTTGCCCTTGGTGAACCCCCTGCTCTGCAGCCACGCGGCGAAGGCCGCCGAGTACTCGTCGAGCTGGTGGTAGGTCAGATCCTTGCCCATGAACCCGTAGGCCGGCAGGGAGCTGTACTTCTTGAACGCCTCGTCGAGCAGCTGCACCAGCGATTCGTACTGGTTGTAGTCGATATCGGCGGGAACCCCTTTGGGGTAATTCTTCAGCCAGAACCGCTCCATCGTGGTCTCCTTGATGCGCCGCCGGTGCGCGACGCCGTTTCTTTGACTGGATCGCCACCATCGAGGGGGCGAGACGTGAAAGTTTAGCCCCCGCGGGCGCGCGCAATCGCGCCGGCTACCGCGGGGCCTGCAACTGATCAAGGGCTGCGTTGCGCTGCTCCCTGGGAAGAGCCGCGATGCGCCTGACCTCGGAGTAGTAGGCGGGAAAGTTCCCGGCCTTCTGCGCGAGCAGCGCCTCGAAGGCCGGCACGCGGTCGTTGTAGGCCCCCACCGCGGCCAGGTGGGCGTTGGTCAGGGCCTGCGCGAAGAACCGGTCGTAGCCGGCATAGCCGCCCCAGCCCTCCTTCAGCTGCGCGTACTCCTGCGTCAGCTCCGAAAACAGCTGCTGTTTGCGGGCGCGCTTGATGTCGTCGGGCGCGGCGCTTGCATAGTTCTGCTCGAGCAGTCGCCGGTACTTCAGCAGCAGCTGCAGGAACTGCTCCCGCCGGCCGGCGAATTCGGCATAGGCACGCCGCGTCGATTCGCTGCCGTGGGACGCGAGCCAGCGCTGGACGCCCTCGCGCTCGACGCTGGTGGCGAACGACTCGTTGAACGTCGTATCGCCGCTGACATAGACGACCTGATGCGCGAGTTCGTGGAACAGCAGGCCGGCAAGCTGGCCCTCGGTGCCGCCGACAAAGGTGTTAAGAAGCGGGTCGGAAAACCAGCCGAGTGTCGAATAGGCGGGAACGCCGGCGACGTTGACTTCGTAGCCCTCGGCGCGCAGGCGTCCGGCCTCGGCGTCGGCCGCCGCCTTGTCGAAGTAACCGCGATAGCCGGCGCAGCCGACCACCGGGTAGCACCACTGCTTGAGCTGCAGCGAGAGTTCGGGCGTGGCAAAGACGTTCCACACGACGTAGGGACGCTTCAGGTCCGCGTAGCGCGTGTAGCTGTCGTTGTCCGGAAGGCCGAGCTCCGTCGAGGCGTAGGCGCGTATCTGCTGCGCACGCTCGAGACGCTCCCGGAGCGGCGGGGCCGACTCGGGGTCGGCGATCACGTCGGGAATCGGACGGGCCGCATCGAGCACCGCGAAGTGCCCGTGGATCGACTGCGCGTAGTAGCCGAGCGAGGAACAGCCGACCGCAAGCCCCGCGACCGCGAGCAGCCCTGCGGTCGCGCCGAGCCACAGCAGCCAGCGTCGCCGCAGCAAACCCAGCCCGGTAGAAGCATCCATGCGGCGCATTCTGCCGAACTCCGCGCCGGGGAGTCAGGACCGGTCAGTGCGGAAGGCGGCAGACGATGCGGCGCAGCTTGCCGCTCGCGGGCTCCCGTACCGGGGCCGAACGCGACATCCGGATTTCGACCGGCCCGACCTCACAGGTGTCGAAATAACTGCGCAATGCGTCGCGCACCCGGCCCATGCGCACGCGCTCGTGGCGGGCGAGGTGAACCGCCAGGACGGCGGCTGAGCGCTGCACCACCTGGAATTCGTGCGCCCCTGCGCCTTCTTCCAGCACCGTTTCCAGTGCCAGTGGCACCAGCGTGACTTCGCCGCCGCGCCGCCCCGGCAGCCGCAGCGAGTCGTCGCAGCGCCCCTCGACCGAGATCGCCGGGAAGTGGCTGCCGCACGCGCAGGCCTCCGTATGGATCGTCACGGAGTCGCCGAGGTCGTAGCGGATCAGCGGCTGGATGTGGTTGGCCAGGTTCGTCAGCAGCACGGAGTGCGAACGCACGCCCGGGCCGACCGGCCGGCCGGCCCGGTCGATGGGCTCGAGCACGACCCAGTCGGAATTGACATGCAGGTTGCGGTGCGGGCACTCCCACGCGATCGGCAGGAACTCGGAGGCTCCGTAGGCGCTGCGCACGCGGCAGCCGAACGCCCGCTGCACCCGCAGACGCGTCGGTTCCGACAGCACTTCGCCGCCGGTCCAGATTTCACGCGGGCGCAGCCGCAGCCGCCCGGCTTCTTGATGCTCCGCCAGCATCTCTGCGGCCGTGGGATAGGTGGCCAGGATCGTCGGCCGATAGGCATTGAGCTCCTGCAACAGCGTCGCACACGGCTGCAGCAGCGCGAAGGCGCGCACGGCATCCGACATCCACGGCGCCCAGTGGCGCATGCGCTCGACCGTCGCCACCCCCGCAAAATGACCGTCGGTGGCCGCCACCATCGCATAGCGGTCGCCTTCCATCAGCTGGCGCAGCAGGTCGCTCGCAGAACGCAGCCCGCGAAAGCGCTGCGCCTCGAGGGCGTCGTACACCGCGAGCGCATCCGGGTCGTGGATGAAATAGCCGGGCGTGCCCGTCGTTCCCGAGCTGCACCACACGCCGTAGCGGCCGTCGAACGAATGCCCGATGCGGTGCGGATCCGCAATGAAGGCTTCGACAGCGCGCCGCGTGACCTGCGGCTGAGTGACGACGTCGTCGAAGCACTCCATCAACTGGCGCTTGCTGACCGGCGGAAGCTCGGACAACGGCACCCCACTCGCCGGCAGGCGCCGGTACAGCGACGCATAGAAGCGCGATGCGCTGCGGGCGTAGGCGATCAGTGAGCGCGTGCGGCGTTCGGCCGCGTGGACGACGCCGCGGGCACCGAGATACGACCCCTGCCAGACGTCGAAGGCCGCTTCGCCCCACCGCGCGGGGTCATAGGCCGATCCGGTCGGCAGTCCAAAGAGCGAACGCGCTGTGCGCATGACCGGAATGGCGAGCTGAACGATTGACCCTCTTCATTGTGGCGATTTCGTGCGACGGCGCCATGACGCAATCGGGGTGCTGCGCCGAAGCGCTAGCCCGCACGCTCGACCTGCACCAGGCAGTCGTAGAAGGTCGGAGCGCGGCCGATATCGGTCAGCGTGGAGCTGGTGAGTTCATTCGCATTGCGCCCGTCGCGTGCCAGCTTCTTCCACCAGATCGATGGCACGACGACGCAGCCCGGCCGCGCCCGGTCCGTCACCTCGGCCCTCAGCTCCAGCACGCCGCGCGCGTTGAATGCCCGGATCCGGTCGTCCGACCGAATGCCGCGCGTGGCCGCGTCGTCGGGATGGATCTCCAGTGTCGGCTCGCCTTCACCGGCGCGCAGGCTGGCGACATTGACGAAACTCGAGTTGAGGAAGTTGCGGGCGGGCGGCGAGATCATCGCCAGCGGAAAGCGCCGCGCGAGCTCCGGATTCGACGTTGGACCCTCGTTCGGCGGGACATAGGCGGGCAGCGGGTCGACGCCGCTCTGTATCAGCGCTTCAGACCAGATCTCGCACCGGCCAGACGGCGTCGGGAACTTTCCCTCTGCAAACGGGGCGTGGTGCGCCGGCAGGTCGAGCCGTTCCCAGCCCGTCTGCTTCAGCCGCGGCCAGTTGAACTTTGCCGTCGGCCCGCGCGGCGCAAAGGCCTGTGCTGCCAGTTCGTCGTCGGTCTCGTGAAATGCCGGGTCGTCGAAGCCCATCGCCGCGGCCAGTCGCCGGAAGATCTCGCTGTTCGGCAGGCTCTCGCCCAGCGGGTCGATCGCCGGGCTGTTCGCCAGCAGGTAAAGATGGCCGTAGGACTTGTGCACGTCGACGTGCTCGAGCTGGCTCGTCGCCGGAAGCACGAAGTCGGCGTAGTCGGCCGTGTCGGTCTGGAACTGCTCGAGCACGACGGTGAAGAGATCCTCGCGCGCGAAGCCCGCCGCGACCTGCTGCGACTGCGGCGCCACCGCCACCGGATTGCTGTTGTATACGATCAGCGCGTCGATCGGCGGATCGGCATGCAGCAGGTCGCGGCCAATCGTCGACATGTTGATCGTGCGCGGCGTCCGCCCGGCGAGCAGGTCGGGACGGTAGAGTCGCGCCCCGTCGACCGGGTAATTGCCGCTGGTCGACAGCAGCAGGCCCCCGGCCGCGTCGCGCCAGTGGCCCGCCAGTGCCGGCAGGCTGGCGACCGCGCGCACCGCGTTGCCACCGCCGGCCGCGCGCTGCATGCCGTAATTGAGGCGGATCGCCGCCGGTCGGATGGCCCAGTAGTCGCGCGCGAAACCCTCGATCTCGGCGGACGAAATCCCGCAGATCGCGGCGACGCGGTCCGGATCGAACTCGCGCGCACGCGCCGCGAGCGGCTCGAAGCCCAGCGTGTGGCGCTCGATGTAGTCGCGATCGAGCCAGCCTTCGCGCACCAGCACGTGCACGACGCCCAGCGCAAAGGCACCGTCGGTGCCCGGCAGCAGCGCGATGTGCTGGTGACATTTCTCGGCCGTCAGCGACCGGTACGGGTCGATCGCGACGAGCTTCGCGCCATGCCGCTTGGCCTCCTGCGCGCGGCTCCACAGGTGCAGATTGGACGCGATCGCGTTCGTGCCCCAGAACACGATCAGCTTCGCATTCTGGAACTGCTCGATATCGGTGCCGTCGCGCGTGCCGATCGTGGCCGCCAGCGCCTCGCCGCCGGCGGTGGCGCAGATCGTGCGATCGAGGAAGCTGCCGCCGAGCCGATGGAAAAAGCGATGCGCCATCGCCTCGCCCTGCACCATGCCCATCGTTCCGGCGTAGCTGTACGGGACGATGCGTTGCGGATCGACGGCCGCGACTGCCTTCAGGCGCGCCGCGATCTCGCCCAGCGCAGCGTCCCACGACACGCGCTCGAAGCGGCCCTCGCCCTTGCGGCCGACGCGCTTCAGCGGATGCAGCAGCCGGTCCGGGTGGTACACGCGCTCCAGATAGCGGCTGACCTTGGTGCACAGTGCGCCGGCCGTCGTCGGATGAGTCGGGTCGCCCGCCACCTTGATGGCTACCCGTTTGCCGCCTTCGCGCTTCACCGTCACCAGCATCGCGCAGGTGTCCGGGCAGTCGTGCGGACACGCCGCACGGACGACTTCGACGGCAGGATCGTGTTCAGCCACGGCTAACGCACTGGTGGGCGGCTGGCAACCAGCCGCTCGAAGAACTGCTCGCAGGCCGCAACCTGTTCCAGCGTGATGTATTCGTCCGGCTTGTGCGCCTGCGCGATCGAGCCCGGCCCGACGACCACGGTCGGTATTCCGGCCTGCGAGAAGATGCTGGCCTCGGTGCCGAAGCTGACGGCCCCGGTGCCGAGATGCGTCGTGCGCGCCAGCTGCTGCGCCCACACGACCAGGGGATCGTCCGGCGCGACGCCGAATGCCGGCACATCCATGCCGCGCGCGAAGTCGATGCCGGCCTCAGGCGCCACCTGCCTCATCTCGGGCACCAGCACGCGTTCGGCGTGATCGACGATGACACGCGTCAGCGTGTCCTGCGACGTCGCCGGGATATTGCGCATCTCGAACGTGAACTCGCAGTCGCGCGGCACGACGTTGACCGCAATGCCGCCCGCGACCAGGCCGGTCTGCAGCGTCGTGTACGGCACGTCGAAGCGCTCGTCCTTCGGCTCCTCGCGCGCCAGCCGGTCCGCCGTGCCGCGGATGAAACCAATCAGACGCGCCGCGAACTCGATCGCGTTGACGCCCCCGGTGGTCAGCGCCGAGTGCGATTCCCGGCCGCGCACGTGGCAGCGGTGGTCGCGCTTGCCCTTGTGCGCGACGATCGCCTTCATGTCCGTCGGCTCGCCGATGATGCAGCCGGCAGGACGGACGCCGCGCTCCGCGAGGTCCGCGACCAGTTCGCGCACGCCGATGAAGGTCGTCTCCTCGTCGTAGGTCAGCGACAGGTGAACCGGCATCGTCGCCTGCGCGGCCAGAAAGCGTGGCGCCCAGGCGAGCGCGATCGCGATGAAGCCTTTCATGTCGGCCGTGCCGCGCCCGTGGATGCGACCTGCCGCGTGGTGTGCGCGGAACGGATCGGAGGCCCAGTCCTGCCCGTCGACCGGTACGGTGTCGGTGTGACCCGACAGCACGATGCCGCCGGTGCGCGCCGCCGCGGGATCATCCGCCAGCGTCGCGAACAGATTGGCCTTGCGGCCCGAGACGTCGTAGACGAGGTGGGACCGCACCCCGAGGCGGGTGAGATGGTCGCGCGCGAATTCGATCAGCCCGAGGTTCGAGTCGCGGCTGACGGTCGGGAACGCGATCAGCCGGTCGATCATGTCCAGCGCCACGGGCGACGGCGTCAGCGCGGCGGGAGACAGCGGGGAATTCATGGGCACCTCGGAGTTGCGCCGATTCTAGAGGGAGATGCGCGCCGCGCGTGGCGGCAGTAGCATCAGCGTCCCTCACGAGGTCCACCATGCAACTCATCGATCGCGTCGTCCAGTTCCGCGCCGAGATCCAGCAGATCCGCCGCGACATCCACGCCCACCCCGAGCTGCGTTTCGAGGAAGACCGCACCGGCGACCTGGTCGCAGGAAAGCTCGCCGACTGGGGCATCGAGGTCACCCGCGGCCTCGGCGGCACCGGAGTCGTCGGCACGATCCGCCACGGGACGTCGAAGCGCTCCGTCGGACTGCGCGCCGACATGGACGCGCTGCCGATCCAGGAACTGAACGAGTTCGGGCACCGGTCGCAGCACGCAGGAAAGATGCACGCATGCGGGCACGACGGACACACCGCCATGCTGCTGGCCGCCGCCCGCTACCTCGCCGAGTCCCGGCCGTTCGACGGCACCGTGCACCTGATCTTCCAGCCGGCCGAGGAAGGCGGCGCGGGCGCGCAGCGCATGATCGACGACGGGCTGTTCGAGCGCTTCCCGTGCGATGCGGTGTTCGGCATGCACAACTGGCCGGGTTTCGCCGTCGGCCAGTTCGGCGTGGCGCCGGGTCCGGCGATGGCGTCGAGCAACGAGTTCGAGATCCGCATCACCGGCCGGGGGGCGCACGCGGCGATGCCGCACCTGGGTATCGACCCGGTGTTCGTCGCAGTGCAGGTGGTCAACGGTCTGCAGGGCATTGTCACCCGCGTGAAAAAGCCGATCGACTCGGCCGTGCTGTCGGTGACGATGATTCACGCCGGCGACGCCACCAACGTCGTGCCCGAGAGCGCCTTCATCTCGGGCACCGTTCGCACCTTCAGCGACGCGGTCACCGCCCAGATCGAGGAACACATGCGCCGCATCGTGCAGATGACCGCGGCCGCCTATGGCGCGGAAGCGCATGTCGACTTCCACTGGAACTACCCGCCGACCGTCAATCACGCCGCCGAGGCAGAGTTCGCCGCGACGGTGATGGACGACATCGTCGGCCGCGACAACGTCGTGCGCGGGCTCGAGCCGACGATGGGCTCCGAGGACTTCGCGTTCATGCTGAAGGTGCGTCCCGGCGCGTACGTCTTCATCGGCAACGGGGACGGCTCGCACCGCGCTTCAGGCCACGGACTCGGACCGTGCATGCTGCACAACCCGAGCTACGACTTCAACGACGAGCTGATTCCGCTCGGTGCGACCTTCTGGATCCGCCTGGTCGAGAAATACCTCGGGCGCTAGGCCGCCGTCGCGCACGATGGACGTTAACCGCCGCGCCTGGCGGACGTGGCTGATAGGCGTCGCGCTGGCAGCGATGATGCAGGCCGCAGTCGCAGCGCCGATCGAGCGCGTCGAAACGATACGGATCGGGGCGACGACACAGCGTGCCCTCGTCGCCTGGAATGACGCAGCGCCGGTCGAACGCGTGGTCATCGCATTTCCCGGTGGCGACGGCGCGCTTGGTCTGAAGGACACGCCGCCGGGCGCGCCGACTCCGGAACAGGGATACATGAGTTCGCTGCGACGCGATCTGGTGCGCCCGGGAACCGCGCTCGTGCTGGTCGACGTACCGTCCGATCGACCCGGTATCCCGCTCGCCGACCGCGAGAGCGCGGGGCACCGGACCGAACTCGCGCAACTGCTGGCGCACACCCGCTCGCGCTTCGCGGGCGCCGCGCTCTACCTGCTCGGCTACAGCAACGGTGCGGTTTCCGCTCTGGTGGCCGCTCGCGATCCTGGCGTCGCCGGCGTGATCCTCGTCAGCGGCATCTTCCTGCGCTACGCGGACGTGGCCGGGTTCGGCGTCGAAGTGCCGGTGCTGGTCGTGCACCATGAAGCCGACCGCTGCGTGGCGCCGGACTTCGACGAGTCGTTCCGCCTCCGGCTGCGGCCTAGCATGGTCCGCTCGATCGCCCAACCCTACGGCCCGTCCGCGTGCGGGCCGCTGAGCGCCCATCAGCTGTACGGGCAGGAAGCCGCCGTCGCAGAGGCCGTGCATCAGTGGCTGCTCACCGGCCGCGCCCCGTCGCGCATCCGCTGAAAGCGGGCCGTGTCGGCCGCGGCCGGCCCCTCTGGCCACGTCCCCGGGCTAATCCGTCCGCTGGAGGGCGTCGGGGCGGCGCGCCGACTACGCTGACCCGTCAACATCCGCCGCCGGTGCCATGCGCTGCCCGAGCCGTTCCGCCCTTATCGCAGTCCTCGCCCTGGGCTTTTCGGGCTGCGCCACGCTGACCGGCGACGCGACGCAGAAGCTCAGCATCCAGACGGTCGACAAGGAAGGCAAGGCGATCGACGGCATGAGCTGCCACGTCAGCAATGCGTCGGCCGAGTACGTCGGCGTGACGCCGATGTTCGACACCCAGGTGCGTCGCTCCTCGTCGCCGCTGGTCATCGAGTGCCGGCGCGACGGCATGCCGCTGACGCGCGGCGTCGTCGTCTCACGCGCTGTCAACATGCAGCCGGCGCAACTGCTGCTGCCGGGCGGCACCAGCCTGATGGCGATCGACCACATCTCCGGCTACATCTACTCCTACCCGCGCTGGGTGCGACTGCAGGTCGGCCATGACATGGTCTTCGACCGCCGCGACGAGAAGGGCCATAACGCGACCCCCGGGCTGGTCACGCGCCAGTTCGACGACTTCGTCCGCTACGCCGCCGGAATTCCGCAGGCCCGCACCGAATGAAGCGTCTTGCCGTTCAGCCGCCGCGCGCTACGCTGATGCGGCTGCCGTCCTGAAGCGTGTCGCTCGGGTAGACGATCACGCGCTCGCCCGGCTTCACGCCGTCGTCGATCCAGGCTTCCTGCGCGTTGCGGCCGCCGAGTCGCACAGGCTGCACCCGGGCGCGATCACCCTCGGCCACGAAGACGGCCCAGTCCGAATCTCGGCGAAACAGCGCTGCCACCGGCGCCACGGGGACATCCCGCCGGGCCAGCAGCACGATACGCACGTCCACGCGATAGGCATCGCCCAGCCCCCTCAGCGCATCCGGCAGGCCATCGAAGTCGATGATGACGTTCACGCGTTGCTCCTCGACGCCCAGCGCCGAGACCTTCGTGAACGCGGCCGGCTCGACGCGCCGGACGTGACCGGGCAGCGTGCGCCCGGCGCCGACGTCGATGCGCACCGGCGCGCCCTCAGCGATCTGCGTCGCTTCGGTCGAGAGCACATCGACGACCACCTCGAGGTCCTCGGCATTGGCGATCTCGACGACAGGCGTGCCGATCGCCACCGTCGCCTCGCTTTCCTGCAGCACGCGCAGCACGCGACCGTCGACCGGCGACGTGATCGGCCACGATGACTCCGGCCGCCGAACAGCGCCGCCCTCCTGCGCGCGCATCAGCGCCGCGCGCGCCTGCGCGAGATCGTGCGTGGCTCCGTCGAGCGCAAAGCGCGCCGCCTCGAGTGATTTCGTCTGCACCCGCACCGCGAGTTCCGCCTGATCCAGTGCGGACGGTGACAGGAACCCCTCGCCCTGCAGCTGCTTCTGGCGCTTCAGGTCGATGAGCGCCTTTTCCAGCGCGGCCTCTTCCCGCGCGATGTTGGCGCGGGCCTGCTCGGCGGCCGCAGCCGCGGCGCCGACGCGTTCACTCAATTCGCGGTGCGAGCGCGCATCGATCATCGACGGCGCCGATGGCCACAGCACCGCAACGATGGTGCCGGCCCTGACCGCATCACCGGCCTTCAGCTGAACGCGCGCCAGGCGGCCCGCCAGCGGGGCCGACACGACGTAGCGATCGCGCACGCGCGTCTTGCCATCGTCCTCGACCACCTTCTCGAACAGGCCGGAGCGCACCTCGGCCACCTCGACCCGCACCGGCTGCGGACGAAACGCCCAGAACAGCACGCCTGCCAGCGCCAGCAGCGCGACGATCAGCAGCATCCAGTGTCTGCGCTTCATGTCCGTCCTCTCAGCACTTTTGTCCCCTCCGTCAGTCGCGCGTCTTCAGCACCGCCACCAGGTCGAGCCGGTCGATATGGCGACGCACGATGAGCGCGCTGGCCGCGCCGGCCACCAGCACGACGAGCGCCGCAAATGCATAGGTGCGCGGCGCGATGATCAGCGGAATGCGGAACGTCTCCGGGTGGATCAGTTCGACGATGAAGGCCGACAGTGCATAGCCGGCGAGCCAGCCGATCGGCAGCGCCAGCAGCAGCTGCAGCGCGAGTTCGCCGAGCAGCAGGCCCGAGACTTCGGCGCGCGTCATGCCGAGCACCCGCAGGCTTGCCAGCTCCCAGGCGCGTTCCGCCAATGCAATGCGGGCGTTGTTGTAGACGACGCCGACAGCGATCGTTCCTGCGAGCACGCTCAGCACCGTCGTGAAGATCAGGATGTTGCGCGCGGAGGTCTCGCGGAAGTTGCGGATGATCGGTCCGATCTCCACGGCAAAGGCGACGCGCGGCGTCTCCTTGATCTCGCGCAGGAAGTGCCCCCGTTCGCCGGCGTCGAGCTGCAGCCGCGCGCCCGACATCGCGTCGCCCTCACCCAGCAGCCGGTTCAGCGCATCACGGTTCATGAATGCAGGCGTGCCCATGAGGTCGGCCACCAGCGCCGCCACCGGCACATCACGCGCATTGCGCGCGCCCTGCAGCACCTCGATGCGCACGCTGTCGCCCGGACGCACGCCCAGGATGTCCGCCAGCGTGCGGTTGATCACCAGACCGTCCTCGGGCAGCGGGACATCATGCAGCCGCTCGTCGAGCAGCAGGCGGAGTGTCGCGCCCGGCTGCAGCCCGGTGACCGTCGTGCGGTAGCTGCGATGGCCGTTGACCAGCCGCACCGGCGCCGAGCGGTCGATCTCGGCGCGCATCACTCCCGGCAGGCGCAGCACGTCGTAGAGTGCACTGGTCGACACCGGCTCGGCCAGAACGACGCTGACGTCCTGACGCTCGCGCATGCGGAATTCGACCTCGAACAGGTAATCGATCGCATCGCGCCACCAGGTTCCGGAAATCAGGATCGCCACGGCGCCGGCGATGCCGAGCGTCGTCGCCAGCGCCCGCCCCGGCCGCCGTTCCATGTCGCGCAGGACCATGCGCACTGCGGGCGAATACAGCCGGCCAAGGCCCAGACGTTCGGCCACGGTCGGCCGGAAGGTCGGCGGCGAAGGCGGTTGCATCGCCGCGGCCGGAGCCATGCGCACAACATGCCGCAGGGCCTGGAGCGCACCGGCCGCGCCGGCAGCCAGCGCGGCCACGGCGCCGCCGAGCACGACCCACGGCGGCATCCGGAAATCCAGCGTCGGGAAGTGGAAGAACTCGGCATAGAGCTCGGTCAGCATCCGGCCCAGCCACGCGCCTGCCGCCAGCCCGATGACAATGCCGAGCATCACAATGACGAGCACGAACTGCAGGTAGTGCAGTGCGATGCGCCCATTGTCCACGCCGAGCGCCTTCAGCACGGCGATCTGGCCGCGCTGGGTGCCAATCTGCCGTGTCAGCACGACATTCAGCAGGAATACGGCGACGCCGAGGAACACGCTCGGCAGCACCAGGCCGAACACGCGCTGCTCGGCGATCTCCTGCGTGATGGCCTTGTGCGACGGCTGCTCCGCACGTCCGTAGGCGCCGGTGGATCCGTACGGCTCGAGCAGCCGGTCGACGCGGTCGATCACGGCCCCTTCCGAAGCACCGTGCGCCAGGCGCAGGGCGACGCGGTTGAAGGCGCCTTCCATGTTGAATGCCGCGCCCAGCCGCTTGCGGCCCATCCAGAAGATGCCGAAGCTCGACTCGTCGCCGACGCCGTGCGCCGCCGGGAAGATGAACTCCGGTGACAGCACGATGCCTACCACCTCGAGCCGCTCGCGCTTGCCGTTGAGCAGCGCCAGCAGAGTCGAGCCGGGCTTGAGCCCGCGCTTCTCCGCGAAGGTCTGATGCACCAGCACCTGGTTCGACTCCGGCACGTCGATCCAGCGCCCGGCCATCAGCGTGAGCCGGTTCATCGTCGGCATGCCGTGCTCGGGCAGCGCAATGATGCGACCCACGGTCGGTTCGAGCACCCCGGGCAGGTCGAGCAGCACGTCGTAGCTCAGCGTCGCCTCGACCTCGGCAACGCCGGGAATCTCGAGCAGGCGCGGGGCAACGCTCAGCGGCACCCGGCGCGCAGCGGCGAACACCTGTGCGAAGCGCGCCGCCGCGTAGTACTCCGACTGCATGCGCTTCAGCGATTCGTAGGTCGACAGCGACGCGCTGAAGGCCGCGATGCCGCTCGCCACCACCAGCGCAATCGTCAGCACCTGACCGCGCAGGTGCCAGAGGTCGCGCACGAGTTTCCGGTCGAGCATGCTCACCAGGCGATCTCCTCGGGTGACAGCTTCTTCCGGTTGACCGTGATCTCGGCGATGCGGCCATCGGCCATGCGCAGCACGCGATCGGCGATCCCGGCGATCGCGGCGTTGTGCGTGATCACCGCGGCCGTCGTGCCGAGTTCCTGGTTGATGCGCACGATCGCCTGCAGCACCACCTTCCCTGTCGCATAGTCGAGCGCACCGGTCGGCTCGTCGCACAGCAGCACGTCCGGCCGCTTGGCGATCGCCCGTGCAATCGCGATGCGCTGCTGTTCACCACCCGAGAGCTGCGACGGAAAGTGGTCGAGACGGTCCGCCAGGCCCACCAGCGCAAGCGCCTCCTCGGGCCGCATCGGCTGCTGTGCCATGTCAGTGACCAGCGCCACGTTTTCGCGCGCCGTCAGGCTCGGGATCAGGTTGTAGAACTGGAACACGAAGCCGACGTGCTCGCGGCGGTAGCGCGTCAGTTCGGCCTCGCCCGCCCGACCGAGATCGTGGTCGCGCCAGCGCGCGGTGCCCGAGGTCGGCGTGTCGAGGCCGCCGAGTATGTTCAGCAGCGTTGACTTGCCGCTGCCCGACGGCCCCAGCAACACGACGAACTCGGACGCATAGATGTCGAGGTCGACACCGCGCAGCGCCGGTACTTCGACTTCACCCATGCGGTAGACCTTGGTCAGTCCGCGCGCCGTGAAGACGCTTTCGGACTTGGGCCGGGCAACGGCAGCTGGCATCGGCATCACGGACGCCCCGCACGGCACGCGGAGCGAATGGCACTGACTACAGCCTGCGCCCGTTGCGGCCGTTGGCGCTGACACGCGTCAACGACGCGGCCAGAGGCGAGCCGCAGACGGGACTCAGGTCAAAGTCTTCTCGACAAACACCTTCTCGCCGTCTTCACGCACGATGCGGAACCCGGCCTTCAGATAGAGCGGCAGCGGTCCGAGGTGATTGGCTGCCGGCCCGGAGGCGTTGCGCAGCGGCCTGGCGTGCGCTACCTGCAGGCCCTGCGACTTCAGTTCGCCGCAGGCCGCCGCCAGCAGTCCGGCCGCGACACCCTGCCCGCGCCATTCGGGCGCCACGACGAAGCAGAAGATGACGCCGGTCCGCCCGGATTGCGGCTGAGACGCGTCGGCGAGCATCGGAAACTGCGACCACGGACCGGCGCTGCACCAGCCGACGACGTCGGCATCGGCGTAGGCCAGCACGCCGCGCGCGGTCCCTGCCCGCACGCATGCCGAGACCGCGTTCCGGTTCTCGGCCGGCTCACGCCGGCTCCAGTCGGTCGTGTCCGGATCGTGCAGCGGGAAGTAGCAGTAACAGCCCGACCAGCGCGGGTTGTCGCTGAACGCGCGGGTGTCGAAATAGCGCAGGTAATCATCGAGCCGCGACGGTGTCAGCGGCGCAAAAGTCAGGCGGGCCATGGCGGGCATCCTCGCAGGGTGCATGGTCGAGCACACGGCCGGACGGCAGGCCGCGGCGGGCGCGGTTCATTGATGTTGCCGAGAATACTGTATTTTTGTACAGTACCGCGGATGCGAGTCGCTCCACACCAATGTACTCGGCACGGGCGGGACCGCTGCCCCCGAGGGGCGGCCGCGCGGCCTGCCGGGCCCGTCGCGTGCGACGCGTAACATCGTCTCCCGCGGCTGCATCACAGCGTCCGCACTCCCCGATGCCTGACGACTCCAAGCCCGTGTCCGATGACGCGCGGCGCGCGATCCGCATTCGCGGCGCGCGCCAGAACAACCTCGCGAACCTGGACCTAGACATCCCGACCGGCGAGCTGGTCGTGGTGACCGGGGTCTCCGGCTCGGGCAAGAGTTCTCTGGTCTTCGACACGCTGTACGCCGAGGGCCAGCGGCGCTACGTCGAGACCTTCTCGCCGTACGCGCGCCAGTTCCTCGACCGCATGGACCGGCCAGCGGTCGACCGCATCGAGGGCGTGCCGCCGGCGATCGCGATCGACCAGACCAACCCGGTGCGCACCTCGCGCAGCACGGTCGGCACGATGACGGAGCTGAACGATCACCTGAAGCTGCTGTTCGCACGGACCGCGCAGCTCTACTGCCGCCAGTGCGCGCAGCCGGTGCGGCGCGACTCCGCCGAGTCGATCCTCGCGAGCCTCGCCGCGCGCGCGGCGCTGGCTGGCGACCCGCGCCTTGCGGTGACCTTTCCGGTGCGCGTGCCGAAGAACTTCAGCGAGGACGAGGTGCGCGCGCACCTCGAGGCTCAGGGCTACACGAAGATGCACGCCGAACGCACGCTGGCCGACGCCAAGGTGCTCGATGTCGTCTCCGACCGCTTCCGCTTCGCCGGGACCGAGCGCTCGCGCATCGCCGACGCGATCGAGCGCGCGCTGCGTCTCGGCGGCGGCCGCGTCGACGTGCACGCGCAGGGCGAAACCGATGGCGCGGTCACGACCTGGCGGTACTCCACCGACCTGCACTGTGCCGACTGCGACATCCACTACGAGACGCCGCACCCGTCCACGTTCTCGTTCAACTCGCCGCTTGGCGCCTGCGAGACCTGCCGCGGTTTCGGGCGCGTCATCGGCGTCGACTACGGGCTGGTCATTCCCGACGAGCGCAAGACCCTGCGCGAAGGCGCGATCAAGCCGTTCCAGACCAAGTCGTTCATCGAGAGCCAGCGCGACCTCGAAAAGAGCGCGGCGAAGGACGGCATCCCGCTCGACGTGCCGTTCCGCGAGCTGACCGCGGCACAGAAGGACTGGCTGATCGGCGGCGGCGCCGGCTGGAAGAGCTGGAACAAGAGCTGGCCCGGCACGTGGTACGGCGTCAAGCGCTTCTTCGAGTGGCTCGAGAGCAAGGCCTACAAGATGCACATCCGGGTGCTGCTCTCGCGCTACCGGAGCTACACGCCGTGCCCGGCGTGCGCGGGCAGCCGGCTGCGGCCGGACGCGACGCTCTGGAGGGTCGGCGGCCGGCCCGAGGCCGAAGCGGCCTTGCCGGCGGACGGACGCTACGCCCGCTTCCGTCCGGTGCATTCCGGGTGGAGCGGCGAACAACTCGCGGCGCTGCCGGGCCTGTCACTGCACGACCTGATGCTGCTGCCGATCGAGCGCGTGAAGATCTTCTTCGACACGCTGACGCTGCCGCCGCCGCTCGACGAGGCGACCGAAATGCTGCTCGACGAGTTGCGCGCGCGGCTGGCGTTCCTCGTCGATGTCGGCCTGGGCTATCTGACACTTGACCGCCAGAGCCGTACGCTCTCCGGCGGCGAAGTCCAGCGCATCAACCTGACGACCGCGCTCGGCACCTCGCTCGTCAACACGCTGTTCGTGCTCGACGAGCCGTCGATCGGCCTGCACCCGCGCGACATGCACCGCGTCGTCGCAGTCATGCACCGCCTGCGCGACGCCGGCAACTCGCTGGTCGTCGTCGAGCACGACCCGCAGGTCATGCTGGCCGCCGATCGCGTGCTCGACATGGGTCCGGGGCCGGGCGAGCGCGGTGGGCGCATCGTCTTCAATGGCACGCCCGATGAACTGCGCCACGCCGAGACGCTGACCGGACGCTACCTCGGCGGGCGCCAGTCGGTCGACGCGTCGCGGCCGCTGCCGGTCGCGCCGAGTGCGCCGAAGCTGGTGCTGCAGGGCGCGCGCGAGCACAACCTGAAGGCAATCGACGTCGAGATTCCGCTGAAGAGGCTCGTCTGCGTGACCGGTGTGTCCGGCAGCGGCAAGTCGACGCTGATCCAGGACGTGCTTTATCCGGCGCTGGCGAAGGCGAAAGGCAAGAGCACCGAAACGCCGGGCGCCTTCGACCGGCTGCTCGGCGACGACTGGCTCGACGACGTCGTCTTCGTCGACCAGTCGCCAATCGGCAAAACAACGCGCTCGAACCCGGCGAGCTACGTCGGCGCCTTCGACGCGATCCGCGCGATCTTCGCGAAGGCGCGGCTTTCGAAGGAACGCAACTACTCCGCAGGCACCTTCTCCTTCAACTCGGGCGACGGCCGCTGCCCGACCTGCGGCGGCAACGGCTTCGAACACGTCGAGATGCAGTTCCTCTCGGACGTGTACCTGCGTTGCCCCGACTGCGACGGCAAACGCTTCCGCCCGGAGACGCTCGAGGTCACTGTCGATCGTCATGTCGTTGAGCCCCCGGGCGCTTCGCACCCGCCCCCCAAGGGGGCAAGCGACTCGCTTGGGGCGGCCCGGCGCTCGTCGCTGCGCGCAGCCAGCATCGCCGACGTGCTCGATATGACGGTGAGCGAAGCGCTTGCCTTCTTCCGCGAGGACACGGAGGTCGCGCGCGTGCTGACGCCCCTGGTCGATGTCGGGCTGGAATACGTGAAGCTCGGCCAGCCGGTGCCGACGCTCTCGGGTGGCGAAGCGCAGCGCCTGAAACTCGCCGGTTTCCTCGCCGAGGCTGCGAGCGGCAAGCCGCCCACGCGCGGCACGCTTTTCCTGTTCGACGAGCCGACCACCGGGCTGCACTTCGACGACGTCGCCAAGCTGATGCGCGCGTTCCGCAAGCTGCTGGCCGCCGGGCACTCGCTGGTCGTCATCGAGCACAACCTCGACGTCGTTTCGGCCTCCGACTGGCTGATCGATCTGGGGCCCGAGGGCGGCGACGCCGGCGGCGAGATCGTCGCCGTCGGAACGCCGGATGACGTGATCGCGCATGCCCGCTCGCACACCGGGCGCGAGCTCGCCGCGTACCGTGCCGCGCTCGCAGGCCACGCACCGCGCGTCAACGAGGCGCGGGCCGCCTACGACACCGGCCGCCCGCTGCAGGCGCTGATGCGCGAACGCCGCTCGCCGCGCGACGTCATCGAAGTCCGCAATGCGCGCGAGCACAACCTGAAGGCGATCGACGTCGACATCCCGCGCGACACGTTCACCGTCATCACCGGCGTCTCCGGCTCGGGCAAGTCGACACTGGCTTTCGACATCCTGTTCAACGAAGGGCAGCGGCGCTATCTCGAGTCGCTGAATGCCTACGCGCGCTCGATTGTCCAGCCGGCGGGCCGGCCCGACGTCGACGCGATCTACGGCATCCCGCCAACGGTGGCGATCGAGCAACGCACCTCGCGCGGCGGCCGCAAGTCGACGGTGGCGACGCTGACCGAGCTCTATCACTTCCTGCGGCTCATCTACGTCAAGCTCGGCGTGCAGCATTGCCCCGACTGCTCTGTCCCGGTGACGCCGCAGTCGTTCGATGCGATCGTCGCGCAGGTGATGCGCGAAGCGAAGGGCGAACACATCGGCGTGCTGGCGCCGATGGTCGTCAATCGCAAGGGTGTCTACACCGACCTCGCCAAGTGGGCCGCGGCGCGCGGCCACTCGCACCTGCGCGTCGACGGCGTGTTCCTGCCGACCGCGAAGTTCCCGCGTATCGAGCGCTTCAAGGAACACACGATCGAGCTGCCAGTCGCCGACCTCGTCGTGACGGCGGAAAACGAAGCGCGGCTGCGCGGCGCGCTGGCGACCGCGCTCGAGCACGGCCACGGCGTGGCGACCGTGATCCATCCGCTGCAGGCGCTGCAGCAGTCGATCGCGCGCGGCAACTGGGGGCCGGCGCTAACGCAGAAGAGCTTCTCGACCAAGCGCGCGTGTCCGTCGTGCGGGCAGAGCTTTCCGGAACCCGATCCGCGGCTCTTCTCCTACAACAGCAAGCACGGCTGGTGCGCAGACTGCTTCGGCACCGGGCTGAAACTCACAGGATTCGACGCCGAGCAGAGCGGCGAGGAAGTGTGGTGGAACGCCTGGTACGAGGGCGAGACCGTGCCCTGCGACGCCTGCCACGGCCAGCGGCTGAACCGCACCGCGCTGGCGGTGAAGTTCCGCGGCCGCTCGATCGCCGAACTCGCGCAGCACTCGGTGACCGAGGCCGGGGAGTTCTTCCGCAAGCTGACGCTCGCAGGCCGTGAAGCCGAGATCGCGCGCGATGCGCTGGCCGAGATCCGCTCGCGGCTCGCGTTCCTCGAGGAGGTCGGCCTCGGCTATCTCGCGCTCGACCGCGCCGCGCCGACGCTCTCCGGCGGTGAGGCGCAGCGCATCCGCCTCGCCGCGCAGCTCGGATCGAACCTGCAGGGCGTGGCCTACGTGCTCGACGAGCCGACGATCGGCCTGCACCCGCGCGACAACCGCATCCTGCTCGACGCGCTGCAGAAGCTCGAGAGCAAGGGCAACACGCTGGTCGTCGTCGAGCACGACGAGGACACGATCCGGCGCGCGCAGCATTTGATCGACATCGGCCCGGCCGCCGGCGTGCGCGGCGGCCGAGTCGTGGCGCAGGGCTCGGTCGCCGACCTGATGGCGGCCCCGGACTCGGCGACCGGTGCCTTCCTGAAGGCGCCTCTCGCGCATCCGCTGCATGAGTGCCGCCCGGTGTCGCGCAGCGTGCCGCGCCTGACTGTTCGCGACGCACGCATGCACAACCTGCGGCGCGTCGACGCCGGCTTCCCGCTCGCACGACTCACGGTCGTCACCGGCGTCTCGGGCAGCGGCAAGTCGACACTGGCGCGTGAAGTGCTGCTCGAAAACCTGAAGCGTGTCGTCGGCCAGCGCAAGCCGCGACCGGAGTGGACGGGCTGCGAAGCGGTCGAGGGCTGGGAGCAGCTTGACCGCGTGCTCGAAGTCGACCAGACGCCGATCGGCAAGACGCCGCGTTCGTGCCCGGCTACGTACGTCGGCTTCTGGGATGCGATCCGCAAGCTGTTTGCCGAGACAATCGAAGCGCGCACGCGCGGCTACGGCGCGAGCCGATTCTCCTTCAACACCGCCGGCGGCCGCTGCGAGGCCTGCGAGGGCCAGGGCCTGCGCACGATCGAGATGAGTTTCCTGCCGGACGTGAAGGTGCTGTGCGACGTCTGTGGCGGCGCGCGCTTCAATGAGGAAACGCTGGCGATCACCTGGCGCGGCAAGTCGATCGGTGACGTGCTGAAGATGGACATCGACGACGCCACCGATTTCTTCAAGGCGCAGCGCTCGATCGCCCATCCGCTGGCGCTGTTGCAGGACGTCGGCCTCGGCTACCTGACGCTGGGCCAGCCGTCGCCGACACTGTCGGGCGGCGAAGCGCAGCGCATCAAGCTCGTCACCGAGCTCTCGAAGGTGCGTGACGACGTGACGCGCCGCGGCCAGCAGCCGCCGAAGACGCTCTACGTGCTCGACGAACCGACCGTAGGCCTTCACATGGCCGACGTCGGCAAGCTGATCCACGTGCTGCACCGGCTGGTCGACGGCGGCAACACGGTCGTCGTCATCGAACACAACCTCGATGTCATTGCCGAGGCCGACTGGATCATCGACCTCGGGCCCGAGGGCGGCGCCGGCGGCGGGCTCGCGGTGGCGCAGTGCGCGCCGGAGCAGCTCGTTGCGATGTCGACACCCACGGCGCGGGCGCTCGCCGAGTTCCTCGGCAGCCGCACCAGTCTGCTGCAGCCGGAAGCCAGGGGTGCGCCCGAACCGGTCGCCTGAAACGGGCGGGCATTCGAGGCTCAGCGGATTGCACCGGGCAGCCGGCGCACCTGCGCTGTCGCCAGCGGCGCCAGCAGCAGCACCACCATGCCGAAGGCAAGGAAACCGCCGCGCGAAGGGTCGAAGTCCTCGGCAATGCGCGACCACGGCAGGCCGAACAGCAGCCGCGCCAGCAGCACTTCGGCAGCGGTCATCAACGCAAGCCAGAGGACACCCACTGCAAGCCACTGGGCGCGTGTAAACGCCGCAATCCAGCGCACCGCAAACCAGGTCACGACGAGGATCAGCGCGGATCCGGTCATGACACCGATCTGTCGCGACGCCAGGTCGCCCACCTGCGGCACGAGCCACAGCGTCCGCGCGACGCCGTGCGCAATCTCGAGCACCAGGATGAGCGCCCAGACCAGCAGCGCACGCAACCAGACCATAGCGGCAGGCCTTCGGGCTCCCGACCTTGCCGCCCGCGCGCGCGGGGCCGCACGCGCCATGACGGCATTTGCCCCGCGTTCGGCAGCCTATTCGAGCGCGGCCGACAAGGAGTGGCTCGCTATGATGCATCAACGCCCTTCCGCATCGCGCCGCCCATGGTCCGACTCTCTGCGATTGCCCTGACGACGACCCTGCTGGCCGCCGGCAGCGCAGCCGCTCAGGGCGCGCCGTCGCTGGAAACGAACGTCGGACAGATTCCGCAGACGGCTCCTGGCGCGCCCTGGTCGTTCATCGGCTTTGCCATCACGTCACCCGCCGATTCGCAGTGGTTCGTCACGACGAGCACGCCGCGCGGGGGCACGATGGGGCGCAGCATGTCGACTACCGAGCCCCACAGCGCCGTGCTTGTCGTCTCCAGCGAACTGCTGGAGCGGCCGGTCGAATCGGACAACGAGCTGCTCGCCATTGCCAGGCAACGGCACGCCCGCATCGGAGAGCGCTGGGTCCTGAGCCAGCACGACGAAACCCTGACACGCCACGCCGGCACGCGTTGCGCCCGCCACGTCATGGAAGCGCGCGAACCCGAAGACAAGTCGCCGCGCAGGGATGCAGCGCAGGCCAATGCGGTGCGCAGCTACCTGCACGTGACGGGACTGTCGTGCGTGCATCCGACGGAGCCGCGGCTGCTCGTGGAGATCGGCATTTCCGAGCGCAGTCCGCGCGACGCAATGAGCCCGATCATCCGGCGCGATGCGGAACAGGTGCCCGCGAGCCTGGCCTTCCAGCGGTACTCGGAAGCTGCGCTGCAGAAGTCGGCCGAGTTTGCGCGCGTCGGCAACGTGGCGGACGCCGAGGCCATGCTGAAGCCGTACATCGATGCGGATGCGGCCTGGGCGCGCTACTTCCTGGCGCAGATCGTCGAGCGCTCCGTCCCGCCCCCGAAGGACCTCGGGGCGCGGCTCAGGTCCCTGCTGGAACCCGCCGCCGAGCGCGGCCTGGCCGATGCCCAGTGGATGCTGGGCAGCCTGTATCTGCGCGGTGCCCCGGAACTGCCGCGGGACACGGCCAGGGCCGAGGCCCTGCTACGCCGCGCCGCCGAACGCGGCAACCCCGGTGCCGCCTTCCAGCTGGGTATCGTGCTGCTCTCCGGCGCCGACGCCGTGACGCCCAATCAGCGCGAAGCGCTGCTGTGGATCACCCGTTCGGCGGCACGCGGCCAGAAGGAGGCGCAGGATCTGCTGGAGGGTCTGCGCCCTGGCGCGCCGGTGCGCTCCGAGCCGGCCGGTCCCGTCACCCGCTAGGCTGCGGAGCTTCCCGCCCATCGGCCGGGATGACCGCCTGCTCCATTGCCAATGCATTGCATCGCACGCCGGCTGCGGCGGCGCCTGTGCCCGGGCACGATTCAGCCTGCCCATGAGACCCGCCATGAAGATCCTGCTCCTGCTGCTCGGATTCTGCGTGTCCGGCGCCGCGCTGGCCCAGCCCCTCGTACCGATCGCCGGCACCGTGACCGTCGGCACCCCCGGCAGCCGTATCGACGGCTCCGGGCGTCAGGCCGATGAGGTCCGCACCGTCGGACCCTTTTCGGCGATTCGGGTCAACGGCCCGATCGACCTTGTGCTGAAGGCCTCGGAGCGCGAACAGGTCACGGTCCGCTTCGACGACAACCTGCTGGCCTTCATCGAAACCCGGATCGTTGGAGACGCCGTGCCGACCCTGGACATCCGCGTCCTTCCCGAAGCGGGGTTCAGGAGTTCCCGACCGCCGAAGGTGATCGTCGAATTCAGGTCGATCGAGGCACTGTCGATGCGCGGATCGGGCGATGTCGTCGCAGACAGCGTGCGCGGCAAGGTGCTCGCGGTCGCCATCGCGGGCAGCAGCGACGTCAAGTTCGAAAGCATGGACGTCGACGTGCTTGGTGTTTCCATCGGAGGCAGCGGCAACTTCGCAGCCACCGGTCGTGCCGCCGATCAGGGCTACTCGATCGCCGGATCCGGCGACGTCAATGCGATCGACCTGGTCGGGCAGACCGTCAAGGTCCGCATCGCGGGCAGTGGCGACGCCCGTGTCCATGCAACGCAGCGTCTCGACGCTTCGGTCGCCGGATCGGGCGATGTCATCTACCGGGGCGACCCGGTGATCCGCAAGAGCATCGCCGGGTCGGGCGAAGTGCGGCGGGCCAGGTAGCTTCCCCTGTACGCTCTCCGGCGTACGGGATCCTGCTCTCCATGCTGACGCCATCACTGGCCGTTGCGTTCGTCCGTACGGCCCTCACCAACACCGCCACCGAGTATCCGTACAAGCTCGACCAGGTTCTCGGCTCCACCCGGGACCTGGCGCCGCCCCGGCAGATGCATCCGGCCTTCTGGGGCAGCTACGACTGGCACTCGTGCGTGCACATGCACTGGACGCTGGCCCGACTGCTGCGGCGATTCCCCGACCATGCGGAGGCCGAAGCCGCTCGCGCCCATCTTCAATCGCGGCTGACCCCGCAGGCCATCGAGGGCGAACTGGCCACACTGCACGGCCCGCAACGCCAGACGTTCGAGCGCCCCTACGGCTGGGGCTGGCTGCTGAAGCTGGCGTCCGAGCTGGAACAGCTGGCGCGCGAGCAATCTGCGGCGAACGGATGGCGCGACGCCGTGCGACCGTTGGCCGAGGAGTTCGCCCGCCGTTTTCTCGCCTACCTGCCGCAGCTCGATCATCCGACGCGGGCCGGCACCCATACCAACAGCGCGTTCGCGCTGCTCCTCGCACTCGACTGGTGCGAAGCCGTGCAGCACGTCGCGTTGCGCCGGCTGATCGAGGAGCGCGCCAACCGGTGGTTCGGCCGCGACCGGGTGTACCCCGCCAACTACGAGCCCGGCGGCGAGGATTTTCTGTCCCCGGGCCTGGTCGAAGCCGCGCTGATGCAGCGCGTCGTCGACGGATGTTCATTCGCCGACTGGTGGGAGCAGTTCCGGCCGGCCGATCCGGATCTCGCGACCTGGCTGGCTCCGGTGGCGGTGCGCGACTCGGCCGACGCCCGCATCGTCCACCTGCACGGCCTCAACCTGTCACGCGCCTGGTGCTGGGCCGCGCTGTTCCACCGATTGCCGGAGCCGTTGCAGCAGACCGTCGCGGCGGCGATCCGCGCGCATCTCGAAGCTTCACTGCCCGCCGCGACCGGGGGACACTACGTCGGCACCCACTGGCTGGCTTCGTTTGCCGTGCTGGCACTCGACAACATGGAGCCTGCCTGACATGACGTCCGGAACTGTCAATCCCGAAACCCTACCCGACGGCTATCCTCGGGTTAGCCCGAGGGTGGCCGGTCGACATTGTCGCCGCGCCGCCCATGCGGCGGACACCACCCATCCGAATCGATTCAGACCCGTCCGATTGTCGCGAGGAGAACCCGATGAAGAAGACCTTATTGGCCTGCGCTGCCCTGCTGCTGGCTTCCTGTGCGAATTACAGCGAGCCCTACAGCCTGCTGGGCGCGACCAAGACCAACCTCAACGTGAATACATTCAATATCGGCATCGAGCGCGTCGACGGTTCGTCGCCGATGAATGAGCCGATCAAGCTCAGCCCCGGAACGCACAAGGTCGAGGTCAGCGCCAGCGGACTCAGCAACAAGGTCACGGTTGTCTCGCTCGATCTGAAGCCCTGCGTGCAGTACTGGATCGTCGGCGAGCGCTTCGATCCGGTCGGCAACATCATCAGCGTCAAGGTCGACCGCACCGAGAACATCCCGGGCTGCAACGTCGCCGGCAAGAAGTAAGCCGGCGGCGGTTCCAGCCGCGCCGCTCTGCGTGTCGGAACGGCGCGGCCGGAGACTGTCCGATGCGCCGCGATGGCGTCCCGCGGCTTGATCAGCATCAACGCGCCGGAAGGGCCGCACGTGTGTGATGCGCAGGGGGTCATCGCATGCACGCCATCGCATCTGAAAGCTGGGACGCCATCGTCATCGGGTCGGGCATCGGCGGCCTGGCCGCCGCCGCTGCACTGGCAAAGGACGGCAAGCGCGTGCTCGTGCTCGAGCGGCACACGCAGCTGGGCGGCTTGACGCAGTCGTTCGAACGCAACGGCTTCCGCTTCAACGTCGGCGTCCATTACATCGGTGGCGCGGGCGAGACCGACGGCCGCGCTGGTCCCGCCAAGAAGGTCTTCGACGCACTGACGCCGCACGGCATCCCGATGGCGTCGATGGGGACGGTCTACGACCGTGTGCACTTTCCCGGCATGACGCTCGATTTCGAGCACCCGGCCGGCCGGCTCGTTCAGTCGCTGAAGGCCCGCTTC
Source organism: Burkholderiaceae bacterium (assembly GCA_035429805.1). Taxonomy (GTDB): domain Bacteria; phylum Pseudomonadota; class Gammaproteobacteria; order Burkholderiales; family Burkholderiaceae_F; genus JALORV01. The sequence goes on from DAOMFL010000023.1 coordinate 37,485, forward strand.
CCTGCCGATGCCGCGGGCATCGATCGTTTTTTCGACAGCCTGCAGCAGGCCCGCAAGGCGCTTGACGCGGTGCTCGCCGCGCACTCCATGCCGCAGCTGGTATCACGCGGCCTGATGTGGTGGAAGGACGAGCAGATCCAGCGCTGGGTCGGACGCACGCTGATGGACGTGATTCGCGAGTGTGTCGGCGACCCGAAGCTGCAGGCGGTGCTGGCCGCGCAGTGGGGCGACCATGGAGGACGCCCGAGCCAGGCCAGCTTCGCGCTGCACGCGGCGGTGATGTCGAGCTATTTCGAAGGCGCCTGGTACCCGGTCGGCGGCTCGGCCGTCTTCGCCGGGGCGTTCGCGGAGGGGATACGAGCCGCCGGCGGCGACCTGCGCACCGGCGAGACCGTCGCCGCCATCCGCGTGCACGACGGTCGCGTGCTGGGTGTCACGCTCGACACTGGCGCATCGATCGACGCGCCATGCGTCGTGTCGGATGCCGGAGCCCGCAACACGTTGCGCATGCTGCCTTCGGAGGAAGTTGACTACGACTGGGCCCGCGACGCGCTCGAGATCGAACCGTCGGTGGGTTACGTCGGCCTGTATCTCGGTCTCGAAGGCGACGTCGCCGCCAACGGAGCGTCGACGGCCAATGACTGGATTTACGAAACCTGGGACGTCGACCAGCTGTGGCGCAACCCGCTGATCGAACCCGACGCGCCGATGATGTTCGTGTCGTTTCCGTCGCTCAAAGATCCGAAGCACGACCCGGGCGAACGCAACCGGCATACCTGCGAGATCGTCACCTTCGTCGACCCGGACGCCTTCACGCCGTGGGAACACGAAAGCATGAAGAAGGGCGAAGCGCGCGACCCCGGCTACCTCGAACTCAAGGAAAAGATCGAGCAGAACCTGCTCGGGCAGTTCGCGCGGCACTACCCGAGGCTCGCGCCGATGGTGCGGTATGTCACTTCGTCGACGCCGATCTCGGTCGCAACGTACACCGGCGCGGAGCACGGCGCGATGTACGGACTGGCGACCACGCCGGAGCGCTTCCTGAGCGACGCGCTGCGGCCGCGCACCCCGATCGGCGGACTGTTCCTCGCCGGTCAGGATGCCTGCTGCCCCGGAGTCACGGGCGCGCTGCTGGGCGGACTGATGGCAGCCGTCTCGGCGGCGCCGCGCCTGCTTGCGCTGCTGCGCTGAGCCGGTTTCCATTGGAGTTGTTCATGGCACGCGGACGGTCTACCCCCATCGATGACCGCAGTGGCGCTGCGGCACGTGCGACGCGGAATGTCCGACCCCGCAAGGCCGCGGCGGGCGACACGGCGCCGCGGCTGACAACGACCGGCATCGAGCAGTTCGCGGTCGGCGAGGCCATCGCCTCGGCGCAGCAGGCCAAGCTGGAGGCGGTCCGCGACGTCCTTGAACACATTCCCGAGGGCGATCGCGGCGAAATGCTGGCGGCCCTGGAGGCGATCCTTGCGGGTGCTTCGCCGGACGACGCGGCCTCGCTGCGGGAAGCCCTGCTCGCGCAGCGTGCCGCCTCGGCCGGTGTGGTCATCAGCCCCGACGACGAACTCTCGAACGACTGGCGGCTGGGCGGCTACCCGTACCGGAACCTGCTGTCGCGAAAAGCCTACGAGAAGCAGAAGTACCGGCTGCAGGTGGAACTGCTGAAGCTGCAGGCGTGGGTCAAGGAGTCGCGGCAGAAGGTCGTGATCCTGTTCGAGGGGCGCGATGCCGCCGGCAAGGGCGGAACGATCCGCCGCTTCATGGAACACCTCAATCCGCGCGGCGCACGTGTCGTCGCGCTCGAGAAGCCGACCGAGACCGAACGCGGACAGTGGTATTTCCAGCGCTACGTGCAGCACCTGCCGACCGCGGGCGAGATCGTGCTCTTCGACCGCTCCTGGTACAACCGCGCGGGCGTCGAGCGCGTCATGGGTTTCTCCACTCACCACGAGTACGACGAGTTCATGCGGCAGGCGCCGGTGTTCGAGCGCAATCTCGTGGCCAGCGGCGTGCATCTGATCAAGTTCTGGTTCTCGGTCAGCCGGGCCGAGCAGCGCCGCCGTTTCAAGGAGCGCGAGACGCATCCGCTGAAGCAGTGGAAGCTGTCGCCGGTCGACACCGCGTCGCTCGACAAGTGGGACGACTACACCAAGGCCAAGGAAGCGATGTTCTTCCATACCGACACGGCGGAAGCCCCCTGGACCGTGATCAAGTCGGACTGCAAGAAACGCGCGCGGCTCAACGCGATGCGCTACGTCCTGTACAAGCTGCCGTACGCCAACAAGGACACGGAGCACATCGGCCCCCTCGATCCGCTGCTCGTCGGCCGTGCCCACGTCGTCTACGAGCGCGGCGAGAAGCGCGCACCGCTGCTCTGACCGAAGGCGCAGCGGGCATCGGCAGCGCTCAGATCCGGCCTTCCTCCACGGCGTGGCAGGCGACCTCGCTCGCGTCGCCTGAGTGCCGGACCTCGCGCAGCAGCGGCACCTCGGTCCGGCAGCGGGCATTGGCATGCGGGCAGCGCGGATGGAACGTGCAGCCCGCCGGCGGGTCGAGCGGGTTGGGCACTTCGCCGGCGACCGGCGTGCGCGCCCGGCCGGTCATCCCGAGGTCCGGGATCGCATCGAGCAGCATGCGGGTATACGGGTGCCGTGGCGCTTCGAACAGCGTGCGGCGCCGCGCCAGCTCGACGATCCGGCCGAGATACATCACGCCGACGCGATCCGAGATATGGTGCACGACCGCCAGGTTGTGCGAGATGAAGAGATAGGTGAGTCCGAGTTCGCGCTGCAGCTCTGTCATCAGGTTCAGCACCTGGGCCTGGACCGAAACGTCGAGCGCCGACGTCGGCTCGTCGCAGACAAGAAAGGCCGGCTTCGTCGCGAGCGCGCGCGCGATCGACAGCCGCTGCCGCTGACCTCCCGAGAACTGGTGCGGGTATTTCTCCTTGTCCGCCGGCGCGAGTCCGACCTGATGCAGCAGTTCGTCGACGCGCCCGGCGATCTGTGCGCGGTCGCGCATCAGCCTGTGCGCGACGATCGGCTCGGCGATGATGTCGGCGACACGCCAGCGCGGGTTGAGGCTGGCGTAGGGATCCTGGAAGATCATCTGCAGCTTCTGCCGCAGATTGCGGCCGGCGGCCGAGTTCATCTCCCGCAGGTCGCGGCCGAAGAATTCGATCCGCCCGCGCGTCGGCGTGTAGAGCCCGACCAGCAGGCGCGCCACTGTCGACTTGCCGCAGCCTGACTCACCGACCAGCGCCAGGGTCTCGCCGCGCCGGATCGTGAAGCTGACGCCGTCGACCGCATGCAGGACCTGCCGGCCGCTGCGTGCGAGCACGCGATTCAGCCACGGCGGCGAAACGTCGAAGAATTTCGCGATGCCGTCGGCCCGGACGATGGCCTCCGATACGCCGGCCCGGGCGGCCTGCGCGTCTGCATCTGGAACGGCCGCCATCGCTCAGGCCGCGCGCCGGCCGGAGGCGCGGTGCAGCCAGCACGCCGCCTGTGAGGCTCCGGCGGGCATCAGGTCCGGGCGTTCGCGCCTGCAACGGTCGAACGCCTGCGGACAGCGCGGATGGAACGCGCAGCCGTTCGGTATCGCGGTCAGCCGCGGCATTGCACCGTCGATCTGCGTCAGGTGATCCCTGTCGCCGACCATGCTCGGGATCGAGCCCATCAGGCCCATCGTGTATGGATGCTGTGGCCGGTGGATCACATCCGCGACCGGGCCGACTTCGGCGATGCGGCCTGCATACATGACGGCGACGCGATCGGCCGTCTCGGCGATCACGCCCATGTCATGCGTGACCAGCATCACCGCCGTGCCGTGGTCGCGGCACAGTTGCTTCAGCAGCGAAATGATCTGCGCCTGGATCGACACGTCGAGCGCCGTCGTCGGCTCGTCGGCGATCACCAGCTTCGGGTTGGCGGCCAGCGCCAGTGCAATCACCACGCGCTGGCGCATGCCGCCCGAGAACTGGTGCGGGTAGTGGTCGATGCGCCGCTCGGCGGCCGGGATGCCGGTGGCTTTGAGCAGCTCGACGGCGCGCTCACGCGCCTTCGCGCCCGACATGTAGAGGTGCGTCGTGATCGTCTCGACGATCTGCTGGCCGACCGTGTAGAGCGGGTTCAGCGACGTCAGCGGATCCTGGAAGATCGCGCCGATCTCGCGGCCGCGGACCTTGCGCATGTCGTCGTACGGCAGGTTGTCGATGCGCAGGCCGGCGAGCCTGATCTCGCCGGCAGCGATGCGCCCCGGCGGCTCGAGCAAACCGATGATCGCCGCGCCTGTCAGCGACTTGCCTGCGCCCGATTCGCCCACCACACCGAGCACCTCGCCCGGTCCGATCTCGAGCGACACATCGTCGACGGCGACCAGAGTCCCGCGCCGCGTCGGAAACTCGATGCGCAGGTTGCGGACCTCGAGCAGCGGCGCGGCCTTGGTCACCCGGGTGTCACTGCTTCGGCGTGTCCCCCGACTTCGGGCAGCCCGAGATCGGCAGGATGACGTCGACCTTGGGATCCCAGTCGACGCTGGCCGGCGTGCGATACGCCGCGATGTAGTAGCGCTTGCACGGTTCGAAGTCGACCGTCATCTCCTTCGCCGCTTCGGCCCAGTTGGCACCGAGGCCCTGGACGCGCAGCACGTGCTTGCCCGGCGTGACGGTCGACGGGTTGGTGTAAGTCGACACGCCGTCGATTGCAAGGATGCCGGTTGGGTGCAGATCCTTATTCACCCGGCTGTACAGATTGCCGGTCACCTCGGACATCGGCGCTTGCCACGCGCACGCCGCAAGCACGATGGCGGCAATGGCCGCCAAAACGATCGATCCCGGTGTCTTCATCGCGCCCTCCTTGATGTCAACGGGTCATCGCAGCTTCGGGTTCAGCGCATCGCGCAGCCAGTCGCCCAGGAGGTTGACCGACAGCACCAGCAGGATCAGCGCCAGGCCCGGGAAGATTGTGATCCACCATTCGCCGGAAAACAGGAATTCATTGCCGATGCGGATCAGTGTCCCCAATGACGGCGTGGTCGGCGGCACACCGACCCCGAGGAACGACAGCGTCGCCTCGGTGATGATCGCGGTCGCGATGTGAACCGTGGCCAGCACAAGCACCGGGCCGAGCACGTTCGGCAGCACGTGCTTCAGCATGATCCTGAGCGGCGACACGCCGATGACGCGCGCCGCCTGCACGTACTCCTTGTTCTTCTCGACCAGCGTCGATCCGCGCACGGTGCGTGCGTACTGCACCCATCCCGACAGCGCGATTGCAAGGATCAGCACGCCGAATGCCAGATCGCCGTGCGACTGCCGCGGCAGGATCGCCCGCGCCACGCCGTCGATCAGCAGCGCGACCAGGATCGCAGGGAACGACAGCATCACGTCGCAGACGCGCATGATGAACGCATCGAGCCGCCCGCCGACATAGCCGGAGAGCAGGCCGAGGCCGACGCCCATCACCACCGACACCAGTACCGACGCGACGCCGATCAGCAGCGAGATCTGCATGCCGTAGATGACGGCCGAGAGGATGTCGCGGCCCTGGTCGTCGGTACCAAGCCAGAATTTCGGGTTGCCGCCGGCCTCCCAGGCCGGCGGTAGCGATGCGTCCAGCAGGTTGAGCGTGGCCAGGTCGAACGGATTGTGCGGCGCTACCCAATGCGCGAACACCGCCGAGACGATCAGGATGAACGCGACGAGCGCCGCCCCAACCGCAACGGGCGAGCGGCGGAAGCTGTAGGCAACGTCGCTGTCCAGAAATCTCGCGAGGGCCTGCATCGTGTCCTGCATCCGGCGGGGGCTGCTCCGCAATCGGGCGGCGCTTTGCAGCCGGCTCTGTCCCGATCAGCGCGGGTCCGTCACTTCAGGACCATCCACTTCACGAAGATGTCGTTCGACGGCAACTGGACCAGGCTGAGGTTCTTCTTCACGCCCCACGCCAGAGCCTGCTGGTGCAGCGGAATGTGCCCGACGTCATCCTGATGGATCTTCATCGCCTCGTGGATCATTGCGTTGCGCTTCGCCTGGTCGGTCTCCGACTGGATCTTCCCGGTCAGTTCGTCGAGCCTCGGATTGCTGTAGCTGCCGAGGTTGAACTGGCCCTGTCCGCCGGCGCCCGGCGTGGCCATCAGCGAATACAACGGGTCGTGCGAATCGACCGTCGACGGCGTCCAGCCGAGCAGATAAAAGGAGGTATTGCGCGACAGGATCTTCGGGAAGTAGGTCGCCTTGCTTTCGGCCATCAGGTTCACCTTGACGCCGATGCGGGCCAGCATCGCCGAGACCGCCGTGCAGATCGCGGCGTCGTTGACGTAGCGATCGTTCGGACAGTTCATGCCAACCTCGAATCCGTTCGGGTAGCCGGCGTCCGCGAGCAGCTTCTTTGCGCCTTCCGGGTCGTAGGGAAGCCGCTTGTTGAGGTCCGCCGGAAAGCCGGACACGCCGGGCGCTTCCATCAGCCCCGCCGGGGTAGCCGCGCCACGCATCACCTGGTTCTTGATCGCGTCGATGTCGATCGCCTGGAAGAACGCCTGACGTACGCGCCTGTCCTTGAACGGGTTCTTGCCCTTGACGTTCGAAAACAGCAGTTCGTCGCGCTTCTGGTCCATGCCGAGGAAGATCGTGCGCAGTTCCGGGCCCTGCAGCACCGTCGCCGACCCAGTGGCATTGATGCGCGCGACGTCCTGCACCGGCACCGGCTCCATCATGTCGATCTCGCCCGAGATCAGCGCCGCCACGCGCGTCGACGGGTTGGCGATCGGCGTGAAGATGACTTCGTCGATGTTGGTCTCCAGCTTGTCCCAGTAGCCGGTGTTGCGCACGAGCACGGTGCGGTTGCCGGGGTCGCGCGACTTGACGCGGAACGGCCCGGTGCCGTTGGCCTTGAACGACGCCACGTTCTCGATACCCTTGCGCTTGTCGACCGGGCGCTCGGCCTTGTTCTCGACGCACCACTTCTTCGACATGATCAGCCAGCGCCCGAACATGTTCGGCAGGATCGGGTTCGGCGTGTCGGTCACGAAATCGACCGCGTAGTCGTCGACCTTGCGGACCTCCTTCACCGACCCGACATAGGCCTTCATGTCGCTGCCGTCGGCCCTCGCGCGCTCGTACGAGAAGATCACGTCGTCGGCCGTGAACGACGAGCCATCGTGGAATCTGACGCCCTTGCGCAGATTGAAGCGCCATACCGTCGGCGCCGTCTGCTTCCAGTCGGTGGCGAGCAGCGGCACGATCTTCAGGTCCTTGCCGTAACCGACCAGGCCCTCGTAGACGTTGCTGAGGATCGTCAGCTGCAGCGTCTCGTTCAGCGAGTGCGGGTCGAGCGACAGCGGGTCGCCCTGGTTCGCCATGCGCAGCGTCGCGGCCTGCACCGGCCCGAGCCCAGCGAGCAGAGCGGTCACCACCATTAGCACGAACCGGGCGGCCCCGAGTGGAAGTTGCATTTCGTTCTCCTGTCAGCGAATCGGCTGTGGCAATCCGCGCTCGGCGAGCGCGGCGAAGTAACCGGCTCCGAGCGGAATCACTGCGTCGTTGAAATCATATCGGGAGTTATGCAGGAAGCAGCCGGCCGCGCCACCACCCTGCCCCAGTCGCACGTAGCAGCCGGGCTTCTCGCGCAGCATGAACGCGAAATCCTCTGCACCCATCGACGGCTCAAGATTGCGGATCACGTTGTGCTCGCCCACCAGTTCCGCCGCCGTATCGGCCGCAAAGCGCGCCTGCTCCGGGTGATTGATCGTTGCCGGGTAGATGCGCTCGTACACCACCTTCGCCTCGGCCCCGAGCGCCCGCGCCGTGGCTTCGGCGAGCTCGGTCAGGCGCTGCTCGATCAGGTCCTGTGCATCGGCGCTGAACGTGCGCACGGTGCCGACCAGCTTCGCCTCGCGCGGAATCACGGAGAAGGCACCGGGGTTGCCGGCCTGGATCGAGCACAGGCTTAATACCGCAGCGTCCAGGGGGCCGACGTTGCGCGCAACGATCGTCTGCGCCGCGGTGATGATGTGCGCTGCCACGACGACGGGATCGACCGCGCGATGCGGATGCGCGGCATGGCCGCCGCGCCCGGCTACCGTGATCTCGACACGGTCGGCGGCGGCCATCATCGGCCCCGGGTTCAATCCGATCTTGCCGGGCTCGAGCGCCGGCCAGTTGTGCATCGCGTAGACCTCGTCGACCGGGAAGCGCCCGAACAACCCGTCGTCGATCATCGCCTTGGCTCCGGCGAAGCCTTCTTCACCGGGCTGGAAGATCAGCACCACGGTGCCATCGAAGCGGCGCGTCGAAGCGAGGTACTGCGCCGCGCCGAGCAGCATCGTGGTGTGGCCGTCGTGCCCGCAGCCGTGCATCAGTCCGGTACGCGTCGAACAGTGGGCAAATTCGTTTTCCTCCACCATCGGAAGCGCGTCCATGTCAGCGCGCAGCCCGATCGCGCGGGTCGAATGTCCGCGGCCGTGGAGGATGCCGACGACCCCGGTGCGCGCGATGCCCGTGTGCACTTCGTCGACGCCGTAGCTGCGCAAACGCTCGGCGACCAGCGCAGCCGTGCGGTGCTCCTCGAAGCCGAGCTCCGGGTTCGCGTGCAGGTCTCGCCGCAGTTCGGTCAGCCCCTCGTGATGCGGCAGGATGGCACTCAACGGTCCACGCAGCGCGGCGCCCAGGTAGGCTCCCATCGGCAAGGCCTTAGTGCGCCGCCGCCGCGCGGTCGATGCGCAGGCGCGGGTCGACCGCGAAGTAGAGCAGGTCGACGATCAGGTTGATAAGGACGAACACCAACGCGATCAGGCAGAGGTATGCCGCCATGACCGGAATGTCCGCGAACTGCACCGACTGTATGAACAGCAGCCCCATGCCGGGCCACTGGAACACCGTCTCGGTGACGATGGCGAACGCGATGATGCCGCCCACCTGCAGACCGGTGATCGTGATGACGGGCACCAGCGTGTTCTTCAGCGCGTGACCGAAGTTGACCGCCCGGTCGGTGAGGCCGCGGGCGCGTGCAAACTTGATGTAATCAGTGCGCAGCACCTCGAGCATTTCCGAACGCACCAGCCGCATGATCAGCGTCAGCTGGAACAGCGACAGCGTGATCGCCGGCAGGATCAGGTGCTTCCAGCCGGTCGGCGTCAACAGGCCGGTGGTCCACCAGCCGAATTTGAGCACGTCGCCGCGACCATAGGACGGCAGCCAGCCCAACTGCACCGCAAACACCAGGATCAGCAGGATGCCGATCAGGAAGGTCGGCAGCGAGATCCCGATCAGCGACGCCGCCAGCAGCAGCTGCGACAGCCACGAGTTGCGCTTCAGCGCCGTATAGACGCCGGCGGGAATGCCGACGACGATCGCGATGGTCGCCGCCATGAACGCCAGTTCGAGTGTGGCCGGCAGACGCTCCTCGATCAGCGTCGATACCGCCCGGCCCTGCCGCAGGCTGATGCCAAAGTCGCCCTGGGCCGCGTTGCCGACGAAGGTGGCGAACTGCATGTAAAACGGCTGATCGAGTCCCAGCTCGGTTCGCAGGCGCTCGCGGTCCTCGGGCGAGGCGTCCTGGCCCAGCATCTGCGACACCGGATCACCGACATGCTGAAACAGCAGGAATGCCACGAACGCGACCGTCAGCATGACGAGGACGGCTTGCAGCAGGCGGCGAATGATGAACGCGAGCATCCGTGGGTGAACGCCGGGCCCGGCATGCCAGGCTGGGACGGAGGGGAAATATAGCGCGGCGACCTCGCCGGCACCGCTGTCGTGTGGCATCGCCGCCACCAAAGCAAAAGGGCCGGCGACAGCCGGCCCTTTGGTCCTGCGAAGCGGATCCCTACTCCTTGATGTCGACCCCGTAGAACGTGTGCCGTCCGAACGGCGACAGCTTGAAGTCGATCACCTCGACCCGCACCGGCTTCAGCTGCACCGCGTGTGCAATCGTGAACCACGGCGCCTGTTCCTTGAAGATCACCTGCGCCTTCTCGTACAGCGGAGTGCGCGCCGCCTGGCCCGAGGTGGTCTTGGCCTTCTGCACCAGTTCCTCGAACGGCTGGTAGCAGAACTTCGCCACGTTGCTGCCGTTGGTCTTGGCGGAGTCGCAGCCGAGCAGCGTGTTCAGGAAGTTGTCGGGATCGCCGTTGTCGCCGGTCCACCCGAGCATGCCCATCTGGTGCTCGCCATTTTGCATGCGCTTGCGGTACTCGCCCCACTCGAAGCTCTTGATCTCGGCCGTCACGCCGATCTTCGCGAGATCGGCCTGCATCAGTTCGGCGATGCGCTTGGCGTTCGGGTTGTAGGGCCGCTGCACCGGCATTGCCCAGAGGTCGGTCGTGAATCCGTTCGGATACCCCGCATCGGCCAGCAGCTTCTTCGCTGCGGCCGGATCGTACGGGTCGTCCTTGATCGCGTCGTTGTACGACCACTGGGTCGGCGGAATCGGGTTCTTGGCCGGCACCCCGGTCGAGAGGTACACGGCGTCGATGATGGCCTTCTTGTTGATGGCCATGTTGAGCGCCTTGCGCACCCGCACATCGTCGAACGGCTTCTTCTGCGTGTTGTAGGCAAGATAGCCGACGTTCAGGCCCGGCTGTTCGAGCACGCGCACCTTCGGGTCCTTGCGGATCGCCTCGAGGTCGGCCGGGTTCGGATACGGCATCACATGGCACTCGCCCTTCTGCAGCTTGGCCCAGCGCACCGAGGCGTCCGGCGTGATCG